>CAVVKR010000062.1:0-12028 GCA_963748745.1 uncultured Bacillaceae bacterium | reverse complement strand
AGCAAACTGTTTCGCGCTTTTTTGAAGCGACTTATATAGCATAGCATTTAAAATAATTATTGTCAAGGATTATTTCTTCTGTTGTCACTGCTTTGCTTAACAGCGACGGTTACTAATATACCAATTATTTTATAGAATGTCAACATAAAAATGAAACTTTTTAAACTTATTATTTCGTTACTTTGTAATAATATTGATAAAAGCCATTTTTTGTTTCAGTTGATTTAATTACTTCGAGCATCTTCTTTTCTTTTAAGTACGCTAACAGCATCGGTAGATCGATACCATAATACTGTAGTTCAGGATGTGTAAGTAAATCATTCATAGACCACTTTTCTTTTTCTACTATTATATCTATCAAGTGGGATGTTCCATATTCTATATAGGAATGAATAAGAAAATCGCTAGCTAAAAAGAGAAGTTCCAACCTTTTTTCCAATCCCTCTTCACTATTCACTAACTCTTCATATAGTTTATGAATTTCAGGCTCTATTTTTTTCACTTGGTTCCAAACAGTAATCTCAGGAAAGTGGCCATTTTTAATTATTGCTAAACGTGCTAAGTGATGGAGAGAGTGTACAACATGGTTATAAGCATCTAAATATTGGCCATTCGTAAAAAAAGCTTTCCCATCCAAGTACCTTTTGATTAGCTTAGCAAATTCAATTCCCATTTTTAGCTTGCGACCATAGAATGAAAAGTTCCGCATTTCTTTTTTTAATTTATTCATATATTGGTTTTGTTCAAACAATATTTTGCCATCATCAATCCATTCAATTACTTTTCGATTGGAACCTAAAAGCATCCATTTATGTAATTGACTTTCTTTAATAATATGTAATGCTACCTTCTTATGATGGTAAACATAATGCTCTATATAATGAGAGCGTTTTTGCTCCTTTACGATTATTAAAAGAATGACATCAAAGTTTTCCGTAAAACTAATCGCATGAGGGTTTTTTTCTACTAATATGATCCCAAGCGTATGAGGATGATTTTCCCTTTCTTTATACAAGGGAAGCAAATTATCTTCCATTATAAATGCCTCCAAAAATTATTCTATCATACTGTGATATTCCCGATATGTATACAACATAGAGGAAAATGCAGTTACAGTATACCTTCATACTTAATTCATAAAAAATAATTTTACGCGATATTAAAGGAGGAATGCAAACATCTGAAAGTACTATTTCGACAGGTTTAAAAATTTTCCTCCCAAATGATTTCGTTTTTATATCGAATAACATGACATTATGCTTTCATTAAATTATGATATAGTTAACTGTTAGGAGGGATAGATGATGGCAAAAAATTATCCTAGTAAAATAAATAAAATTCGTACATTTGCTCTGAGCTTAATATTTATAGGTATTTTCGTTATGTATGGAGGATTGTTTTTTCGGCAAAATCATATCGTCATGACTATCTTTATGATTGTTGGCTTCCTCTTCATCATCGCGAGTACTGTCATCTACTTTTGGATTGGGATGTTATCAACAAAAGCAGTACAGGTTGTTTGTCCTCAATGTAAAAAAGTTACTAAAATCCTTGGCCGCGTAGACATGTGTATGTATTGCAATGAACCACTTACTTTAGATCCTAATTTAGAAGGGGAAGAGTTCGACGCAAAATACAATCGCAAATCAAGTACTTAAGCATATATCACTAAATAAAAAAACATAAAAAAATGCTCCATCTAAAGATAGGAGCATTTTTTAATGTGCGCGGTTTTTATTACATTCTGGACATATCCCATAAATCTCCATCCGATGATGACTTACCTCAAAACCAGTTACATGTGAAGCCAACTGCTCAACTTCATCCAAACCAGGATAATCAAAGTCAACAATCTTTCCACAACTTTCACAAATAGCATGATAGTGTTCAGTTGTAATAAAATCAAACCGACTAGATGTGTCTCCATAAGTTAGCTCTTTCACAAGACCTAACTCCCGGAATACACGGAGGTTATTATAGACAGTCGCAACACTCATATTCGGAAATTTTCCTTCGAGTGCTTTATAAATATCATCAGCAGTTGGATGGGACATTGATTCAATTAAATATTCCAGTATCGCATGACGTTGTGGTGTAATACGAACTCCTGCTTCTTTTAACGTATGAATCGCTTCTTTTAATCCATCTGACACCGCCATGCACCTCTTTTCCACATTAGAATTCATTATTATTTTAAAATGTTTATAATTAGTTTACTAGTAAAAAGGGGAATTTGTCAATCATTCCTATCTAATTATATGTTTTCATGCAATACTTTTTCAGTTGCATTTAATTGATGATTGATATACCGAGCTGCAACAAACAGAAGATCTGATAACCGATTTAAATAAGCAAGTACTAACGGATTGACTTCATCGATTTGAACAGCCAATCTTTCCGCTCGCCTCACAATTGTTCTTGCCAGATGCATCGTTGCACCAGCTGGGTGACCACTTGGTAAGATGAAATTCTTCAGTTCAGGTAAATTTTTATCCCACTCGTCAATTACTTTCTCCATTTCACTAATGTCTGATTCAGCCAATTTCCATCTTACTTCTTTTTCTACAGGAGTTGCTAACTCTGCTCCTACATGAAACAAACTCGTTTGAATCTCGTGAAAAACTTTTTCAAAGGTAGATTTCCCAGCGAATTCTATCCCTTCTAGATAGCTCAATGCCAAGCCAATAACTGAATTAGCTTCATCGCAAGTACCATATGCATCCACCCGAATATCATGCTTTGGGATTCGTTTTCCATATGCTAACGAAGTCATCCCTTTGTCACCTGTACGCGTGTAAATCTTCATAATCAATACCCCCTCTTTAAGTCGACAACATTGATATAATTGTTGCCGCCATTTAAATAAGTATGTAAGTTTTTCTTGAAAATTTCAATTGCTCTTACTAAATAATTCTTTGAATGACTAGAGATATGTGGTGTAACAGTGATATTTTCCATCGTCCAAAAAGGGTGATTTGCAGGTAAAGGCTCAACTTCAAATACATCGATAAATGCATGGGATATCTCCTTATTGTTTAAAGCTTCAATAAGGACTTCTTCTTCCACGACATCTCCGCGACCAACATTAATAAAGACAGCCTCTGTTTTCATCGCAGCAAAATGTTTTTGTTCATAAATATAACGGGTTTTTTCAGTACTAGGTAAAACGGATATGACGAAGTCTGCTGCTGGTAACCCTTTTACCATCTGATCTAATCTATATATAGAAGAAAAACCTTCTACAAGACGCCCATCACTATTTACACCTATTACATTCATTCTAAATGCATTTGCCAGTCTGGCTATTTCTCTCCCAATTGCTCCTGCCCCAACTATCATTATTGTTTTTCCATACAGTTCCTGGACGGGTAATTTCTTATACCAAGTCACTTCTTCTTCCTGTTTCCACAGTGTTTTAAACATTTTGACATGCTGAAGCATCAAACCTAAAGTAAATTCGGCCATCGGTATTTTATGAATACCACGTGCATTCGTTACTAAAATCTCTCTTTCCTCAATGATTTCAGCCGGCAATTTGTCTAAGCCTGCTGATGCTACCATTATCCATTTTAAGCTTTTCGCTTGCGTAAGATGCTGATTCGTTAAATCTTCTCCATAAGTGATGATAATATCTGCTTGCTTTATCTCTTTTTCAGCAAAAGATATGTGCTTATGAAAGGAGAAGTCAACTTGAGGAAATTCATTTCTCAACTCTTGTTGTAAAAATTCTGGTGTTCTGAAAGTTGTTATCGCCTTCATGATCACCATCCCCCTTTCAAACAATGTTTTCTCTATTTTATCACTCTATTTCTCATTTAGAAAATCCTGCGTTTTTAAAATAAATAAAGCCCTCCAAAAAGGAGAGCTTTCATTGGAACTATCCATTATAATAAAGCGGTGCACCTGGTCCGAGGTCAATTCCTAACAACATCCAAATAATAATTGTGATCGTCCATACAATACTAAAAATCACTGAATAGGGTAGCATCGTGGAAATCAATGTTCCAATTCCAACTTTTTTATCATATTTTTGCGCAAACGCAATAACAACTGCAAAATATGGCATTAAAGGTGAAATAATATTTGTTGTCGAATCCGCTATCCGATAAAGTGCCTGTGTAAATTCTGGTGAATATCCTAATCTCATCATAATTGGTACAAAGACAGGAGCCATAATCGCCCATTTTGCAGAGGCACTACCAATAAATAAGTTAATTAAGCCTGTAACAACAAGGAATGCAAGAATGAGCGGAATACCGGTAAAACCAGTTTCATTGAGAAAGTCTGCCCCTTTGATCGCTAATATTCTCCCTAAATTTGTATGGTTAAAATAAGCAACAAATTGCCCGGCAGCAAATGCTAGTAATATATATGAGCCCATGGAAGCCATCGTTTCCGAAAGATGATTTGCAACATCTTTATCGCTTTTAATTTCTTTTGTCACAATTCCATAGGTTAAGCCAGGAATAAAGAAGAATAAGAGAATAATAGGCACTAATACTTGGAAAAAGGGCGCTTCGATGATACTTCCTTCACCGCGTAATGGTCCCCAACTTGGAACAATTAATAACGATAATAAAATAGAAGTAATGATTAAAGAGATGAGAGCTGCCCATAGTCCCTTTTTCTCAATCGGATCTAAATGATCGACCATTTCTTCATGTGCACCTTTATATTTCCCTAAGCGAGGCTCCACTATTTTTTCCGTAACAAATGTTCCGACAATTGTTAATAGAAAAACAGATACAACCATAAAGTAATAGTTCATTAAATACGTCATTTGTTCGGCATATGCAGCATTTTCTGTTGCAGCAGCCATTTTTGTTAAATCACCTAAGAGTGGATCTAGTGATGTTAGTAATAAATTCGCACTAAAACCTGCGGATACACCAGCAAATGCCGCGGCTAATCCTGCTAATGGGTGTCTTCCCAATCCAGCAAAAAGCACCGCACCCAGTGGTGTCAACACTACATAACCGGCATCAGAAGCCATGCTAGACATAATTCCAGCAAAAACTAAAGTAGCAGTAATTAACTGTTTGGGTACTGATGTAACAAGCGCCTTTAATGCGGCACTAATAAGTCCTGATCTTTCTGCAATTCCAATTCCGAGCATCGTGACAAGCACAGTTCCTAAAGGAGCAAAACCTATAAAGTTATCAACTGCACTTTCAAACATATATTGAATGCCAGCTTTACTTAGCAAATTAAAAACATTTAGCTCTTCTTTTTCCACAGGATCGAAGACAGTAAGTCCAGAAAAAGAAGCAATCGCTGAACCAACGATGACAAGTCCTGCAAAAATAGCAAAAAGAGTAACAGGGTGCGGAAGTTTATTACCAACCCGTTCAATCGCATCGAGGCTTTTCATTAGCCACCCTTTTTTCTTTGTTTCATCCAACTTAACCTTTCCCTCCCTATTACATTACACATTGCAATCACATTGCAATCACATTGCAATTTTCCAAATATTCCAAAACCTAATAAATAGGACAGAATCATTATAAGTGCTAGCGAATATTTTTTAAAGGCAAAAAACAAAATCCATAATAAAATGAAAATTCATAGTATTGGATCATAAAATGATGTTGGTATTATTTATCCAAATTGGATATGACACATCCTTTCTTCCGCTCTCAAAGCGGTATCATCATTGTAAAATAAAGAATTGCTTATGTCACTAGCCTTTCACAATCCGAGCCCTGATTTTTATAAAAATCCCCTGGGAAACAACCCACTTACCTGCTTTATAACCATTTTTCGGTGTATTAAATAAAGTACTGTTTTT
This sequence comes from uncultured Bacillaceae bacterium, assembly GCA_963748745.1. GTDB lineage: Bacteria > Bacillota > Bacilli > Bacillales > Bacillaceae_C > CAVVKR01. The sequence continues at coordinate 6,240 of CAVVKR010000062.1, read as the reverse complement.
TGTCTTAAAACACTTTATTTAATAATCTCCGAAAAAAATCGACAGATAGCATAATGCTAAATAACCGTACTATATGTAAAGTGAATGTTTTTTCTTCTTCTTCAACCTTAAAAAAATTCAAAGATAATGAAAAAACGGACTGAAAAGTGGAATATTTTCAGTCCGAAAAAAGACTATCTGAGGAGGTATGCCCTAGTATAATGTATGTATTTATCAGCTTTTTGAATGGACAGGAGCCGATGTATGTATAAAATAGGCTTTGCAAAAATAATTATTGCTGATGTAATGTGCAAATAAAAAGAACCTCCTCCGCCACCTATCAGCAGAGGAGCAGAGAAACAGATTTTTATTGGTCATTCATTTCTTTTACAAACGCTAATGCTTCTTTCACATGATTTTTCACTCTTACTTTTCGCCACTCTTTGACGATTTTTCCTTCTTTATTAATGATAAAGGTTGAACGTTCAATCCCCATATATTCTCGTCCAAAATTCTTCTTCAACTTCCAAACACCATACTTTTCCGCAACTTCATGATCTTCATCAACAAGCAATAAAAAAGGAAGCCCATGTTTTTCCGTAAATTTCTCATGCCTTTCAAGCGGATCTGGACTAACCCCTAAAATAACTGCATCAAGCGCCGAAAAATCATCATAATGGTCGCGGAAATCACAAGCTTGTGTTGTACAACCAGGAGTCATATCTTTCGGATAAAAATAGAGAACAACATGCTTCTTTCCTTTGAAATCCGAAAGCTTTACTTTTGAGCCATCACTAGCAACTAATTCAAAGTCTGGTGCTATTTCATTTATTTTTGCCGACACTTTCATTCCTCCTAAATAATTTGTTAACTCAAATGTATCGAAAAATAACAGCAAAAACAAATGATGATGTTTACTTTTTTCTTTAAATGTCCTTTCGTTCATAATCAATGACCGTCCGAACAACGAAAGCAGCTGGAATCGTATAACCAATCATGGCTTCAATCATGACAAAGATTCGTCCCCAACCTAATGGGACAACATCCCCATATCCTACCGAAAAAAGTGTAATGGCACTCAAATACATTGATGTTGTTAATTTTTTCAAAAAATGATCAGGTAAGTATGCCCCACTATCTAAAATAACGTGCATACCATGCAATTCTAACAATAAAAACAATAAGCCGAAGCTAATCATTATCACTGCATATGTACAACCTAAAAAAATAAAATTATCAAACGATATTTCCTTATTACCCCACCTCATCGGCGTAAATAAGTTTTTCAATGCCATGAAAATGCCCACAACAATTAATATAATGAATCCATATAGCATCTCTTCTCTCCTTTAAAACTCGTTTTTAATGTATGTCCTCTTTTTAATAAATATGAATGAAAGACGATGCTAGATTGCACTCCCTTGCTATCAGTATTAAAATAGAGGAGCGGAAATTTTTTTGTTTATCGTATAGAGGAGGATAAATGTTTAATGAATTTTTCAAGATCCGAAAACTTACATAAAGAAGCATTAAAACATATCGTTGGCGGTGTGAATAGTCCCTCACGTTCCTATCAGGCCGTTGGTGGTGGTTCGCCTGTAGCAATGGAAAAAGGAAAAGGCGCATATTTTTGGGATGTGGATGGAAATAAATATATTGACTATCTTGGCGCATATGGTCCAATCATTACAGGACATGCACATCCACATATTACAAAAGCCATTCAACAAGCAGCGGAAAATGGGGTCTTATTCGGAACACCAACACCTTATGAAGTACAATTTGCCAAAATGCTAAAAGAAGCAATTCCTTCATTAGATAAAGTAAGGTTTGTAAACTCGGGCACAGAAGCTGTTATGACAACTATTCGCGTCGCCCGAGCATATACCGGAAGAGATAAAATTATCAAGTTTGCTGGTTGTTATCATGGTCACTCTGATTTAGTCCTCGTGGCAGCGGGCTCAGGACCTTCTCAATTAGGGATGCCTGATTCTGCTGGCGTACCAAAGAGTATTGCTGAAGAAGTAATCACTGTTCCATTTAATGATGCTGAAACATTTAAAGCGGCACTGGAAAAATGGGGCGATGAAGTAGCAGCAGTTCTCGTCGAACCGATCGTCGGAAATTTTGGGATCGTTGAACCGAAACCTGGCTTTTTAGAAGCGGTAAATAAATGGGCACATAAAGCAGGTGCACTCGTTATTTATGATGAAGTCATTACTGCTTTTCGATTTATGTATGGTGGAGCACAAAACTTGCTCGGAGTTACACCTGATTTAACTGCCATGGGGAAAATTATTGGTGGTGGACTGCCAATCGGAGCATACGGTGGACGGATCGATATTATGGAAAAAGTTGCACCACTTGGACCCGCATATCAAGCAGGGACAATGGCTGGAAATCCAGCTTCTATTTTAGCTGGTATTGCATGTCTTGAAGTGCTAAACGATAGCAGTGTGTACGATAAGTTAGACAAACTCGGGCAGATGCTACAAAGTGGAATTGAAGAAGCTGCTAACAAGTACAATATACCAATTACTGTGAATAGATTAAAAGGAGCTCTATCCGTATATTTTACAGAAGAAAAAGTGGAAAACTATGAACAAGCGGAAGCAACTGATAGCCAACATATTTGCAAAGTTTTTTAAACTGATGCTAAACCAAGGGATAAATCTTGCTCCATCCAAATATGAAGCTTGGTTTATTACTACGGAACATACGGAAGAAGATCTCGCTACAACGCTTCGAGCCGTTGAACACGCTTTTTCACAACTGTAATTTCGACCACCACCAACTTGTTCTTCTCGTATGGACAAGTATGTCACCTCATAGTCATTTGCGTTCAGGGAAAGATTCTTCATCTTTCCCTGATCGCATAAATGACTCTCATCTTATATAATAATCATACATATATCTTCCTATTGATCTTTAGATAACATAAACTGCTCGACGTTCAACCACCTTTACACTAAAAACCAAATGAAATCATGCCAACTGCCTACAACTCATCTTCTTTCCAAATAAGGAGGAGTGGATGATCAAGTTGTTCTTTTTCATACTCATTTTCGACTTGCTATTCAGAAACAAACAATATATAGTAAAATATTGTTTAGCCAGCATACTTTCGAGGGAATGTTAATAGAATGGGAAATGCAATCAACTGACACACACGTCCAGATGATGGATGAGTAATAACGGAAAAAATGTATGACAAATTTCAGGAAAAGAAAATTCTAGCTAAATATAATGGAAAATTAATAAGCACATGAAAGGAAATTACAATACGATGAAGCTTGGTGCTCGAATATTTAAAACGGGTATTGCCATCATTTTAGCGTTATTTTTGGCTGACTTATTCCATATTCCTACACCGGTATTTACAGGTATTGCAGCAATTTTTGCAATCAAACCGTCCATATACCGCTCCTATTTAACCATTGTGGAACAAGCACAAGCTAATGTGATTGGAGCAATTATCGCGATTAGCTTCGTCTTATTATTTGGCAACGACCTTTTTTTCATCGGTCTTGGAGCAGTCGTTACAATTGCTATTCTCTTAAAGCTAAAGCTTGAAAATACGGTCAGTTTAACACTAGTAACATTGATCGTTATTATGGAAACACCAGAGGATCAGTTTATACAGTTTGCCTTAATACGATTTGCAGCAATTATGCTCGGTATTCTATCTGCCTTTATCGTCAATTTCATTTTTATACCACCTAAATATGAAACGAAACTGTATTACCAAATATCGACTGTAAATGAAGAAATTCTGAAATGGATTAGATTAAGCATGTACCACGCCTCTGAATATCCTCTTTTAAAAAAGGATATTGGCACTATTAAAGAACGATTAGAGAAAGTGAATACATTTTACTCTCTATACAAAGAAGAACGTCAATATTTTCGTAAAAACAACATTGCAAAAGCAAGAAGATTAGTCATTTATAGACAGATGATTAACACGTCGCAAAAAGCATTTGAAGTGTTAAAGGTTTTGCACCGAACAGAAAATCTCATCTTGCAACTGCCAGAAAAATTACAGTATCAAATAAATGAACGGCTTGACTTCTTAATGGCTACTCATGAACAGCAATTACAAAAGTTTATCGGTAAGGTACCGATTGAATCAGCTATAGATACAAATCGAAATCTTCACATGCAACGCAATGAATTGATGAATTTGTTTTTGAGAGAAATCAAAGATTATCATTCACACGATGATTTCCAAGTTTACCACCTCATGCACATTCTTTCAGCTATATTTGATTATGAGGAGCAACTTGAGCATTTAGAAATTCTTATTGACAGTTTTAAATCTTACCATCAAAATACAAACAAAGTGATGATTGAAGACGCTGATGAAAATTAACAGCCGATCCTTCTACAGAATCGGCTGTTTTTTAATGACTAAGTTGTTGTACTTGAAACAGATCATAATAATGACCTTTTTTCTCCATTAATTCTTCATGTTTTCCTATCTCTACGATTCTACCATGCTCAATTAATACTATTCTATCGGCATGGGTAATGGTTGATAAGCGGTGGGCAACGATAAGTGTCGTTCTATCTCTTGCCAGTTCATCTAAAGCTACTTGGATCAACTGCTCACTTTCTAAATCCAAAGCTGATGTGGCTTCATCTAATATTAAAATTGGTGGATTTTTTAAAAAGACACGGGCAATCGCAATCCTTTGCTTCTGTCCTCCAGATAATTTTACGCCCCGTTCACCTACTTTCGTATCATAACCATCCGCTAGCTCAACAATAAAATCATGTGCATTAGCTGCTTTTGCCGCTTGAATGACTTCTTCATCTGTCGCTTCTGGGTTACCAAATAAAATGTTTTCTTTGAACAGATTCACTAAATAAAATATTATCTTGTAACACCATTCCGATTTTGTCGCGTAAAGATTGCACTTTAAAAGAACGTACATCTCTTTCATCAAGCAATACTTTTCCACTCGTGACATCATAAAGCGCGAAATTAAGCTAATAAGTGATGACTTCCCTCCACCACTCATACCGACTAAGGCAACTGTTTCACCAGGTTGTATATCTAAATCGATGTCTTTTAACACTGCTCCATCTTTCTCATTGTAAGCAAATTGGACAGAATCAAATGTAATACGCCCCTTCACATCTGTACATTCCTTGGCATTAGGCAAATTATCCACATCATATTTTTCATCCATTAACTCAAACACTCGATCCATTGAAGCAATTGATTGCGTTAAAGTAATAGAGGAGTTGACCAATCTTCGCAGCGGGTTATATAAGCGATCAATATAAGCGATAAAAGCAACCATTGTACCTAATGACAAGTTTCCATGTATCACATGATAACCTGCATATGTAATCACAATTAATGGTGCAATATCTGTTAGCGTATTTACTACAGCAAATGCTTTTGCAGTCCAACGCGTATGTTCTAATGCTTTATTCAAAAAATTCCCATTTATCTTATCGAATTGTTGTTGTTCATGCTCTTCAATCGCAAAGCTTTTAATTACAGACATTCCAGCTACCCGTTCATGAAGATAGCTTTGCACATCAGCGAGAGCTTGTGAGCGCTTCCGTGTCAACTTCCGTAAGTTACCGAAAAAGTATTTACGAGAAATATAGAATGGAAATACTACTAAAGAGACGAGTGTTAAGTTTCACATCCAATGTCAACATAATCGAAATGGCAATGATAATGGTTGCCGCATCAAGCCAAAGATTCATGAGACCGGTGATAATAAAATTTTTCGTTTGCTCTACATCATTTATCCATTCGGGATATTACTTCGCCTGCTCTCGTGTTAGCATAATATTTAAAGCTAAATTTTGTAAATAATAAAAGATAATCCGATATTCATATAAAATATTACTTGCCGTCCATTGCGCAAAATATTGACGGTAATACTCGATTGGTGCCGTATTAATACTACAAAGGATGATGATCATAATCGCCATAACAGTAAAAAGTGTCGTTGTTTTTTCGTTTGCAGTCATTTCTGGGCACAACTGCGTCATCAATCACATATTTAATTAATACTGGGATTAAAAGAGGAATGGCAACTTTTAATAACCCCTATAATTAAGGTGGCGATAATTTGGAATTTATACGGTTTTACAAAAGTCATATATCACTTCATACTTCCCAAGAAATATCACTCCTAAATAAGTGTACATTCATTATAAAAATAAATAAACTCAACAAATGCCAACTCTTAACAGCAATTTTATAGGTTATAAGGTAGATATGGCATATGTGGT
>CAVVKR010000061.1:0-31500 GCA_963748745.1 uncultured Bacillaceae bacterium | reverse complement strand
CAACCACACCAGTTAGCAAATGACTGATTAAATGGGATGTTGATTGTTCCTGGAATATGCTTATCAGCAAATTCATTCCGAGTACGTGTATCAATGACCATATCATTTCTCAACCATACTTGAAGCTCGGAAACATCAGTTGCTTTAACTGGTAACTGTAAATCTTTAAATAAAGCTGGCCCAACTTTATTTACATGTTTCATGATTGCAAAATATTTTGGTGGTTCAGGTTGACCATCTAGTAAAGCGTTAATAAAAGGCTCTTCTTTTGTAAATTGCAACGCCCAATTGAACATTTTTTGTAACCAACTGTAGAAGACGGGACAGCTCCTAATGCTTTTCCACAGGCACTTCCTGCTCCATGAGCTGGCCATACTTGCAAGTAGTTCGGTAATTGTTTGAAGCGTTGAAGAGAGGCAAACATCTGTTTTGCTCCCAAATCTGCAGTCCCACGGATATCCGGCTGCTTTTTCCAACAAATCTGGACCAACCAAGCATCACTGATGAAGCCACCTGTGAAAATACCCATTGGTCGATCAGCACCACCATGATCCGTTAAAGAAACGAAATACTTTCAGGTGTGTGCCCTGGTGTATGCAAAACTTCTAATGTTAAATTCCACCTATCTTAAACTCTGTCGCCATCTTTCAATAACTGATGATCAAAAATATGTTGCAAATTTTCATATTTCCAGTTCCCCATCCCCTTCATCAGACACATACATTTTTGCCCCAAAACGGATCAGCAATTTCCCGCGAACCTGCAACAAAATCGGCATGAATATGAGTCTCTGCTGCAGCTGATTATTTTTAAGCCTTCTTTTTCCGCTAACTTCAATATACTTTTCAATATTTCCAGCGAAGCGTCAATAACTAATGATTCTCCAGTCTTTTGACAACCTACTAAATATGAAGCATGTGCACAACTTTTCATCATAAAAATAACGCAATAACATGTGATAAGGTCACTTTCTTTTATTAGTTTAGAAACAGTGTTATTCTAGGGCGAATTACTACTAAACAATAGTTAATAGAATAAGACTCCTTATATGCTTTATTTCTATTTAATTGATTTCCAATACCTTTTGAACAAAAAAGATTGTTCCAATAAATATTAATAATCCGCATAATTAAAAATGAACCTAGTTTGTAATGTTGCGCCATCGTTTTCAATAGCAAGTAAAGCAGCTCCAATAATAATTCCTATCAAGCCCAGTAATAAATTTAAGAAAGTTTTCATTTTGGCCATCAATCTCCTTAAATTTTTATAAAATGTAAAAAATCTAAAATAAATAACACAATCCCTTCCTAAAATATGGTACCATTAGATTTATTTAGAAAAAAGGAGGAAGATAATAAATGATTAATGCTTAGTGTCTCAATTCTATTTTTTATTACACCTTTGCAATCATACGCAGCTCTAAGTAGTCCATCACCATCAGTACCAAAAACTGAAGCAACTGAAGATTAAATTATGACTTCTTAGGAACAGTTTCAATCAATGCTTGTACATAAGACAAGGCTTTTTGCACTGACGGATCCTTCATCCACTTTAATACAGTGAAAATTGAAATATGTTGCGTATTCGCTTTCGCTTTCATTTGAACTTCTTCCCAAAGTGCTTTCCCTTGTTCCACTTTTTCTCGAAGCTGTTCTACATGATCTTCAACACTGTTTTGTAAGTAAGCGATCGATTTCTCATCTGCTAGCACATTGTCAACAAATCGGACAATGGTTTCTAGCTTTTCGGTTAACGCTACTATTAATGGTAATTTTTCTAAGAGACGAAAGCCCGCTTCTAGTGTATTGATATCTATATTGCTGTATTCTAGCTTCGTTTTTACTTTCGCCAACGTACGCTCATCATCTAAAACAGATTGCCCAAAAGCGAGTAAATGTTCAGCCTGTTCTATTTTCGTTGTTATTTCTGGTAGTTTTTCGATTAATTTTTGCAGTGAAGCTTGTACTTCTGGCTTATTTAACTCATCAACCCAATCTTGCTTTGCTTTTGAGTTTGCCACCACTTTTCACTCCTTTATCACTGTCACATAATTCCTTTTAACATTCCGTCCCAGTACATGATTGGTAGCAACTCTTTTTTCATGATATACATGCTACGTCTCTCTTTTGCCTGATTAATTGGAAAGGATTCACTTGGAATTTTTCCATATTTAAATTCAGCTAGCACTAAGCTGTTATATCCTGTAACTAATGGACATGAACTATAACCATCATAAGTAGCTTGCATTGGTTCTTCTTTTATTAAAGCGAGTATATTTTTGGCAACTACTGGTGCTTGTTTACGAATAGCAGCTCCTGTTTTTGAAGTGGGTAAGTCTGCGCAATCACCTAATGCAAAAATATTTTCATAAGCTTGATGTTGTAATGTATATGGATGGACGTTTACCCAACCTTCTTTACTAGCTAAAGGACTTGCACTAATAAAAGATGGTGCACGCATCGGCGGAGTGACATGGATCATATCATAACTGATCACGGTTTGTTCATTTGTTTCTATATTTTCAAATACCGCTTCTTTTTTATCTGCCCGAATCGCAATGAGATTGTGATGGAAACGAGTATCAATTTTCTTACGAGCGATGACTTTATTCAATGTTTCCCGATATTTTGGTACATCAAAAATTGCTGGATTCGCTGAGCCAAAAATCACTTTTGTCTTATCTCTTATTCCCGTACGAGTAAAGTGATCTTCGGCTAAATACATAATTTTTTGCGGGGCTCCCCCACATTTGATCGGTGTGTCCGGGTGAGTAAATACTGCATTCCCACCTTTAAATGTGCCGAATCACTTCCCATGTGTAATCTGTATATTGATAAGCATAATTGCTGCATACGCCCTCTTTTCCGATCGCATCTTTTAGCCCTTCCACTCCATCCCAATGAAGGTCAATTCCCGCTGCCACGATTAAATATTCATAGGAAACTGTTTCTCCGTTAAGTAACTTTACTTCATTTATTTCAGGAGAAAATGATGCCGCAGCTTGTTGTATCCAAATAGCTCCATCAGGAATTAGTTCTGCCATATCACGTTCAGTATCATCTTTCTTAGCTACTCCACCGCCAACTAATGTCCAAAGTGGTTGATAATAATGTTTATCTGCAGGATCAATAATCGCTACTTCTCCTGAAAGCGACTTCATTTCATTTAATAATCTTGCAGCAGTACTGATTCCAGCAGAACCACCGCCGATAATGACAATTTGATAATGCTTATTCACTTTTATCTTCCCCCTAGTCATAATGACAAGTTTAGGATGGTCTGCTCCTAGATCATTCCTTTTAATGAAAAGCTTTACTTATACTTTATGATAGTGATTAACGACTAATGATACTATAGGGGGTTTCCCCTATTTTACTAGTGAATATATTAAAAATGGGGTTTTTCCACATCATTGAAGGAGACGTGCAAGGAAACCCTGCGTTTCATGACGAACCGATTGGATTTCGGTAATCCCAATGAGTGTTTGATCTACCTGATGATCAAACATTTTTTTAGTTAAGCAAAACAGCGATACAAATCAATGACTTAGTACTCACTTTCTATTACTTACAAGCCCTCATTCAGGTTGAAAAAAGAGCAGGAAAACCCTTACTGCAGATCAACTGGATAGGTTACATTTAGGTGGATAGTTTTGTTAAGGCCCGTTACACTTAAGAAAATACTGTAATCGAGGAGTGATTATGAATGACAAGACGAAAACGTCGGACTTTTCAACTGAATTAAAAAACAAGTGGTGTTATTAGTATGAGAACGAGAAGCTGCGTCAAGAAATGATCAAAGAAAAGGACAATCTTTTAGGGGAAGCATTAGTCGCATTATGAGGGAACAAGGTCTAGTATCCAAATATACGATAGCCATCAGTAAATAAATCGGAAGTTGGTAAGGTGTTAAATTGGGATTTTGATTCCCATAAGCCACTGAAAGTAAATGTGAACGTTTTAACATATGTTCATGAGTTAGAAATGGTATTTCGGTCAAATCATGGAAAAAGAGTTCGATAATAGGCTTATTGATGAGGCTTTAGAAACTTTTAATTTTAAGCGTTCACTAAGTATAATAAAGGATCCCTCATGATTGATGACACGCCTTTGCTGAAGCGACTTATAAGAGCAATTAAAACAGAATTCGTACATGCCAACAAAAACTTAACTTGACATTAAATTATTTGATTATGTGAATGGTTAACAATATTCGTATTCATGGATCTTTAAACTACCAAAGCCCAGTCGAATAGAATACGAGGAAACGAACCCTTCAGTTTAGTGTTGACATACCAGATAACACCCTAACTTCAAAAAATACCATACTATCAACTATTTTGACTTTTTATTCGCTTTAATAAAGAAACAAAGATTAAGTTTCCCAATGCCATTGCACCAAAAATGAAAGCCAATGTAAATAAAGCCACCCCACTCCATCCTTTATAAATAAAGGATAATAATAGCAAAGATATTGCTATAACAGATGTTAAAATGGTTGGAACGAAAGGTATTGATGGCTTATTCGGAAATTTTTCATGGAGGAAGTATGTGGATATTATTAATACAGGCAGTAACCAGAACAAATTGATTGGATAACTCAAATGAGTCGTCACCTCCGAAAATGGATTTTTTATAAATTTCCCTCTATTATAAAAGTTATTTAATTTATTGTAAATATTACTAAAATTATTGAATGTGATAAGTTTTTTTGACTGTGCTTTTTTATCAATGTTTGTGGCTCTCTACCTTTATACGCTTAGATTTACTACCAACTATCGTTTGATGGCCTGAATTTTTTGTGAATTTCTTTAAAACAAAAATCTCATAAAATCCACAATATGGTTATACCAAGTGTTCTTAAATAAATGTTCTATTGTAGTTACATGAACTTGCTCTGCTAATTTTTTCTCTTTGACATCATTGAATAACGTTCCAAAAAGTCTTATGTCCTTTAGTATCTCTATAATTGCATTTAATTTATAAAAAACGTTATTTTTTTATATAAACCATACTCAATATTCAGATCTACTATTTTACGATGGACAAAGTTTTCATATATATTGCATATTGCTATAAAGGGATTAAATTCCAACACACTATCCTATTTCTAACATGTACATCTTTTTTATATAATAACAGTAAAAGGAAGGGGGATAAAAATGAAGAAAACTTTGCTTTATGCATTCGTCATCTACCTTATTTTCTGCGCTATAGGTGTGTTGCTTCCATCCTCAGATGAAGCGTATAACGTTTTCAGTTGGAAACTCATCATTGCACAAACCTATGCGGTCCCAGCACTTTTACTTGTCTTAATCATCGGAATATTAGCGAAAAGATAGCTAATGTTTGGCGTTTCATTCTTGACAAGTATTTTTTAAATTGGTCAGTCCGTTTCGCTTTTCCTATCGCTTTATTTCCAGTACCGTTGACACATTTCAGAATAAACATCCATTTCACTAACAATCACCATGATCTAAAAATTTACTATGAAACAATAAGGCTACCTTTTCTACAAACTAGCTTATTTTGGTCCCCTGAATCATGAATGATACTATGAATCTTCTTCATCCGTTTTTTTATCCTTGAACAATACACAATATGCTTTGTAATTGTTGCTTCAGCCATTTTGGAATATTGTTTGATGAAATGAACAGGAATTAGTGATAAAGATAATAACAAGGTAGATTTTTAAGCTTTGATAAATGATTGAACAAGGAAAAATTCCCTTTTATTAGAATATATATCATCATGAGATGGAAGTTTAGAAATAAAATAGGTTAGAGGGTGATTTTATTTTAAAGAAATATTCATACAGTTTCTGGTCTTTTTGGTTAGGATTGATCGGTCTCATTGCACTAATCATAAGCTATGTGATTGCTCCTGATTATCCAGAAGGACCTATACGCTATCTGATTGGAAGCTCTTTACTTATTTCTGGTGTCTCTTTTCTTTTTGGCATCATTAGCAGTATTCTTGCGATAAAAAACAAAGAATTAGGAGTTAAAAAATATGTAGGAATTTTTACACCTTTACTCGTTATTTTGTATGTGATACTTGTTCCTATTCTTATAGGATTAGTTGGATTCAAAGACCCTTAATAAAAAAACCTAGAGCATCTTATGGGAAACTAGATGCTCTAGGTTCACTATTTTAAACAATAGGATTGAGTATGCCTTTCGTTTTTGACATGATCGACCCTGTCGTTTTTTTATGACATCGACCGCTCCTAAGCCTTTGAAATCAAAATGTCGAGATGCTATTGCAGCCCCTGGTCTTTTCGGGGGGGGATACCATCTTATGTAAAGCTTCGGTAAAGGAATTTGAGAACTTTCATATTCAATAATCGAGGCTAAGTGAACTATGACCATCTTTGACACTGGAACAGTCGAAGTTTTTTGTTTACAACATTACATCTCCGGCATTTGGACTTAAGGTTTGGCCTGTAAATACATTTCCATCTGGATCCGAAGCTAAGAGGATGACAGCTGGAACGACCTCATCTACCTTACCAAAACGTTGCAATGGAAGTTCCGCTAATTTCTCTTTTCGCCAGCTTTCATTAAAGTCTTCAATCATAGCCGTTTCTGTTGGACCTGGTGCTACACAATTAGCAGTAACCCCATATTTCCCCAGTTCTAATGCGATTGACTTTGTAAAACCGATTACTCCTGCTTTCGATGCAGAGTAATGGCTTACTTCTACACCGCCTTTTTGACCTAAATTAGATGAAAAATTGATAATTCTTCCTGACTTTTGAGCAATCATATGTGGCACAGCATACTTTGTAGTTAAAAAGACACTTTTTAAGTTGACATCTATCATGTTGTCCCATGTTTTTTCATCTAAATCCTGTACAGGGCTTTGACCACTGATTCCGGCAACATTTGCAAGAATATCAACACGACCAAACGTTTCTTTCGTAGTATTTATTAATGATTTAGCTGTCTCTTCCTTTACGAGGTCTCCTTCTGTTGCAATTGCTTTAATCCCGTGACTTTCTAGTGTTGATATAAATTCATCCATTTCCTTTTGGTCTACTCCAAAATAATTAAGTGAAGGTTTGCACCTTCCTTTGCAAAAGCAAGTGCAATCGATTGACCAATTCCTTGTCCAGCACCAGTAACAATGGCTACTTTATCTTTTAACTTCATCTTCAATCCCTCCTCTCTCATATAATTCCCAGCATGATTGATTTTTATCAGGAAATATTTACATTTAATTTATCTTCTCCTATCATTTTTTGGTATACTAAATTAACAGAAGAGGGGAAATTATGGGAAAATTGGCTGATGGGAAAAGTTTTTACTTACAGCTAGGTTTATTGTTGCTATTTTTGGTGTCTTTGATAATAAAGTAGTTTTCCCCTTTATTCTGTAATACTAACAGTGCTTTTTCTTATCGTTATACTGCTAGCAAACTATGAAAGGAAACAAGAATGAAGTCGAAATAAATATCACTTTGTCGAAAAGTAATTCAATTCTATACATGGAAAATAGTTGAATAATAACTAAAAAACTGGTAAAATATTTTTGGAAAGGATTGGTAATAGAGATTATTTTATCTCTTACTAGACCCCTTTACTCAATTGTGAAAGGAGGGATAATATGAACGTAGCAGTTTTTCGCCATCAATATATTTCTATTACTTCATTGCTTTACATGTATGCTTTAACAGCTATTGGTAACGTGGTAGGACTTTTCAATCAATCACTTGTAAAGCACAAAGATTCTCAACATAATGCAGCTGTTTGGATTGTCGTATTAATTGCGCTCATCGTTGGAGGGCTAGTTTTAGCTGGTTTAATATGGGCCTGTAATAAATTTGGCGGCGGCAGAACTTTTGCTGGTGAGTTTAAATTATTAGGAGCTTACGTAAAAATTAAGTGTGCTTAATGTTGTTAATAAAACTTAAGAGTGTCATCAACATGCTACACTCTTAAGTTTTATTTACTTACTGTCATTAAAAGGATGAGAACATTAAATGATATCTTTACATATCGAAAGTATGAATTATGGAGATTCATTTCATTTAGATCATATTGATTTGAATATAAATAAAGGCGAAATAACGCTATTACTCGGTCATAATGGTGCTGGAAAAACAACGATCATCAAGTCTCTCTTTGGATTAGTCGAATATAAAGGAAGTTTAAAAATTGATAACCAAGTCCTGTCTCTAAAGAAAACAGAGGATCTTGACTTTTTTAAACGCGAGACGAGCTATATATCTGATGAGCTATCTCTTTTTGATTATTTAACACCTAATGAATATTTTTCACTTATGAAAAATACAGTCCATAAAATGGATGATCATTTTTTAAAACGATTAATAGATCTATTTGAGTTAAATAGATATCTAGATCATCCAATATCTACGCTTTCCCATGGCAATCAGAAAAAGACCCAAATTGTATCGCAAATATTTAAAAAGCCGAATTATATTGTTTTTGATGAGCCGACAAATGGGTTAGACCCAGATATGATTATTGTGCTAAAAAAGGTTTTGAAAGTAATCAAAAGCATGGACATTGGGATATTGCTCTCTACGCACAATTTAAGTTTCGGCGAGGAACTGTATGATTACATTATTATTCTCAGAGATGGGAAAATAAAATTAAATGCATCTAAACAACAAGTGAAGGAAGTATTTAGCGATCATTCATTAGAAGAAATATATACAAAAGTGAATGAAGACTACTATACACATGTTGAGGAGATATTAAATGAACTTAACGTGGCAAATGATTAGAAGGGTTGAACTCCCAAAATTGATAGGTAGAGCGAGTAACATCTTCATCAAATACCCATCTCCTATGATCGCTCTCATTCTAGCAATAGCCCTAGTATATTTCATCTATTTTATTATTATGATAAAAAACTTTACAACAATGCCCTTAGACACAACTCAAGCCTATAAAAACATTACTTTCGTTACTGCTGCTTTAGCAAGTTTTTTTGTTATTTTCTCAAGGAATAAATTTAAAGATCATTCACAAATGTTTTTTTTCCTAAACTCTCGTGTAAGACCTCATCAAATAGTAATAAGCGGTTATACACTCCTTTATATTGTTTACATGTTAATGATTACGCTTATGTTCGCACCTTTCTTATTTATTTTTTGGTATCAAGGAAAGGTCAACTCTATCCTAGATATTGTTGTGCTGTTTTTTGTGCTTACTTTTGTTTTTTGTTTAACATGTGTCGTTTGGATAATAGCAAATATATTTATCAAGTATCTATTTTCTAAATCAAAAGATCAGTTCTATTTAACGACATTCTTACATTGTGCTATTTTAGGATGCACACTATATATGTTGATCAATCTGTTGGAAAGGTATGTCGGCTATAGCTTTTTTCTTTTTCCCTTATATTAATAGTCCTTTTTCTACTGATAAGATGGGTGCTGATCCGAACATCAACAACTTATTTAAATAATATATTTATTCAACTGAACAGTGAGGGTTCACAAAGTGGAAAGCAAAGCGTTCATTTGCAACATAAAAATAGCTATTACTTAAACATGAAGTTAGAATGGCTGAATTACTATCGAAATAAAATTTTTAAAGAACAATCCCTTATATTTATCTTTCTTATACTGGTTAGTTTTATTTTGTACTATACGGTCTCTTATATGAATTTCGTTGCTTTTCATTCATATTTAATAAACTTTGGTTTAAAGGAAATTTTCATTTTTTTCTCTTTGACAATTGGTATATCCTACCGACAATATCGAAATACAAATTATTTACTAAATCTCGAACAATCAGTTTATTTTATCCCGAGAATCGTATTAGTTTTATTGCTTAATTTAGTAGCCCATGTTGCATATGTAGGAATAAGTAATATATTAATGGGACAGTCCCAGGCTAACTTAATAACAATTGGTATGTTATGTTCCATTGTTTTTATCACAATGCTTTCAATGGCAATAGGCTTCTCTATTAATATCAACGATTCGAATAAAGCAATCGTTATTATTGTAGCTATTGTCTTTGTGAATATTTACGATTTTGTCATGTTACATGTCTTTCAATCCATTGTATATATTCATTTGTTTAACATTTTTATAGCGATTTTATTATATCTTTATATTAATACTATTTATGTAAGGAAGCCTTTTTTCAAATGATGACATTTATATTAGCGATCATTCTTACAATTATATTGCATGAGTTAGGACATATAATCTGTATTATGATTTTTAACGGTACAGAAGGAAGAAAGCTTTTTGACTTTCATATCCGAATGAACTTTAAGTATATTTATGTTAGTCATATGAAATTTAATAAGCCATATAAAAACTTCATTGTCGCTATATCAGGATCCGCTTTTCCTTTAGTTGTAGCTGTATTATTAACTAGTATGTTCCAATCCCAATTTACTTCTATTATGTTACTGTTAGCAATTTTGAACTTGTTGTTTTTGCACCCTGTATTTCCTGATGGCAAAAATGTATTAAATAGCATGAAAGAAATGGAGAGATAAAAGTGGCAAAGTTTTTCAAGGCATTCTTTGGAGGAGTTAGCTTTCTTATTATATATATAATTGCAGTGATGTGTGCACCTATTATATTGTTTCTCTTAGGTTATTCACAAGTCGATTCACGACCTACCATATTAAATTTCCCTTTGTATGTTGTTGAAGTGAGAGATGAAACATTTTTCTCCGAAGCAACGAGCACTGGTTTGCTTTTATCTTTCATCTTAGGAATCAGCCTTTACTATTTGTTTCCTCTTTTAATACCTAAGAAATGGTCGCAAAGGGGCAAATGAAAGAATAGGATAGATGTTTTTAGGATCAAATTTACTTTTACAGGAAGTTGTTATATCATTCTAGCTTTCTCGTCGTTTCCCGACTTCTTTAATTATTCGCTTACGTCATTATATAAAAATCATGCGCAAAAAAAAACTTAACTTAAGCGTATTTGAATGTTTCAGTCAAGAAAAGTATTATGAATATAAGAAAAGCAAGCTAGTAATCCTTCAAGAAGGATGACTTAGCTGTCAAATAATCCACCAGGGTGGCAACTCAAGGTGGATTATTTTTCATTGTTAAACGACATGAAGCACTATCATAAACATGCCGAAAGCAAACATCACTAGTGTACCCCCCCCTCTTTTTCCTGAGACAATGATGCTACCACCCTTGAAGTTTTTCGTATGTTATTATGGTAAAAAATCTTTTATAACTATTTATTTCAACCCTATATTTATCATTTTTCATAAATTATATATATAATGGTGACAAATAATTATGGTTGACGTTGAAAATAAAACTCTTAAAAAAGCCTACTATCTAATAAAATATAAAAGAAAAAAGCCGCCAGAAGGCGAACTTGAAACAAAATGTATTGTGATTTATTTGCCTCTATAACCATCTTAATATTATGAATAATCCCTCTATTTTAATTAAAACGTATTGAATGTTTCATTTGATAATTATGGAGGTAATTATAAAAATAACTATAAAGGATTTAAGCATTTCCAATCTCTACAAAAGCAACCCCTCGACCATTATACAAAATATTTTTTCATAAAATAATACTTCTGTTATATTGATCACTAAGCGTATGAAGCTAACATCAAAGTGAAGATAAAAATAGGCCACAAGCGAACTTGTGACCTTTTATATTCTATATTAAATAAAGGAACGGAATTGAAGCAAAATTTTCTGTGCATCGTTTATTTTATGCGAATAACAATTTTTCCTCGAGCATGGTGTGTTTCACTTAAAGCATGTGCTTCTTGAAGAGAGTTTTTACTAAAATCGAATACCTTTCCAATGATTGGCTTTAACTCTCCCTTTTCATACAGATTCCCTAACTCTTTTAATTGTTCGCCACTCGGTTCTAGCCATAGGAATCCAGCCTGGACCTTATATTTTTTCATATCTTCCTCTGATGGTGGTTGTGCGATGGAAACGAGTCTTCCATTTTCTCTTAGTACTTGGTAGCTTTTTGCTTGTACGTCTCCACCTATTGAGTCTAAGACGATATCATAGTCTTTAAGGATGGTTTCAAAAGCTTCCGTTTTATAATGAATCACTTCGTCTGCACCTAATGATTTTAATAACGCCTCATTCTCTTTACTGGAAGTCGTTGCCACATAAGCCCCAAAACTTTTCGCTATTTGGATTGCAAATGTCCCTACGCCACCAGCACCAGCATGAATCAAGACTTTATCACCTTTTTTGATTTTTGAAAAGTCAACAAGACATTGCCATGCCGTTAACCCCGCTAGTGGAATGGATGCTGCTTCTTCATAACTCATCTTTTCAGGCATTTTTGCAAGTAAGTGTTTATCAACTGGAACAAATTCAGCATATGTCCCTTGTCGAGTAGTTGCTGGGCGTGCAAATACTTTATCACCTATATTGAACTCTGTGACATTTTTACCAACTTCTACAACAATGCCTGCTGCATCCCAACCTAAGATAATCGGAAATTCAAATGGAAGCATTTCTTGCAAGTAACCTTCACGAAGTTTCCAATCAATTGGATTGATCGATGTCGCATGAACCTCAAGTAACACTTGATCATCTGTTATAGAGGGACGTTCCATCTCTCTTTCTTTTAACTGTTCTTTTCCTCCATATTGATCAATAACGATTGCTTTCATCGTATGACCTCCTCTTTTGATGTAAATGATAGTATCGAACAGAATGTCATTTATTATTAACAACACTGTTTACTCAATAGTCACTGTTCACAACTGGTAAAAGTAATCACAGTAATATAATCCAACATTGAAAAGTCGTTTGCAAACGTTTTGATTGGATGAATTTTCGCATAATTCATGCATAAGCAACATCTCGAAATTTCTGTACACCAGTATATCGGTAGATTCCTCGTAATTATCAACACTGTGGAAAAACTACAACTATGAGAGTAAGTATTTGCTTTTAAAGAGAAACACAAGGGATAAATAGAGAAAAATTTAGTTTGTAACAAATTAAAAAGATTAAAAGATAACTATCTAATGGGTTATAGGAAGAGGCTGAGACATAAGGTGAAATGCTATAAAAATATAACTGCATGAAATCAGATTTTTAACATTTAAATAAGATTTCATGCGGTTTATTCATTTATAAAAAATTTTCACCCTTTTTATCTTTTTATTTCAGTTGCCTTATAATCGATCTATTGAACGTGATTCACTTCTTCTTTTTTCAATGGCATGAAATGATCCTAGCCCGTCGTTATCATCTGAACTTCCCTTAGACCTATAGGAATAGATGCCACATATGCTGTTATCTTAGAAAGTGACTCAGTTTGGAAACACTATCATGTTAAAGCTTATCACTTCCAGAACAAGGGGTGGAAAGCATAAATGACAAGCGTAAAAACATATTTATAAGTGATTAGCAAAATGAAATTAGGAGGCTTGAAATGCTTGATCACAGCGCTACTTGGTGACCATTTAACATGGAATGTTCCCCTTTTCGTTTTTACCATTTGTTTAACGGTCATTTACTTCATGAATATCAAACGAAAAATAAAGCCGCTACAACCAATATTATTTCTCATAGGTATTTGGTTATTATACATCGTCATAGGAAGTCCGCTACTTACCATTAGTTATCTATCGTTTAGTTTTCATATGATCCAAATGAGTTTTTTATTCTTTATCGTTCCACCACTCATCCTTCTTGGCATTCCCACAAATATTTACGAGAAAATAGTTGCAATACCTTACTTTAAAAAAGTTAGGAAAGGATTGCTTACTCCAAAAGCTGCCCTTATCATTTTTGCCATTTTATTTTTACTTTATCATTTACCATTTCTACTGACGATGATTTCCGAATATCCGGGATTACAAAAAACATATTTAACTATTCTTTTTATCTTAGCCTTTCGTATGGGGTGGCCGCTTGCCTCACCGAATCCAGCGCAACGACTATTAGCAACGAAGAGAAAAAAGTATCTCTTGCAAAGTAGCATATACATTATGCCGGCATGTATGATGTTTATTCTTAGTGCATTGTTAGCGGAAATGGGTAATCCGTTCCTTGGGCAAATGACGGCACACCTCTGTCTACCTGCAGGAAGTACCATGAATGTATTACCAGCTCCATTTAATACAAAATATGATCAAATGTTAGCAGGCGTTTTTATGATGGGTTTGCATAAAGCAAGTTTAATGATCACATCTAAATTAGAGAAAAAATGTTAAAATCCTCTCCACATTACGGATAAAGTAGCAAAGCTCGTTCTATTCATACTCCATTCGTAATAGCATGTACTAATACGCGAAAAAGTGGTGAAAGAAATGACAATAGAAACAACTCACCTAGACGTGGAGGGGATGCATTGTGCTGCCTGTGCAACACGCATCGAGCGAGTCGTTTCTAGAATGGATGGCGTAGAGCAAATCTCCGTTAATCTCGCGACAGAAACGGGACGTGTTACGTTCGATAAGAATAAGACAACCATTACAGCTATTATTGAGCACATTCATCGGATCGGATTTAAGGCGAGAAAAGCTGTCCCAAGAGGTGCACGTACTAACAATGAAATGAGAAGATTAAAATGGAATTTTATTTGTGCGCTTTTATTAACCTTTCCATTGGCTTGGGCGATGCTAAGTCATTTTCAGTGGGCAACTTTTATCTACACTCCCCCCATTCTGTTCAATCCTTTTTTCCAGTTTGTCATAACGTTTCCAATTCAATTTATAATTGGTTTTCAATTCTATGAACGGGCCTGGAAAGCCATTCGAAATGGTAGCACAAATATGGATGTGTTAGTAGTTTTAAGTACCAGTACTGCATTTCTTTATAGTCATTATATTACCTTTACAACACCTAATTTTTTTTATGCAACCAAGTCAGCTGTATTATTTTATGACACGAGTGCCTTTATCATCACGTTTATTCTGTTAGGCAGACTATTAGAAGAAAACACAAAATCAAGGACTGCGGAGGCATTGGAGAAATTGTATCGTGTCCAGACGAAAACGGCCACGATGTACCGAGATGGAGCAGAAGTTTCTATCGAGGCAGAACACCTAGTACCTGGCGATGTGATTATCATAAAACCTGGAGAGAAGGTTCCAATCGATGGACAAGTCATCGAAGGCAGGTCAATGGTTGATGAGGCATTACTTACTGGTGAGAGTATACCAATCGAAAAAGATCAAGGTGCAATGGTCTATGCAGGAACAGTAAATCAGAATGGACTTTTAAAAGTGGAAGTAACAAAAAACTCATCAGAGACAGCATTATCAAATATTATTACGATCGTGGAAGAAGCGCAAAATTCAAAAGTACCAATCCAACATATTGCTGATAAGATTACAGCTGTATTCGTTCCAATTGTCATTATGATTGCCATTGTCACGTTTTTCGCCTGGTATTTTGTTTTTCAACCAGGTCATTTTAGCGAGGCATTAGGAAAAGTCATTGCCGTATTAATTATCGCCTGTCCATGTGCACTTGGCTTAGCAACACCAACATCGATTATGGTTGGAAGTGGGCGAGCAGCTCAAAACGGAATTTTATTTAAAGAGGGAAAATTTCTAGAGCTACTCGGAAAAAGTAATTATATTTTATTAGATAAAACAGGAACGATCACAAGCGGGGTACCAAAAGTAACAAATATATTTGTTCATCAATGGAGGACGCAATCTTTTCTTGAAATCGTCGGAGCAGTTGAGCAAACTTCGGATCATCCGCTTGCTAAGGCAGTTGTCAATTATACGAAACGAAAAGTGGACGCTGTCCCCGAAGCAAAACACGTCGAAAATATTCCCGGCTTTGGAATAAAAGCAGTAGTGAATAATTTTGATGTTATGATTGCAAGCAGTACTTATTATAAAAAAAATAAGGAAATCCGTTTGCCGAAACAGGTGCTTGCGTTTCAAGAAAAATTAAAACAAGATGGGAAAACAATGATGATTGTTTCCATTGACAAACAGTTCGCTGGATTGATTGCTGTCGTAGATGAGATTAAGACCACTTCAACCATTGCTGTTTCTCGGTTAAAAAAGATGGGTTACAAATTAATTTTATTAACAGGAGATCATAAACAATCAGGTTTAGCAGTTGCTCGAAAGGTTGGGATTGCACACGTCTATACCAGATGTACACCGAGTGATAAAGCAGCAATCATTAAAAAATTACAGGAAAAGGGTCATCAGGTAGTTATGGTAGGAGATGGAATGAACGATGCACCAGCACTCGCTGTCGCAGATATCGGTGTTGCTCTCGGGACCGGTTCAGATGTTGCGATTGAATCAGGAGACGTAACGATTATAAAAGGTGATTTAAATCGCTTAGTGGATGCGATCCAAGTGAGTAAGAAAACAATGATGAACATTAAACAAAACTTTGTCTGGGCCTTTTTATATAATGTGATCATGATCCCGTTTGCAATGGTCGGTATTTTAGTCCCTTGGGTTGCAGGTGCAGCAATGGCTTTTAGTTCTGTTTCGGTTGTATTAAATTCACTAAGACTGAAACGAGTAAAATTATAAATACTTATACGACCTTATAATAGGTCTTTTTTTATGCCAAAAATGAAAAAACCTCACATTAGTTAAAGTGTCATGATAAAGAAAGATGTATAAAAGAAAACTCCTAGTACAAACTTAGTATTATAAATTATTAACAAAAGGAAGAAGGGATCAATGTATGTCCGATGAGAAAAATACCAAAACAGCGGCCGACGTGTATGACGAAAGATTAATAGGTACATTTATTACTGTTCTGGTGATTGGAGCATTCATCGTAATATCTTGGTTCGGAATTTTATATTTCTACATCACATCCCTTTAAGAAAGGAGAGCAATGAGATGCCAAAACTTGAAAAAATATGGCTTTGGATCGGGTCTGGGTCACTTGTTTTGTTTTTAATTATCACAGGTGTGATGGGAGTAGCAATGGGACTAAATCCGCCGGACGGAATGCAGACCACAATAGAACCAGATAAAGTTGAAGCACAAGCACCGTTTGACAATCCAGGTCTTGAAAAAATTGGTCCAAATGAATATAAAGCTACAATTTTAT
The DNA here is from genome assembly GCA_963748745.1 of uncultured Bacillaceae bacterium. Classification (GTDB taxonomy): domain Bacteria; phylum Bacillota; class Bacilli; order Bacillales; family Bacillaceae_C; genus CAVVKR01. The sequence continues at coordinate 14,495 of CAVVKR010000061.1, read as the reverse complement.
CCTATGTTTTTGGATATGAACCTAGTACGATCACCATTCCAAAAGGGGCTACTGTGCATTTCGAAGTCACTTCAAAAGATGTTGTGCACGGACTTCATATCCCTGGAACAACAACGAATTTAATGCTATCACCAGGTCATATTTCACAATATACTCAAACTTTTAATAAACCAGGTGAATTTTTGTTTTTATGTCATGAATATTGTGGTATTGGTCATGAAATAATGTACGGAAAAATAATCGTTGAGGATACATAATAGGAAGGTGATACGAATGAGTAGCGAAGCATTAGTTGAGAAAGATGAACACGGAAATATTCTCACAGACTTTGAATTTAAAAGGGAAGATAGAAATCTCATTATAGCGTATATTGGATTTTCTATTATTGCAATTTTTCTCGGTGCTACCGCTGGCATCTTGCAAATGATGCAGCGGAGTGGATGGATTACATTGCCAAATTGGTTAACGTATTATCAACTACTTACCGCGCATGGAGTACTGCTTGTGTTAGTTTTTACAACCTTCTTTATTTTTGGGTATTTCTTTTCAGGTATTACGCGAACGCTAGAAGGAAAACTAACTCCAGGTGTAAGAAAATTAGGCTGGATTGGCTTTTACTTAATGGCTACTGGAACCATTATTGCTACTTACTTCATTTTAACAAATGATGCAACCGTACTTTATACTTTTTATACGCCTATGCAAGCGACCCCATGGTTTTATGTTGGATTAGCTTTATTAATCATCGGTACTTGGTTCAGCTCTGCAGGAATGTTCGCTGCTTACATTCGTTGGCGGAAAAAAAATAAGGGGCAATCTTCACCACTATTCGCATATATGGTTGTAGCAACATTGATTCTTTGGATTCACGCTAGCCTTTTCGTAGCGATCTCTATCGTGTTCTTAATTATTCCATGGGCGTTTGGCTGGGTACCACGAATTAATGTTACATTAACGAGAGTGTTATTTTGGTATTTTGGACATGCACTCGTCTATTTTTGGCTGTTACCAGCTTATGTTTATTGGTATGTGAATATTCCGCAGATCGTTGGCGGAAAAATATTTAGTAATTCGCTCCCACGACTCACTTTTATCTTATTGATGTTGTTTTCCATCCCAGTTGGGCTTCATCATCAGTTAAATGAGCCAGGAGTCGAATCATTTTGGAAATTCTTACAAGTTGTATTGACAATGGCAGTTGTTGTTCCATCATTAATCACTGCTTTTTCAATTGTAGCAACTTTTGAATTGGCTGGTAGAGCACGTGGTGGAAAGGGATTATTTGGCTGGTTGACAAAACTCCCTTGGAAAGACGCACGTTTTTTGGCTGCCTTTGCAGGAATGCTACTCTTCATCCCAGGTGGAGCAGGCGGTATTATTAACTCGAGTTACCAATTAAACCAGATGGTACATAATACGTGGTTTGTTACAGGACATTTCCATTTAACGGTCGGTTCAGTTGTTTTATTAACATTTTTCGCCATCTCTTACTGGCTCATTCCAGTAATAACGAAGCGTGTTTTCACGAAGCGGTTAAATCGACTCGCGATCATCCAAACAATTTTGTGGGTGATTGGAATGACATTAATGGGGGGAATTATGCACTTTGCGGGTCTCAAAGGTGCTCCAAGACGTAGCGCACATTCAACATATGGAGATCATGAACTTGCTTTATCTTGGCTTTCCTATAGTCAGGTTATTGCGGTTGGAGGAGTGATTCTCTTTACGGCAATTGTCTTAGTCCTTTACATTTGGATTCAATTACTATTCTTTGCTCCAAAATCAGAAAAAACAATTGAATATCCAATTGGTGTTGTTCGTGAAAAGGCCGGAGATCCACCCCCAATATTAGAAAAATGGTCGGTATGGATCGGAGTATCGATTGCACTTTCCGTGATTGCGTACGCTGTCCCGATCTACCAACTTATAGTTAATAATGATCCTGGATCACTTCCGTTTCGAAGTTGGTAGGATGGAAAAAGACGAAAAGTGAACTAATAAAAATAAACGGGCTGTCCCTTAAATAAAAAGATTTTTAAGGGCAGCCCTCTTCTTTATTCCAAAGCGTTTTTATAGTTGCACTCCCTAAAAAAGGTTGACCCTCCTCATTCAAGATCATTTAAGGTAAATAGAACTACTTTTTTGCCCTTAGTATACGTTCCTGTGTTTATCAGTGGTTTTGACTTAAATCTAATCGGATCACTCCTTTTCATCTCTATAGATAGAGTTTTACATCCGAAAATCAAGGTCTATAGATTTTCTCTATTTCTTGTACATGAACTCACTTTTTATTAAGCGAGGAAACTGGTAAAACTTTCTAACTTGATCTCAACTTTATTAAGTTAGAAAGTTTTTATCTTTTTAGAGATCTCTAACATGAGGCATGTACGATTATGCTTCGTTCTATAAATTCGTTTCCTTGATGATCAGAAACTCAAGGTGAATCTGTAAATAGCGACTCCCCTTTTTATTCGAAAATCATATAATCAATTGATTATATGAACTTTTGGTTATATAATATTCCTTGCATCTTTTTCTTTCATTTTAATGAGTCTTAAATCATTTATTATTCACATATATATTATCATTTCATTATATAAAAAGGGGGATTTCATTGTTAACTTATGCTGAAGCTGAAAAAATATTAAAAGCAATTGGAGAAGAAACAAGGTTAAAAATCGTTTCCTATTTGACTCAAGATTCTTTCTGTGTTTGTGAATTGGTTGAACTTCTTCAAATGAGTCAGCCGTCCATTAGTCAGCACTTAAAAAGATTACGACAGGTGGAAATCATTTTAGAAGAAAGAAGAGGCAAATGGGTTTTCTACTCTCTCAATAAGGAGCATGAATTGTATACTCTCATTCTACACCTGATTAGCATTCTTCCGCCGAAAACAGAGAATATTCAATCATTGATTATTGAAGGAAAAAGAATCCTTTGCGAATAATCCGATGATGAAACAGAAAGGAGTTTTATTTTGTTTTTTTGGGCTATTTTAATTTTTTTCGTTACACTCATTTTAGTCATTTGGCAACCGAAAGGCTTATCCATTGGATGGTCAGCTTGTGGAGGAGCTGTTTTAGCTTTATCAGTAGGGGTAGTTGGGTTTAGTGATGTCATAGAAGTAACAGGAATTGTCTGGAACGCAACGCTGGCATTTGTTGCTATCATTCTTATTTCCTTAATACTCGATCAAATAGGATTGTTTGAATGGGCTGCATTACACATGGCAAGAGTTGCAAAGGGGCATGGAATAAAAATGTTTATCTACATCAGCTTACTTGGTGCTATTGTTGCAGCTTTATTCGCCAATGATGGGGCAGCATTAATTCTTACACCAATTGTTCTTGCTATGGTTCGGAACTTGAATTTTAAAGAAAAAATGGTGTTCCCATTCATTATGGCAAGTGGTTTTATTGCCGACACAACTTCATTACCATTTGTAGTAAGTAACTTAGTGAATATTGTATCAGCAGACTTCTTTGGTATTGGCTTTGTAGAATATGCGATTCGAATGATTATCCCGAATCTCTTTTCACTATTAGCTACCATTACGGTATTACTAATTTACTTTAGAAAAAGCATTCCTAGAACGTATGATACATCAAATGTAAAAAAACCTGAAGAAGCAATTAACGACTTGAAAATGTTTCGGCTTTCATGGTATGTATTAGGGCTACTCGTTATCGGATATTTTGCAAGTGAGTTTATTAATCTCCCTGTATCTATTGTGGCAGGCATTATAGCAATCTTTTTTATCATTATGGCTACAAACAGTCCAGTCGTTGATACGAAAGCCGTTATAAAAGGTGCCCCATGGGATATTGTCTTTTTCTCCCTTGGGATGTACGTAGTTGTATTCGGTATTAGAAATGTAGGTTTAACAGATGTATTAGCAAGTGTCATACAGGCCAGTGCTGAACAAGGGCTATTTATTACAACAATATCAATGGGGTTCATATCAGCTATCCTGTCTTCGATTATGAATAATATGCCGACAGTGATGATTGATGCAATAGCAATTGCCGAAACAGATACTACTGGTGTAATAAGAGAAGCTTTGATTTACGCTAATGTAATTGGTTCTGATTTAGGACCGAAAATAACTCCAATCGGTTCACTAGCTACTTTATTATGGCTCCATGTGTTATCTCAAAAAGGAGTTAAAATATCATGGGGGACTTATTTTAAAACGGGTATAATTTTAACAATTCCAATTCTATTTATTACATTATTAGGTCTCTATCTAACACTTACGATATTTTAAAAAGGAGAACAATTATGGCTAAAAAAACGATCTATTTTTTGTGTACCGGAAACTCTTGCAGAAGCCAAATGGCTGAAGGATTTGGAAAGAAATATTTAAGTAATGAATATGAGGTCTATTCAGCTGGGATTGAAGCACATGGTTTAAACCCCAACGCTGTCAAAGCAATGAAGGAAGTGGGAGTTGATATTTCAAATCAAACTTCCGATATTATTGATCAAGAGCTTTTAAACAAAGCTGATTTTTTGATTACATTATGTGGCGATGCCAACGACAGTTGTCCAACGACTCCACCACATGTTACAAGATGGCATTGGGGATTCGACGATCCAGCGAAAGCAGAAGGTACAGAAATAGAGAAACAGGCTGTTTTTCAAAGAGTAAGAGACGAGATTGAGCAGAGAATTAAAACATTTGCAGAAGAAGGCAAGTAAGAAAGCCAAGGGAGAAAAAGTTCCCTTGGCTTTTTAAAAAATTTATATTTCGCTTATGAAACACTGCAATTTCTTTTCACAGCTGGATGTCTTTAAAACGGAATTCTCTTAGGAGGAGTATCATTAGAAGTTATAAGTCAAGTTATTTTCAACCTCCAGTTACATCAAAAAAAATAATATGTAATGTAAAAAAATGTATTCCTTGCTGGAATAAAATGTGCAGCAGAGATCTTCTGAAAATACCTTTTTTAGTTCTTTTGATCTTGCAGAATAGTAATTTTATTTTCCTTCTTTTTCTACTGAAATAAAACCTACATCCAGTAAAACTTTAAGATGGTATGATAACTTTGACTGATTAAGCCTTAATATTTCACTTAAGTCACACACAAGCTCTTCCACTTTTAGCTAATATTAATAATAATGTTTAATTCATCTACTGAATTATTTATAATTACTTTTTCTAGAACAAGGAAATTTGAAAAAACATCTTTTTCTGGAGTATAAACAAAAGTAGTTAATCGCTTTAAATTTAATAGAAAAAATGAGGCTGGACAAAACCCCAGTAAAAAATAATAAGCGTCGTACCTCCTATTATTAAAAGTGGAGGGAAGTATCCATCTTTTTTGTAATCTATATTATGTTGTTTACATGTAGCATCTAGTAAACTTTAGGTTCTCCTCCTCCATATCCAGGTCCGCACCAATGACCCCATACTGGACTTCATTCATTGTAGAAAAGCCTTCTCCTGGTTGATATACTCATCTTTTTAGCAGAGGTTTTATTATATTCCTCTTTATTATTAAAACCCAACTATTTGGTTTTCCCCTTTTATTAACTCCTGTTTTAATAGTTTTTACTCCTTTTGTTTATATATGTAAACGCTACCGAAAACGCTTAAAAAAGTATAAAATATAACAAGAAATCTGGTAAAAATGGAGTTGAAATGATTTCAAGCAAATGTAGAACAATGAGTAAAATGATACCTAAATACAAAATATGATAGAGCATATGGTTTGTTTTATATTGAATTTCCTTCCCCCTCTCATCTTTCGCTTCATCACTTGATTGGAAATTCAATATATACAGCTGACCAATAAACACTAAAACAATGAATACAATTTTTAACCATAGCATAATTACTTCTCCTCCTTATACTCAAAAACATCGGTTATTGGTTTTTCAAAAGCATGTGCAATTTTAAAGGCGAGAATTAGGGATGGGTTATATTTATTTTTTTGAGGGTTGCTATAGTTTGACGGCTCACACCAACTTTTTTTGCAAGTTGTTCCTGGGTCCATCCCTTTTCTGCTCGGAAAACAACTACTTTATTTTGTAACAATGGTCTCACCTCTCACACTTATTGTAAACTATTTTTTACAAAATATAAACTATTTTTTAAAAATAAAGTTATTTCCTATTGAGATAAAATATTGAATAAGAAAAGAGGATGGAATCAGAAACTGCTAAAGAAACTGGAATAGAAAATTATAATTGTAGAAATATTAGTATGTGCCGAAGACTGAGCGAAAAAATTTCACGAATGTAGATCGAGGGGAGGAATTGTATTGATGTAGCAAAATGGATTTTGGGGATCAATGATACTAAACGCTATCTTCCTATTTAATTGCACCAATGATAATGAGAAAATATGCCGCCATATCCCAATCAATTCCTTAATTAAAAGGATTACTACTCATTTCAGATTTCTAAAAAAAATTTTGTTTTCAACAATAACAGTTTGCTTGATTGGTACCTCTTTTATATAAAATTGGGGAAACCTAGCTTTAAAAAGGCCATCTTTCTATATGATTCCTAAGTTATAATAAATAACAAGCATGAATATTAGGAAGTGATTCGATGATAAGAATTTTATATATTGAAGATGAGCCGGAATTGCCTCATGGTTAAAAGAAGAAATGATTGAATATGGATATGACGTTTATTTGTATGAATCGTATGAAGCCTTTGAAAAAAGTGGTAAGATGATTGATTTTGATGCCGTTATTCTTGATATTATGTTACCAGGGTTAGACGGTTTTTCCATTACTAGAAAGTTAAAGCGAAAATACAATGATCTCCCTATTTTATTATTATCGGCTCGCTCGATGTTAGAAGATAAATTAGAAGGCTTACAGATAGCAGATGATTATGTAACAAAACCATTTCACCCTGCTGAAGTGATCGCACGTATTGAAGTGTTGCTCAGACGTTTTAATAAAAAAGATGAAGTGATTCAGTTACAACATTTGAACATTCATTTACAAGATTTTCAAGTTATTCATATAGAAACAGGAGAAGAAATAGCCTTAACACAGATACAGTATGGACTGCTGCAATATTTTATTACACATTTGAATCAAATATTAACGAAAGAACAATTATATGAGGCGGTATGGAAAGAGCCATATATCGATGGAGATAAAACATTGATGGTACATATTCGTTATTTACGAGAAAAAATTGAAAAGGATCCTTCTCATCCGACTATTATTGAAACAGTGCGTGGAATTGGTTATCGGGTAAGAACATGAAAAAAATAAGACGTACACTATTATTAAAATATATTTTTTTATTTCTTTTTGCTATTGGATTTTTTCAAATCGTCGTTATATTGTCTATGCTCACGATAAATGTGGATCGATTCTTTCAAGACCAACCAAAAAGTACGGACATTAAAGACAGTTGGAGCGAAGATATTAAAAATGCATCTCCAGAGGCATTAGATGATGTCATTAATCAATGGCATCAAGCGTATCCAACCGCAAGCTTCTTTCATGTAGATGGGAAAGGTGTATTAAAAAAGCAGTGGTTTAGGAATAGAAACGATTTGCCAAAACAGTGGGATGCGATGAGCACGACAAAATTTATTAAATCACGCTACGACAGTGACCCATTTACTGTTATCCAATTTATTGGAAACGATTTAAATAATGGTTTCAGTTCCGAAATCGTATCGTGGCATTTTTTAGCGATAAACTTGATGACCGATTTATAATTATCGTAATTGTTTTAATCATTCTATTTATCTCTGTATCAATTCTTTTCTTTTTACGTATTTTAAAGCGTTGTCCATTTGGAAACGCAATGACAATTCTGGTGAAGTCGATGGTTTGCCCATTAAAATAAAAGTGAAGAAAAGAGATGAAATTGGTGCAGTAGAGCAGGCCTTTAATCAGATGGTAGATGAGTTACGAGAGGCCAGAAAAAGAGGAGCGTGAGGAAAAACTTCGCCGAGAATTGATTGGCTAATTTATCACATGATTTAAAAACACCGCTCACGAAATCCGTGCACAGCTTCGCCATTTTGATAAGGAAAAAACAAAAGAAATGATGCAACTTGGAAAATTGATCGATGAGCACTTTGTTGAAAATTTAATGGCGAATGTTACTAACTGCTGATAAAATGCGTTTTAAAGAAGAGGAAGTGCGAATCGATCGTTTGGTGAAGCGAATCGTTGCATCGCTAGTTTCTGCTTTTGAACAAGCTGACTTTGAAGGTCAAACTTAAAACAACAAAAGCAATGTGGAAAGTCGATGTGATATGGTTCGAGCGAATCATGGATAACTTATTACAAAATGTATTAAGACATCTAAAATCGGAAAATATGTTGGAATCAATGTTAGTGAAGATGCCATTATGATTCAAGATAAAGGAGAAGGTATGCATATTAATCCCAGACAAAAGGTGCGGGAATTGGTTTATGGATTGTTCGTATAATGGCTAAAAAAATGAACTTAAAAGTGAAAATAAATAGTTGGAAAAAGAAGTTACCACACAAGTCCATATTGAAAAATAAGTCACTATGGTCTTATTTTTTAAATCCAACAATTTTAAACAAAATTTACTGAAGATCTAACCTACATACCTTACTGTTAAATATGAGGTGACCGTCCATGGAATATATTGTAGAAACAAAACATTTAACAAAAACTTTTGATAAACATAAAGCAGTAGAAAATGTCAATTTAAATATTCAAAAGGGAGAAATATACGGATTTCTCGGTCCTAATGGTGCAGGGAAAATCAACAACAATTCGGATGTTATTAGGATTAACGTATCCAACTTTCGGTGATATTCTTTCATATTTTCGGTAAAAATTTGAAACAAAACCGCATCGAGATATTACGTCACGTCGGTTCACTCGTTGAAAATCCTTATTAGATAACTATCCGCATTTAACGGCGGATGAAAATTTGGAAGTGTTACGTAAAGTATTGCAAGTGCCGAAAGAGCGAATTTCTACCCGCGCCGAAATGCCCGTTTACAGCATGTCGCCGATAAGAAAGTGAAAGGTTTCTCACTTGGGATGAAGCAACGTCTTGGGATTGCTGCAGCATTATTACATCAACCGAAATTATTAATTTTAGATGAACCGACAAATGGTCTCGACCCAGAAGGTATTATTGAAATCCGTACATTAATGAAAAGCCTAGCAAATCAAGGGATAACCATTCTTGTTTCGAGTCATTTGTTATCGGAAATTGACCAAATTGCAACAACTATTGGAATCATTGTGAAAGCGGGAAATTAATTTATCAAAATAACATTGCGGAGTTACATAAACTTGCTAAAATCGTATTCGTTTGCGTGTAAACAATGTGCTTCAAGCCCTAAAAATTAACTACGGGCATGGTCAAGGATGGCTGGTTATATACGAAAAAGAAAACGGATCAAGAGATTGCTCAGCTAATTGCTAAGCTTGTGAAACATGATATTAGTATATATCGTGTTGAAGAGGAAAAGCGCTCTCTTGAATCTATTTATTTGCAAATGGTAAATGGAGCGTGTAATCAATGATGACATTAATACGCGCAGAATTAACGAAAATCCGTCGTAAGGGGTTTCTGTTTCTAGCATTACTTGGTTCATTTGGTGTTGTTGCTTTACAGATGGTTAACTATGGTGTTCGCAAGGACTATTTATTAACCTTAAGCGAAGATGATTGGAGCTTTTTTTTACGTAATGTGCAATCCTTTATTCCGATAGCTATTGTTCTTGGTATTACCATTTTGACGTATCAAATTGCCAATATTGAAGATGAAACGAATGCCTGGAAGCAACAATTAGCATTACCTATTTCAAAAATTGGATTATATACAGCCAAGTTTTTAACGATAGCTTTTTTTCTTGTCGTTGCTTCGTCTCTTCTCGCATTATTTACATTAATATATGGACTGACGCTCGATTTCACACAGTCTGTCCCCGTAAAAGAGCTAATGAAGCGAAGTTTTTATCCGATGTTTGCCGCAATGCCAATTTTAGCTCTCCAACTTTGGTTATCCCTTGTTTGTAAGACACCGTCGATTCCAACTACTGCTGGCATTGTTCAGTTTTTATTGACTTATTCTGCTCATTCTTTGCCCGACTGGACACCATGGAAATGGGTTTTATTACTAGAACCAAGACTGAATGTTGGATTAGGTATCACGATCGGTGCTGTTATTTTAATAATAGGTATGTACGATTTTTATAAAAGGGATGTGAAATAATTGTTATTATCTCTTATGCAAGCAGAATGGGATAAGTTAAATCGGACAAATATTTATAGTTTGATAATGGTTGGACCATTATTGTCATTATTAATCGGGATTATGAATCCAATGTTTAAAGAAATCGATGAGACCAACCCTTGGTATATATTGTTTTTGTTTATGAATTTACCTTACGCACTTTTATTTTTACCACTTATAACAGGTGTCATTGCTGGTATTATTTGCCGTTATGAACATCAGGCAGGAGGATGGAAACAACTTGTGGCACTTCCTGTGAAGCGTTGGTACATTTATGTAACTAAATTTCTTACGATTGTCTTAGTTGTTTTAGCCATTCAAGTGACCTACGGTGTTGTTGTATATATTATTGGAACAATGAATGGATATGAAGAAGTCTTTCCATTGCTAGTCGTATTGAAGATGATCATAGGTGGTTGGTTAGCAACCTTCCCGATGATTGCGATTCAATTATGGGCTGCGATGAACTGGCGTAGTTTTGCAGTTGCGTTTACGATAAATGTTGTATTAACCTTGCCATCTATTTTGGCAATCAATTCAGAACGGATATGGTCCGTATTATCCTTGGGCACAAGCATTCTTTATGATGTATGTGAATGATGAAACGGGTATGTTTTTCGTGCCTTTTACACAATTTTTATTTATCACTTGTGGAAGTTTTATATTGATTTTTACTCTCGGTTTATTATCTTTTTTAAGAAAGTCAATTTCCTAAATATTCTAGAGAAGATTTTCAAAGTATCGAAAGGTACATTTTTTTGTTTAACAAGCTATCTTATGCAATTTAGTTTAAATTCTATTTTTTAAAAAATAGTTCTTCGAGAATAGAAATGAGCTGGAGTGCAGTTTATACAATAATGTTTTTAATATATTTTTTGTTTTATATTTTTAGTGAAGACCATAAAATTTAGCTTATTATTTTTTTCTTTCATTTGATTTAATATGGTTAATCAACACTCCACTTATTGTCGTTTTGCAGAAGCACTTTTTAAATAAATGTTGAACCGAGCTTACTTCTCAACTAGCTCGGTTCATTGCATTCTTTTACATATATTTTTATCCTTTCACAATTTCCCTTTGCATTTCGGGGTAGTTCATCTCCAAAATCAATGTTTCCGGAAAGACAAATCTTGAATTAATTGATACATAAACAGCTTCGAATTCCCACAAGCAAAATCAAATATTGATGGCAATTCATTAACAATCCCCTTTTTTCCACACCGCTGCTTTGTAATTTTTATTACATTCACGGTAAGAAAATCGAAGTCCGTTAATTGAACTGGCTTTTCTATCTCCATAACATGTTGCATTTGACTTATTGATCACTAAATAACATATGTTGCTTCTTCTTACGCTTTAATATGTTACTACTCCGACTTTTAAAATATTATGTTAATAATCTTTCTTTTGCTTGTTTGTATTGTTCTTCTAATTGAGCAACGTAATCTTTTGTATGTTGTACTTTTTTAATAGCTCCGATGCCTTGTCCGCAACCCCAAATGTCTTTCCACGCTTTTTTTCCAGCATCTTCGCCAAAGTTCATTTTTGACGGATCACTTTCTGGTAAATTATCTGGATCCATCCCTGCAGCACGGATGGATGGTGCTAAATAGTTCCCGTGTACACCTGTGAAATAATTGCTATAGACGATATCATCCGACGTTCCTTCAACAATAGCTTGTTTATATTCATCGACAGCTCTCGCTTCATGTGTAGCGATAAATGGTGAGCCGATATAAGCAAAGTCCGCGCCCATCGCTTCCGCTGCTAAAATGCTACCTCCCGTAGCAATAGACCCTGCGAGTGCGAGCGGTCCATCGAACCATTCACGAATTTCTTGAATGAGTGCAAATGGACTTTTTGGACCTGCGTGCCCTCCTGCCCCTGCTGCCACTGCGATTAAACCATCCGCTCCTTTTTTAATCGCTTTTTTCGCAAACATATTATTGATCACATCATGCAATACGACTCCACCATAACTTTGTGTCTCTTGGTAGACATCTTCCCTTGCACCGAGTGAAGTGATAATGATGGGCACTTTATATTTTTTACATAGCTCCATATCTTCCTCAAGACGTGTATTCGAACGGTGGACAATTTGATTTATTGCGAAAGGTGCTGCAGGTCGATCTGGATTTTTCTCGTTATAGCTCGCAAGCTCTTCCGTAATTTCTGCAAGCCATTCATCCAGTTGGGATGACGGTCTTGCGTTAAGTGCAGGCATTGAACCTACGATACCTGCTTTACATTGTTCGATAACAAGCTTCGGATTACTAATAATAAACATCGGTGAACCAATCACTGGGATTCTCATACTTTTTTTCAATTCCATTAAATTTGTCATTGCAATTCCCCCTTTTGTTAGTGAGTGCTTTCAAATTATTCGGAAATATTTTAATAATAGTGACCATACAACGATACAAATCAGTCAAACCGTCGTTCTTCTTCCTTTATGTAAAGAAGTTGCGACTGGAATATCGTTCGCGTTCATTTCTCATCTGATAAATCGATATTGATGATGCATTGTCCCAACAAAAATCGCTACGTTCGGCTAATGCGGCAGACGCTCTGTCATGCAAAAAAACCAAATGATTGAACTGTTCCGAATATCAACAGCAATCTGATGTAAGTTGTTCAAATTCAATACCTAAATTACCAAGTAAGCTTTCCTCAAAATAAGTATTTTAACAATTACTTATATTCCATTCCATATCCTCCTTTCTTAATCATTACCAATTAGGATCTTTTTCGTATACAATAAAAGTAATTTTAATCGGATGTTAAAATTACATGTATATACATGTATCGTATTCATTTTTTACGTTTTGTCAATCATAATGTGAATATACTGTTTTAAAATATGGTAAAAAAACCTTTACAGGAGGCGACACGATGGAAAAATCAGAAATCGAAAGTATTTTACAAGCGTGTGCTTGTGCAAATTTGCGCACTGTATCCCGCTCTCTTACACAATTATATAACCAATTACTTCAACCGACTGGATTAAAGATTACTCAATATTATATGCTCGTTAATATTTATCAATATAAAAAACTATCAATTAGCGAATTAAGTGATGTTATGATGTTAGATCAAACGACCATTACCCGAAATGTAAATGTTCTCGTCAAAAATGAATTTGTTCAGGTGGAAAGAGATGACCATGACTCCAGGTCAAAATGCGTCTCTCTAACTTCAATTGGTGTTAAAAAATTATCTGAAGCGACCCCCATTTGGATGAAAGTTCAGGAAAAAATTGAAAACGAAATTGGAACAGATAATTATGAACATCTATTACGCACACTTAAACAAGTACAATATATTATCACCCATTACGATTGAATGTTCGTGATGAATACCGCGCATCTTTTTCCTACATTTATAAACATTCGCGACTCTCTTTGATGAGTTCGCGTATGTTAAAAATCGTCGTAAACAACTGGTATTCCGCTCGTTTCTTTCGCATTCTCATTAAAGTATATCTTAATGTGGCTGGGACATAACTAGCCAAGAGTAATAAATTTTAAAATGGTTCCACATCAATTTTACGTTTCACCTAGATTTCCCCAGCTTTTCTTCCGAAACCTTCTGTCGAATATATTCTTTTGCTCCTATTTTTCGTTATAATCAACTTTTTCGATTATTTCCTTCCTTCACTTTTGTGTATTGTGAACGTAAGGAACAGTCTTCGCACCCATAGACTTTAAACGTTCGTGTATAACCAACCCGGTCTGTCCGATTGAACAGGTAACTCAACATAAAATTTTCCCCATTTGGACAGATAAACGTATCGTTTTTTATTATCTTCCCGATTGGCTGTGAGAAATGCGTTATTTTGTACTTCTTCTCTTTGATACATGTTATATGTAATAAGTGTGGTACGTTTTCGATGATGGATGACATCTTCATCATTTTGTTCACTGCCATAGCTTGTATCGGCAACGACATAGTTTGGTAAGGAAAAATGAAAAGGAAGCAACGTGCGTGTATCCGTTGGATTTGAAAATACATCATAAAAGCGAGCGCATATTGCCCTTCAGTCACTAGTTGTACATTATAAACAGCTTTTAATTTTACTATTAAAAGTAAGCGTGGCCCCTTATGATGGTAGTACCACTTTTTTTATTTACTGGGGATTTTCCAGCCCCTTTTTCTAGAACATCCATTCTATTAGTTTATCATTCTTAAGGCAAAAAAGTTATAACCTATCTACATAAGCCAGCAATACGTACTCGAGCCAGTAAATCAAAATAAGTTGGTTAAGTGTACAACAATTTGCTGT
>CAVVKR010000060.1:0-30148 GCA_963748745.1 uncultured Bacillaceae bacterium | reverse complement strand
CCCTTCAGCAGTCATAAAGTTATCGCGGTCAGTATCTCTTTCAATTACTTCTATTGGTTGACCAGTTCGTTCTGCTAAAATCTATTTAACTTGTCACGTAAGAATAGAATACGTTTTGCAGCAATTTCAATTTCTGTCGCTTGACCTTGTGCACCACCAAGTGGCTGATGAATCATAACTTCACTGTTCGGTAATGCATAACGTTTTCCTTTTTTACCAGCTGCAAGGAAGAATGCACCCATCGACGCAGCCATTCCGATACAAATTGTTTGGACATCGGGTTTAATAAATTGCATCGTGTCATAAATCGCCATTCCTGCTGTGATGCTTCCACCAGGGCTGTTAATGTAGATAGATATATCTTTTTCTGGATTTTCTGCTTCTAAAAATAATAGCTGTGCGACGATGGAGTTCGCAACATTGTCATCAATTGCACTTCCTAGCATGATAATCCGGTCTTTTAATAATCTTGAATAAATATCATATGCTCGTTCGCCGCGATTTGTTTGTTCAATAACTGTAGGAATTAAATTCATCGTTCTCCTCCTTTAAGTGAGCAGCCAACCTGCCCATAATAAATCATTTAGTAATGTCATCATACAATGATGGTCAATAAAGGTCAAACAAAAAGGGTTACAATGGTAAATAAACTTCTATACTGTACATATTATCCAATTATACCTTATTTAAAACGAATAGAGAATATCTACACTCCTTTTTACTTTATGTTCATAGGTAAAGGAAATGCTTTTCGTGAAAATATATTGCAATGTAGTCACTTATTATAATAGTTTATCGTACAGTAAAGATGATGCCCTCGTAGTGTAATGGATATCACGCAAGATTCCGGTTCTTGAAATGTGGGTTCGATTCCTGCCGAGGGCGTATAAATAGTGGTATTACAACATTTTACGGTCGTTTAACATGGGACTAGACAGTAAAAGTATTACGTTGATGAGCGTCTCCTTCGAGGTTGAAAGGGGCCTTTTTTGTGCGAAAAAATATTAATTAGCAGTGGACGAAATACGATCAATTGATAATGACGCGGTAAACGATTTTTTGACGATCGATCGAGACAAGGCACGCGTGACAACCAATCAATTATTACCATCGCGAGCTTAATTTCTTACGGCGTTATATGATTCGCGAATTTTTTGAAGTTATTCTCCCGAATGTTTTTCTGGTGCTCTCGGTATCTACTTCGTCATTCTCATAGATTAGTGTCTCTTTTTGTAGTTTGTCCTAAATGTTTCATTAGATAATAAATGGATATCTTCTGATACAATAATTATAATTGTATAAACATTCATATTTTGATTTTGTTATATTTATTAAAGTTATATATTTATAAGGTGTGTGGTTTAATGGCATTATTTTTTACATATGTTATTGTGGGGTTTTCTATTGCGATGCCAGTAGGAGCAATTACTATTGAAATGACTAAACAAGGTCTTAAAAACGGATTTATGCACGGTTGGCTTGTCGGATTAGGTGGAATGACCATTGACTTCATATTAATAGTAGCTCTTTATCTTGGACTAGCTTCTATTTTACAACTTACGTTTATTCAAATACCAATGTGGTTCATTGGTGCATTTTTTTTGTTTTTAATCGGTTATGATTCAATAAAAAAATCTCATCGTGATATAACATTGGCAGGGAGAAACCAACCAAATCTTTAAGGTCTTCTTATCGCAATGGATTTCTTGTTGCAATATTCCCAGGGAATGTTGTTTTTTGGTTAAGTGTATTTGGATCGGTACTAACTAACTCATATAATACAGGTGAGCAAACCAATTTTTTATTTTCGCAGCGGGTGTTTTAACAGGAATTTTAATACATGACGTAGGATTATTAACAATTGTGGCTACTACGAGAAAAGTAATGAGTAAATCTATGATAAAAGGATTTTCTATCATTGCATGGTTGGTACTAATTGTTTTTTCTGGATATTTTGCCTACCAATTTTTTATTGCAATAACAGATATAATCTAAATTTTTCCTCTAATGTATAAGCTTGCACTATAATTATTAATATTGAGGATTATTTATTTTATTGAAGATTGACAAAGATCTATACACTTTGATGAGGAAATTTTTGATCCTTTATTCTCTTAAAAGAATGAAACAGATGCAATGAATAGATAGGAGAACTTTATTTTATTACTATCCCAAAAGCCAAAAAGGAAAAGGTGTTGAGATTATCTAGTTTGAATGATATCGAACAATTATAGATCTCACACGTTTCCATTTCCTCATGTACGGTTGTTGAAAATTGTTGTAAAATAAAATGATAAAGGGGAGAAAGTAGCGGTTTTTTACAAGGGGGAGAAAAAATGAGGTTAGAAGCAGGTTTGTTGCAACAGCAAACGTTAAAGTTAGCGATGACGCAAGAGTTAAGCCAGGCCATCGCATTGCTTCAATATTCTACGTATGAATTAACCTCTTTTCTTGAAGAAAAAGCGATGGAAAACCCATTGATAAAAGTGGATAGCTCCAATGTCAAATTGTTAGAACCTCACCATGACAATGGAAGAAAAAAGCGGAATTCTTTTCAGGATAAGCAAGATGACAAAAACTGGTTAGAACAGATATCAGAATCTGCACGTACTCTTCACGATTATTTATTTAGGCAACTAGCAATGACTCAATTAACAGACAAACAAAAAAAGATTGTTCACGAAATGATATATAATCTTGATACCAACGGTTATTTAACAAGTTCATTAGAAGATATTAGGAAGCAAACAGATGCCAGCCTGTCTGAAGTGGATGTTTGTTTGGAATTCATTCAACAACTTGAGCCGGCAGGTGTCTGTGCTCGTTCATTGCAAGAATGTCTATTATTACAAGTGAAACGAAAGAAACATCTCACCCACTTGTTCAACCTATTTTAGAAAATCATTTCATCGATTTTGCAAATCGAAAATGGACGCAAATTGCAAAGCGGTTATCTGTTACTGTTCAGGAAATTCAGACGGCTTTTGATGAGATTCAATTGCTCCATCCACGACCAGGAGCTCACTTTTCATCCGGAACAACCACAATATATCGTCCCTGATTTAATTGCGGGGATCGAAGATGGTCAGTTGACCCTTCGTTTATTGGAGCGCTCTTTGCCATCGGTTCATTTTCAAACAGAGTATTATCGTGAAATGTCTACTTATCAGGACAATCAAGTAAAAGAATATTTGAAGGAGAAAGTGAATGATTATAACTGGATCCAAAGAAGCTTAGAGCAACGTAAAAACACAATCTTAAAAGTAGGTTTTGCCATTATGGATAAACAAAAGGATTTCTTTTTTAAAGGTCCAGCATATTTAAATCCTTTAACGATGAAAGACATCGCTGAAGAAATAGGCATGCATGAATCGACAGTTAGTCGGACAGTGAGAGAAAAATATATGCAAACTCCATTTGGTACGTATGAATTAAAATATTTTTTCTCGACAGCATTAGGCACATCCATTGTAACAGATGACCACCAAACATCATCCACACGGGTGAAAATGATGATAAAGAAACTTATTGAACAGGAAGATAAACGCCGACCATTATCAGAATCAAAAAATAGCTGATCATTTAGAAGAGCAAGGGATGGTTATATCAAGAAGGACGGTTGCCAAATATCGCGATCAACTACACATTCTTTCTTCTACAAAAAGAAAGCGCTTTGATTAAGAAAGGAGAATTGATAAAAACAATGGAAGTACGTTTATATACAAAAAAACAATGTCCCCTTTGTGATGAGGCAAAACAAATATTAATTGATTTACAAGCAGATTATCCGGCGTTAGAAATCAAGGAAATTGATATTGAGACGAGTGATCATTTAATTGAACAATTTTCTTTAATGATTCCTGTCGTAGAAATAAAAAGGAGAAATTGTTCAGTATGGAAAAGTCGATTATATCACAATCAGTGAGCACTTAAATAATGTGCCACCACAAGCAGCGAGTAATAGAAGATAAAATTATTTTTGTCCCCGTTTGTTAACAAAAACGAGCATATTTTTTAGAGGTTTTTAGTTGAACCATCTCTTTTTCCTTGTTACACTTAATGGGAAAGAGATTTTTTTAATCCTTGTGGGACATAAAAGGGCTAACAGGGACTAAAATGTTCCCATTAACTGATGTTAAAGGAGCTTTTGGATGGATTCTTTATGGAAAGCACAGCAACGATTAATACCTGACATCCTTTCAATCATGCATAAGCGGTATCAAATCTTACGTACTATTCGTTTTATGGAGCCTGTAGGTAGGCGAACATTAGCGAAACTACTTGGGTTATCAGAGAGAGTATTAAGAAGTGAAGTTGCGTTATTGAATGAACAACAATTAATAAAGATCACAACAATAGGTATGAATGTGACAGAAGATGGACGAACAATTTTACAGCAACTTGAACGTATGATGAGGGAAATTTCGGGTATAAACAATATAGAGACTCGTTTACAACAAAAATTGGGTTTGAATGAAGTAATTGTTATTCCAGGTAATAGTGATAAAATGCCGTGGGTAAAAGCAGAGCTTGGGAGAGTTTGTGTTCAACAAATGCAGTCATTATTAGAAGAAGACAATATTATTACGGTCACAGGTGGAACAACAATGGCTGCGGTAGCAGAGATGTTAACACCCTCCTTTTCGCAAAATAAGAACATATTATTTGTCCCTGCTCGCGGCGGAATTGGTGAGGATGTAAAAAACCAGGCGAATATGATATGTGCAAAAATGGCTGAAAAGTCGGGTACCTCCCATAGAGTGCTTTATGTCCCAGATCAAGTCAGTAGGGAAATGTATGAATCATTTGTAAAAGAACCTAGTATTAAAGAGGTATTAAAACTAGTGAAATCTGCAAACATTGTTCTTCATGGTATTGGAGATGCATTAACAATGGCGAAGCATCGGAAGACCGATGAGGAAAATATGGAAAAAATAAAAGCGAACAAAGCGGTAGGCGAAGCATTTGGTTATTATTTCGATGAAAATGGGGAAGTCGTCCATCAAGTACAAACAATCGGTCTGCAATTAAAAGATCTTTCTCATGTCAACCATGTGATCGCAGTTGCAGGTGGAACATCGAAAGCAAAGGCTATTCAATCATATATGAAAAGTGCACCACCAACAACCATCCTTATCACAGATGAAGGTGTAGCGAAAGCGATTTTAGAAGCGTAATTGCTTTATCAATCATGATCAATTGTTAGTCATTAAAAGGAGGAAACAAAAATGGCAGTGAAAGTCGGTATTAATGGTTTCGGACGGATTGGGCGAAATGTCTTTCGGGCAGCATTGAAAAATGACAATATCGAAGTAATTGCAGTAAATGATTTGACAGATGCAAATATGTTAGCCCATTTACTACAATATGACTCTGTGCATGGAACGCTCGAAGAACAAGTATCAGTAGAAGGAGATCAACTAGTTGTTGGCGGAAAAAAAGTGCGAGTACTTGCTGAACGAGATCCAGCTAACTTAAAATGGAAAGAATTAGGTGTAGATATCGTCGTTGAATCCACAGGTCGTTTTACGAATAGAGAAGATGCAGCTAAACATCTTGATGCAGGTGCTAAAAAAGTAATTATTTCGGCTCCTGGTAAAAATGAAGATATTACAATCGTTATGGGAGTAAATGAAGATAAATATGAAGCTGACAAACATCATGTTATTTCGAATGCATCCTGCACAACAAACTGTTTGGCACCTTTTGCAAAAGTACTGCACGAACAATTTGGCATTAAACGTGGAATGATGACGACTGTTCATTCCTATACAAACGACCAACAAATTTTGGACTTACCTCATAAAGACTATCGCCGTGCCCGAGCTGCAGCTGAATCAATCATCCCGACTACAACTGGCGCGGCAAAAGCAGTTTCACTTGTCTTACCGGATTTAAAAGGAAAGCTCAACGGAATGGCTATGCGCGTTCCAACTCCGAATGTTTCTGTCGTCGATTTAGTAGCTGAACTTGAAAAAGATGTAACAGCGGATGAAGTGAATGCTGCATTTCAACAGGCAGCTGAAGGAGAGCTAAATGGTATTTTAGCATATTCGGAAAAACCATTAGTATCACGTGATTATAATGGAAATCCAGCGTCTTCAACAATCGATGCTTTATCAACAATGGTTATGGAAAACAATATGGTGAAAGTACTTTCATGGTATGACAATGAAGCTGGTTACTCTCATCGGGTTGTTGATCTCATTGATTATGTTGCCAAACAAGGCTTATAAAAAAGTTGCTGAGGATGATGTAGCAAATTTATTGGATAAGTTTTCGTGCTACATTTATAATATAATGAGGGGGAGAGAGGGAGCAGGGAACGATTCATCCCTACTCCCCTTTTTTGAATGAATGCAAAGCTTCTTAGTTGATGAGGAGGAAATGAGTGAATGAATAAAAAAATATTAGCAGATTTGAATGCAAAGGGGAAGCGTGTTTTTTGTCGTGTCGATTTTAACGTGCCGATGCAAGATGGAGAAATTACTGATGATACGAGAATCCGCGCAGCCTTACCTACAATAAAAACACTAATGAAACAAGGGGCAAAACTCTTGTTAGCAAGTCATTTAGGTAGACCAAAAGGAAAAGTAGTAGAAGAATTAAGACTCACTCCTGTAGCCGAAAGATTAAGCGAGCTTCTTGGTAAAGATGTAAAAAAAGTAGATGAAGCATATGGTGAGACGGTAAATGCCGAAATTGCACAAATGCAGGAAGGTGATATCCTATTATTAGAAAATGTACGCTTTTATCCTGGTGAAGAAAAAAATGACCCTGCATTGGCAAAACAATTTGCACAGTTAGCGGATGTGTATGTGAATGACGCCTTTGGAGCGGCTCATCGTGCTCATGCATCAACAGCAGGAGTTGCAAAATATTTACCTGCATTTGCGGGCAAATTAATGGAAAAAGAACTTGATACACTTGGGAAAGCATTGACAGCACCTGAAAGGCCATTTACCGCTATTATAGGTGGAGCGAAAGTAAAGGATAAAATAGACGTGATCGAAAACCTTCTTGAGAAAGTGGATCACTTAATGATCGGTGGCGGACTTGCTTATACTTTTGTAAAAGCAAAGGGGTTTGAAATTGGCAACTCCCTTCTTGAGGAAGATAAAATAGAACTTGCCCAAGCCTTTATGAAAAAAGCAAAGGATAAAGGTGTGCAATTTCATACCCCTATAGATGCCATCGTAGCTGATTCATTTTCTGAAGATGCAAATATAAAAACGGTTGATATCGATCAAATCCCAGCTGAATGGCAAGCGCTTGATATTGGTCCGAAAACAGCTGAACACTACCGTCAAGTTATTGATAAATCGAAACTTGTCATTTGGAACGGTCCAATGGGTGTATTCGAAATGGAGCCATTTGCGAATGGCACGAAAGCGGTGGCTGAAGCGTTAGCAAATGCAACCGATATAAACTCCATTATCGGTGGTGGTGACTCCGCTGCAGCAGTTGAAAAGTTTGGCTTTGCATCAAAAATGAGTCATATTTCTACTGGTGGTGGTGCGTCCCTAGAATTTATGGAAGGAAAAGAATTACCGGGAATTGCAGCTTTAGATGATAAGTAACTAGTATGAATAAACGTTTTTCGTTAAAATAAGAAAGAACATACTGTGTTCCGCTCTACTAGTGAATGATAGCGAAAGGATGAAGGATGCATGCGAAAACCTATTATTGCAGGAAACTGGAAAATGCATAAAACAAAGAGCGAAGCAAAAGAGTTTGTAGATAAAATAAGAGATGCTGTACCAAGCATAGAACAAGTTGAAACAGTGATTTGTGCACCAGCTCTCCTTTTAGATGCTCTTGTGACTGAAACGAAAGGAACAAATATAGCAATTGGTGCTCAAACAATGCACTTTGAAACAAGTGGAGCTTTTACAGGAGAGATTAGTCCATACGCTTTACAAGATGTAGGTGTGACACATGTTATTATCGGCCATTCTGAACGGCGTTCCATGTTTAATGAAACAGATGAAACGGTGAATAAAAAAGTACTTTCTGCTTTTGAACATCAGTTAACTCCGATTATTTGTGTCGGCGAATCGTTGGAAGAACGAGAAAATGATCAAATGGAAGCAGTTGTTGAAAGACAAGTGAAAAATGCGCTAGCAAATGTAACTGAAGAACAAGTAAAACAGACAGTGATTGCTTATGAACCGATCTGGGCCATAGGAACAGGAAAGTCATCGAATGCAGGGGATGCAAATGAGGTATGTGCGCATATTCGTGATGTTATTCGAAAACAATTCTCCGACTCTGCTGCGGATGCTGTTCGTATTCAATATGGTGGTAGTGTGAAGCCAGCGAATATTCGTGACTATTTAGCAGAACCAAATATTGATGGTGCTCTTGTCGGTGGTGCCAGTTTAGAACCACAATCATTTTTACAATTATTGGAGGCTTCCATCAATGAGTAAATCACCAGTTGCCTTAATCATCTTAGATGGATTCGCACTAAGAGAGGAACGGAAAGGAAATGCAGTTGCCCAAGCAAAAAAAACAAACTTTGATAAGTATTGGCGCACATTTCCTCACCAAACATTAACAGCCTCTGGGGAAGCGGTAGGGCTCCCTGATGGCCAAATGGGAAATTCGGAAGTTGGTCATATGAATATTGGGGCAGGAAGAATTGTTTATCAGACATTAACGAGAATCAATCGTTCCATTGCTGACGGTAATTTTGCTAAAAACGAAGAACTGAATAAAGCGCTGGATCATGTCCTGCATCATAATTCAAACCTTCATGTTTGTGGCTTATTATCTGATGGTGGTGTACATAGTCATATCGATCATTTACATGCAATTTTAAAGATGGCCGCTAATAAAGGAATAAAGAATGTTTATATTCATGCCTTTTTAGATGGTCGTGATGTCGGGCCGAAAACAGCACTTCAATATATAAAAGCGACAGAGCAAAAGACAAAGGAATACAATGTTGGGCAATTTGCGACTATTTCGGGAAGATATTATGCGATGGATCGCGATAAACGTTGGGAACGAGTGGAAAAAGCTTATCGTGCTCTCGTTTATGGGGAAGGACCATCATTCGATGATCCACAATCAGTAGTAGAAAAATCATACGAGCAAGGGGTTTACGATGAATTTGTCGTTCCGTCTGTGTTGACGAATGAAGAAGGACAACCAGTAGCAACGATCGCTGAAGATGATGCTGTAATCTTTTTTAATTTCCGTCCAGATCGAGCAATCCAGCTTTCATCTGTTTTAACAAATCCAGATTATCAAGCTTTTGATCGAGAAGAAAATAGTCCATATCCTTACTTTGTAAGCATGACGCCATATGCAGATACGGTAAAAGGTCCTATCGTCTTTCAACCGTTAGATCTTCGTTCTACAATTGGCGAAGTGTTAGCCAATGAAGGATTAAAGCAGTTAAGAATTGCAGAAACAGAAAAATATCCTCATGTCACATATTTTATGAATGGTGGAAAAGAGCAAAAGTTCCCTGGTGAAAGCAGAATTTTAATTAATTCACCAAAAGTACCTACTTATGATTTAAAACCAGAAATGAGCGCATATGAAGTTACTGATGCTCTAATGAAAGATTTGAAAGCAGATAAACATGATGTCATTATTTTAAATTTTGCTAACCCTGATATGGTTGGTCATTCAGGCAAGCTGCAACCGACAATTCAGGCAGTGGAAGCAGTGGACGAGTGCTTAGGCCGAATAGTCGATTTCATCGTGGAAGAAAAGGGTGGTTCAGCTATTATTACTGCTGACCATGGGAATGCAGATGAAGTGGTAACGCCAGAAGGAAAGCCGATGACTGCTCATACGACAAATCCCGTACCAGTGATCGTGACGAAAAAAGATGTAAAGCTTCGGGAAGGCGGTATTTTAGGAGATTTAGCACCAACATTACTTGATTTGTTAAATATTCAACAACCAGCTGAGATGACAGGAAAGAGCTTAATCATAAAATAATTTAGATATGTAAATTAAAATTAAAGGAGTTATGAAAATGCCATTTATTACAGAAGTATATGCAAGAGAAGTTTTGGATTCACGTGGAAATCCAACAGTTGAAGTAGAAGTTTACACACAAACAGGCGCTTTTGGTCGTGCATTAGTACCAAGTGGTGCTTCTACTGGTGAATATGAAGCGGTAGAACTTCGTGATGGTGACCAAGATCGTTACCTAGGTAAAGGGGTTTTAAAAGCTGTTGAAAATGTAAATGAAAAGATTGCTGGTGAAATTGTCGGTTTTGATGTCACCGATCAAGTTGGCATTGATCAGGCAATGATTGAATTAGACGGAACTGATAATAAAGGCAGATTAGGAGCAAATG
Source organism: uncultured Bacillaceae bacterium (assembly GCA_963748745.1). Classification (GTDB taxonomy): domain Bacteria; phylum Bacillota; class Bacilli; order Bacillales; family Bacillaceae_C; genus CAVVKR01. Next base: position 19,823 of record CAVVKR010000060.1, on the reverse strand, counting down.
CCATTCTCGGTGTTTCGATGGCCGTTGCCCGTGCTGCAAGTGATTACTTAGATATTCCTCTGTATGAATATTTAGGTGGGTTCAATGCGAAGCAACTACCGGTGCCAATGATGAACATTTTAAACGGTGGGGAACATGCCGATAATAATGTCGATATTCAAGAGTTTATGATTATGCCTGTCGGTGCGACGAATTTTAAACATGCGTTACAAATGGGCACGGAAATTTTCCATTCATTAAAATCAGTGTTAAAAGAAAAAGGCTACAATACGGCAGTTGGCGATGAAGGTGGATTTGCGCCGAACTTGAAGTCTAACGAAGAAGCATTACAAACGATCGTTGAAGCAATTGAAAAAGCAGGTTACAAACCGAAGGAAGAAATCGTATTGGCAATGGATGTTGCTGCATCTGAAATCTATGATAAAGAAGCTGGGAAATATCACTTAGCTGGTGAAGGAATTGCTAAAACATCGGAGGAAATGGTTGATTGGTATGCTGAGCTCGTTGAAAAATACCCGATTATATCAATTGAAGATGGTCTTGATGAGAATGATTGGGACGGTCATAAACTACTAACAGAGCGAATTGGAAGTCATGTCCAACTTGTCGGTGATGATTTATTTGTCACAAATACTGAAAAGCTTGCAAAAGGTATTAAACAAGGAGTCGCAAACTCGATTTTAATAAAAGTGAATCAAATTGGAACATTAACAGAAACATTCGATGCAATCGAAATGGCAAAACGAGCAGGTTATACAGCAGTGATTTCCCACCGCTCAGGCGAAACAGAGGATAGTACAATTGCTGATATTGCTGTTGCAACTAATGCTGGTCAGATTAAAACAGGTGCCCCATCACGTACCGATCGGGTAGCAAAATATAACCAATTGTTACGCATAGAAGATATGCTAGCAGATACAGCTCAATTTGAAGGCCTTCAATCTTTTTATAATATTGAAAAATAGTTTGCTAATAGTTTGCTTAAATGTTAAACGCAGGGAAACGTACTCTTTCTCTGCGTTTTTCCTTCATGGATTTATCTACTGTATTAACTTATGTCACAGAAAATAACTGGATGTGATTTTTACCATATGTTGAGAAATATAGATTGTCTCTTCAGATGATCTATGTTAAGCTATTTGTAATGTAGTGGTTCGTTTTAGGAGGGTGTGAGATGCACACATTTTTATTAACTTTGTTAGTTATCGTGTCCATTGCCTTAATTGCGGTTGTTTTATTGCAATCTGGAAGAAGCACAGGCCTTTCTGGTGCTATCTCTGGAGGAGCTGAGCAATTATTCGGTAAGCAGAAAGCTCGAGGTATAGACCTTATTTTGCATCGGATTACGGTCGTTCTCTCGATACTGTTTTTTGTATTAGCATTGGCGGTCACCTATGTTGGGCTATAAAATAATAACAAAACCTAACCGAGACACGGTTAGGTTTTTTTCATCCATAAAGACCTATGTTTGGGGGCAGGATGTTGGAGGAATCTTCACATGTCTTTCATTCTTCGCAACACATTGCTTTTATATCATTTGAGCTCGTATGCCTTGAGTGCAGAGCAAACGCATGATTGGAATGATGTGGTCATTTGTGTGTAAAATAAAAATAGATGAACAAGGCTGATAATGAATATCTTAATGTTTTTATAGAAGGAGTAGTCGTATCATGAAAATAATAGCGCCAAAGCCGTTTACTTTTGAAGCTGGCAAGAGAGCTGTTTTACTATTACATGGTTTTACTGGAAATACAGCGGATGTTCGTATGTTAGGTAGATTTTTAGAAAAAAAAGGCTATACATCGCATGCGCCATTATATAAAGGGCATGGGGTTCCACCAGAGGAATTAGTGAAAACAGGACCGAAAGACTGGTGGCAAGATGTGATCGCTGGTTATGAGTTTTTAAAAAATAAAGGTTATGATGAAATAGCTGTAGCAGGATTATCGTTAGGTGGGGTTTTTTCCCTTAAATTAGGTTACACTGTCCGATAAAGGGAATTATACCAATGTGTGCACCTATGACGATGAAGACGGAAGAAAAAATGTTTCAAGGGGTCCTAAAGTACGCTAGAGAATTTAAACAGTTGGAAAAAAAGTCGTCACAGCAGATTGCTGAGGAAATGACGCAATTTGAAAAAACACCGATGAAAACATTAAAAGATTTACGGGCATTTGTACAAGATGTGCGCAACTGCATCGATATGATTTATGCACCTACTTTTGTCATTCAAGCCCGCCACGATCAGGTGATTGACCCTAACAGTGCAAATATTATTTTTAATGAAATTGAATCAAATGAGAAAAACTTAAAATGGTATGAAGAATCTGGACATGTCATTACATTGGATAAGGAAAAAGACCAGTTACATGAAGATGTGTATCAGTTTTTAGAAGGACTAGATTGGTCCGTTTAAATTTTTAATATGAAGGAGGGAAACAATGGAACAAGATTTTCAACAAAAAGTGGATCATATTTTAACATATATGAAAGATGAAGCTTATAAACCACTCACAGTGAAGGAATTAGAAGAGGCATTTGCAATCAAAGATTCATCCGCGTTTAAAAGCTTTGTTCAAACGCTCGTTTATATGGAGGAAAAAGGACTTGTCGTGAGGACGAGAAGCAATCGCTACGGTCTTCCTGAAAAGATGAATTTAGTACGCGGGAAGTTAAGTGGCCATCAGAAAGGGTTTGCTTTCGTTATTCCCGATGAACCAGGGTTAGATGATATTTTCATACCTCCACATGAAATGAATGGAGCAATGCATAAAGATACTGTTTTAGCAAGAGTATCACCTGTTTCATCCGGTGCTCGCCGCGAAGGGACAATCATTCGTATTTTAGAGCGTGGAGTACAACAAATTGTTGGAACTTATACGGAAAGTCAATACTTTGGCTTTGTTATTCCCGATGATAAAAAGTTTGGGAATGATATTTTTGTCCCCAAAAATAAAAACCTCGGAGCGATGGAAGGGCATAAAGTGGTGGTGGAAATCACTGCTTATCCAGAAGGGCGTAAAAATGCAGAAGGTGAAGTCGTAAAAATATTAGGTCATAAAAATGATCCAGGCATAGATATTTTATCCATCATCCATAAGCATGAACTACCACTTGCCTTTCCAGATGAAGTATTAGCTGAAGCGAGTAAAAGTCCTGAACAAGTAGCGGAAGACGAGATAAAAAATCGACGTGATTTACGCCATGAGACAATTGTCACGATTGATGGCGAAGATGCAAAAGATTTAGATGATGCTGTAACTGTTCAAAAGCTTATAACGGGAATTACAAGCTCGGTGTCCATATCGCAGATGTGAGTCATTATGTAAAGGCAGGATCGGCACTTGATAAGGAAGCATTTGCTAGAGGGACAAGTGTCTATTTAGTAGACCGAGTCATTCCGATGATACCCCATCGCTTATCTAACGGTATTTGCTCTTTGAATCCACAAGTGGACCGTCTGACGATCTCTTGTGAAATGGAAATTACTCCTATAGGAGAGGTCGTTCATCACGAAATTTTTGAAGGTGTCATTAGAACGACAGAGCGAATGACCTATACAAATATAAATAAAATTTTAAAAGATAAAGACCCGTCTGTTCGAGCAACGTATGAACCGCTTGTGCCAATGTTTGAAACGATGGGAGAGCTTGCTAATATTTTACGTCAAAAGCGCATGAAGCGTGGTGCGATCGATTTTGATTTTAAAGAAGCACAAGTAATAGTAGATGAAGATGGTAAACCGAAAGATATTGTGCTAAGAGAACGTTCTATTGGTGAGCGCATGATTGAAGAATTTATGTTGGCTGCCAATGAAACAATTGCAGAACATTTCCATTGGCTTGATGTACCGTTTATTTATCGTATTCATGAAAAGCCAAAAGAAGAGAAACTACAGCATTTCTTTGAGTTTATTACGAACTTCAATCTCATTGTAAAAGGAACCGCCAATGATATTCACCCTCGTGCGCTACAGGAAATTATCGAAAAAGTCTCGGGTAAACCGGAAGAAATGGTCGTTTCTACCGTCATGTTGCGCTCGATGCAACAGGCAAAATATGCGCCAGAAAGCCTCGGTCATTTCGGGCTTTCCACCCGGTATTATACACATTTCACTTCCCCTATTCGTCGGTATCCGGACTTAATCGTTCACCGCTTAATCCGCGCTTATTTAATTAACGGAAAAGTAGATAAAAAAACGAGAACGAAGTGGCATGAAAAACTTCCGGATATTGCTGAACATACATCTAAAATGGAGCGGAGAGCTGTTGATGCAGAGAGGGATACAGATGAGCTGAAAAAAGCTGAATTTATGGAAGATAAAATTGGCGAAACATTCAATGGAATTATTAGCTCTGTAACGAATTTCGGAATGTTTGTTGAGCTTCCGAATACAGTGGAAGGGCTCGTTCATGTGAGTTATATGACAGATGATTTTTACCACTATAATGAACGTCAATTTGCGATGATTGGTGAACGAACAGGAAACGTCTTTAGAATTGGTGATGAAATAACTGTTCGTGTAATCAATGTAAATAAAGAGGAACATGATGTAGACTTTGAAATAGTAGGGATGAAAGACAAAAAAAATCGCCCGAATAAAAACAGTGATAAGAAAAAGCAGAAAGCAGGAATGGATCTTGATGTTGCCGAATGGACAACGAAAAAACCGAAGAATAAAAAGAAAAGAAAAAAAGCGAAGCGGGGAACAAAGCGTAGATAATAATAGATAGATTGAAGCAGTAAAGGGGAGATGACGATGGCAAAAGGGAAATTAATCGCCCAAAATAGAAAAGCAAGACATGACTATTTTATAGAAGAAACTTATGAAGCTGGAATTGTTTTACGCGGTACGGAAATTAAATCGATTCGTGCTGGCCGTGTAAACTTGAAAGATTCGTTCGCTCGTGTTGAAAATGGGGAAATGTATTTATACAATATGCATATTAGCCCCTATGAACAAGGAAACAGATACAATCATGATCCAGTACGCACCCGAAAACTTTTGCTCCACAAAAAGGAAATAAATAAACTGATCGGTGATACGAAAGAACAAGGTTATTCCTTAATACCGTTAAAACTATATATAAAAAATGGATATGCAAAAGTGCTTCTCGGACTAGGAAAAGGGAAAAAGAAATACGATAAACGCGAAGATTTAAAGAGAAGAGAAGCGAAACGTGAAATCGAACGAGCTTTTAAAGCAAAACAGCAACAATACTAACAATGTCAAGGTGCAGTGCATGTGCATACTAAGTTACCTAAATGGGTGAGAACATGAATGGTTCCCCATTTTAACTATGATGCTGCTTTTGATATCACCATTCGTCATACAATGTAACCTCATGAAAGATGTCCTCCTTGCCTCATGTGTAGGAAAGGGGGTCTTTCACTTAGTTCATAAAGTGGGTATGCTACCAAGGATTTTGCGTATAAGCTTTTTCAGGAAACCTCCCATGACCTATTGAAATTTAGCGAACATATGTTATACTAGAGTATGCACGCTAGTTCGAATAAGCAATGGATTTTCCAGTTTCCAACCTTCCAGTTGGAACATATCAGCAACTTAGCGTGTGAAAATAAAACAGCGAGTTGAAGAGTTTCAGCTACTAAAGAAATAGATATATCAGTAGCAAGAAGCTCCAGGAAGCGCAGTGACTGAACACCGCAGTGTACAACCGTACATGAGGATGTGCTGGACCAAGCTGACGCGTCGCGATTCGCAGATTATTTTTTAACTTGGGAAAAAAGAAGCAAGAAGCACCAGGAAGCGCAGTGACTGAGCACCGCAGTGTACAACCGTACATGAGGATGTGCTGGACCAAGCTGACGCCGTCGCGATTCGCAGATTATTTTTTACTTGGGAAAAAAGAAGCAAGAAGCTCCAGGAAGCGCAGTGACTGAGCACCGCAGTGTACAACCGTACATGAGGATGCGCTGGATCAAGCTGACGCCGAGATTCGCAGATTATTTTTTACCAACAAGGGGACGTTACGGATTCGACAGGGATAGATCGAGCTTAAGTTGCGAGTCGAGGGGATCGACCTCGTAAAAAACGTCAACGCCAATAATAACTGGCAAAGAAAACAATAATCTCGCTTTAGCTGCTTAATAACAGCTAAGCGGATCCTTCTGCCATCTCCCATGTGGCAGGTCAGGGTCTCATTCTAAGTGGGATACGCCGGTTGTCCGCCGTCTGAGGACGAAGGAAGAGATGAATCAGACTAGCACTTTCAAGGCCTGTCGATAGGCGAAGAAAGTCGCGAAAACATAAATATATCGACTACGCTCGTAGAAACTTAAGTGGCGATATTTCTGGACGTGGGTTCGACTCCCACCGTCTCCATACATAGATTTCATAGAATTTCAAGAAGTGTTAAGAACCTTGATATAATAAGGTTTTGACACTTTTTTTATTTCATTAAACCTTCATTATTCAAGCTTCGGAAGCAATAGACTATTTAGGAGTTAGCAGGCAGCGTTTAAACTCCTTAATTAAGGAAGGTAAATTAACACCAGTAAAGCAAGTATCTAGAGACAGACTCTTTCTAAGAAGTGATTTAGAAGAAAGAAAAAAAGAATCTGAATCCCTAAGAAAAAAAGGGTATTCGAATTATCGTGTGGAATGAAAATTCGTTTGTATGTGTTCAAATAGATTGGAATATCAATTAAAAAGGTTTTTTGTTCAACAAATGGGCCATATTGTGGGACAATTACATTCATAAAATGATTTTATGGGGTTGTTATTAAGAGAGGAGATGTCATTATGAAAAAGGCGTTATTTCTTTTATTAGAAGAGTATGCAGATTGGGAAGGTGCTTACTTATCATCGACATTAAATCAAAGAGAAGATTGGTCTGTTGATACCATCTCTTTAGATGGTATTGTAAGTTCAATAGGTGGTTTTAAAACTTCTGTCGATTATATCATTGGGTCTGAACCTGAAGATTTTAATTTACTAGTAATGATTGGTGGAAATTCATGGAGTAATGATAATAAAAAGCTTTTACAGTTAATCAAAACTACATTTCAAAATAATATTCCCATAGGAGCTATATGTGGTGCAGTGGATTTTTTAGCAAAAAACGGTTTTCTAAATGATTATAATCATACTGGTAATTCAGTTTATATTTGGAACGATTATGAAAATTATAATCCTAAGGGCAGTTTTCTAGAGAAACAAGCAGTAAAAGATAAAAATTTGGTCACTGCAAATGGAACGGCTCCTATTGAATTTACTAATTTAGTTTTGGAATTGATTGAATTTGATACTCCTGAAAATATCAGAAAAATGATGTATATGAATAAGCATGGGTTTTATAAATATTGTGAAAAATATGGGAACCCATATTTTGATTAATTTATAGCAACACTGTTCAAGAATAGGGCGCGATTATTGAAGATTAATTTGATAATAAAAATAGAGGATTCCACACTATTTTCCGATTACCTGAAAAAATACCGCCCATATGATAAATAATGTCATATCTTTGAATCTCATAATACAAAAACCTCCTATATTATTTATCCTTCTACTGGTGGAGTTTCACCACTTAAATCTAATTGGCCAAATACCAACGCTTCTAGAAAACGATAGACAATATCCCTATAACTATATAGGGAGGAAAACAAATGAAAAAACTATTATACTTATTAATGTTTTCGCTATATTCGTTGTAGCAGTAAAAGAAATAAAAGTTAATGAAAATATGGGATTAGATGATGGAAGTTACATCGTATTACCACATTTAACGTGGTATGTTAAAAACAAAGAAAAGACAACTAGAGAAATGTTATCCATGTATAGCGAAAATATTGCCGCTAAGCTGGCAGGTGAGTCAGACGTTAGTAAGGTTACAGTGTTTTGGGAAGTGCCATATCATTTAGAAGGAGATAATTCAGCTAAGTTTTCGTATATCCGTCAAGGTGACGGAATGTTAATAAAAGAAGAATGGCTTGCTCCTTTGTTGAGATAACTCGGTATATGCCGGTTATTTTTTATTTAAAAAACTTTGTAAAAGAGGTTGAATTTCATACTATGCATAGTATGAAAGGAGTATAGAAAGGAGGTGAACAAGTGGAATACTTAGGAAAAGTAATAGCCTCAGCCATATCAATTCTAACCACTTACAAACTTTGGCTTTCAGTATAGAAGTCACGGTTAGAAAACAAAAAGCTGAGGGTGGAAATAAGAAGATGAGAAGGGGAGGTTAATCCCCTTCTCATCACTAAGTATAACACAAAAACAATGAAAATATTACTCGTTATTATGATATTTATTTGAATTATCTTTTAATGAATCTTTATTAACGCTGATGGTTAAAAATAACTTCTTAATTAATCTGGTAATCTTCAAAAAAAATTTTAAACTCTAGAACGTAGCTCAAAACAAAAGTTTTGACAGTGTCAAGAGAGTTTTGGTGCAGTCTGTTTGTCAATGTCTTTCCGCTCCTTATGCTCACTCGGGAAAAGCACCCTTGCTTCAGACATTGAAACGCCACAAGTCATCTTCTCTTTAACGAGTTAAACAAAAAAGAAAAGAAGCATAATGAGTACTCACCATTTTTCTAACAATCATTCATAGGCTTGAACCAGCTTTTTAAACTTAAACGCTACAATTTAGTAGGGATCATTTCACTGCTCATTGATTAGCGAATATAATAATACCTATCCCAAAAAAGAATGCTCAATATCATTTATCCACTTAATCAACTTATCTTCAGTAGTAATTATTTTCAACGTAGGCCCAGTCTCTGTTCCAATAGCACTATTAACAAGACCACTATCTAGGGTTATATATAAAGTTAACTCTTCAGTTTCTTCTTCAGAATCTTTGATATACATAAAAGTCAAATCTGGTTCAAGAGATGATAAGGTTCCAACTATTGACTCAGATGATATTTCATGAATTTGCTCTTTTAATATACTAATATCTTCTTGTGTCCAAACAATATTACTTTCAACTGTTGAAAAGTTAAATTCAAAAGACACTTGTATATCTAATCGCACAAAATCCTCGATTTCTTCTTTATTTTTTAATAACATATCCATTTTGACCTTACTATTTTCATAATACATATCAAATAATATAATCATCGCTAAAAACCCTTAACATTTGGCATTTTGGCCTTTTTTTGAATAAATGATTGAATAAGTGTTGCTCCACGTTGAGCGCCATTATTATTCCTAAGGTTACCTTGTATTTTGGCTACTTGCTTTTTTAACACTGAATCAGAGTGGACTTTTTCAACGGTTTCACGTAATAAATTAGGAGTCATGTTTTCCATTTCTAATTTAATGCCTAATCCCAAATCTTCAACACGCTGGGATATGATTGGCTGGTCTGAAGAATGTGGAACTAAAACCAATGGGACCCCAAACCAAAGAGATTCCATAACGGAGTTTACTCCACCATGTGAGATGAATACTTGACTCAATGGCAGAACGTCGACTTGTGAAACAAACGGCCGAACAGTAAAGTTAGTTGGAAGTTTTTCCGGAATCGTTTTCGCTACCATTATGACTTCCCAATTTGTATTAGCAAAAGCATCGATGCAAGTTTCATAAAATGTTGGGTTATTTATAATGCTTCCAAGCGAAATATAAAGGATGGAGCGGTCTTTTAATTGTTCCATTTCAGCATCTAGTTTTTCCGTTGATGGTAAAACGGTTGGTCCGATAAATTGATAGGTTTCATCTAGGAAAGAGGATTCTGGTTGAAATGCTTTTGGGATCGGTGAAAGGTTTAACTCTTCTTTCACGAGGAAAATTTCTTTTATTTTATTTAATGACTCTTTATCTAAGAGCGTAGAAAAATAGTCAAAAATAGTAGAATCTGGAGTAATAATCATACCAGAATGAAATAATATTTTAGGAAATTCCAGCTGTTTGCCAATAACTCGTCCCCACATACACATAGGGTCATAGACAATCCCATCTGCATTTTCTAATTGTACTTGATGGAAAAGACGATGACTTTCTTCTGCATGTTTTGAGAGGGTCTTTTGCATAGTTTCTTGTAATTTCATAGAATCAGCTTTACTATCTAATCTATCTAATTTGGGAGCACCGAAAACGTCATCGATTACTCGAACTTCAGCCCCAATTTTCTCAATTTTATCCTTGAACTCTTCAGTTGTATAATAAATAACTTTCTCCCCGCGATTAATTAATTCCCTTGCTACAGCTAAAGTTGGTTGTATATGACCATGTGCAGGCATCATAAAAAATAGTAATTTCATCATTATCATCTCCTATAATTAAATTGTTCAATAGATACCAATTCCGTAACGGGAATATAATTACTTTGCAATCACTCACTATGAAGAAGTCTAACATTTGCCTTCTCCTTACTAAGTCTAATTAATAATGACAAAACAGTTTCACAATGCTCATTATACAAGTAATGTTTGTTTCTTTCTACCTCAAATGCCAATTTGAACCATATTTATTCCATCTAATTTCGGATAAAATTTGATTCCGTACTCCTCAAATGATTAAGTTTATACTTGCAGGTTTAGCAGGAATCATTGCATTAAATTCATAGGAAAATGATCGTGAATTCTTCCTTATGTATGAAGTGTTTCATGTTAAAGATTGGCTAGTTGTTATGTTTTATTGGCATGTTTATATTATTCAATTTGGCACATATCGCTGGGTCAAATTTTCACTTTATTCATGCTACCGCTATTTTTTTACTTGTTAGGTGCTATTGTTCCGTTAGATTAATCGAATCCGTATCATGGCATGTTTTTCTTTTTTTATGCTTGCTTCTTTTACCCCACCATTTTCTTAACGGGTAGTTATCGATTAGCCATCCTCATGCTAGGAGAAATCGTTCTCTTATTTGTTTGACTTCCTTCTTTCTCCTTCGATGTAGCTTGTAAATTGAGTGATACGCTGTATAAGCAACATGATAGTGGTAATAATAAGAATAAAAATAGGAACTAAAAAGAAAAAAGGAGTACATAATGGATCCATATTTACAGGCTGCAACGATGGGGATTATCTTCGGTTTTCTTGCACGGATCGTGATGATGCGGACGGATTCACGGCAATATCCTTCTTATCCACAAGGAAGAACGACTAATCTTTCGTTCGGTTTTATTGCAGCATTTATTGGCGCAGTTGCTGTTCCCTCCTTTTTAGAATCTGACTGGGCAGCCGTCACCTTTTTAGGATTGGCGTCCACCCAGTTTCGCGAAGTTCGGAATATGGAGCGTGAAACATTACAAAAAATAGATGAGATGGAACTTGTCCCAAGGGGAGAGCCATTTATAGAAGGGATGGCTCAAGCATTTGAAAGTCGAAACTATCTTGTCATGTTTACAGCAATGGTCACGACATTAGTCGCAATCCTTTTTAACCATTTTTGGGCTATCGTTATCGGTGTCATTTTATTGATCATGGATAAAGTAAAAATGTCTGGAAAAACCCTGAAACGAATAGCCGACTTTAAAGAAGGAGAATTACATTTTGAGGGTCCAGATTTATTTGTTGATGATATCCATTTAATGAATGTCGGTTTAGAAGAAAATAAAAAAATTATTAAGGAAAAAGGGATCGGGATTGTCGTAGAGCCAAAGAATGCAAATAGCGTGGTGACCCTTTCCTATCTTGGACAGCGACAAGCGATGCTTCACCATGCGTCAAACATTCTCGGAGTTTATCGCGATTCAGGTGAACCAGCCCTTATCCCGATTTCTAAACGACATATAGAAGATGGGAGAGTCGGATTGTTATTACTTCCCCAGGAAAAGGATGTAAAACAAGCGATTCTTACATTAAAGGAAGTGCCAATTTTAGATAGTGCCATTAGACTTCCGACTGAGGATAAAAAAACAAGTAAGTGAAGAAAGGAAATAGGTAAAGTGTCCAGAAACGATTGCAGGTTCTATATTAGCAGTCATTACGACGACAAAAGAAAGAGTAGCTGGGGGTGCTCCGATTTTTTTCGCAGATACAGAAGAAGAACTACAATTTCTCGCTTTTAACTTAGAAAAAATAATGGATGCTACTGCACATGAATTATATTAACACCCTCGATTTTTATAATGGTAAGACATTAGTGCACATAAAAATGGATGATTGAAAGAAGCAATGTTGGATAATCTAACAGTAACAATATGTTAAAGGAGGTCACTCCAATGATTTGGACATTAATTGGGATCCTTATTCTCCTCTGGATTATTGGCCTAGCTACAAAAGTAGCAGGTGGGTTAATTCATATTCTTCTCGTTATCGCTCTTGTCTTATTAATTATCCGGCTCATTACAGGAAGAACGGCTCTTAAAAAAGTCTCTCTATAAGAGAGGCTTTTTTTCATCTATCAAATGAAGCCAATTATAAAAGCTCTTTATAATTGTGCGATTTTCACCATATTTTCTTCACTGTTTCTCAAGATGTTTTTGTTACAATAAAGATAAGAGAAATTGAATAGTGAGAAGGGATTTGTATGAAAAATAAAAAATGGCTAGTGATGATGATGGTCGCAACGGTAATAGCCTTCGCTTTTGGCATCGTATATAAAAAAGCACCTACTAATCAAGTTTTAGGAATAATGAATGGACGAGAACCATTACCAATTCCTCCGTTGCTCGAAGATAAAAATCCAGCGTCTGGACAAGCAACATTTCATCTCCAAGCACAAAAATTGACAACATCATTTTTAAAAGGAATGGAGACTGAAACATATGGTTACAACGGAAATTATCTAGGACCAGTCATTAAGGTACGCAAGGGTGATCAAGTATCGATGAAGGTGAAAAATGAACTAGGTGATGAACAAACAACCGTCCACTGGCATGGCTTAGAAGTGCCTGGTGATGCAGATGGTGGCCCTCATCAGCCAATTAATCCAGGGGAAGTTTGGAGCCCACAATTTACCATTGATGAGCAAGCTCAACCTTATGGTATCATCCTCATCAGCTTCATAAGACAGGGGAACAAGTATATAAAGGTTTAGCTGGTCTATTTTATATTGAAGATGAAGTATCAGATCGTTTAAATATACCAAAAGATTATGGGAAAAATGACTTTCCAATCGTTATTCAAGATAAACAATTAACAGATAACGGAGACATCCCTTATCAATTAGATATGATGGATTTAATGCATGGTATCCAAGGAAACACCATCTTAGTGAATGGTGCGATCGATCCATATTTAGAAGTACCGAAAGGCAAAGTACGTTTACGCTTATTAAATGGATCAAATGCACGCATTTATAAATTTACCTTGAATGATGATCGACCATTTTGGCAAATTGGAAGTGATGGTGGCTTTCTAGAGAAACCGGTCAAAATGAATAAAATCATTTTAGGACCAGCAGAAAGAGCAGAAATAATCGTCGATTTCGGTAATGACAAAGTAGGGCAAACAATTGATTTAGTAGATCAAGAAAAGAATGTGATGAGTTTTGTTGTCAAAGATGAAGTTGCCAAAAAGACAGAAATTCCTAGTAAGTTAACGGACATTGAACGTATAGATCCAGCTGATGTAACGACAACGAGAAGCTTCACTTTGCAAGGGATGGGCCCAATGGTAAATATAAATGGTAAGCAAATGGATATGAATCGAATCGATGAGGAAGTTCCATTCGATGGGACTGAAATATGGGAAATTAAAAATAGTGGTATGAATCACATGATGGGCAGAAGAGAAATGAATGGACCTAATGGTATGATGGGTGAAAGAGGAATGAGTGGACCACATCCTTTTCATATCCATGGTGTTCAATTCCAAGTGTTAGAACGTAATGGCACTGTACCACCAGCAAATGAACAAGGTTGGAAAGATACAGTTCTGTTATTTCCTAATGAAGAAGTAAAAGTAATTGCGCAATTTAAACAAAAAGGTACTTTTATGTATCACTGTCATATTCTCGAACATGAGGATGCTGGTATGATGGGACAATTTCAAGTGAGTGACTAACATTTATATCAATGGGGCTGTGTCGAACAAGTTATTGCATGAACTTTTCGACAGCCTCATTTTTTAAAAAAATGTATGTACATAGGCTTTGCTATCCTCATTGAAGTAGGAACTTTCCAAGCTATCCATGCTGTTTCTATATTATATTTAGATACAACTAGAAATAATGACTGGGCCGTGCGACTTGAACAAAGTTCGATTATTGCGAATCTCTACGTAAATTGGTAATTCCTCATATAACCAAAAAGGCAAATTAGAAATCAAGTATCCTTCCCTTCCTAAAAAAGTTCCAATTTTGTTTGCTAGTAATAATATTTTTATATGTCTCCTTTTGTTGTCATCGCTTCTCCTTTTTTATTTATAGTGTCTTCATAAAGTTGAATGAATTTTGCTCCTTTCGACAAACTAATAGATGCAACCTAAAATAAAAAAGGGGGCTGGAAGATGCAACGGGAAGAAATTGAGACGAACGAGTTACCTGAACAGTATGTCCTAAACGATTATAGTGATATTGTTTGCTCGACAATTGATATTGTTAATATTTGTTTTGTTGGCGAACCGCAGCAACCGAATAATGATTGGGTGCTTATCGATGCAGGACTTCCGAAGTCTGGTCCACGTATTTTGCGTGAGCTAGAAGAACGCTTTGGTGAAAATACAAAACCGAAAGCAATTCTTCTTACACATGGACATTTCGACCATGTTGGTGGCTTGCAACATTTGTTAGAAGTATGGGATGTACCAGTATTTGCACATGAACGAGAAATACCGTATTTAACTGGTAAAAAGGATTATTTGCCACCAGACCCTACTGTTGGTGGAGGTCTTATGGCATTACTCTCCCCTTTCTACCCAAGTAAAGCAATCGATATAAGCAGTCACGTCCAAGCACTTCCTGAAGATGGAAGTATTCCATATATGGAAGATTGGAGTTGGATTCACACGCCTGGTCATACACCTGGACATGTTTCTTTTTTTCGGGATAAAGATCGGTCACTTATAGCTGGAGATGCCTTTACGACTGTAAAGCAAGAATCATCCATCAGTGTGCTATTTCAAGACAAAGAAATCCACGGTCCACCTGCATATTTTACACCTGATTGGGAAGCAGCTTGGGATTCTGTCAAACGTTTGGAAGCTTTAAGACCTGCCTACGCAATAACAGGCCATGGGGTACCAATGAAAGGAGAAGAGCTATCAGAACAGTTAGCTATTTTAGCAGAGCATTTTGATGAAATAGCTATTCCGAAAGAAGGAAAATATGTTCACTAAATAAAAACTAGGAGGTAAAGAAATGCAATTAGCCGCACACGAGCTCTCCAACTTAAGTGAGCTTATTACAAGTTGTTATAATACAGTGAGTTTAATGGGGAATTTTATTCAGCAGGTAGAAGATACGGAGTTAAAGCAGATTCTTGAACGTCAATTTCCTTTGCACATAAAAGATTATAATTTGAAGGTAGAATTTGTCCAAAACCATTCAACACCAAACATTCATCAATTCCAACCAGATCAATTACACCCTAACTTAGAAAATTACACGGAAGCTTCTCAATTATCATCATCTGTTACACCACGAACGAATGCACAATCTCTCAATGATCGTGAAATTGCAACAGCATATTTACTAAATCAAAAAGCAGCTGCTAAAAACTATGCTGCGGCTGTTTTGGAAACATCCAATCCAAACTTGCGAACATTTTTAGAAAATGCTTTTTTAAATAGCAGTAGACATGCATATGAAGTATGGCAATATATGACGAAAAAGGGTTGGTATCCACTAATGGCAGCACCACAACCGGCCATTCAAACAGTTGCTAGTATGTACCAACCGGTTAACAGTCAATCATTCATTCAATAAGGGATAGACGCAAAGTATTCTATCCCTTTTTTAAAGCACTTGTCTGTTAGCCATTCACCCACTTATAGCCAATACCCCAGATGGTTCGCAAATGATCGTTAATTGGAAAACCAACTTTTTTTAATTTGTCGCGGAGATTCCGAATATGTGAATCAATGGTGCGGTTATCTGTCTTTACTTCTCGCCAGATGATGTGAAGTAATTGATCCCTCGTAAACACTCGTTCAGGATTTTTTAAAAATAAACCAAGGATGTCAAATTCTTTCGGTGTGAGCGGAAGAGGCTTCTTTCGATATGTAACGGAAAATGCATCTGCATCCCATTTTAATTGTTTAAAAACAATCGCAAGATCGTCATTTTGATCAGAGGTTCTACGTAAAATAGCTTCCATGCGTGCGAGCAATTCTGCTTCATCAAAAGGTTTTGTCATGTAGTCATCTGCTCCTTCATTCAACCCTTTGATAATATCCTCTTCCGCTGTTCTTGCTGTTAGCATAATAATCGGAATGTCAGAAAAGGTCCGAACCTTTTTACATACTTCCCAACCATCTATATTAGGCATCATAATGTCGAGCAATACTAAATCATATTGTTCATTTTCTATATATTCTAATCCTTCTCTCCCAGAGGTGGTTTTCGTGCATTGATAGCCAGCTGGAGTTAAATAGAGAGTCAGGAGATCAAGCATTCTTTGTTCATCATCAATCAATAAAACCTTTGGCATTTATTTTTTCTCTCCTTCCATTATAATGTTGAATGTTGTTCCCTTATTTACTTCGCTTTGTACATCAATCTTCCAACCGTGCGCATCAACAAGTTTTTTCACAATGGCTAAACCTAAACCAGAGCCACCCGATGCTCTTGTCCGAGATTTGTCCACACGATAAAGGCGCGAAAATATGAAAGGTATATCTTCTTTCGGAATCCCTGTTCCGCTATCTGTTATCAATAGTTTGACTTTACCATGTTTGAGCGGAGATACGGTAATCGTTGTTACTGATCCTTTATGCGAATATTTTTTGGCATTTTCTAATAAATTAAAAATAATTTGTTCAAATCTTACAGGGTCTGTTTGGATATATATATTTTCCGAACAATGAATGGTAAGCTTTTGCCCTTTATGTTGAAAAGCTGGCGCTGCTCGATCGTAAATACTTTGTAAAGCAGTGCAAAGTGGAACAGACTTTTTATGAATTGTAAAGTGATTATTATCTAGTTTGGCTAACTCGAACAGCTCTTTAATAAGTTTCGCTAGTTTTTCGGCTTCTTCGACAATGATAGATAAATATTCCCTTCTTTCGCTAGGAGGTAATTCTGTTCGCCTAGCAACATCCGCATATCCTTTAATGAAAGTCAATGGCGTTCCTAATTCATGCGAAATACTCGCTAAAAATTCATTTCGCTCTCGTTTCATATGATTTAGTTCAGTTGCTAGTGACTGAATAGAAGAAGCGAGTTCACCAAGCTCATCATTACTTTTATTAGATAATTGAATGGTAAAATTACCTTCACTCATTTCTTTCGTCGCTTCTTTCATTTTTATTAATGGCTTTGCAATAATTTTGGAAAGTATTAAAATCGTCAACCCCATAACGATAACACTTGCAATCCCAGCTATTAAAAAATGCTTATTCAACCGTGCAATTAGTGCTTGTACTTGATCGGTATTTTTTAGCATATACACATAGCCTTCTTGTTCTTCTGTTTGAAAAGGACAAACTGTAACAATATATGGTTGTGAATTCCAGCGGTCTTCAAGCACCATTCCTTTCCGTTGTAATGTTTCGGCTTCTTTTGGAAGGATATTGTTTATTTCATTGTGAAAAGGTTTCGAGGCCATGATCGTTTCGTTGTTTTTATCTGTAATAATGACTTCTGTATCAGATTGATATTCCATTAGAACGATATGTTTCATTGTTTCCTGGCTATAAAACTTTTCTAAGACATCACGATGGTTATTCCCTCTTGTCGCTAAAGTAGCTAACTCCTCATCGATTCGCGTTTGGACAATACTTTTATGCAAAAAGAAAAATAAAAAAGTTTCCATACTTAAAATAATACAAAAGAAAAGAAGGCCGATTTTTAATGAGATTTTATTCATGTTCGTTCACCTTTATTTATCATAATAGGTAAATATGAAAAAAATATGAAGAGAAAACCGGGTGATTGAACCACCAGACCAGGAGTTTTTTCGTCTGCGAGATTTGCTTCTTCAGCACCTCCTCGGGCCGCGGTCCGCCTCGCCAAAGTCGGAAAGCTTCACGAGGAGGCCATCGATTCGAGCCGCAGTTTCAGCATTTTCACGCTCTCGCCAATCAGTTCTGCAGTTGGCGCTCGAGGAAATGATCGAGCCGTCTTCGCCAGTTGCGTCTTGGCTTTTCGTTAGGCCGGCGCGCGACCAAGACGGAGTCGTGCCACTTGTTGCTCTCGTTGTCGTACTGCGGGAGGTCTTCCCACTGGGTCCAGGCTTCGAGCGTTTCCAGCCCGGCTAGCGAGCGGCGGCGCGCAGACCGTCGGGATACACGCGCCAGCAATCCACCGGATATTGATGCTCCGGCCCCGCGGAGGGCGCGATGATGCAGCAGAGCCCGCCCGGTTTCAGTGCGTGTTTCATCTCGCGCATCGTGAGCCAGAAAAATTCCGTGTGCTCAAAGTCTGGCCGGAAATGATGACGTCGGCGCTGCGGTCCTTGATTTCCCGCCAGCAATACGGCTCGCGCAAAACGATCTCGACGTTCTTCCCCGCGGCCATGTCGACGCCGATGAGCGCCACGGTTTCCGATCGAAAAGTGGCCGGTAGGAGCCGTTAAAATCCTGGCTCCCGAGATCGAGAATGACGAGCGGCTCGGCGCGCCGGTCGCGGAGATATTTCTGGGCGAAGGCCGCCATCTTGTCGAACGAGCTGGGATGCATCCCCGCCTACTCAACCGTTCGCGAGGGCTTTGCGCAATTCGGCCGCAGGGAAATCGCCTTGCATTCGCTGCGACCGCCGGAATCCTGACCCCGATGCGCAAGACCCGAATCATCTGCACGCTCGGCCCGGCCTCGGAAAAATCCGAGATCATCCGGGAGATGATCGCGGCCGGGCACCGACGTCTTCCGACTCAACATGAGCCACGCGAAACACGATTGGGTGCGCGAGATCGTCGCCGCGGGTCCGCGCGCTCGCGCAGCGAGCTGAACGCAAGGTGGCGCTTCTTCTCGACACGCAGGGGCCGGCGATTCGCACCGGCCGGTCGGCAGCGCGATCACGCTCGCGGTTGGCGACGTTCTGGAAATCACGGTGCGCGGCGCAAGCCGGCAGGAGAAGAACTCCATCACGGTTAACTATGACGACCTGATCAACGACGTGTCGATAGGCGACACCGTGCTCGCTCGACAACGGCGTGATGCAGTTGCGCGTGCTCGAGAAAGGGGACGACCGGATTCGCTGCGAGGTTCTGACCGCCGGCATGCCTCGGTTCTCACCGGCACATCAATCTGCCCGGCGTGCATGTGAATCTGCCCGCGCTGACCGAAAAAGATCTGGCCGACGTGGCGCTCGGCGCCGAGCTGGGGGTTGATTTCGTCGCGCTCAGTTTTGCCCGGCAAAACGCTGCGATCTCGAAGAGTTGCGGCGAGATCTTGCGGAAGCACGGGAGCAGCGCAGCGTCGTGGCGAAAATCGAGAGCGCGGAAGCGGTCGGGCAGATCGACGAGATGATCGGCGCGGCCGACGCGTCCTGATCGCGCGCGGCGATCTCGGGATCGAATGCCCGATGGAAGATCTGCCGATTATTCAACGGCGGATCGTGAAGCGATTGCTTCGACTCGGCAAACCGGTCATCGTCGCGACGCATATGCTCGAATCGATGGTCAATAATCCGGTCCCGACCCGGGCCGAGATCACGACGTGGCCAACGCCGTTTTCGAGCAGGCCGACGCGATCATGTTGACGGGCGAAACGACGTCCGGCGTTATCCGGTGAGTGCGTGAACGTCTCAATCGCGTGGCGCCGCGGATCGAGCGCAGTGGCGGCGCCGGTTACGCGAA
>CAVVKR010000059.1:0-63413 GCA_963748745.1 uncultured Bacillaceae bacterium | reverse complement strand
GTATTATTCCGATCTTTTTCTGCATCGGTTTTATAGTTACTTCCAGTTTTAGTGTGACAGTTGTTTATGCCCAAGAATTAGTCCCGAATAAGTAGGGCTCGTTTCCGGTTTAATTGTCGGGCTTGCATTTGGAATGGGAGCGATTGGTTCCGTATTATTCGGAATATTGGCAGATCTCTTTAGCATGAAATTCGTTATGATTTTATGTAGCTTTTTACCAATGGTTGGCATCTTTACATTATTGATGCCGAATGATGAGCGCGTAAAAACATTAACTGGTGCTTAATTTCTAATCTTTATGAAAGGGATAGAGAGTGACATAACATGCGCGTAAGCAAAAGGAAGGGTGCTCATCGGGATCTCCATGGATGTAAATTGGCCTGTTATGACAGATTTACGATTTTATAACTATTATTCACAGCGAAGCAGGCATTTTCCTCCCTATTTATGATTAGTTTGTTTCTACAGACATGCATGGATATTTTCGAAGAAGGTGATCAATGAATTAAGGATGATTTAAATAATGTTGTACGGACATTTATGA
Source organism: uncultured Bacillaceae bacterium (assembly GCA_963748745.1). GTDB lineage: Bacteria > Bacillota > Bacilli > Bacillales > Bacillaceae_C > CAVVKR01. The sequence continues at coordinate 62,869 of CAVVKR010000059.1, read as the reverse complement.
AGAATTCGATCACGTTTAACAATAAAAAATAAAAGCTTGCTATCGTCGAAAAGATAGCAAGCTTTTTATTTCCAAAGAATTAATTTGCTTCGAGAAACTCACCGCTTCGTTTTTTCAATACTTCTTCTTTATATGCTTGTTTTTCTTGCTTTGACATTTTCTTATAGTTGCGGAGGAATGCTTCGTATTGTGGTACAACTTCTTTTATGGGACCGAATGCTTTTACTTCTCCATATTCAATCCACATAGCTTTTTCACAAAACTTTTTCACTTGTCCGAGAGAGTGGCTTACGAAAAAGATCGTTTTTCCTCGTTCTTTAAATTCTTTCATTTTATTAAATGATTTATCAGCGAATGTTTTGTCACCAACAGATAAGGCCTCGTCGATAATCAAAATATCAGGGTTGACAGTGACGGAAATGGCAAATCCCAATCGGGATTTCATTCCGCTAGAGTAACTTTTTACCGGCTGATCGATAAAAGGCCCGATATCCGCAAATTCAATAATATCAGGCTCGAGTTCACGAATCTCTTTTCTTGTAAATCCGAGCATGAGGCATTTTAATTCGATGTTTTCTCTTCCAGTTAACTGACCATTGAGCCCTGACTTAACAGCAATTACGGCTGTTTGTCCATCTATTTTAATAGTACCTGTTGTAGGGGGTACGATGCCAGCAAGAATATTTGATAAAGTTGACTTTCCTGAACCATTTACACCGACAATGCCAATTACATCACCTTTCCCGGCTTCAAAAGTAATATTTCGAAGCGCATAAAATCTTCTCCATATCCATTTGGTAATAGAATATCTAATAATTTTTCCGATGTTTTTTTATATAGTTTATACTTCTTTTGTACATTTTTTACAATAACTGACTTCTCCATTTGCTTCACCCCCAATTTATAGAAAATCAATAAATCGATGTCTAAACTTCAAATGTAGTCGTGAGCCGATAAAGAGACTGAAGAACACGACAGCCCAAAAGTATAGTGTATATTCAGGATGTTCGATAAAGTACCACGAATCTCCTAATAGTGAGGCACGATAGCCTTCGACTATATAGTAAAGAGGATTCAATTTCATCAATTGTTGAATCATGTTCGGTAACGTATCAGGTGACCAAAGTAAAGGTGTTAAATATAATAACATTCTCATAAATGCCTGGATCAGCATTTGCACATCCCTTACAATCGTTGCCAATGTAGAGGATGAGTGTAATGGAAAATAACAATGTAAACAATGCAAAAATATAGTATGGAAGTTGGATATAAATAAATGGATACATAATATCCAAAAAAATGTAAAATAACAATAATTATCCCTAACAGCACAAAATGTTGATAAAGCTTAGCTGTAATAACATAGCTAGGGATGGCACTCATTGGGAAATTCATTTTGGCTATGATTTTAATGCGTCGATGAATTGATTTCGTTCCTTGTAAAATGGCTGGATTAGCGAAAAACCAGACAGTAATTCCAGCTAACATCCACGGTAGAAAAGGGGTATCTCCTACTGCTTTACCTTCTCGAATCCCATAACCAAACACAAACCAAAAGATACCAATTTGGATCATTGGGTTGATAACTTCCCAAAGTAATCCTAAGTAGTTCATATTGTTTGTACTTTTCAATTCAAATATTGCTAATCGCTGAATTAAATAAAAACTTTCTATTTGTTCTTTGATGATTTTAATAACAGATTTCATTTGGTCGTCCTTCCTAAAAAGACTTCATCAACAACCCTTTTCGTAGATTGTCCAGATTCTAGATAACAAAATTTGTCATAAAAGGCATCGAATGACTCAGATAATGGTTTATCTGTCTTTTCAAGCGCTTGGATCGTTTGAATGACTTCTTCTGTCGTTTTAACAAGTGGCCCAGGGGCTTTATTTTCAAAATCAAAGTAAAAGCCACGCAGTTTATCCCGATATGTGTCAATGTCATACACATAAAAAATCATCGGTCGCTTTAAATTAGCAAAATCAAAAAAGACAGAAGAGTAGTCAGTTACTAGTATATCAGATATTAAATAGAGATCCCTAATATCTTCGTGCGTTGAAAAATCATATGCAAATCCTTCATATGGTGTTAAATCAAAGTTTTCCGCCACTAAGTAATGCATTCGTAAAATGACGATATAATCATTACCTAAAATTTCACGCATATGTTGCAAATCAAGTGCTAAATCAAACTTATAGCGACCTTTTCCATAAAATTGGTTATCACGCCATGTTGGCGCATACAAGATTATTTTTTTATCTAAAGGAAGCCCGTATTTAGTTTTTAAAGTGTTAATTGTTTTTTCATTATTACTAACATATAAGTAATCATTTCGAGGATATCCCGATTCAATCATCCGGCGATCAAATTGAAAAGCTCGTCTAAATATTTCTGTAGAGTAGCGATTTGGTGAAATTAAATAGTCCCAATTTGATGACTCTTTAATAAAGTTTCTTTTATATTTTTTCGTCGTTGTTCCAGGCATATGCACTTCATCCATATCAACAGCAAGCCTTTTTAATGGTGTACCATGCCATGTTTGCAAATAAATCGTATGTTTCGGTTTTGGTATCCATAATGGCATTCGACTGTTTGTTACCCAGTAACGAGCCGAGGCCATAGAGAATAACCACTTCACAGAAAAACGTCTAATATAGGGAATATCCTTATCTTTAAATACTTTCGTATGTCTACGGTCAACACTCCAATACATTTTGAATTCGGGGTGGTGTTTTTGCAAATATTCATAAATAGCTCTTGGATTACAACTATATTGCTTTCCTAAGAAACTCTCGAACATAATTAAATTCTTTTTAGCAGGTAATTTTCCTACTAGTTTAAAAGCTAGTTTATAAGCTTGTTTCACTTTACGATGGCGTCTGATGCGAACTTTTGCCCTTTGCAGAGAAGTTCGCAAATCTTTTAACAAGCTATATTTCTCTATAGTAATTCCGATATTTTGTAGTTTTTTTGATGCTTTCAGTTTTACACGGAATTTATCCCCGTTATGTTTTACGATTGCTTTACGTGCTGAAAATTTATTTTTTTTCATTTCATACTGGAGGGGAGGAGTTTCTTTGCTCATTTTTCCCCCATTTTGCTCATAAGTAAAGACGAGATACGCTTTCACTGATACTTTGTTCGTTAAATCATTGACAAAGAAGGTTTGTAAATGATCTTCTCCTTGAAATCGTAACATTCGATGAGGGATATTTGGACTAGTTATTTCTTCCTCTTTTATCTGTTCAAGCGCAATTGAGTGAATATGCTGATCTTGATTATCTTTTAAAATGATAGAAAATGCCGTATTCATCACATCACTCTGATGTAATTCAGGTATGATCGCATAGCCTGAAAAAGAAAATAAACCGTCTTCACTTAAGCTCATTTCCTCAATTTGTGAAAATAAATCATAGTCTTTGATGTGGAAAGAAATATTTCCTCGATTTGTTGTGTAAGGAACAATCAATTTATTTGTTTTCTTATCAAGATAAAAAGTTAGCATATAATTAGCAAAATTACTTTTCAAACGACGTCTTTTTTCGGTTTCTTCCTCATCAAAATTCACAATGAATAAATCCCATCGCTCTTCTATTTGAAATTCAGGCAAGTGTTGTGGGAGATCAATGATTGCCTGATAGATAGACATTTCTGCCTCTTCTACTATTTTTATTTGTTTTAATGGAAAAGAAAGTTCTTTTTCTGTGTTCCTTTCAGTTAATAGTAAAAATAAGCTTGAGTCACTCGTCTCTTCATCAAGCTTATCAGTTAATGTAATGATCATTTGATCATCAACATATTCAATTGCATTTATTGTACGTTTTTTTAATTCTGACTCATTCAACACGCTTACATACTCCTCCCATGTTTTCAATAAGAGACGGAATAACTATGAATTGAAAACGAATTTGACAAAATTTTCACTTGCATGTCCGTTTGAATATTTATTCCATTTTTTTGAGAAATCGTTTATTGCCTGTAAATCAAACTGATCCTCTTTTATTAAAGTAATAATATCTTTCGTTGTAAATACAATTGGTCCTGGGACTAATTGTTCGTACTCCTTCCATATGCCTCTTTCCTTTTCGTACGATTCGAGGTCGTACGGGTAAAAAATCATTGGTCTTTCTAATAATGCAAATTCAAAAGGGATGGAAGAGTAATCTGTAATAAGAAAATCTGTAATAAGTAACAGTTCATTCACGTTTTTATAGTCAGAGAAATCATAGACAAATCCTGGATACTGTTCATTGTAATAAGTTTTATTTATAATCGCAGGATGTAACTTTACAAGTAACACATAGTCTTTACCAAGTTCTTGATACATTAGATCAATATCTAATTTTAATTGAAACTGATCTAATTCATTATCACGAAACGTTGGAGCGTATAAAATAACCTTTTTATTATTTAATTCAGTATACCTACTTAATAAATACTGTTTCTTTTTTTCTTGTTCCTTTTTATCGAAAAAAAGATCCGTTCTTGGCACACCTGTCCGTATGATTGCATCTGATGGGAGGTGAAAAGCCTCGGTAAATACATTTGCCATCTCATCAGAGCCGACAATTACTTTCTCAAAACGGTTATATACGCGACTAAATCTTTTCTGCGCTCTTTTACTTCTTTTACGAACTGATTGATCCATAAAACCAAATGATTTGATTGCACCAGCTGCATGCCATATTTGGATGCATTGGACATCATCTCTTAATTTCATCACTGAAAGAAAAGCATAATAATTATCAACTATGATATATTTTGAAGTTGATAAATGATAAATTGATTTCATAAAGTCAATGATATGAAACGGTTCAAACGTGATTGTCTTTTCATTTTTTTTACGAAATGGATTACAACAATTTGATTTACACAAAAAAACTACCTCATAAGGAATCTTTTGGTGCTTCATTTCGTCATAAATATATAAGCTGTTCTGCTCGAAAGAAACGACAAACACCACTTTTTCTTTAAGAGGTAATAAATGGAACATATTAAAAAGTATTTTTAATATGAACAAATATAGTTCAATGAGTATTTCTCTAACCATTTTTAACTGATAATAAATCCTTTTTTATTTTTGTTGTGGAGATGCCGATCGAACGTGGTAAATAAATTACTTCACAATATTCGTTTAGGTAATCAAATTTCCCTTTCCAGTCATCACCCATCACAAATGTGTCAATATCATATTTCTTAATGTCTTCGACTTTTTGATCCCAAGAGTTTTCAGGAATCACTTTGTCAACATAGCGAATAGCTTCAAGGATTAATTTCCGATCTTCATAGCGATGATATGCTTTTTTGTCTTTTAAACTATTAAACTCATCTGTAGATAACGCAACAATTAAATAATCGCCTAAATCTCTTGCTCTTTTTAACAAATTAATATGTCCCCAATGTAGTAAATCAAAAGTTCCATATGTGATTATTTTTTTCAATTTAAACACCTCATTAGAAAGTAGGATACAATATTTTAGTTATATCTTCGTACGTTTCATTGATCAAATAAAAAATTCATTTTAAGCTAGTTTACATGTTACGCACTTAGAGCATATTTGTTTTTTTGTAAAAAATCGTCGAATATTATTATATATAACTAATATTCGTATTTCAAATAATTGTACTGTCCCTGATAAAAGCAAAAGGATATTTTTATTCATATCGTTTTTAAAATCTTTATAGACAAATGTATGATTTTATGATCAATATTTTAGATTGATTGATAAATGACAATCGGTAGGCAACATTATTTATGATTGTATAATAATCACATTTCATGTCTAAAAAATTATCATCATATCTTTATAAATGTAACAAAAACAAGGTGCAAAATAAAGTTTAGTTCATTTGTGAATGTTCTGTAAAATGGATAATAACTCTAGTATCATGGGGGGATGGAAATGAGTATCGATGTGCAAAGCAGTACACGGAAAAATATAAAGAGCAGCGAAATCTTATCGATGGATGCTACTGCTTTAGCAAAAAAAATTGCCTTGCAAACATTCACAGCAAAAGGAGTAGTAGAAACGTATATTTCACATATAACGAAAGTAAATGGTGCTTTAAATTGTTTAGTCGAGGATCGCTTCCAGTCTGCGTTAAAAGAAGCGGAACAGCTTGATAAGCAAATTTCAGCAGCAGGTGTTCAGCACGAAAAGAAACTACTAGGTGTTCCGATCAGCATGAAGGAATCATTTCATGTAAAAGGGATGAATACAACTGGTGGTCTAGTACAGCGCAAACAGATGGTTCAGGAACAAGATAGTGAAGTTGTTTCACAACTAAAGGCTGAAGGGGCGATTATATTAGGGAAGACAAACACACCTGCACTATGCTTTTGTCAAGAAACGGACAATAAGTTATATGGCCGGACAAATAATCCATGGGATGTAAATAAAACAGCTGGTGGCTCGAGTGGAGGGGAGGGAGCAATACTTGCAGTTGGTGGGGCTGCAGCAGGTTTGGGTTCTGATATTGGCGGATCCATTCGTTTTCCTAGTCACTTTAACGGCATTATTGGCTTTAAGTCTGGCAACTGCCAAGTATCACAAATAGGAAGCTTTCCACAAATTAATATTCCTCTGCAGGAGCGCATGCTCGGCATTGGCCCAATGACTAAATCGGTTAGGGACGCGAAATTGATGTATAATATTATTGCAAAAAAGCAAGCTCCAACGAAAAGATTAGCTAACTTTAAAATTAGTATTCTTCCAAAAACAACTTTTCCGATGTCAAGTAATACGATCAGTATGTTGGACCGACTTTACAAACAATTAAAGGATAATATGCCAACGGAAATAGCAGTTCCACCTTACTTTGAAGAAGGGGCACTACTTTGGCAACAAATAATGTCAGTAGATGGTGGGGAAAGTGTAAAGGAGATTGCTTTTCAACATAAAAAAGAAAGCGTTTTCAAACATTATTTATTTGAAAAATGGGGTGGAAAATCAAGTATTCATACTTATTTGTCTTGGGCATTAATCGGCGCAAAGCTATTTAAACCGAATAAAAAACGTTTGCTGGAAATCGAAAAGATTGTTGCAGAAGGAGATTTAATATTAAATAAGTATTTGCAAAATAGGATAATCATTTTTCCTATTTATCATATGAGTGCACCGGTACATGGAAAATTATATAAGGAATTGTTTTCGTTAGAAAGACATTCCTGGAGTATATCCCATATGTTGCGTATGCGAATGTTTGGGGATTACCGTCGTTAACAATCCCGATTACTACTGACGAACATGGGATGCCAATAGCAGTACAATTAATAAGTAAAAACGGTAATGAAGATGCTTTATTCCAACTTGGGGAACTATTGGAGAACGAATATAGAGGATATATAAGATGTAACTATTATGATTAAGCTAAAGCACAGTTTCCCTCACCCTTGCTTTTTTTTCTATTTTTGAGTACTATAACATCTTGTAAGAGAAATGTGTATAAAGGAAAATGATAAAAATTCCTTTATTCCCCTATATACATTTATATCTTGCAAATATAAATCAATAGGTGGGAGAAAAATGTCAAAAAAACCGTATAGAGTATTGTTATTTTACAAATTTGTACCAATTGAAGATCCAGAAACATTAACGAAAGAACATCTTGCTTTTTGTAAAGAGCTTGGTATTAAAGGTCGTATCCTTATCGCCTCAGAAGGAATTAATGGAACCTTATCAGGTACCGTTGAACAAACAGACTATTATATGGAAACGTTGAAAAAAGATTCACGTTTTTCCGATATGGTATTTAAGATCGAAGAGGCGGACTCACATGCATTTAAAAAGATGCATGTACGTCATCGAAAAGAATTAGTGACACTTCGTTTAGAAGATAGTCCTGATCCAAGTGAGTTAACTGCTGAGTTTTTAGATCCTCCGGAGTTTTATAAAGAAATGCAAGATAATGATACTGTTATTCTTGATACTCGAAATGACTATGAATACGATTTAGGCCATTTCCGGGGAGCAATTAGACCGGATATCCGCACTTTTAGAGAATTACCAAAGTGGATAAGAAAAAACAAACATCGCTTGGAAGATAAAAGAATTTTAATGTATTGTACAGGCGGTATTCGTTGCGAGAAAATTTCAGGTTGGTTCATTGAAAATGGCCTGGAAGATGTTGCTCAACTTCATGGTGGAATCATCACATATGGACAACACCCAGAAGTACAAGGAAAACTATGGGATGGAAAATGCTATGTGTTTGATGGAAGAATTTCTACGTCGGTGAACCGTACAGAACATGTTATTGTAGGAAAAGATTACTTTACCGGAGAACCTTGTGAACGATATGTTAATTGTGCAAACCCTGAATGTAATAAACAAATCCTATGTTCAGAAGAAAATGAACATAAGTATATGCGCAGCTGTTCACATAAATGCCGTGTACACCCAAGAAACTTATATGTAAAAGAACATCAATTAACAGAAGAAGAAGTAAAAGAAAGACTAGAAAAATTAGCAAATGACACACCATATGCAAAAGAAGCATAACAGGCGAAAATGTATGAAGGCTGGGACAAAACCCAGCTAAATAAGAAAAAGGAGTTCAGTTGATGATAAAACTGGACTCCTTTCATTTTTATAAAAGGAAATTGCCTTCTTTTTTATTGAGTGATGTTGGCTTTCACTTCAGACAGTTGCTTTCCGCGGGCACGGCCTCAGCTTCTGTAGCTCCTCGTCCGCGTCGCTACAGGGATCTTCGGACTCATGCTATTCCCGCCGGAGTCAACTGTCTTTCGTTCCAGTCAACATATCGTTATTTCGATGATTTTTAAGTAAACAAAAATGAAATAGGAATTGTGTTAATGGCAGTAAACTGAAGGAAATACACTGCCAATAACAATGATCATGATAAAAACACTGAATCGTACAGAACAAAAATAGGATTGGATCAACAAAATTTACTGATTCAATCCTTTTTTATTATTTGAAGCTAGTTATGTCCCAGCCTCTTTTTTGGTTATTATGATTTGTGTCAAAATGGTGGACGAAAAAATATGAAAGATATGTTACAAATAGAGCCGAAAATAGAGATGCATATCAATTATTTTGTATAATAAAAAAACAAATCCATATGATAACGTTATCATTTTAGCGAAGGAGAAATACAAGTTGGGACGATTACAAGATAAAGTTGCTATTATTACAGGTGGAGCATCTGGAATTGGTCAAACAATGGCTACATTATTTGCTGACGAAGGTGCGACTGTCATTGTCGCTGACGTTAATGAGGAAGTTGTGAACAAGGTGAGCGACAAGGGGATGCACGGGATGAAATTAGATGTCTCCTCAGAGAAAGAATGGAAAGAACTAGTGGAAAAAGTTGATCAACAATTTGGGAAAATCGACATTCTCGTCAATAATGCAGGAATTACTTCAGAAAAAACTGTAGATGAAATAACATATAAAGATTGGGAAAAGCTTTCAAAAGTGAATGGATTCGGAACATTTCTCGGCTTAAAATATGTGGCTCCATACATGGCAAAACAAAATAAAGGTGCTATCGTTAACCTCTCTTCGGTAACAGCTCAAGTTGGAATGGGGTTAAATGCATATTCTGCCTCAAAAGGATCCGTACGTGCGATTTCTAAAGCAGCCGCTACCCAATATGGACGAAACAGTGTTCGGGTAAATGCGGTATTTCCGGGTGTGATCGAGACACCAATGACCAAAGGATTAAAGGAAAGTTCAGAAGCACTAGCTCGGATTAATGCAATGACCCCATTACAACGATTAGGCAAACCGGAAGAGGTTGCTAACGCTATTTTATTTTTAGCAAGTGATGAAGCATCCTTTATTACGGGAGCAGAGTTAGCTATTGATGGAGGCTATTCCGCCCTTTAAATAGATGGTCACAGATACATAGCTAACAAAGAGAAGATATTGAGTGTCATCATAAACGGAAGAATACGTGAGATGCGAGTACAATTAGTAATAAAAAATTTATATCAAAGATTCCGACAAAAAAAGCTGCTTATTGACTCATCAAATAAGCAGCTTTTTTATGCATATAAGAATAACATTATGCAAAATGTCATAAATTAGACAATTCTTTATGTTTTATGAAACATGCTTAAAATAGTGAAAATACTGAGTTCCCAGTTTTTCCATATGATTTTTATATTTAAAAGCTGAAATTATTCTTATTGGCACATAACTTGCAATATAAATAAAGTGAACTTTTTAAAATATTGGAGGTTTTAAAACAATGAGAGAAACAATGAAACTTCGGAAAGTAAAGACGAAAGAATTAATCGAATTGGACAAAAAACATTATATTCATCCTGACAACAGATCCGAAAGCACTTGTTCAACAAGGACCAAGTATTATATTTTCTGAAGGAAATGGAATTTATGCGAATAATATGGATGGAGAATCATATATCGATGGAATGTCCATGCTTTGGAATGTGAACTTAGGACATGGTCAAAAAGAGCTGGCAGAAGCGGCAAAAGAGCAAATGGAAAAAATGGCATATTCATCATCATTTAAAGGTTTTTCTAATGAACCAGCTATTCGACTTGCAGCCAAATTAGCATCATTATCTCCAGGTGATTTGGAAGCTGTTTTTTATACGTCTGGTGGTTCGGAATCAAATGACACCGCTTTCAAACTCTCACGTTTTTATTGGGGCCTAAAAGGGAAGCCTGAAAAAAAGAAAATTATCGCAATGAAGGATGCTTATCATGGCGTTACTTTGGCATCACAAACTGCTACGGCCATTCCTGCCTTTCATGAGTTTTCTGGTTCCAATATTGAGGGATTTTTTCATGCCATACCTCATCTGACTAACTGTGAACTAGGTGATAAGAATGATCCAAAATATCCAGAATCAATCAGGGCCATTATTGAACGAGAAGGTGCTGATACAATTGCAGCTGTTATTATCGAACCTGTTCAAGGGGCTGGAGGAGTCAATATCCCACCAGAAGGCTATTTACGAGCGGTTAGAGACCTCTGTGATGAATACGATATCCTCTTTATAGCCGATGAAGTGATTTGTGGATTTGGTCGCACTGGAAAGATGTTTGGTGTAGAGAATTGGGATGTCGTTCCTGATCTGATGTCAATTGCAAAAGGGATTACAAGCGGTTATTCCCAACTTGGTGCTGTTTTAATGAACAAAAAAGTGAGGGATGTCATTGTTAATTATGATGGCGTCTTATCTCATGGTTTTACTTATAGTGGTCATCCAACAGCTTGTGCAGTAGCTTTAAAAAACATTGAGATTATCGAACGTGACGGTATACTTAAAAATGCGAAAAAAATGGAATCTGTCTTAAAAAGTGGACTTCACCATTTGCAAGAGAAACATGGCATTGTAACGAATTGCCGTGCTATCGGATTGCTATCTGCCTTTGACCTGTATGAAGATCCAAACAGTGGAGCGCTTTTTGATGATGATGTAGCAGCTGCATATGCTGTTGTTGATGAATGTTTCGAACGCAAACTCATTCTTCGTGCACTGGGAAATCATCGCATCGCCATTGCTCCTCCTCTCATTATTAATAAGCAAGAGGTGGAAAAAATGATTGGCATCATTGATGACGCTATTACTACCTTTAAAAAGAAGCTCGGCTAAGTTTTTGCTGAGTATAGCTAGTATTTTGAACGTGTTATGGATGGGATGAATGAAGGGGATGTGTTTATGATAAAGAAAATCACACTAAAGGGATCAGCATATGACATTGGATATGAGCACGGGACGAAAGGAAAAAAAGAGGTATTAAGCAGTTTAGAAACATATAAAAAACTTGTGTACGGATATCAGCATATTGATTGGGAGGAAGCGAAAAAACGCGCACAATTCCACTTGAAAGCAATTGAGAAGTATGACGATCACATGGTAGAAGAAATGAAAGGTATTGCTGATGGTGCAGGTGTCACATTTGAAGATATCTTAGCTTTAAACGCCCGCAGTGAAATTGCTTTAGCAGGATATAAGGGGAAGTCATTTTCCGATGGCTGTACAGCAATTGCTGTTACGAAGCCAATGATCGCCGAGACGATCATTGGTCAAAACTGGGATTGGAAAGGTGCACAGAAAGAAAGCTTGCTTTTACTCCATATACAACAAAAAAACAGGCCTGAAATTACGATGGTGACAGAAGGTGGAATGATCGGAAAATCGGTTTTAACTCTGCGGGTGTAGGTGTATGTTTTAATGCATTAATGACAGATAAAAAATCAGATGCGGTTCCACTGCATTTAGGTTTACGTGCTGTCTTAAATTCATTTTCACTAACGGAAGCGATTTCAAAAATAAAAGCTGGACAAATCGCTTCCGCTGCTAGTTTTCTTATTGGCTATGACGATGGCAATGGAAATGGCATCGCTGTAAATCCTGAGGTGTCACCATTTGGTATCGATTATGTTGGTGAAAATGAGGGGAAATTGGTGCATACGAATCATTTGTGCTCTGACTTTATTAAACGTCATTTAAGAGATATGAATGAATTTAGGCATGATGATTCGATACTTCGAAAAAAAAAGAGCGAGCAACTCATTCAAATAAGTTTTGCTAATAAAGAGATCGATAGATGAAAAAACATTTGCGTCTTGGTTTTCGATACATTAATGCATCCGAATTCGATCAATCATTTTGAGAATGAGCGGGCACCAGAACATAGAAGAATGGAAACAATCTTTTCCATCATTATGAATCTATCGAAAAAGAAAGCTTTTCTTTGTCTAGGAAAACCATCAGAAGAAAAGTATATAGAGATATAGCATAGGAGGCTTTGACATGTTTTATATCAAAGGAGAATGGAGACAATCTTCTGAAAAAGTCGATGTAGTGAATCCGGCTACTGGTGAAGTGGTTGAAACGATTTCAACATGTGGAAACAAAGAAACGAAAGAAGCGATCAAAAGTGCAAAAACAGCTTTCACTGCATGGAAAAAGATGACTGGAAATGAACGAGGAAGTTATTTAGCGAAAGTAGCTCGCTTAATGAGAGGAAAGAAGACGATTTTGCTGAAACGGTCACATTGGAAAATGGCAAGCCATTACAGGAAGCAAGACGTGAAGTGGAAGGAGCAATCGCCTATTTGGAATGGTATGCAGAAGAAGCGAAACGAATTTATGGTGATATGTTGCCAGCATCCCATGAGAATAAAATATTTAATGGTATTACGACAGCCAGTTGGTGTATGTGCTGCTATTACTCCTTGGAACTTCCCATTATCAATGATTACTCGCAAAATTGCACCAGCTCTTGCAGCAGGATGTACAGTTGTATCTAAAGCCGGCTCTTTTAACACCTTTATCAGCTATTAAGGTTTTTGAGTGCTTCCATCAAGCCGAATTTCCAGCAGGTGTCGATGAATTTAGTAGTTGGACCTGCAGAGGAAAAGGCAGGGAAATGACAAGTCATCCCGATGTGGAAAAAATAACATTTACTGGATCAACCGCGGTCGGGAAAACTTATCCGTGACTCTGCAGATACGGTAAAAAAAATATCGATGGAACTAGGTGGCCACGCACCTTTCATTGTATTCGAAGATGCTGACCTGATGCTGCTGTGGAAGGAGTGATATTGTCGAAATTTAAAAACTCTGGACAAACATGCATTAGCACAAACCGAATTTATGTTGCAGACAGCATTGCTGATGAGTTTGCGAAAAAGTTAGTTCAAAAGACTACGGATCTGAAGATTGGGAATGGAATGGATCCAGAAGTGGATGTCGGACCACTCATTAATAAAAGCTCTTTAGAAAAAATGGAAGAACAAGTGAAAGATGCATTGCAACACAATGGGAAAGTACTTTGCGGTGGGAAAAGATATAAAACTGACACGAAGAATAGCTATTATTATGAACCAACCGTCATCCAACATGCTACTGAAGAAATGCTAATCGCAACTGAAGAAACATTCGGACCTACTGCTCCTATTTTCACCTTTAAAAATGAGAAAGAAATCATTACGAAAGCAAATCATGATGCTTATGGGCTTGCTGCGTATTGTTATACAAAAGATATTGGTCGTGGCATGCGCATGATGGAAGCGTTAGAATTCGGCATTGTCGGGATTAATGATCCTACTCCAATTGTGACGCAAGCGCCCATTGGCGGCATAAAAGAAAGTGGGATGGGGAAAGAAGGTGGAAAATATGGCCTTAAGAGTATTTAGAAGAAAATTTCGTTTCTATTAGTGGATCAAAATAATCGGAGTAACCTTTATGAAAAACGTGTCAGCCTTTTTGCGATAAATATAAGTTCATGTAAATCGATAAAGGGAGTGAATATTTTGAATAAAGTAGAATCACCTCATTTTAGTCAAAAATTAACCGTTCGTAATATTCAAGATGAAGATATAGATGAAATTATTCAAATAGCAAAAGTTGGTTTTGGAAACCCCGAAATAGCTTTTAAACGAGAGCATTATGAAAGTCAAATTCATATATTTCCTGAAGGTCAAGTTTGTATTGAATATGATGGGAAAATACTTGGCTCATGTTCAAGTTTAATTGTCAACTTTGATAAATATGGTGAAGATCACTCTTTTGAAGAGATTTCAGATAAAGGATTTATCTCGTAATCATCAAAAAAATGGAAAAAATTTATATGGGATTGACGTTGTCGTCCATCCTGAATATCAAAAAATGAAAATTGGCCGTCGGTTATATGAAGCACGTAGGCAACTATGTAAAAAACTCAATTTAAAAAGTATTTTATTTGGTGGACGATTACCACATTATCATAAATATGCTGACCAATTAACAGTACATGAATATGTAGAACTAGTAATCAATGAAAAATTATATGACCCAGTACTTACATTTCAATTGAGAAATGGTTTTAAACTGCGAAAAGTGATGGAAAACTACTTACCCCAAGATCATGCATCATTAAAAAATGCTACTTTGATGGAGTGGAACAATCCTGACTATACAGCTAAATAATATAGATTTTCTTCATTCGTTTTCTGAATGATGGGATAATTCGTTAATAGAGACGAGATTTACATGTCAAGTAATTTTAAATGTTCATCTCGATAAGTTAAGTGAGGAGTGTCTTACCTCGCTTTGCATCTAAGTCATGTGTCCAGACACAAACTATCTATCACGATACAATCATCAATATAAGGAACTTTTGTGGATATTCAGTTAAATTTTTTCTGATAAGAAACGAAAAAATTTCACTATAAAGGAGAGTTATATGACGAAACAGACGACACTCAAACGCTCGCTTGGCGTGTGGGCAATTGTTGCACTTGGATTAGGTTATATGACACCAACAGTGGTGTTTGATACTTGGGATCGTCCGAAACAAACGAATGGCGTTGTTCCACTTGCTTATTTATCGCTTTGTGTCATGCTTCTTTAACACTATTTAGTTATTAGAAATGGTACGAGTGTCTTCCAAGCGCTGGTTCTGATCTATACATATACGAGAGAGACGATGGTACTCACCTTGGATTTCTGTGGCTGGCCCTGATTGTTAGACTATTGCTTCTGATCCTTCAGCCGGTGAACGCGTTACTCATTTCATTGTACATGGAATCATTTTTCCCAAGTGTGCCCGTTTTGGATATGGGTTCTGGTCCATATGTATCAGATTGTGACAGCGATCAACTCAATGGAGTATGAATTCTACATTAGGATTAAATGCGATTCTCGTCTGATTTTTACTCATATCTTTAATTACAACTTTCACTATTTCTTGCCTCAATTCAATTGTATCAAGGAATGGGAACAGGCACTTTTTAACGATTGAACCGCTTTTTCACTCTCATGTAGAATAGTGGGCTGTTTTAACTGGTGGAACAATCGTTTTGCTTTTCTTTTATCGGGACTGATGAATCACAATGTATGTGGAAGAGGCTATTGTCACGTTAAAATAGTTCCGAGAGCTATCTTTCTAACTGGTTTTTAATCGGTGGAGCCATTTCTTTGTCGCTTCTATTATGCCCAAACCTTGTCCCTATTTTTCTGTATTCAATCTACTAGATGACACTTTACGAGAAATCGGGTTGTATGTTGGCCGGAAAAATTTTTCAGCTTATTTTTTAGCTGGTCGCGTTTGCAGCTACTGTCGCCCTCAAGGACTTGCTTCTCATGCTAAGCGTATCCCGTCTCCTCTATGTCATGGGTGGAATGGCGTGCTCTCCGACGAACATTTTTCGGTTGATGTACATCTACATTTCGAACACCTGCATTGAATGTCCTCTTCTGGGAGGAGTGTCGCTGTTGCCATTGGACCGAGCTTGGAGCTTATTTCCGCGGTAATTAATTTTGGTGCTTTAATTGCATTTACATTTGTCAATCTTTCCGTAATTGCTTTTTATATATTTAAGCAAAAAAGGTATCAAAAGGTTAGTGACATTTTCAATTATTTAGTGATGCCTCTCTTAGGAGCGGGAAGTACTGGCGTATTGTGGTACTTCTTACATGCTGATGCCTTTATCGGTGGCATTATTTGGATTACGATTGGATTGATCTATATGTTGTATTTTTCAAACTTTTTTTGTAGAAGATTAAGTAAGCTTGACTTTGAACAGGCAAATTACAGCAAGAAATAGATGGATAACACTTTGCTTATTTGCTGAAACTAAATTTGCTCGTTTGAAACGAAAGGAAAAGTTACAAATATAATAGGAAAATAAAAGGATGGAGAGAGCGATGATTCCAACAGGTTTTATCTGGGATGAAAAATATTTAAAACATGATGTCGGCGAGATGAAATACAACTTTAAAAATAGCAATGTAATAGAGGTAGGACCAGAATTTGAACATCCTCAACGAGCCATAGTCATTAAAGAGATACTAGCAAAAACGGAGTCTTCTTGAAAAAATGTTTCCTTTTCCCGTATGAAGCGAAGACAGAAGACTTATTACGAGTTCATTCCAGAAGAACATATTAAATGGGTGATGGAAGCATGTAAAAAAGGGATACGAGAAATTGGGCCAGAAGCTTATGGAATTCAATGTCAGAAGAAATCGCCGGCCTTCCGCAGGTGGAGCAATGGAAGCCGTTGATACTATGTATGGAGGAGGAAGAAATAAATCAAGCCTATGCGCTCATTCGGCCACCAGGACATCATGCGACTACTGATATGGCGATGGGTTTCTGTTTATACAATAATGTAGCGGTGGCTGCCAGCTATGCAATTGAAAAAATCTCATTTAACAAAAGTGCTTATCCTTGATTGGGATGTTCATCATGGTAATGGAACAGAGGAAATATTTTATGAACGCAATAATGTTTTATTTATATCTATTCATGAAGATAGTTATTTCCCTTTAAACTCTGGTGAAATAAATAAAATTGGATCTGGAGAAGGCGAAGGATTTAATATCAATATCCCTCTTCCACCGCTCACTAGGAGATGAAGGCTATCAACGCACTTTTATAGAAGTGATCGAACCTATTGTCCAACAATATGAACCCGATTTGATTCTCGTGCTCAGCCAGGTCAGGATAGTAATGCATTTGATCCGTTAGCAAGAATGATGGTATTACGACCAGGCTTTCGTTATATGGGGAGAAAAATTCGCGAGCTTGCTAAACAATACGCAAATGGAAAGCTAGCCATTTTACAAGAAGGAGGTTATAGCATTCCATATTTCCCATTGCGACTCTAGGGGTGATTGAAGGGTTAATGGATATTGAAATAGATTGACAGGACCCTCACCAAATACCCGAAGCGCGCGCTTGATCCAAAAGTAATAAACAATTGAAAAAGTGAAGAAAGTTCACGCTGCTCACTGGGAATTTTAGTATTATACGAACGTAACTAGCTAACGTTACTATGCAAAGGAGGCGAATAGTATTGAATGAAAATACGAAACTATCACGATCACTTTCCTTATTTTCAGTCGTTTTATTTGGCTTTGCTTTCATGGCATTAGCGACTGTCTTTAGCACATATGGTATCGCATCACAAATATCCCGCGGGATAGTTTAGGTTAGTATATTTCTCGCATTAATAGTCATGCTGTTTACTGCTTATAGTTATGGACAAATGGCTAAGGCGTATCCCGTCTCTGGCTCCGCATATACTTACGCCCAAAAAGCCATTCATCCGCAAGTCGGCTTTTTGGTTGGTTGCGGCGAGTATTAATGGATTATATTTTTATTCCGATGGTTAATTATTTGTTATTCGGAATCTTCTTTTCAGCAGCTATCCCTGAGGTTTACCAGCGTATTGTTTGGATTCTTCTCTTATTAACGATAGTGACGTTTATCAATATAAAAGGTGTGAAACTAGCTGCTAGTACAAATGTAATAATCATCGGTTTTTCCTTACTATTTATCATTGTTTTTGCTGTTTTATCCATTAAATCCATTATGCAAGGTGAAGGAACAGGGATGCTTTTGAACATAGAACCATTTTTTCAGACGAATGAATCATTTACCTATATGTAGCAGGGGCCGCTTTGTTATGCTTTCATTTTAGGGTTTGATTCTGTTTCTACTTTCAAAAAAACAGTCAATCCTGAAAGAGAATGCCCCGTGCAGTTTTCATTATTACATTAATAGGTGGGCTTATTTTTGTTACAGTGGCTTATTTAGCTCATCAAGTTTGGCCTGATTATATGAGTTTTAAGGACTCCAGATTCTGCTTCATATGAAATCATTGAGCTTATCGGAGGAAGCGCATTAAAAACAATGTTTTTAATGATGTATGCGATGGGAGTACTCGGTTCTGCGATGTCTTCCCAAGCAAGTGCTGCCCGTGTATTGTATGCAATGGGAAGAGATGGACAACTTCCTAATAAATTTTTTGGAAAATTAAACAAAAGGTATCAAACACCTACTAATAATATTATCCTCATTAGCTTTTTATCCTTATCTTCATTATTTTTAAGCTTGACACTTGTTGCATCTTTTATTAATTTCGGGGCATTTTTTCACATTGCATTATCTAAATATATATACTTTCCTATATTTTGGACATCAAAAAAAGCGTTCGTTAAAAGGGATGATCCTATATACTGATGATTCCGTGGATCGGGGCTATTCTCGATATATGGTTGCTGATCAACCTGACAAATATTCTAAAGTGGTAGGTAGTGTTTGGTTTGTTTTAGGTTTTCTCTATTTGCTTTATCT
The DNA here is from genome assembly GCA_963748745.1 of uncultured Bacillaceae bacterium. Lineage (GTDB taxonomy): Bacteria > Bacillota > Bacilli > Bacillales > Bacillaceae_C > CAVVKR01. Next base: position 43,799 of record CAVVKR010000059.1, on the reverse strand, counting down.
CACAAAAGGTTTTACACGCCGTGCACCAGAATGGAATATCGATGACGCAATATAATGAAAAGAGGTGTTTACATTGAAAAAAAGAGCAGATATCGTCTTAATGAGTAATACCGTTTTTACAGGATGAAGTAAAAAACCGAATTGCTGGCTATGTCGCTATCAAAGTTGAAAAAATAATAGGTATTCGGGATGAAATAAGGTGCCATATCATTCTATAGATTTTAAACGGGGATATCGAATAAGCAAAAAAGCTTCGTCAAACGTATACTTCAAAAAGTGAAATCTTATCCTAAACATCTGGAAAAGACCTCACTTAGTAATACTGTTATTCGGTGTAATGTTTTATTTGTATAAGTGAAATAGGAGGAAATAGACAGATGGATTCGATCATTGATTTACAAAATGTGTCAGTCAAGCGAGGGGATGCATTAATAAATAATGTAAGTTGGCAAGTGAGAAAAGGGGAACATTAGGCTTTAGTAGGCTTAAATGGTTCAGGTAAAACAACCTTATTGGACATCATTAATGGATACATACGACCTACTAGTGGAACGGTTGATGTATAGGGAACCGCTTCGGAAAGACAAACTTAGCTGAATTACGTAAATCGATTGGTTGGGTAAGCTCATCATTACATGAAAAGATATATGGTACAGATGATGTAGAAGAGGTCATTATTAGTGGGAAACATGGATCAATAGGTTTGTATGAAAGAATATCGAAAGAAGATATTGAGCAAGCTCTCTACTTTATGGAAATCATGGATTGTAGTCATTTAGTCAATCGCTCTTTCCAATCATGTTCACAAGGTGAAAAACAAAAGCTGTTAATTGCACGGGCTTTAATGGCCCAACGACATATTTTAATTTTAGATGAACCGTGTACTGGGTTAGATATCTTTGCTCGTGAAAAGTTGTCAAATTTAAATAAATTAGCTAAGCGACCAAATGGCCCTACACTAATCTATGTAACACATCAGCTTTAGAAGAGATACTTCCTGTTTTCCAACATACTTTATTACTTCGTCGTGGTGAGTTATATAAAAAGGGTCGTACAGAAGAACTTTTAGAAGAAACAACACTTTCAGCCTTTTTTGAACACCCGGTGTCAGTTGAACGTAATCGCGGAAGGATATCGGGTACATTTTCTATTGGTGCTTTTTAAAATGCAACATTTGATCAATATAGAAGGGGCCGTCCGTAGTAAACATTGAAGCAATGAAAGTGCGACTGCTAGTTGAAACAAGTGTACGCAAAAGCCAAAGGCAATTGTCATTGCTCTTGGCATCCGATTGAGGAAGCAATGAAAGGACGGGCTAAAGTGTTTAGAACAAATGAAATGATATTTATAAAGGTGATATTCTATCTCATTTTAATTGTTCGAAGTTTTTTGGGTATGCAAATATATTTGTTAAGTCAACACTTGATAACGAATACCTAGCACAAGGTAAACTAGATGTCGAATTTTGATAACATCATATTTCTTATTGTAAGGATGAGGAAAGCCCCTCACTGTGTTCAAACCTTGGCCATCATATATAACAGCTTCAATTTACTATATCTAGCAAAAAGTCGAAGCATAAAACAATTTATTTTTCGCTTCGACTTTTAACTTTTTCACTTCTTCAGTCAATTTGTCGGTAAAGGTTTTGATCAGATTTTCATGAACAATCAAGCGGTTGGCGCATACACATGTTTGACCAGCATTTCTAAACTTTGAAGCAATTGTTTGTGACACAGCAACATCCAGATCCGCATCTTCAGCGATAATGAGAGGAGCATGTCCACCTAATTCCATTGTGACATGTTTAACAGTATGAGCACTATTTTTTATTAATGTTTTTCCGACAGGAGTAGAACCAGTAAAGGTAATTTTTCTTATTAAATAACTATCTGTAAATAGCTTACCAACCTCTTCCCCATGACCATTGACATATTGGATAACATCCTTTGGAATCTTTGTTAGGTAATTTACTATTCCGATCTTTAACGATTTCCACTGCGATCATCGAGCCTAAGCGACGGATATCACCTACATATTCATGTTTGTCAGCAAGTTCTTTTAATTTTGCCTCGATCTTTTCCCCCATGATTTCAGATTTTTGCAGTAAATTTTCTTCTTCAATTATATCTATGACAGCTAGGGCAGCAGCACAAGCAACTGGACTTCCCGAATATGTACCTCCTAATTCACCAGGCTGTGCAGCATTTAAAATGTCTGTTTTACCGACAACACCACTTAACGGTAAGCCGGCAGCTAAAGATTTTGATACAGTGATTAAATCAGGAGTCACTCCGAAATGTTCCATAGCAAATAACTTTCCTGTTGCTAAAGCCTGTTTGAATTTCATCGGCAACAAAAACAATTCCATGTTCTTTACAGAAAACGCTTACAGCTTGAACAAACTTTTTCGGTGGTATGATAAAGCCACCTTCGCCTTGGACGGGCTCCATTACAACAGAAGCAACTGTTTCAGGTGCAACCAAGCCATTCTTTTTAATTCAGGAGCAGAAGCAGTTGAAAATGCCGTGAAAATGTCACGCCGTTTTTACTCGTGGATTTCATGGCAGAACAAATATGACAATGAGTATGACGAGTAAAGTGAAACCATATAAATTTGGATACGTTCAATTCCACGCTCTTTTAACATTTCTTCTAATAACTGAACCTCTTTTTCTCGCCAATCATCAAATGGCCGAGTTTTATCTAATGTTGGATCCTGCTGGGTTATGGCTCTGTCAAATGAAACTTGTTTTTCAAGCCCTCGCTTATACCCACTCGCCACCGGAACAAAATTCAAATGCATATGAGGACTCGCTTCATCATTATGAATCACTGCATTATAAACTTTTAAATTTGGATTTCGTTTTTCAAAACCTTTAAACCATTCCTATAAAATTTCATTTGCTTTTCAAAATTTTCCCCACTAGAAAAATCATCTCTATCACCAACTTGAATAATCATTTCTTGTTGCAATGATGTTTTTTTACTCGACTTGAATGTGCTTGTAATAATCATCAATTTTTCGATCGTTGCGTTTTTGTTTCGCATTATATTTTTCCAACGCATCGCCAAATTCTCTCTTGATATAATTCCTTTAAATCTTTTTGAACTAAATATTTATTTTCATCAGAACGTGAATAATCAATGTGTGGATTTCGCTCTTTTTCCTTATCACTCATTGTTCTGTTATTGTGTTTGATATTGGTTTTGTTGGTCGCCTTTTTGAGAGAAACAGACATGCTCATGACGATCACCTCACTTCACCAACACCAAAAGTTTGTTACTTTGCAAAGTAACCTTTTCTGTATTGTGACATCCGCTACGCTCGTATCACAATGAAAAGGCTCTCCGAGGGTAAAAGCCTTCCAGCATTCGCTGGATCAAGTGGAAAAGCACCACTTGAAAAACCTTTAAGACCTTTCTTTTTTTTCGAGAAAAAGAAACAAAAAACCTGCCCTCTACCACCTCAGCAAATACAAAAAACTGGCACGCTGTCGACATACCAGTTTAACGGACAAAATCACTCAATTTGTAAAAAGAAAAAAGGTAGCGATAGCCACCCTTTTTCTTTAATTCTATTATTATGGATTACAACCTTTTGCAACTACTTTCAAATAATTACTTTCTGTACGATGCGGCTCAATATTCCAAGGTATTTTAAACTTTTTAGGGTAATCAGCATGACAATGTAATTGAGCCTTCATACTAGCCGTATTTTTCCATTTTGAACTTTTATGATGTTTATCATAGACTACTTTCCATCTATACTTTTGTAAATGTGCTCCTGCCATTCCAGGAGGATCTTGATATGCTGGCTTTTTAGGATAAAGGGATAAAGATACCATACCTTTTCTAGTTATCCACTTAGACTTAGAATAGTATTGAGAAAACTTAGTTGGCATCGAAGCAAACAAAGTCGGTAAACTTTGCTCATATTTTACTACTTCACTATTATCATACACTGCATAAACTGTATCTTCATTCGTTAACCCTTCAGAAAGAGGTACCACGTAAAAATCTCCCTCTGAAAAATCAATTTCATTTGCTTTTTTAGGTGTATATTCATAACCCAGCTCATCTGTTTCTGCACTCACTAAATTAATAGGTAAAAATACCAAAACTACTAAAATAAATAAAAACGATTTTAATTTCATTGCTTTCTCCCCTTTTCTAAAGTAATCAATTCTAATAATTAAAATATTTTAATATATTATATCATCATCTAGTAAAGAACTATTGTCAACTTAATTTTATGATATAATTTAAAATCAACAATAATAAAAATAAAAAGGAAGTGAAAATAATGGAAACGTTTAATTATTTAAGACCCATTTATTACTTAATAACCTTACTTTTAATGCTTAATTTATTATACTTAATCATTCTAAATAAAAAACTAAAAACAAATATTTATGTTTTTTTAAATTCAATTATCCTTACTGTAATTGGTTTAGTTTTATTATTTCAACAAGGAATAATCATAGATGAATTCAATATGTCTGGTGACTCTATTATTTTCTATTTATCTATATTTTTTATAATTATAACTATCATAAGTGCCTTATTTACATTTAAAAAATAAAAATTGAAATAAATAAAAAAACTGCGTGATAAATTCACACAGTTTTTTTATTCTAATCCATTTATAACAACCATTCACTAATATCTAATGGAAATCGCTTGTTTAATCATTTTCATATTTTCATCATCGAGTGGGCGCATGACCTCACTCAACTTAATGTCATCTATCGAGCCATTAAAACATTGTAAAGCAAATCGTATCATTCCTTGTTCGCTAGTTGAAAAAACCCCCATAATCTCAAATAAATCATCAAGATCTATATTTCCATCTTCATCTATGCATTGGATAATATACTCTGCCTTATATGTAGCACCAATTATATAAGCAAATGCTCCATATTTTACATCTTGATGAATAGTTGTTTGTCCAAACTTCTTCAATATCTCCATGGTTTGTTCTTCATGCATTTCGTCTTTATAATACACATCTAACACTCTTTTTTTAGAACTTTATTCAATATCCATTTCATCCAACAATTGACCATTAATTTCTTTTTGTTCATCTTCTGTAAGCAATCGTCTTTCTTTCTCTATGTATTGAGACTGACCCCAGTTATACAGAATAGAATAAACGTATTTTGTTGTATCTTTTCTCTTGTATTCATCTAATTTACCCTCTTTAAATAGTTTCATAGCTTCTTTGAACAAACCAGAGTATACAATCAATGCTTACCTTTCAACGCTTTATAAAAAACCTCAATCACATCTTGATTAATCAGATAATCGCTATCCTTTGCCGAGTATTTCGCAATCTCATAGACTTTATCATCTTTTGTATTTCTTACTTTTCGTACGTCAACTTGTGTAATCAATGAATTTTTTGTTACCTGTTGCCAAAGTTCGAGCCACCGATCACGACTAATATAATAATCTTTATCAGTAAAATAACTTTTATTCACTGTAATTAAAACGTGAAAATGAGGGTGATAATCGTCACGTTCCTTGTTATATGTAATTTCTAGTTTTCTAGCAATCAAAGGGAGCTTGCAGACATTTCGCATCCACAAGGTCCTTATATCGTTAGAAAAACCATTGCACAAATGATCGCTCTATCTCGTGGGGTTGTTTGTGAACCAGAGCAAATTGTGATCGGTGCTGACACCCAATTATTAATACAACAATTAATGGAAATGCAAAAGAAAAAGACGGTAATTGCGATAGAAGATCCTGGATATGCCCGTTTTTATACATTGTTAAAGCGGATGAAGTTTGATGTTAAGCCGATTGAATTAGATGAAAAAGGTATCGATATCAGGGCAGTAACAGCATCAAAGGCAAATATTTTATTTGTCACACCCTCCCATCAATTCCCAACTGGTAAAATTATGCCGATTTCTCGACGGATCGAACTTCTCAACTGGGCTGCTCAAGGGAACGATCGTTACATTGTTGAAGATGACTATGATAGTGAATTTAAATATGAAACAGATAATATTCCTTCTTTACAAAGCTTAGATCGTGTTCAGCGGGTTATTTATACAGGTACTTTTTCAAAAACGCTATTACCTAGTTTTCGCATCAGTTACATGGTTCTTCCATTAAAAATTTTGCGAAAGTATCGTGCCCACTATGCTGATTTCATTCAAGGTAGCAATACCCTCAGTCTATTTACATTACATTATTTTATTGAAAATGGCGCGTACGCAAAACATATTAAAAGAATGAACCATCATTATGAAATGAAAAGAAAAAGTTTAATTGAGCAGCTTCAAGCCCGCTTTTATCACGATATCCATATAGAAGATGTACCTGCTGGACTTCATTTTCTTGCACAATTTCGCACAGAGAAAACGTATGATGAAATAGAAGAAAGTGCAAAACGAGAAAAGTTAGAAATATATTCAATGAGGCGCTTTATGCTTAAAAACAAATATAAAGAAAAAATAAAGTCGATTTGGTGATTGGTTTTTCCAATATAGTGGAAGAAAATATAAAAGAAGCGGTTGAAAGATTATATCGGGTGATCAAAGAGATAAGATAGTTCCTCCTTTTTTCGAAAAAGCATTTCGATTGTTCAAAATAGGGAAAGTTAGGGAAAGTAATGCAGATCTTTACAATGAGCTCAAAAAAGCTTACGATGATTTTTAGTAGTGATGTTTGAGCATTATCCCATGAGGCAACGTGACTGATTTAGATGCGTGAACTGTTTGAGAGACGGAACTGTCACAATGATATTTTCTCAATGATAGAATCGAAACAATGTCTTGATACATTTATTAAATGTACATATATTTTACCAGTGAAGTTTCAAAAGATATTTCATATGTAAACGGAGGGTGTTATTTAAGTAGTCTTAATCGTCTGTCATTGAGATCGAAGTATCTTTTATGATTATAGTGTTCAAGGAGATGAACAGTACACCATCCCAGCACACAAAAGCATGCTACTGAAATGCACTTAATTGTAAAACAAGATGAGGGATATAAATGAGCATGAAAAAAGAGAAGTGGTCGTCGAAACTAGGTTTTATCTTATCTTCTGCAGGTGCCGCAATCGGTTTAGGGGCCATCTGGAAGTTTCCATATGTAACGGGGATGAGTGGCGGAGGAGCATTTTTCTTCCTATTTGTCTTATTTACTATATTAATTGGGCTTCCTATGTTGATTTCAGAATTTATTATAGGACGAGGCGCTGGAAAAGAAGCTGTCAGTGCATATAAAAAATTAGCTCCTGATAGTTTTTGGATTTGGGTTGGTCGAATTGGTGTACTCGGATGTTTTTTCCTCCTTACTTTCTATAGTGTTGTCGGTGGTTGGGTTCTTACATATAGTGGTTTATCGATTCCAGGAAAAATTATTAATGAAGGTAATAATTACACAGAGTTATTCGGAAAAATGACTACCTCTCCTTGGATAACATTATCAGGACTTTTTTTATTCATTATAATGAATGTCGTTATCATTTCATCTGGAATTCAAAATGGAATCGAAAAAGCGAGTAAATATATGATGCCACTTTTATTTATTTTTTTTATGATTCTCGTTATCCGTTCGTTAACGTTAGACGGAGCGATGGAAGGAGTTCGCTTTTTCTTAGCTCCTGACTTTTCAAAGATATCACGGGAGTCGATATTATGGGCTTTAGGTCAATCATTTTTTTCCTTGGCGGTTGGTTTTTCATGTATGGTTACGTATAGTTCCTATCTAGATAAGAATGTGAGTATACCTACATCAGCAGGGGTTGTCGCAAGTATGAATATATTTGTGTCGTTGCTGGCAGGTCTTGCAATTTTTCCGGTTGTATTTGCATTTGGGTTTGAACCAACAGAAGGTCCTGGATTACTATTTATCATTTTGCCATCTGTTTTTTCGCAAATGCCTTTTGGAGAGTTATTTTTAAGTTTATTTTTATTACTTTTCCTTTTTGCAACTTTAACTTCATCATTTAGTTTGTTTGAAGTAATTGTTGCTGCATTTACGGAAAATGGTAAATTCACTAGAAAGAAAGTTACTTGGGTAATCGGTATCGTTGTTTTTATCGCAGCAATTCCAGCTGGACTATCTTCCAGTACATTGGAAAACATTAAAATCTTCGACTTGAGTGTGTTCGAAGCGACCGATTATCTCGTAAGTAATGTGATGCTTCCGCTCGGTAGTTTGCTCATTGCCTTATTTATTATTTATCGCATGAAGAAGGGGCTTGTAAAAGAAGAATTTCAGTTAGGTAGTAGCATCTCATCAGTCTGGTATTCTGTTTGGCGAGGATTAATGCAGTGGGTTGTACCAATTACGATTATCGTCGTGTTTTTAAGTATGCTTGGCGTTATTTAATGGATCGTATTACTGAGAGAACAACTTTGCTCACTTTGCATTATAGATAATTAGACTTCATTAGTATTGAAAAAATAGACCGCAGGAGTGATATATGTCCTGCGGTTGGAGTCACTTTTTTATCGTGGCCTTTTAATACTTATCCGACGGGGTTTGCGTTTATTTTTTTTAGGGACATCAATGTAAAGCACGCCATTTTTATTTTCAGCCGTAATATTATCAGGGTCGATGTTATCCGGTAAGGCGAAGGATCGATGGAACGAACCGTAACTATGTTCCACTATATGCATCTGCTTATCTTCATCTTTTGTTTCTTCTTCCAACGTTCTTTCCCCTTTAATGGTCATTACGTTACCATCTAGTTCGATTTCTACTTCTTCTGGTTCCACTCCTGGTAGTTCAGCTTCAATCATGTACCGATCCGATTTTTCTTCAATATTACATGCAGGTGTAAACGAATGTTCCTGATTGAAGAAAGAGTCTCGCGAGAAAAATGGATCATCGAAGAAACGTTGAAACACTCCGTCAAGCTCATTTTTAAACTGTTGTAATGGATGGTTGTCTGAATTCCAGCGACGTATCGGTTTCATTTTTTATTCCTCCCTGATTTTGTTCTTTCAATATTAATTTATCCGCTTCTAATATACATTAAACATTTTTAAAGTGATGAAGTCGTAGTAGTGAGATGGATGGAAGAGGCATGCGAGCAAAATCATGCGACTAATTAACAAGAAACTTTAGGAAATGAAGCGCTGTTTATAGCAATCTAGTCTCTTTTTTACACATAAAATTTGCTCTTTGGAATAACTTTATGGAGGAAGGAATTTCAGGAGAATAAGGAGAAATGAATTTGATGATCACGCCAATGAAAAAGAAAATGGGAGCGGCCAATGGTTACAGTTAGAAGTAAGTAAGAAGGAGGTAGCCTAAAAGTCAGTTTCCTGAAATTCAGGCTCCTCTGTCAGATGATGCTATTTAGAAAAATATTGAGCCATTTCTTCACTTTCCAATTTTCTTTTCTTGCGGTGCTCTGCTCTTTTAGATGCAGTCTCATTGAGCCACTGCTCTTCAATTGTATCCGGAATAATGGTTGGAACCTCTGTTGGCTTTCCATTTTCGTCCAATGCGACAAATGTTAAAAAGCAAAGAGCTGCTACAGCGCTTTTTCCTGTTAAAAGTTGTTCGGTAGTTACTTTCACAAAAATTTCCATCGAACTTGTTCCAGTCCATGTGACCATTGCTTCGAGTGTAACAGCATCTCCAACACGAATTGGTTGAATAAAATCGACAGAATCAATTGAAGCCGTTACGACGTTACTACGAGCTAACTTCGTTGCCGTAATAGATGCAATATTATCAACGTATGCTAACAGTTTGCCACCAAATAAAGTACCATGGTGATTTGTATCTGGAGGCAATACATGACTCGTTTTTATTGCAATTGTATCACGCATATGTACACTTTTTTTGTTTCCCATTTCTTTCACCTCAAACATATTTTCACGCCATTAGAACATCATAACATAATATTAGCTTGCATTTCTACTTCACATAACTGTACAACTTGATAAGGAAAATTATTTATTAAAGGAAAAGGATGCGTCATAAATAGAATTGACGCACTTTAAAAGATAGAGCTAGTATGTAAGTTGGCAATAAGTTGCTGTATTTCTTTTTCATCAACGACTAATGCCATTCTTACGTAGCCTTCTCCAGAAGGACCAAAGGCACTACCAGGTGTAACAACAACATTCGCTTTTTCTATTAATTCATATGCAAACGTAGTCGATTTCCACCCTGGAGGTATTTTTCCCCAAATAAACATGCCAGCGTCCGGTCGCTCTACTTCCCAGCCGACTTCACGTAGTCCATCAACAAGCAAGTCTCGACGTTTTTGATAAACTTCCCGATTTTGTTCACAAAATGCATCACCTTTTGTAAGAGCAGTTATGGCTGCTTGTTGGATTGGTAGAAATACCCCATAATCAAGATTGGACTTAAATTGACGGAAATGTTCAATAATATATTCATTACCAAGCATATAACCAATTCTTGCACCAGCTAAATGAAAGCTTTTTGATAATGAGTTTATTTCTACTCCTACTTCTTTCGCCCCAGGGATTGATAAAAAACTAATTGGTTTTTTATGATTAAAATATAATTCAGAATAGGCAAAATCATGCACAACGATAATATGATGCTTTTTAGCGAATGAAACAACATCGTGAAAAAACTTTTCTGTTGCCATCGAAGGAATCGGATTACCAGGAAAGTTTAAGAACATCATCTTTGCTTTCTTTGCTATAGCAGTCGGGATGAGAGACAGATCTGGTAAAAAATTATTTTCTGCTAATAATGGCAGATAGAATGGTTTTGCTCCGGCCATTTGTACGCCGGTGTCGTATGCGGGATAGCCTGGATCAGGAAGGAGAATAATATCTCCAGGATTTGCAAATACCATAGGTAAATGAACGAGACCATCTTGTGATCCCATTAAAAGAAGTACTTCTTTATCGGCGTCAATTCGAACTTGATTTCTTCTTTGATAATAGTGAGCAACAGCTTTGTGAAATGCATTTGTTCCACACAATGTATAACCATAATGATCTTCTCTTTTCGCTCCATTTGATAACTCATTCCTAATAAATGAGGGAGGAGGAAGATCTGGACTTCCGATACTTAAATCAATAATTGTTTCTCCTTGCGCCAGTTTCTTCTTTTTATATGCTGATAATTCACTAAAAATATTTGGTTTAAATATTTCCATTTGTTCTGCTCGGTTAACATTCATTCTGTCCATACCTCCTGTACAATTGACAATTCTAAAATGACAGCAAAATATATTTTATCATACATTCCTTTTTATCACGTCAGCTCTTAATTGGATATAAATACTATCTATATAAATGGCACTTTTTCAAAAAATAAAGTTGTAAGTCAATGAATATTAAAGGTAGGTGTAAAACGTGACAGTAATAAATGATATAAAACAAACAGTATCAGGACTGAAAAGTGCACAAGCAAATCTAGAGAGCTTTGCCTTAGCAACTGAAAACCAACAGGCAAAACAAACATATCAAAATGCTGCTCAACAGACACAAACAATCATTGATTCTTTACTTCCACGTATGCAGGAAGTGGAACAGGAAGAACCTCAATATAGACAGTAATGAATAGGGATAGGGATGGCGTGACATCCCTATCTCACTTATCAACTTAGAAAAGAGTGGAGGGTGTTTCATGACAATATATTCCGATGTTCATCAATGTCTCTCGAGTTTAAAAGGAGCAAGTGCAAGCTTTAGTGATTATGCGGCCAAATCGACAGATCGTGAAATACAACGCATTTTTCATGAAGCAATGATGGAGACTGACCAAGTCATAGCCGACTTACAATTGCGAATAGCACAATTAGAAAGGGAAGAGCCACAATATAAAAAAGGGTAATGACGGGGGTGTTAGCAATGCCGGGATGGATAGAAATTATTTTACGTTCTTTTTTCATATTAATTGTATTATTTTCATTGACGAAGTGGCTTGGAAAAAAACAATTATCACAGCTATCATTTTTCGAATACGTAGTTGGAATAACAATCGGAAGTATTGCTGCTGAAATGTCAACAGGTCTTGAACAAAGCTTTATGTTAGGCGTGTTAAGTTTATTAGTGTGGACGGGAGTACCATATTTAGTATCAATCTTATCTATAAAAAATAAAAAGAGTGCGTGATTTTTTTGAAGGCGAAGCAACGATCGTAATTGAAAATGGTAAAATTCTTGAAGAAAATTTAGAAAAAGAAAAGTATACCGTTGATGATTTACTAGAGCTATTACGAAAAAAAAATGCATTTAATCTAGGGGAGATTGAGTATGCCATTTTAGAGGCGAATGGGAATCTAAATGTATTCCTAAAGAAAGAATACCAACCTTTGACTGCGAAAGATATCGGGTTAAAACTGCCGCCTGAAAAACCGCCGCAAACAGTAATTTTAGAAGGTAAAATCATGGATGAACCATTAGGTATGACAGGCTATAATAGGGAGTGGCTTCAAGCGGAGTTAGATAAGCTACAAGTGTCACTAGATAATGTATATGTAGGACAAATCAATGCATTTGGGGAATTAACCGTTGATATATATGATGATAAGGTTCAAGTTCCTAAACCACAAGGAAGACCGGTATTGTTAGCGACTCTAAAAAAATGTCAAGCTGATCTTGAACTATTTTCTCTGCAAACAGATTCACCATCTGCTAAGAAGATGTATCAGAAGCATGCGGAACATTTAAATGGAATCATTCAAAAAGTAAAATATTTACTGGGGAATGAATGATATTATACATAAGATACGTAGAAAAAGACACGAGCAACCGTATGATTATCGGTTGCTTTCGTATGAATATTTTCCTGTATCTTTGTGTCATTAAACGTAAAATCAAAAAACTTAATATATTAGAATAATTTTTCTTTTTCTCTCTCTCCTTATTTAAAATGCCCTTCTATCTATTTTTCTTTCGTTTGTTTTAGGAGATGGATGTAAGGAAGCTTCTTTTTCTTTTTATTCACAAATAAACAAATGAAAACCCTTACAATATTTAAAATGTCGGATTGTGGTAAAATAATTTATCCATATTAGGTTATGCGTATATATTGTAAATATTAAAATAATAACGAAAATAGGAAAATATAAAAACAGCTTGTTTTCGTAACGGAATTGTAATAATATCGAATAGAGTCTTAAACATTTAAATATAGTAATATAACAGACTATTTAAAAAAGGCATTATTTTTTCTTTTAATATTAATATCTGAAAAGTTTGATTAATTGTTGTAATGGGGAAGGTGAGTACGGCGTTGTCTACATTATTAGATGTGAAAAACTTAAAAACATATTTTTATGCAAGAAATAAAGAGATTCCCGCAGTTGATGGGGTAGACTTAAAGATAAGGAAAGGAGAAACGGTCGCTCTCGTAGGTGAATCTGGTTCCGGAAAAAGTATGACATCACTTTCAATTATGAGATTAATTCCAAGTCCGCCAGGAAAAATTATTGATGGACAAATTATTTTTGATGAACGTGATCTTGTGGAGTTGTCGGATGATGAGATGTGTCAAGTCCGTGGAAATGATATATCGATGATTTTCCAAGAACCAATGACATCCCTAAATCCTGTCTTAACCATTGGTGAACAAATACGAGAAGTGTTAATCTACCACCAGAAAATGTCATTTAAAGAAGCGAATAAAAAAGCGATTGATTTGTTAAAAATGGTTGGATTTTCAAGGGCTAAAGAGATGATGAATGATTATCCGCATCGATTATCTGGAGGGATGAGACAGCGCGTCATGATTGCAATGGCAATGAGCTGTAATCCGAAACTTTTAATAGCCGATGAGCCGACTACCGCACTCGATGTCACCATTCAAGCACAAATTTTAGATTTAATGAAAGAATTGAGCGAAAAATTTGATACTTCTATTCTACTGATTACCCACGATTTAGGAGTCGTTTCAGAAATTGCTGAACGAGTGTTAGTGATGTATTGTGGGCAAGTTGTTGAAGAGGCTTTGGTCGATGATCTCTTTCATGCACCGAAGCACCCATATACAAAAGGACTCATAAGCTCCATTCCATCTGTGGAAGATGATCAAGAACGGTTGCAATCAATTAAAGGTAATGTTCCACCACCAGAACATTTTCCAGCAGGCTGTCGCTTTGCACCTCGTTGTCCACATGCCTTTGATCGTTGTCATCAGGAGATACCACAATTATTAAAACAAGATGAGAATCGTTTTGTACGTTGTTTTTTATATGAGACGGAGGAGGCAAATGGATGAATACAGCTTTCCAAATAGATAAGGAAACGAATAAAAATAGGGACAAATACTTATTAGAAGCTAGTGAATTAAAGAAATATTTTCCGATTAAAACAGGTGTATTTCAACGTACGACAGGATACATAAAAGCAGTAGATGGTATTAACCTTACTGTAAAAAAAGGAGAAACGCTTGGGATTGTTGGGGAATCTGGTTGTGGAAAATCAACATTGGGACGTACACTGATCAGGTTATATCGACCAACAGCTGGAAATGTTATTTTCAAAGGAAAAGATATTTCGCAATTATCAGAGAAAGAATTAAATCGTTCCGTTCGTAAAGATATCCAAATGATTTTTCAAGATCCGTATGCATCGATGAATCCACGGAAAACTTTACGTTCTATTTTGAACGAGCCATTTAAAAACTATCAAATGTACGATAGAAATGAACGCAAAGAAAAAGTGAAATATTTATTGGGAAAAGTTGGATTTAATCCATCTTTTATTAATCGTTATCCACATGAATTTTCAGGAGGGCAGAGACAAAGAATCGGAATTGCTCGTGCGTTAGCATTAAATCCTGATTTAGTTATTGCAGATGAAGCGGTATCTGCACTTGACGTTTCCATTCAAGCGCAAATTGTGAACTTACTGGTTGATTTACAAGCTGAATTCGATTTAACATATATCTTTATTTCCCATGATTTAAGTGTTGTTCGTCATATTAGTGATCGCGTTGGTGTGATGTATTTAGGCAATATGATGGAGTTAGCGCCGAAAGTTGATTTATATAAAGATCCTCTTCACCCGTATACAGAAGCACTACTATCTGCAGTCCCAGTGCCAAGGAAGAAAGGTGTAAAGAGAAGAGAGAGAATTGTTTTAAAAGGCGACCTACCAAACCCTGCTAACCCGCCTGAAGGCTGTGTCTTCCATACGCGGTGTCCAGCAGCAATGGATATTTGTCGGGAGGCGATACCTGTCTTTAAGGAAACAAAGAAAGACCATTTTGTCGCTTGTCATTTATATTAAGATTTATGTTGGCAATTTAGAAAGGGGTGATTGCTACAATTCATTATCTGAAAATAATCACATAATAAAAGAATGAAAAAAATATTAAAAGGGGGAGTTCATAATATGAGAAAATCAGCTTGGTTATTAAGTATCATGCTCATCTTATCATTATTTTTAGCAGCTTGTGGAAAGAGTACGAATACGGATGAAAAGAAGAGTGGTAATAAGGAGAAAGAAGAAGCAGTCGGGGAGCCGCAAAAAGGGGGAGACCTTATTATAGGAACCACTGGTTCACCTACAATGTTTAATCCGTTATATTCAACCGACGCAGTAAGCGGTGATGTAGAAGATATGATCTTTGATCATTTAATTGAATCTGATCCAGATAATGAATTTAGACCGAAAAATAAATTAGCAGAAAGTATTGAGGAATCTGATGATGGTTTAACTTATACAGTAAAAATTCACGAAGGTGTTAAGTTTCATGATGGGGAAGAATTAACAGCGGATGATGTTGTTTTCACATATAGCATCCCATTAAGTGATGATTATGATGGTCAACGAATGCAATATTTTGAAGCACTAGAAAGTGTGGAAAAGAAAGACGACTATACAATCGTTTTTAAGTTAAAGAAAGTAGATGCACAATTTCACTCTGTCGGTCTAGGCTTTGGTATTTTACCTGAACATATTTTAGGTGATGTACCAATTAAAGATTTAGGTGAACATTCATTCAATACGAAAGAGCCGATCGGTTCAGGTCCATTTAAATTTGGAGAATGGAAAGAAGGCGAATACGTCAAGTTGGAAGCAAATGAGGATTATTGGCAAGATGGACCATATTTAGACACAGTTACATTTAAAATCATTCCAGATGCAGATACGATCCTTGCCCAGTTACAAAAAGGAGAAATTCATTTTTATGATGCTATTCCACAATCTGAGGTCGATACGGTCCAAGGTTTTGTTGATGCAGCCAATCTGAAATTAGAAAGCGGTTTAGGATTAGCATACACATTTTTAGGATATAACTTCAAAAATGAATTATTCCAAGATAAAAAAGTTCGTCAAGCAATTACACATGCACTTGACCGTGAAGCGATGATCGAAAATGTCATGAATGGATATGGCGAAGTAGCTCATGTACCAGAAAGTCCATTAAGTTGGGCTTACAATCCAGATGTTCCAAAATTCGAATATGATGTGGAAAAGGCAAAGAAATTATTAAAAGAAGCTGGCTGGGAGCCAGGTGCTGATGGTATTTTAGAAAAAGACGGAAAGAAATTTTCTTTTGAACTAAAAACAAACCAAGGAAATAAAATCCGCGAAGATCTCGTCGTTATTATTCAAGAGCAGTTAAAAGAGGTTGGTATTGAAGTGAAGCCACAAATTATGGAATTCAGTGCTTTAATTGCTGATATTGACCCACCTCATCGAAAATATGATGCAATGGTTTTAGGTTGGAGCTTAGCTGTAGACCCTGATCCAAGTGGTATTTTCCATTCGAAAGAAATAGAAAATGGCTTAAACCATGGCTCTTATTCAAATCCTGAACTGGATAAAAAAATGGAAGCACAGTTGCAAGAGAAGGATGAAAAGAAACGGATTGAAGTGATCGGTGAGATTCAAGCAGAACTTGCTGAGGAACAACCATATACATTTTTATACTACCCAGAAGAGTACCGAGCAATGCCTAAAAACATGCATGGCTACCATTTCCATGGGAAAAAACCTTATCATAATATCCATGAATGGTGGTTAGAACAATAAAACGGATTTGTCGATGATAGACGGGGAAATGGTTGCCTATTTCCCCTTTTTTAATCAATTGAATGTGAAAGTTGTATGCGATTGCTAAAAGCATATTAATATAAATGAAGATGGGAGAAACCAATACATTATTTGAAGGAGAAATAAGCGATGGTTTCATATATTATAAGACGGGTGTTAATGGCAATTCCATTATTAATAGGTATTACGATCATTTCCTTTGCGATTGTAAAAGCGGCCCCTGGCGGACCAACAGCACTGTTGATGGATCCAAAATTGAAGCCAGAGGATAAAGTGAAATTTGAAGAGAAATACGGATTGAATGATCCTATTCATGTCCAATACGGAAAGTGGCTTGGGAATATGGTAAAAGGCGATTTTGGTACATCATTAGTCAGACGAGGTGTTCCCGTAAGTGAAATGATTATGGATCGCTTGCCAAATACATTGTTGCTCATGGCTGTTTCCACATTTTTAGCGATTATTATCGCTATTCCACTTGGGATCATATCCGCGATGAGGCCATATACAAAGATTGACTATACGGTTACATTCTTTTCATTTTTAGGACTAGCAACACCGAATTTTTGGCTTGGAATTATGCTTATTATCGTTTTTTCTGTACAATTAGGCTGGTTTCCTGCCGGTGGAGTGGCAACATTGAATGCGCCATTTAGTATTTGGGATCGCATCCATCATTTAATATTACCTGCGTTCGTACTAGCTACCGCAGATATGGCTGGTTTAACGAGGTATACCCGATCAAGCATGCTTGAAGTATTGAATCAAGACTATATTCGAACTGCCAAATCAAAAGGGTTTAAAGAACGAAAAGTAGTTTTTAAGCATGGCTTACGTAATGGCATGATCCCGATTATTACTATTTTCGGATTAATGTTACCCGCATTTATCGGTGGAGCCGCCATTACAGAGCGCGTATTTGGCTGGCCTGGGATTGGCATGCTCTTTATTGATTCCGCTTTTACGCGTGATTATCCGGTCATTATGGCTTTAACAGTGATATCAGCTGTTTTCGTTGTCATCGGAAATCTCTTAGCAGATATATTATATGCGATCTTTGATCCGCGAATTGAGTACTAAGGGGGGGAGATATGCAATGGCACAATTAAATCAACAACCGACAGTAAATGAGTTGGAAATGAACCCCGATTTACATGAGAAGCCAGAAACGTTAACACAAATTTTTATCCGAAAATTTGTGAAAAATAAGCTAGCAGTCATTGGTGCGATTACTCTAATGATTATTATTATTTTAGCCATATTGGCACCTGTGATTGCACCGTATTCACCTAGTGATCAAGATCTGATGAACAAGCTAGCGCCGCCGAGTGCTGACCACTGGCTAGGAACGGATCGATATGGCCGTGATATTTTCACTCGTCTTATTATATGGTGGACGTATATCGTTACTCGTTGGTTTTGGCTCTGTTGCAGGTGCGCTCATCATTGGAACGACCATTGGCGCTTTAGCAGGATATTATGGTGGGATAGTTGATGCAATTTTAATGCGCTTTGTTGACATTATTATTTCCATTCCATTAATATTTTTACTCATTACGATTGTAACTATTTTCAAGCCAAGTGTAGGATCATTAATTATCATTTTTGCTTTGACAAGTTGGACTAGTACTGCTAGGCTTAGTAAGGGGGGAATTCCTGACGTTAAGAACAAGGGATTTCGTACTCGCTTCACGAACAATGGGAACAAGGCCTGCAAAGATTATCTTTAGTCATATTTTACCGAATGCGATGGGACCTATCATCGTTTCCTCGACGCTATCTAATCGGTGGGGTCATACTTTCCGAAGCTGCCTTAAGTTATTTAGGTTTAGGTATCCAGCCACCTACGGCTAGTTGGGGAAATATGTTGGAGGATGCACAAAACTACACTGTACTATTGAAAGCACCATGGTATCCATTTTTCCCTGGAATGCTTATTTTAATTACTGTGTTGTCTTTTAATTTTGTTGGTGATGGTTTACGCGATGCATTAGATCCAAAGAGTGAAAAATAGAAAAAGGATCAAATCGCGTTACTGCAGAAGGAGCTAATAGTTGAGATGGAACGGGTGTAATATTCCACTTTTTCAAGCTGTTTAAGATCATGTTAGCGTCAGGGATGTGGACTACAATTTGCTAGGCATGATGAATACCTCCTATGTACTGCGTTTAAGAGGGAGGGAGATATTTAATGAAAAAATTACAATTACAAACGATGATTGAAGTTGCTATTTTCGCAGCCTTTGCGATGGTGCTTGATTTATTGCCATCTATTAAGTTTGGGCCATCCATTTCAATTTCATTTGCAATGGTTCCGATTTTTATCATCGCTTTTCGCTGGGGAATGATTGCAAGTACAACATCTGGGTTTTTATGGGGAGTTTTACAAATTGTGACTGGAGATGCATGGATCCTTACTCCATTACAAGGTTTTATTGAGTATTTTATTGCTTTTTCTTTTATCGGTGTTGCTGGTTTATTTGCAAACAAAATCCAATATTACTTTGCTCATAGTGAAAGTAGGAAAGCTATTTTCTTTGTAATCATCGCTACTTTTATCGGTGGTGTGGCACGCTATTTTTGGCATTTTCTTGCTGGCGTCATTTTCTTTAAAGAAGCTGCATATAAAGCAGGGAAGGCACCAGTGCTATTTTCATTAACAGCAAACGGAACAGCCTTCTTTTTCTCTTCGTTGGCTTGTGCATTTATATTGGTATTATTAACGACTACCGCCCCAAGAATAATAACAAAAAAAAGTTAAGGAAGTAAAAAGAGTTCGCATAAGTCCAACATATCAAGTCGAATCGAAATGAGTTGTTTTTCGATTCGACTTTTTTGCTTGAAATAAAGGAGAGGGAACTGTCGACTACGGGATGACCACAAGTCCAAATGCTAGCAAATAAATCAATTGGATTTGATTTCCGTGAATGTCGTTTACCTTTAACCTCTATTCGGGGTGCGACTCCACGATGATGAGAGTTGGAAGTTACGTTCATAAAAAGTGTTTTTTAGGGACTTATCAGATAACCTCTTTGAAGACATAAAAAATACCAATTCTGGGAAGACTAAAAGAAAAAGCGAAGAGAAGGAATGATGTTATGACTACTCCTGATAAAAACAATCAACAAATGCCGAAGTTTCCGGAACCATATTGGCGATCTTCTGTTCAATTACCAAGCTTTCCGGTTTTACAAGAAGATATCGCTGCCGATGTAGCTATTGTTGGCGGTGGCATCTCAGGTATTACTACAGCATATTTACTTGTAAAAGAAGGAGTGAAGGTCGTCTTAATCGATGCAGGCGAAATTTTAAATGGAACAACTGGCCATACAACTGCTAAAATTACAGCTCAACACGGTCTAATATATAATGAATTGATCAATCATTTCAGTGTTGAAAAAGCAAAACTTTATTATGAAGCTAATAACGATGCCTTACAATGGATTAAACAAACAATCAACAATCACCAAATTGATTGTGATTTTCAAGAAGATGATGCTTATATTTATACAAATGATACAAATTATTTTCAGCAACTCAATGATGAAATGAAAGCATATGAAAAGCTAGGAATTGATAGTGAATTTGTTACAAGTATTCCTATCGATGTGCAAATGAAAGCTGCAATTAAGATGAAAAATCAGGCACAATTCCATCCATTAAAATATTTACAAGTACTCGTTGATTATATTGTTGATCATGGTGGGCAAATTTTTGAACATACGACAGCGATTGATGTAGATGAAAATGAAAAAATGCATGTTATTACTAGGAATGGAAAGAAAATTAAATGCGATTATGTACTTGCATGTTCCCACTTTCCTTTTTATGATGGCTTAGGTTTTTACCCAACGAGATTATATGCTGAAAGATCCTATATCATTGCTGCAAAGACAGAGAAAAAATTTCCCGGAGGAATGTATATCAATGCAGAAAAACCTACACGCTCGCTAAGAAATGCAATGATTAATGATGAACAAGTTGTGTTATTTGCTGGGGAAAATCATAAAACAGGTCAAGGTATTTCGACGATCAGGCATTATGAAGCTTTAGAGCAGTTTGCTAAGCAAACGCTCGGAATGAAAGCATTTTTATATCGCTGGTCTGCTCAAGACTTAACAACTTTAGATAAAATTCCTTACATAGGGGAAATTACGACTGGAAAGCCACGTATATTAATCGCTACCGGCTATCGAAAATGGGGAATGTCGAATGGAACAGCTGCTGCCCGATTACTAAGCGATATGATTTTAAAGCGAGAAAATCGTTATGTTGACTTATATACACCAAAACGCTTCAGTACAGACCCAAGTGTTAAAACGTTTTTAAAAGAAAATATCGATGTTGCCAAGCACTTAATTGAAGGTAAGCTTGAATATCCATTACGAACGACGGATGAGTTATCAAACGATGAAGGTGCAGTTGTCCAAGTTAACGGAAAGAGGGCTGGTGCATACAAAGATGAGCATGGCAAGCTTTACATCGTTGATACAACATGCACTCATTTAGGATGTGAAGTGGAGTGGAATAGTGGTGACCGAACGTGGGATTGTCCATGTCATGGTTCTAGATATTCTATTGTTGGAGATATAATAGATGGACCAGCTGAAAAACCTTTACAAAGAATAGAAGAGAAATAAGAAAAAGATAAAAAGCCCTCCTTTCCACTGAAAGAAAAAGAGAGGGCTTTTTTTTACTTATTGAACAAATCAACTATACCAATAACATCGATAAATACAATAATAATGGCGATTGGGACGATATAGCGGATAAATAAAAGCCAAATGGCAAATATGCGTTTTCCATTATTCGTTCCGGCACTAATCTCCTCTAACAAAATATCCTTAGGAATTTTCAAATGGACAAAAAGCGATATGGACAAAGCACCGATCGGCATCAAAATATTAGAGACGAGAAAGTCGGCAGTATCAAATATATTCTTACCAAACAGGGTAAAATCACTCAGCACACCTGCTGATAAAGCAGATGGGATTCCGAGCAAAAAGATGAATGATCCGACGATCCATGCCGTTTTCTTACGCTTTTTATCTTCATTTTTCGTTAGCGATGCAACAGTAATTTCAATCATTGAAAAGGCAGAAGTTAGTGTTGCAAATAAAAACAGTATTAAAAAGAGGATGAAAAAGAAAGTTCCGAACGGCATTTGCTGAAACACAGCAGGGAGTACAACAAATAAAAGGCCTGGTCCTTCCGCAGGTTCAAAACCAAAAGAAAACACAGCAGGAAAGATAGCTAGCCCAGCTAATAATGAAATAAGTATATTCATGCTCACTATCGTGAAAGCAGATTTTGGTAAGCTCTCCTTTTTAGACAAATATGAGCTATAAGTAACCATCACAGATACCCCGACACTTAAAGCAAAAAACGATTGTCCAAGTGCAAATAAAATCGATTTAGAATTTAGGCTTGAAAAATCGGGATATAATATGAATGAAACCCCTTCACCAGCATTCTCTAATGTTAGTGAGCGAATAATTAAAATTAAAAATGATATGAATAATGCAGGCATCATCACTTTACTTGCTCTTTCAATTCCTTTTTGAACACCGTTTGCAACAACAATGATTGTAATGATCATGAAAATCAGTTGCCCGCCAACAGCGATGAAAGGATCAGTAATAATATTACCGAATAATTCACCATACTGTTCTTGGTTTAGTCCAGAAAGCCCGCCACTTATCGCTTTAATGAGGTAAATAATAATCCAGCCACCAACAACACTATAAAAAGATAATAAAATAAAAGTTGTTACTATACCAAGCCATCCTATTAAATGCCATGCAGTTCCAGGTGCAAATGTTTTATATGCACCAATCGCATCTTTCTGTGATCCTCTTCCAATAATAAATTCAGACAGCAAAATTGGTAACCCGATAAATAGGGTAAAGATAACAAAGATGAGGAAAAAAGCTCCCCCACCGGAATGACCAGCTACATATGGAAACTTCCAAATCGCACCAAGGCCAATCGCTGACCCAGCAGTAGCCAAAATAAATCCTAATTTTGATGTCCACTGTTCTCTGTTTTGTTCCATCAACTTTTCTCCTTATTCATACTTTTCCCTTTTTATTTCGCGAATAAATATCTGACTATTATTCATATTCGCACATATGATTGACATTATAATATGCCTATCATCGTTACGCAATGCCAAAGGGATAAATGAAACGGATGGATGATAAAAGCCTAACTATTTTATACATAGTTGTTATGTTATCAACCATCTTATTCTAGCAAAGCAACAAATGTGGCATATAGATGAAAAGACCATTAGGTGAAGCCTACTATTCATTGTGTGATGGAAATGAAAATGTTATGTTTTTCGGCAGTAAATCAAAGCCGACACCAATGTCAGCGGCACGGTGACTATCAGATCCGTAAACAAGTGGGATCTTATTTTCATTTGCTATTTTCATCCAAGCTGGAGGTGGATAGCTACTTCCGCAGTCTTTCTTAAAAAAGCCTGCAGTATTTGCATCTAAACTATAATTCTTCTGTTTAACAAGCTTCAAAATTTCATAGATTTTATTCCTAAATGATATTTCTGGTTTGATGCTTTTTGAAAATTTTTCAATGAGTGTGATATGGCCTATTCTTGTTGGTTTATATTTTCCCAAAGACGCATGTAATGATTGAATGACTGTATCATAGTATGCTTGATAAACTGCTTCAACTGAACCAAACAACTTGACGATTCGTTTGAACTCTTCAAGACTATAATCAACACAGACATATTCATCATTCGGAGCTTGGAGCATGTGAACAGATAAAATGGCATCATCCATTTTATCACCAAATTCATTTAAAAATGCTTCTGTTTCTTTTTCATAGGCGACAATATAGTCTACCTCAAATCCGATGTGAATAGATATTTTATCTTTGTATTTCTCTTTTAAGCGTGCACCTTCTGCAAAATAAGCACCAAGGTCTTCTTTACACATTGCGCTATCTTTTGCTGGAACAGGATCTTCAAAGCCTGTTGGCAAGGGAGCGTGTTCGGTAAAGCTTAAATGTGTTAGCCCTCTTTCGATTGCTGTTACAACATATTGTTCCATTAAATCATCGGCACCATGTGGGCAAAACTGAGTGTGTACATGAAAATCTCCGTCAGGATACATTTTTATCCTCCATTCTATCGCACTTATTTGATCGTTAAGAGTCATGCGTTTCACATAATTTATCATACTTATTATGATTGCACAAAAAAATTTGTTCATTTTTTGTTGACGATACCATTTCTTTTATGATAGTCTATTATCAATAAAAATACTTTAGTTTGTTAGAGTGCTAATACGTTAAAGAATAATTGAATTGGGATGTGAAGTCAACATGTTTCTTCCGATCGGAAGTCGAGATGATTTTGGTGATATAGTGACTAATCGTTATCGAGTCTTTGAAGCATTTCGTCATGTCATTACTTTTAGAGGTTACAAGGAAATTTCAACACCTGTTGTTGAGTATGCTAACACGTTTACGAACAAATATGTAGAGATGAAACTGCAAAATATGATGAAATGGTTCAATCCTGAAGGTGAGATTGAAGTCTTAAGACCAGATTGGACAACAGCCATAGCAAGAGCGTTAGTAAAAGGGGAAATAACCGAGCAAAAATGGGCATATCAAGGATCGATATTTCGAAAAGATTTGCCTGGGGTGGAAAGTAGACAGGCGGGGAGTAGAAATCATACACGCGCCACCATTACTTGGAGAAAGTGAATGTTTGTTAATGGCTCGGCAGTTTCTGAGCAAACTAAAGATTGACGATTATTTAATCGAATTGGGTCATACGACTATTTACGATGAATTAACACGTGACTTACAAATGACATCAGAACAGGAAGAAACCCTTCGCCAAGCAATGCATGATAAAAGAAAAGATGAAGTATATCAATTTGTACATGACTTAGGAAATAAAGAGATGGCAAAAGAATTGAGTGATCTCATTGATGCTTATGGAACAATCGAAGTGCTTGATGAATATGAAAAGCGCTGGCAACACCATCAAACACTTTACAAGACAGTGAAGCATATGAAACAATTAGCAGCTATTTTAAAGCAATCCGGAGAGCAAGAAATATTAGTTGATTTAGGTAGAGTGCGAAATTTACCTTATTATTCAGGTTTAATGTTTAGAGGCTTTTTAAAAGAAAATGGGGCGACTTGTTTTTCTGGCGGGCGCTATGATCAATTATACGCCAATTATGGTCAACAAACATCCGCTGTTGGCTTAGCGTTTTTTGTTGATACTTTAGCAGAACAATTGCCTGCTGAAGCACCATTTAAAAAACTTTGTATTATCGCCTCCCACGAATCAATCGCCTATGCGGAGCAACTGCGCGAACACTATGCTGATTATATCGTTGATATTGTCTATGAAAAGCCGGATAAAAATTATGATCTTGTTTTAGAGATTGTAAAAAACAATGATCGGTTTGAGGTGACTGAAAAATGAAAGTGCGTATGGCGTTAACAAAGGGAAGATTAGAAAAACAATTTATTGAGTATTTTCAATCCCTATCTTATGATATTAATCCTTTAGTAAATAAGGGGAGAAAGCTACTAGTAAGCACGGAGCAAATTGAATTTATTTTTTGCAAAAGGTGCAGATGTAACAACTTATGTGGAGCATGGAATTGCTGACCTTGGTATTGTTGGAGAAGATATATTGCTCGAATTTCAGCCTGACGTATATAACTTAATGGCACTTCCATTTGGAAAATGTCGACTCGCACTTGCTGGACAACAGGGGAAAGAGCAAATCGGACGGAAAAGAAAAATTGCCACAAAATATCCTGCAATAACGAGGGACTTTTTTCGCAAAAAAGGGGAATCTGTTGATATTTTCAAACTAGATGGTTCGGTCGAATTAGCGCCTATATTAGGATTAGCGGATGCAATTGTAGATATAGTGGAAACAGGAAACACACTGCGAGAAAATGGTTTAATCGTTATAGAAGAAATGCAACCTATTTTGGCGCGTTGTATTCCCAACCGTTCATCACTTAAATTGAAAAAGAATTTATTATCGCCAATTATCGATTCGATGCGTTTAAAGGAGGGTGTCATATGATACAACGTTTGACACCTGAAGCATTCCGCACACGGTTCTTAGCGGTGAATAGACAAAATAATAGTGCAATTGCTGATGACATCTTGCAAGTTGCTCGGGAGGTAATTGAACAAGTACGCTCACGTGGGGAAAAGGCATTAAAAGAATATGTGATGAAATTTGATAAATTTGTTCCCGACGAATGGGAAGTATCTTTAAAAGACCGGAAAACAGCTTGGGATAAAGTTCCAAATAAAACAATTGAAGCATTGGAAAAAGCAGCAGTAAATATTAAAACTTTTCATTCTAAACAGTTACAAACATCCCGAGTGATGGAAATGACAACGGATATTATATCTGGTCAGTTATTTCGACCGATCGAACGGGTAGGTATTTATGTACCAGGTGGGACTGCTTGCTATCCGTCAACTGTCTTAATGAATGCTATTCCAGCGGTATTAGCAGGTGTTGAAGAAGTAACGATGACAACACCAGCGCGAAATGGTGGCGAAATTTCGCCCATTTTATCTGTAGCTGCCGATATCGCTGGTGTGCATAAAATTTATCGAATCGGTGGTATTCAGGCGATTGCTGCACTTGCATATGGAACAGAAAAAATACAACCAGTTGATAAAATCGTTGGACCGGGTAATGCCTACGTTGCCGCAGCAAAATCGTTGGTATTCGGTGATGTCGGTATCGATATGATCGCTGGTCCTTCTGAAGTGGCGATCATAGCCGATGAGAAAGCAAATCCTACTTATATTGCTGCTGATTTACTTGCCCAGGCAGAACATGATGAAAATGCGCGAACATTTTTATTTGCTACCTCTGAAGCGATCATTCATGAAACGATCACAGAGATTAAAAAACAATGCACAACATTACCACGAAAACAGATTGCACAAAAGGCATTGGAACATAATAGTGCATGTGTGTTTGTCAATGATGCTGATGAAGCATTTGAGCTAGTAAATGAATTAGCACCAGAACATTTAGAAATACAATTACAAAATCCACTATCATATTTAGGAAAAGTAAAAAATGCAGGTTCTGTATTTTTAGGTGCACATACACCAGAGCCTGTCGGAGATTATTTTGCAGGACCGAATCATGTGCTACCGACAGCGCGAACAGCTCGCTTTTCGTCAGGCTTATCTGTCGATGACTTTATGAAAAAAACGACTTATTTGTACTATTCTGAATCAGCATTGGAAACAGCTGCACCGTATATTGAAGAAATAGCTCATGAAGAACAGTTAACAGGTCATGCCCGAGCGGTCAAAGTAAGAATGAATCGAAAAGGGAACATTTAGACTAGCATAAATGAATGGGGGAACAACGACATGAAGATGCGTAGTGCCACAAAAAAAAGAGAGACAAAAGAAACAATCGTAGCAGTCTCGTGTCAGCTTGATGACAATTCAGCGATAAACATTAAGACTGGTGTGGGCTTTTTTGATCATATGTTAGAAGCTTTTGCTCGTCATGGTCAAATTGGTCTAAAGGTAAAGGCTGACGGAGATTTACATATTGATAGTCATCATACTGTAGAAGATGTGGGCATTGTCCTCGGTCAAGTTGTCAAGGAAGCATTCGGTAATAAGCATGGAATGACACGGTATGGCTCAGCATATGTGCCAATGGATGAAGCACTAGCTTTCGTCGCCATTGATATAAGCGGTAGGCCGTATTTGCATTTCGAGGCGAATTTTGAAGTGAAGCAACTGGGTAATTTTCAAACCGAGCTTGTAAAAGAGTTCTTCCGAGCATTTGCATATCAAGCAGGTATAACATTGCATGCGCGCGTGCTCTATGGAGAAAATACTCATCATCAAATCGAGGCATTATTTAAAGCATTGGGACGTGCCTTTTCCCAAGCAATTAACATAGATCCAACGATAAAAGGGGTCAATTCAACTAAAGGTGTAATAGAATAGTATGATGGAGGATGGAAAATGAGAATTATTCCGGCAATAGATTTAATAGATGGAAGATGTGTCAGACTATATCAAGGTGATTTTAAGCAAACGACCGAGGTAGCGAGTGATCCACAATCACAACTTCAACGCTTTATCGCGGATGGTGCGCAATTCATTCATATCGTTGATTTAGACGGTGCTCGCGCTGGGAAGGCTGCACAATTTGCTTTAATTGCTGATTTATGTAGTCAATCATCTGTTCCTATTCAAGTTGGCGGTGGGATTCGCAGCCTGGAGACAATTGAGCGGTATTTGGATGCAGGTGTTCATCGAGTAATTTTAGGTACGGCTGCTTTGGAAGATCCCTCATTTATACGCCAATCGTTGGCTAAATTTCGCGAAAATATTGTGATCGGTATAGATGCGCGGAATGAAAAGGTAGCTACGCGTGGATGGGAAACAACAACTGAAATAGACTATATTGACTTTGCCAAGCAAATGGAATCCTTAGGGGCACAAACGATCGTGTTTACGGATATATCAAGGGATGGTACGTTAACCGGGCCCAATATTGCTCAATTAGATAAAATAAACAAAGCGGTATCATGTAATATTATTGCATCCGGTGGCATTACTTCGATGAAAGATTTGGAAAATATCAGTAAGATTGGTATTTCCGAAGCAATCGTTGGAAAAGCAATTTATGAAGGAAAAATTATCATTAAAGGGGCAGACCGATGCGTAAAAAAAGAATAATCCCTTGTTTAGACTTAAAGGATGGCAGAGTAGTAAAAGGCACGAACTTTGTCGGTTTACGAGAAATGGGTGATCCATTACAATTAGCGATTGACTATGCAAACAATGGTGCGGATGAATTAGTCTTATTAAATATTGCTCCTTCAGCTGATAGCCAAAAAAAGGTCATTGAACTGATTCCCAAAATAATGAAACAAATAAATATCCCTTTAGTGGTAGGCGGGGGAATTAAAACAGTAGCTGATGTAGAGCAGCTGATTGGTGCCGGTGCAAATAAAATAACAATCAGTTCTGCCGCTGTCAGTAATCCGAGTCTTATTACTTCTGTCGCCAAACAATTTGGTGCTGCTACAGTTGTGATTGCGATTGATGCGAAGTATAAAGATAAAAATAAATGGTCTGTTATGACGAATGGAGGAAAAAAAGATACAGGCTTAGATGTAGTGGAATGGGCAAGAGAAGTAGAACAATTGGGTGCTGGTGAAATATTATTAACAAGTGTAGACAAGGATGGCTGTAAAGATGGTTATGATTTACCATTAATGAATGAAGTTGCCTCTGCCGTCTCCATTCCCGTCATTGCTTCGGGTGGCTGTGGTGATCCAGAACATATCGCTCAAGTATGCCAACAAACAAATGTATCTGCAGCACTAGCAGCATCTATTTTTCATGAAGGAAAATATACAGCAAATGAAGTAAAAGAAATATGTCGAAAACGAGGAGTGAATATGCAATGACACAATTAGACTTCTCTAAAGGGCTAGTTCCAGCTATTATCGTTGACAACAATACAAATGATGTACTTATGCTTGCATATATGAATGAAGAAGCATATAAAAAAACAATTGCAACGAAGGAAACATGGTTTTATTCTCGCTCGCGGCAAGCACTTTGGAACAAAGGAGCAACATCGGGTCATCGTCAAAAGGTACAATCGATTGAAATAGACTGTGATAATGATACATTACTTATTCGAGTAACCCCATTAGGACCAGCTTGCCATACAGGAGAGAAAACATGCTTTTTTCAAGAAGTGAACCTTGAAAATGGGGAAATGACGAAACAAACCGAAACTCGAAATAGGAAGGCAACGTCACCAGGTCTCATCTTCCATACTGTTATGAAAGAAGTAGAAGAGCGAAAACATACAACAGTTGAAAACTCGTACACGAATTATTTATTTAGTAAAGGTATTGATAAAATTAGTAAAAAGGTAATCGAAGAAGCTGGCGAAGTTATCATTGCTGCCAAAAATAGTGATAAGCAAGAAATCATTAATGAATGCAGTGACCTACTCTATCATTGTTTCGTTCTGTTAGCAGAACAAAATATCTCATTATATGATGTAGAAGCCGAACTAAAAAAACGTTTTGCCAAAAAGGGAAATAATAAAGGAGAGCGTCCACCAATCGAAGAGTGGTAATGCTCTTCTTTTTTATCTGAAAGGTTAAATTAGAAGATGAAAATATCGTCCTTGCATAATTCGAAGTTAATATTGGAATTATAACGAGTAAAACATCGATGGAGTCGCTATCTAATGAGTATTACATATTTAACCTTTGAATTATTGATTGCCTTTTTTATGTTATTCATTGTTGTGAAAATAGTTGGCCGTAGGATTATTAACCAAGTAAGTGCCTTTACATTTTTATGTTCATTAGTGATTGCAGAATTAGTAGGAAATGCAATTTATGATGCAAGTATAAGTGTGTGGTATATGGTTTATGCGTTAGCACTGTGGGGAGGTTTATTATTTTCTGTTGAATATATTGGGGCAAAAGTGGTTATTATTCCGCAAATGGATTGATGGAAAGCCAGCTGCATTAATTAAAGATGGTGTGATTGACCGTGAAGAACTTAAAAAAAAATAAAATGAACATTAATCAGCTCCAAAGCTTATTACGACAAAACGAAACTTTTTCCCTTCGAGAAGTTGCTTATTGTTATTTAGAACCAAGTGGATCACTTAGCATTTTAAAAAAAACATCTTATCAAAAAACGACTTTGGGAGATTTTCAGTTTGCTCCTCGAGCTACACATGTTCCGGTTACACTCATCCGCGATGGTCAAGTATTATGGGATGAACTACGTGATCTAGGGTTTAATAAATATTGGTTAATCAGTCAATTGAAAACACAAAATATCCATCAATTTGAAGATGTATTAATAGCTGAATGGTTGGAAGGGGATGGGATATTTATTCAAACAAAGTAAATAGGAAGATCACTTCAACCTTTTGTTTGTTTTCTCATAGTGACATGTCATCTACTAAAAAGAGCGATGAAACTTTTACCAATTAACAAAAGAGAAAAAATCAGGATTGCAATGACACCTATATGTGTCGTGATCGGCTCGATTCCTTCTAACATTGTTCCGGATAATGGTATTTTCGCCAATGCAAAACCAGATAAAATGCTAGCAATATAAAGCAATAGGAGTCTATCCAATATGATCACCTCCTGCAACAATATATGAAAACGAGGAAATAACTGTGTCACAGTTTGGTGTAAATGGTAAAAATGTCTATATTCATTAAAAAACTTGTAGAGAAAGAAATCTTTCTCTACAAGTGGATCGATCATTTTACTTTTAATGTTCTAGCTGGCTTAAATCTTCAATGGATTGTTGGACAAGTGTAACAGCTTGACTCATCGCAATTCCGCCTCCAAAAGCTGCGGTTACTCCGATTGCTTCTAAAATTTCTTCTTCTGTACAGCCTGCATCTAAGCAGCCTTTTGTATGGTACATCATACAATATTCATCCTGAGAATAGATACTAATCCCTAAAGCAATCAAATGTTTTTGTTTTTTATTTAATGCCTTTCCTTCTTCAAAACAAGCTTGTGTGAAAGCATTATATGCTTCACCGATGTTTGGCATTTTTTTTATAAAATGTCCTAGGCCTTCTTTATATTCAGCAATTGATGCTTCGATATAGTTTCTCGGTTCCATGATCATTACCTCCTGTTTACGTTACATTCTCTAATTAAATCTGAGAAACACGACACCGCTTTTTGTTGTTTGATAATCGAATTTGGATTCGGATCGCAACGCTTGTATTAAAATAAATCTTTATACACTTTATTCCAATTTTCGTGTATATAAAACGCTGTTATAACAAATCCTACAAGATAATCAGCCTTTTATATCGGAAAAGGCTCCGTTGCTAATGTGTCAGCTTTTCTTATATACTTAGAACACTAAAATCTGGTTGGTATCAAATCGATCCATCAATTTTTAATGTATGCATGTGGCTCTACAAAACAGTTGCTAGCTAAAATTTAAAACACTGACACCTCATATATCATTTTTTACAACAGTTATAAAATTACAGCTGGTAACTATAGACATATGAAAAAACTTTTATTTGAAATTGTTGAAATCAGGATACCACTGTGGGTATAATAAGGTTGTACATAAAAAATAAAAGGAGGTAAAGCTGATGTCATATCCATCATTTTTAGTTACGACGACTGCAGATGAAAACAATCAGAATAACGTTACAATCGCCTTTACAATGGCAGTGAAAGCTTTAGAAAAAGGAAACGATACAGCTATCATGTTGCTTTCTGGAGGAGTAAAATTAGCAACAGAAGGCTACGCTGATAAAATTAATATTGGAGAACCTTTTAAACCAGTAAAAGAATTATTTTCTACTTACTTAGAAAAAGGTGGGAAATTGTTAGTTTGTGGTTCATGTATGGAACATAACGGAATTTCCAAAGATGAACTAATTAAAGAAGCAACAGTGATTAATGCAGGCGATGTAATCGACTATATAACAAATGTACATTCAACCTTACAACTAAATGGCTAGGATGACATGACATTGGACACTGGGGAAGTTTTCCTCAGTGTTTTTTTGTTTCCCTTTTTATTGGTGAAATAAATAGGGAAGTGTATAATAATATTTACAAGAATAAAGAACAGTTTTTTGAAATAGATTGAGTAAGGATGTGTATTGTCTCTTGAATCGTTGAAAGGAGAATGTTACTTGAAAAAAATAATAGCAGGTTTTCTATCAGTCATCTTTATCCTATCCATTCCTTTTATTGCTTTAGCAGATGTTAGTGAAGGTGATGTGATCGCAACTTTAGGAGCGGACTTAACACCACAACAAAAAGAAGAAGTATTGAATGATATGAATGTAAATGAAAACGAAATTGAGATCGTCGAAGTGACGAATGAAGAAGAACATGCATATTTAGGCTCACATATGCCAAAAGCACGAATTGGTTCGAAAGCTATTTCTTCCGCTAAAATTACGATTGGTAAAAAAGGTTCTGGTATCATTGCTCAATCAAAAAATATTAATTACGTATCAAATGAAATGTATATTAACGCACTCGTCACAGCAGGTGTGAAAGATGCTGAAGTATATGTTACTGCACCATTTACTGTCTCAGGAACTGGTGCTCTTACTGGAATATTGAAGGCATATGAAGTATCTACAGGAGAAAAAATACCTGAGAAGCAAAAGCAAGTGGCTAATGAGGAAATGGTTACAACGGCAAAGCTCGGTGAAAAAGAAGGTGTTGGTCAAGAAAAAGCAGCAAACCTCATGACAACGATTAAAGAAAAAATTGCCGAAAATCCTCCTCAAACAGACGAAGAAATGAAAGAAATAATAGAAAATGCTGCAGATCAAACTGGTATTGAATTAACTGAAGAAGAAAAGCAAACACTCATTGATCTATTCAATAAAATCAAAGGTTTAAATATCGATTGGGACCATGTAGGTGATCAATTAAAGAAAGCGAAAGAAAAATGGGATGCATTTGTCCAATCAGAAGAAGGACAAGGATTTCTTGCCACGATAAAGGACATTTTGAATAAGATCATTGAAGCCATTAAATCTTGGCTTAGTAGCTAGCTCACCTCCTTGAGAATTACATTATCTTTTTTCATAAGCATGATAAAAATAGTAATAGATGTCTATAATAAAAAAAGAGCGGTCATTACTGCTCTTTTTTGTTTTTACAATCAAATAATATATATGTCAGAAAAATATTAATATTCAATCAATAGTGTGGTATGATAAATAAAAAGGAGGCGATCGAGGTGCTGTTTAAGTTTGTACATTGGTTGGCAACACTTATGCTAGTCGCTCACTTAGGCTTTGCTTCGAATCACTCTGCGACTGAAGCAGTAGTAGGAACAAATGAAAATGTAAAAGTGCCAGCAGAGAATAGAGAGTTAGGAGAGAAAATAGATGAGATTCTCAAAGCCGAACAGTTAGAAGGAGCGATTGCAGCTGTTAGTGTTCGCTCTGCTAACAGCGGTGAATTACTGTATGAAACATTCGGGGACGTTCGGTTGAAACCAGCATCTAATATGAAGATTTTAACAGGAGCAGCAGCTTTGCACCTACTTGGAGAAGACTATACATTTAAAACGAAGGTCTTAACAGATGGAAATAAGAGAGGTAAAGTCTTACACGGTAATATCTATTTGAAAGGCAAAGGAGATCCTACCTTATTAAAAAAAGATTTCGCTGACCTCGCTGAATCTCTTTACAACCAAGGAATTCAAAGGATTCATGGACATGTCATTGCTGATGATAGTTGGTATGATGATGTCCGCTATAGTGAAGATGTTTCTTGGAATGATGAGTATCAATATTATGGCGCGCAAATTTCCGCATTAACAGCTTCCCCGAACGAAGATTATGATGCTGGAACGGTGATTGTGGAGGTGGAACCAGCGAAAAAAGCGGGTAAAAAAGCACATGTAAAAGTAACTCCGAACACAGATTATGTCAGCATTACAAATAAAGTAAAAACGGTGGCAGAATCATCGAAAAGAAAAATAAAAATAGAACGAAAACATGGAAACAATGAGATCATTGTGCAAGGAGAAATTCCAGTAAAGAGTACAAATTCACGAAACTGGGTGGCGGTTTGGGAGCCTTCCATGTATGCATTGGATTTGTTCGTTTCTGCTTTAAAAG
Source organism: uncultured Bacillaceae bacterium (assembly GCA_963748745.1). Classification (GTDB taxonomy): domain Bacteria; phylum Bacillota; class Bacilli; order Bacillales; family Bacillaceae_C; genus CAVVKR01. Next base: position 9,128 of record CAVVKR010000059.1, on the reverse strand, counting down.
AAAAAGGAATCAAAATAACTAGAAATAGCACGCTAAAACGAGGGAAAGCACCGAAAGAAGCAACATTATTAGCAGAAAAAGAATCCATGCCTCTAAAAGAATTAATGATCCCATTTATGAAGTTGAGCAATAATACGCATGCGGAAATATTAGTAAAAGAGATGGGAAAAGTACATGCTGGAGAAGGAAGTTGGAAAATGGGATTAAAAGTAATGAATGAAACATTACAAGAGCTGGGTTTGAATACAACATCATTAAAGATACGTGATGGATCAGGTATTTCACATGTGAACATGATTCCAGCGAATGACATTTCTCACTTTTTATACACTATTCAAGGTCATAGTTGGTTTCCGAGCCTTCTCGAATCATTTCCGGTGGCTGGTGTAGAAGAGCGCTTTGTCGGTGGTACCCTTCGAAATCGAATGAAAGATACTCCCGCAGCGGAAAATGTACAGGCAAAAACAGGATCTCTTACAGGCGTTTCAGCTTTATCAGGTTATGTCACGAACAGTAAAGGTGAGTTACTCATTTTCTCGATCATTCTTAATAACTTCCTTGAAGGCGATGGTCATGAAATCGAAGACAACATTGCCAATGTATTAGCAACATCCTAGTGAATGAACGATAATGATAAATCGACAGTAAATCTTCCCTTTCTTAAAAATTCCCTTTTCGGGGTATTTTTTTTGTTCATTTTGCTTTGAGAGCATACTAGTGTTTTAGTTTATAAGAAGTTGTGTAAACATGAAAATTAAGTGATCGTGTTTTCAGTAACACATGACGATCATTTTTCATTTTACAACTTAACAAATATGTATGAAACATTACAACTACATAAGCACGTTACCATTGAATTACATTTTGTTACATAAAGCAAGACTTTTATCCTGTTATTTGTAAAAAACATTGGGAAAATGGCGAATAAATCTCTTTATTTTTTAACAGAAAATACGTTTGTTTCCCAATACAAAGTGTGTTGTGACCGTGTTAAGGTAGATGTAAGAACATTCTATATGTTCAAAAATATATGAAAGGAGACGAATCAATGAAAAAGCCACTATGGATATTTAGCTATTTGCTCGTTACGTTTAGTGTAATCGCTTTCATCTTTAGTAGCGGAGTTTCAGCTACTTCAGTTTCTAAGAAAGCAGAAGCAAAAAACCAAGATGAGGTGCGCGTATATATTGAAGCTGCTAATACGTTAACAGCCCAACATTTGGAAAATTCTTATGATCCCATTTGGACATTCGATAATAATGGATTTACAGCTAATGTTACTGAAGAGGAGTATGAAACACTAGCCAAAAAGGAAAATGTCGAAGTACGTAAATTAGAAAAGATTACACTCGACTATATTATGGGTGATAAAAATCTTACTGCCGTCGATGAGCAGACACCGTGGGGAATAAAAGCTATTTACAATGATGAAGAAATAGACGAGACTACAGGCGGAGAAAATATTCGTATTGCTGTCTTAGATACAGGGGTAAATGAAGAACATGAAGATTTAAAAAATCGCGTGGAAGCGTGCCAGGACTTTACGAATGGTGGTTCTTGTTCAGATGGAAATGGTCATGGAACACATGTTGCTGGAACAGTGCTAGCTGATGCTGGCGAGACAAAAGATGGAATCTATGGAGTTGCTCCTAATGCAAATTTATGGGCATATAAAGTATTAACAGACGAAGGATCTGGCTATCCAGATGATATTGCTGTCGCTATTCGTCAGGCAGCTGATGAAGGTGAAAAACAAGGTGTAAATGTTATTATCTCCATGTCGTTAGGCTCAAGCAATAGTGATCCACTTATTGAAGAAGCTGTCCAATATGCTACAGATCATCATGCTTTAGTCATTGCTGCAGCTGGTAATTCAGGTCCAAGTGAAGGAACAATCGGTTATCCTGCTGCATTAGTAGACGCCGTTTCTGTAGCAGCATTAGAAGATGTGCAAGAAAATGGTACGTACCGGGTAGCAGACTTTTCTTCCCGCGGTTATACAGCTACGGCAGGAGATTATTTGATCCAAGAAGGTGATGTAGAAGTTTCCGCACCTGGCGCAGATATTTTATCTACTTGGTATGATGGTACCTATCAATCTATTAGTGGAACATCGATGGCGACACCACATGTAGCAGGATTAGCAGCAAAAATGTGGGCAGAAAACCCTGAATGGTCTAATAGTGAGCTGCGAACAGAATTACAAGAGCGTGCAAAAGAGAATGATATAAAAGGCGGTCAATCTGCTGAAGAGGGAGATGATATCGCTTCTGGATTCGGCTTTCCTACCGTCGAAAGTAATGCATATTATTTACAATAAGTAAGGTCCTTTCTAAGTAATACCACTTGATTTAGCAAGATAGCTTTCACGATGTGGTCCTACAATGATAGAAATTCGTTTTTCAAAAAAACAATGAGGTTGTCCTTTTTGTTTACTTAAAAATCATCGAAATAACGATATATTGACTGGAACGAAAGACAGTTGACTCCGGCGGGAACAGCACGAGTCCGAAGGTCCCTGTAGCGACGCGGACGAGGAGCTACAGAAGCTAAGGCCGTGCCCGCGGAGAGCAACTGTCTGAAGTGAAAGCCAAATAACTCAATAAAAAAGAATGCAATTTCCTTTATAAAAATGAAAGGAGTCCAGTTTTATCAACAACTGAACTCCTTTTTCTTATTTAGGTGGGTTTTGTCCCAGCCTCATTGTTTCGTATGCAAATACCCTCCATTATTTCATCCTAACGACCGTCTACCCAGCAGGTGTGCCATTATTTACAACCGTATTAGGGTTAATGCAGCGAACGGAACATAAGCAGTTACAATCAACGAAGAAGCACTGTCCTGTTGGTGTCAACTCTAAATCGGCTCCAGCACATACTTGGTTTAGTGGTATGCAACATTCATCCCCAGTAGTAATTGCTCTTCCTGCATTAGGTCGCAACATTTCTAGTTGTGCACATCCTGTATCCTCATCAACATCGTTCACACGGAAATAGACTGTTGGCTCACATTCAGCTAAATCAATATCGATAAAGTTATAAAGCAAAGTATTTTTCTTCGTTACTAAGATAACTGGAATTGTATCGAAATTATTATTTAATACATTACAAAAATCATTTGCACACCGATCATCTGAAGGTTGTACCGAATCCTGTTGCTCCTTAATGGCTGCTAAAATGCTACAAACACAATTTAAGGCACCATTTCCATCTTTCCCATTACAACTCATATGAACACAAATCTCCTTTCAAATAGTGTATTTGCTATCTTTGCAATATTAAAATATGTATTTCTTTTAGGTTAGATTGTACAAGAGCCTTTAATGAAGAGAAATGAGCTAAATAACTAAACAAGTATTAACATAAAAAGATTGTCCAGCCATTTTATTTGTTTTTCTAACTAACACTTTACGATCTTTTGAATTTAATAATAGAAGATAGACGAATGGTCTAAAGGAGATGATGAGATGTTTAAATTTTTCCTTCTCTTTTTTGCAGTTTCAGCTTTTTTATTAGGAATAGGCTTATTATATATCGTCTTTAAACAATACAAACAAATGGACTCGCTAATAAAGTTGTTAGAGGAAAAGACTGTTATTCAAACGGTAAGAAAAGGGAAGCCAAATAATAAAGGTCCAAAAATTGATGAAAAAAAACTAGAGCAACATATATTATCCAGATTAAAGAAATTTTAAGCATTTTGCTAAAAAAAGCCTCGATGTTGAGGCTTTTTTATGATGATTTTAAACTATACGAACATAATTCTTTTATGAATGATAAGCTGTTTATTAGCTTTTCATTTGACATGTGAAAATGTAGCATATGCTCTTGATGAAGAGAAAGTTATTCATTGCAAGAATTTCAATTGCATTTTAGTTTGAACCTATTCATTTTAACTGATTTTAAGTGTTCCTATTTAGGTCTAGACGTTTTTTGATTGACGTATTTGGATATCAGTCATCATATTTAATGATGAAGCAAATAGAATGGCCAGAACGAGGATGAGGACTTAGTCCAAAAAACAGTATTACTAGTTGGAACCAATCGCTAGTCAACTTCGCAAAGGTATGTTGGAAGTTGGCGAGAAAATGATGCGAATGGAAAGGATCCATTATGTGGAACAACATACGTTCACCCAATTGATCAAGGAATTGGGTGAATAAAAATGTTTTTAATAAAATTTTGGTATGAGCTTATGCTAGCTTGTTTTCAACAACTTCCTTCGTGTATTTCATTTGATCCCTTTCAACCTATTATCGCTAAAGATAACAATGTTTTGATAACTGGCGATAGAATGTTCCAACCACTCCGCAGCACGTTTATATTTTTTTTGCTTTATATAATAATCGGCTAAAAATTTTGCGTATGTCGCTACATATATGTGGAGCTGATGGCTTTCAACATAAGGCAATACTTTTTGCAACATAAACTGTTCAAAATTTTCTCCATATCCATTGATGGAATGTTGAAGGATCTCTAGTTCAAATTTATAGAGTTGATTACTATTTTCGGTGATAAAAGAACGAGCTTTATCTAACCAAATCAAGGTATTTTTTACATCATTTATTTTATTGTACTCTTTTGCGATGGAAACTGTCGTTATTAATTTATCCTCTAATTGTTTTTCCGTCAGATATTCCAAGCTTTTTTGCAAATATTTGATAGCGAGGAAAGAATCATTTTTAGCGGCATATAAATAGCCAAAATTTTGAAAATACAGATGAAAAATATTTTTATTATCAGTTACATGAGCAATTTTTTTCGCCTTTTCATAAGCTTCCAGCGCTTTTTTAAATTGGTTTGTTCTCCGTGCTGAGATACCAATCGTTATATGGCAATCAGCACAGCGTTGTAAATGATATTCTTGGCGATATATTTCAAGTGCTCGCTCACCATAATACATTGCTTGGAATGAATGCCACCTTTTGCTTGAAGTAAGCGCTAATGAGTAAAATAAATCCGCTTGTTCTGCTCGATGTGTGCATATTTCTTGTAACCATGTTTCTGCTTCACGATAATAAAAGTCTGCCTGCTCATAATGTTGTATTACATAGTAATAATTACCGTTAAATTTATACCAATAGTACTTTTCCTTTGCAGAAAAAGCTTTTTCCATTTTTTCTAATCGCTTTATTTGGATTTTTGCTTCATTTATCTGCTTATTAAGCAAGTAATACCGAATCATATGAAGTTCGATTAGCTGTGATAACTCATTATTGTAAAGTTTGTCTCGATAGTTGAGCATCAATTGCCGAATTTGCTTGATTTTCCTCATATCTCTTGCTTCCAGCAATTGTTTAAACCATCGATTACAGTAAAGGCGTATGTTGTCGTCTTCTTCGATGATATAGTCAATGTCTAGTCTTTGACATAAAAATTCCATTACTTCATCGCTAGCAATCGTTTGGTTATTTTCGATTTTTGAAAGGTACGAAACAGAAATAATTCCATCGGCTAATTCTTCTTGTGTCATATTTTTTTTGATACGGTGTAAACGTATTTTGCTACCGATTTGCATACATAATCCCCCTTCATTCCCCTAAAAAGTTTCTATAAAATGTTATATGTTTCCTACCCCTTTTTTCATTAAAAAACGCTTTCAAAGCAGTTTTCATTTGTGTTTTTTATTTGTAAGACATATTCTAGAAATAAGAAAACGTTTTAGCAACTGGAAGAAGAGGAGGCAATGATTATGAAAAACATATGGAGCAAAATGTATTCACTAGGTTTAGGCGTTGCTTTCACAAGTAAAGAACAAGTGGAGAAAATAGTTGATGAACTTGTGAAGAAAGGGGAAATGACGAAAGCAGAATCTAAATCATTATTGGATGACTTATTTCAAAAAGGAAACGAAGTACGTAGAGAAATAGATGAAATTGTGGAAGAAAGAGTGAAGAACGTATTAAATACGATGAATATTGCGACGAAAGAGGAAATACGAGCATTGGAAAACCGCATCACTTCATTGGAAAGGCAGTTACACAAAGAAGAGTAAGTATTCAATTGAAGGAAGGAGACAGAAATGCTTGGAAAAAGAATACGTCATATTCATCGCTATCAAGAAATTATTAACGCTTTTCTCCGGAATGGTTTCTCATATGTCGTACGCGATTTAGGTTTAATAGAGATGTTTTCCATCAAAAAGAAATGGGCATCGGAAGAAGAAGATGCTCAAACTCGTTCGCTAGGAGAAAAAATACGTCGGTTTCTTGAAGATCTCGGTTCATCCTTCATAAAGTTAGGTCAAATTGCTAGTACAAGGCCAGATTTACTTCCTGCAGACATTATTAAAGAATTAGAAAAGCTACAAGATGCAGTCCAACCATTTTCATTTGCACAAGTACAAGAGATTGTGGAAAGTGAGTTAGGAAATACACTTCAACATGTATTTAATCAGTTTGATGAAGAACCGCTTGCTGCCGGATCGATCGGTCAAGTTCATTATGCTGTTTTACATAATGAACGTCCGGTTGCTGTAAAGGTTCAGCGGCCCAATTTGCAATCGATTATTGAGACGGATTTAGAGATTATTACAGACCTTTCTCGAATGGCGGAAAATCGGTTTGCTTGGGCACGAAAATATCAGTTAGTAGATATAGTGGGAGAGCTTTCAAAAACGTTACGCAAGGAATTAGATTATGAAAGTGAAGGAAGAGCAGCGGAAAAAATTGCTCGTCATTTTCACGAAGATAAACATGTTGTGATACCTAACGTCTATTGGGAGTATACAACGAAAAAAGTATTAACGACTGACTTTATTGACGGCGTGAAATTAAACGATATCGAACGTTTAGATCGATTCGGTTATGACAGAAAAAAGATTGCCGAGCGTTTTACACATATGATGCTTAAACAAATATTGCTAGACGGATATTTTCATGCCGATCCACATCCCGGCAATATTTTCATCTTACCTAATGAGACAATTGGAATGATTGATTTTGGGATGGTTGGTCGATTAAATGCTCATATAAAATACCATTTTGCTTCCCTTGTTATTGCAATGATACGGCGAAATATAAACGGTATCATTCGAGCAATCGATCAGTTAGGGCTTATTCCAGCTGAAATAGATTTGCATGAATTAAAAAAAGATATTGAAGATCTATTAGATAAATATTATGAAGTGCCAATAAGTCAAGTTCGTTTCGGTGATGCACTTCAAGATCTATTTTCGATTGCTTTTCATTATCAAATCTCATTTCCAACTGACTTGACTCTTTTAGGAAAAACTTTGTTAACGATGGAAGGAATCGTTGAAAAGCTTGATCCAGACTTTAATATGATTGGCGTCGCTGAACCTTTTGGTGAAAAGCTCTTAAAAGAGCGTTATCATCCGAAAAACATTACGGAGCGTTTATGGATGACGGCAACCGAATATGCCGATATCTTTTTAAGTCTTCCTTAGAATATACGCTCGGTCAGTGCGTTTATGAAAGAAGGCAAACTCCGTCTCGAAATAACCGCCCCCCAGTTTGATCGCCTTTTGACAAAACTCGATAAAATTGGAAATCGCCTATCATATAGTATCGTTCTTTTATCATTTAGCATTATTATGGTCGGTCTTATTATCGGTTCTTCTATTGCGCAAGAATCAACGGTTATTTGGCGCATTCCCGCCATTGAAATTGGCTTTATTATTGCTACAATAATGGTGATCTGGCTACTTTATTCCATTATGCGTTCAGGACGTCTTTAACAAGGGTCGTTAAAGGAAACGGAAGTAAGTAACTTAATAAGGGAGTATGGAAAATGGAAAAGGAAAAAGCGGTCGTCGTATTTAGTGGCGGCCAAGATAGTACAACATGTTTATTTTGGGCAATGAAACATTTTAAGGAAGTGGAAGCTGTTACATTTAATTACGGACAACGTCATGCGACAGAACTGACATGTGCAAAGGAAATCGCCAAAGAGTTACAAGTAAAACATCACATGCTAGATATGTCATTGTTAAACCAACTAGCTCCGAACGCGTTAACAAGGTCTGAGCAAGAGATTACCCAAGAGGAAGGAGAGCTCCCGTCTACCTTTGTACCAGGCCGTAATCTCTTATTTTTTTCATTTGCTGCTGTTTTAGCAAAGCAAATAGGGGCAAAACATATCGTTACAGGCGTAAGTGAAACTGATTTTAGTGGTTATCCGGATTGCCGTGATATATTTATCAAATCGTTGAATGTTAAGTTAAACTTAGCGATGGATGAGCAATTTATCCTCCATACACCATTAATGTGGTTAGATAAATCAGAAGTTTGGGAGCTGGCGGCTAAACTTGATGCTTTTAGCTTTATCCGCGAAAAAACGATAACATGCTATAACGGGATAAAAGGAGCAGGTTGGGTGGTTGTTCCCGCATGCAAATTTAGAAAACGCGGACTCGATCAATTTTTAGCAAAAAAAAGAAGCAGAGATTCCAAAAGGATAAAAGGGTAGAGCTAAGTTGATAATGATTAACAAAAAATAAGGCCTTCAATCAATTAATATGATATGGTTCTATTTTTGCTTGTCTTCTCTTTTATAATAGTCTCACCTATTATAAAGGTCCCCTATAAAGGTCCCCAGTTAATGATGACGCCAATCGCAATAGCAATACAACCGATTGTTAACCAAATCGCCATGAGTGGCCACATAAATTTTACCCATTTCGTATAGGGAACACCACCGACAGCAAGGCTGGCCATGAGCACACCTGACGTTGGGATAATACTATTCGTAAATCCATCTCCAAGCTGAAATGCTTGTACGGCTACTTGGCGAGGAATGGCTAACATATCGGCTAGTGGAGTTAGAATCGGCATCGCGACAACCGCTTGCCCAGTTCCTGATGAAACTAAAATATTAAACAATGCATTTCCGATAAACATGCCAATCGCACCAGCTACGGGTGAAAGCGGCTCGAGTGCGATTGCTAACCCTTGAACAACCGTATCAAGTATCTTTCCATCTTGCAGGATAACTAAAATAGCACGTGCAACACCGATAACTAAAGCTCCATATACTAATTTTTGTGCACCTTTTATAAATGCTTTGACAATATCATTGGCGCTCATCCTCGCCAATATGCCGGAGCCAATGGCAATAATAATAAACATTGCTGCCATTTCATTTATTTGCCAATCCCATTGTCTCGTT
>CAVVKR010000058.1:0-26509 GCA_963748745.1 uncultured Bacillaceae bacterium | reverse complement strand
CACACACACACACACACACAAAAAAAAAAATACAGCCATGACTACAGCTAGGGTAACGCGTTGCGCGTCCGGCCGAGGCTACTGCCCGAAATCCAACGCCATCATTTCGTGACGGTCGCGGATAACCGCGCTTGCGCGCCACAGCCGTGTCGTCACGACAGGCAACGCCAGTTCTAGACATACAATAGTCGCTACGAGATGAAATTATCAGAGAGTTCGCTGGACCATGGCTTGGCTGCTATCGAGAACCACAGCTATGGCGATAGCGTCATATCAGAGTGATACATTGTTACATTTTCTTTTTTCTCATCTATATTCGTATATTTTTCGGAACCTACAATTGCTTTCAATCTGTTCACCTCTTTTGTCTATCAATAGCTTGCCATTAATATGTGCATACTGGAAAATAATTAATCATGTATTTTTTTACCATGAATGACAGGATTACAGAGAGCAAAAATTTAAAAAAGATTCCATTGGAGAACCTAGTTACTTATAAAAGCGGGCAAATAAAAAGGCGTGGATAAATGTTTATCCACACCTTTATTTCGGTTACTATACCAACTTTTATAACTTTAAGATGTCATTTTTTATGATTAAGATACAACTTTCCATTAGCTAGTTGACGTGTTTCATTCCCGTAAGAGTCAACAACTTTTACTTCTATCTTGGCACCATTCGCTACGGTATCTTTAGGCACCGTCCAATAACCGATATAGTGACCTTCTGTTATTTCCATCATCGGTAACTCTGTTGCATTTGCTAGATGTTTTGCTCCTGTATTTGTCAGTGGCATATGAATGGCGAATGTAGCCTTTAAACCTGGTTCACTATCGAATGTTATTTTTACACTTTGACCTGTTACTAACATCATATCTTCATCCGGTATTAAATGTTCAATTTTAGGAGCTGTATATTTAGCGAATATTTTTACTGTTTTTGCCGTTTTATTTCCCGCTTTATCGCGAGCAACAACTTTAATTTCGTCTCCCCGTTTTCCAGCATAACCCGGTGTATATTTTCCATTTTCGACTTTTGTTTGTTGTCCATTCACTTTGACCCATCAAGATTGGCATCTTCTATACTCCCTTCTACAGTCACCGTTTCACGATTTGTTTTCTCTCCTTCTTTAGGACGATCAATCGTTAAGACAGGCTTTTCTCTATCTAAAATAACGGTAACAGGTTCAGATTCACCTGCAGGGAGATGATCTAATGAAGAAACTGCTTTTAAGATGTTTTCTCCTTCAGTTAACTCTATATTTACTGAAAACTTACCATCTTCATCGATAACTACGCTCTCCACTTCCTCCTCATTATTCATGATGTGAACGGTTGTTTCCAGGCGATGCAGTACCTTCAATCGTCACCTTGTTATCATTGGTAATGAACCCTGTGGAAGGTGAAGTAATTGTTGGAGTTTCTACTTCGTAGTTGACTCGTGCTCTAATCATGTAGTTTCCTTCATTTTTTGGTGATTGAGACCAAGAACCGCCAACATATTGCCAACTACGCTCCGCATTTGGACTCGTTTCATCAGTTGCTAAACCAGGTGATAATGGATTTGGTTGTGTTTGAATATAGACCATATAGAAGTCTTCTTCGACCATAATCCCATGTTCTGATAAATCTACTACCGTCCACTCACCGTTCCGAAGTGCCTTTCCATCAAAAGGACCTGCAATTTTCTTACCAGGTGCACCATCATTTCCCGGAAGCATCCCAAACCTCAACTTGAAATTCCGTTCCACCCGGTGTCGGCCAGTCCTCTGTCCAGAAACGGAATACTCCTGCTGTTACGAGCGCTTTTTCTTTTTCTTCGGGCAAGGACATTTTCACTGCCCAACCATTTCCTTCATCATAAAACGCACGAGCATTGTCAGGCTCCCCGTTATCATAACCAATTTCGCCACCAGGATAACTAATAATGGGCTTCAAATCAATATTTAATTCAGATGTTTTATTATTAAATGTTACTTCTATTTCTTGGCTATAGTAATGTGGTGCTATTACTTTTAACGTATAAGTTCCTTCATAAGCTGTTAGGGAATATGTGCCGTCAGTGCCTGTTTGGACTGGTTTGACAATTGCATCCTCTACTAGTAAAAGCGTTGCTCCTTCAACAGGCTCTCCTGTCACACTGTTGGTAATTTTACCGTTAAGTGTTGCTTGTGGAAGTTCTTCCAAGACGAAGTTTGCTTCTACGGTTTCATCAGCAGCTATATTGACTGATTGTTGCTCAGAACGATACCCATAAGCATCTGCTTGAAGAGTGTATTCCCCTGCAACATGCATAAGAGAATAATCTCCATTTGCAGGATTTGTAAAAGCTGAACGTCCCGTTTCAAGCACACTCACCTCTGCATGAAGTGGCAATAAACTTGGCTTTATTTGTTCTTCTTTTACAGGAGGCTTGTCTAACTTTGGTCGTTTAGGTTGGATTTTACTTGGATCAACCGCTTCCTTTTTTGTCTTTTTTTCTCCTTGTACTTTTACTTTATTTTTTGCCGTTTTACTATTTAGTGATGTATCTGAAAGCGCAACATCATCAATATACCAACCAAGCTTTTGCACGCTAATGTCACTGCGGAAGTTAAAGCCTATATAAACTCTTTGGCCACTATACTCGGATAAGTCTACTTCGGCATCTATCCAACCACCTGAAGTACCATTTATCCTTTGTAACTGTGTCCATTCTTCCATATCTGTGGAAATAAATACGTGGCCAAAATCATAGTTATTTTCCATTTCATACCATTGTTTAAACTGCAGGTATGTCGTTTCTTCTGGGAGATCAATTGGTGGCATGACAAGTGTTGCGTTCGTGTTATTTTCATAATTGCCTTCTAAGTTTGTTGCAAACACTTTTTCCCCTGAAGCTGCTTTTTTAGGACCAGTTGTCGGAACACCCCATTGCCATGGATCTTTTTCGCCAAAAGATGTCCACCCAACTGGATTTGATTCAAAATCTTGAAAATACCCTACTGTTATACCAGGCAATACTTTCACAATATAATCTTCACTTACAACTTCGTTATTGCCATAATCATTGATCTTCCAGCGGTATGTGAGTAGTTCCTCTGTTATGTTATCTCCAGGAATCGTTGCTTTATATTCACCAGATAAATAGTCACCAGAAATGCGATCCGCTTTTATATTTTTCCATTCACCGTTTTGATCTTTGTATTCCAGTACAACAGTAGTGACACTTACATTGTCACTTACTTTGATTGTTAAGTCTAAGTCCATACCTACAAAGGCTGTTGATATTGATTCATGTTCAAATGTTGGCTCCTCTTTATCTTCACCTTCTTTTCCTATTTTCCCCACTACTTTACCAAGACCATTAACTACAGAAGAAACAGCATCAAATGCATTGACGAGTCCGTGTCCATAACCGTTATTCGGTGAATCTGAAAAGTTCGAGTCTGTTAATGGAGTGGCTGTTGATAGTAAAATTTCCTCCATCTCATCGACAGTTATCGAACCATTCGCTTGCCGTAACATAGCTGCAACTGCACTAACATGTGGTCCAGCCATTGATGTCCCATTCCAACCATCTTCATACTTATTCCCTGGTACAGATGAACGAATATTAACACCAGGTGCGACCATTTCAGGTTTGATTTCATCATATGGAGAAGGACCTTGCAGTGAAAAACTCGCCAGCTTATCTTTGTTATCCGTTGCTCCAGTAGCAAATGATTCCGGATAGTTTGCTGGTGCTGCTATCGATTTAGGACCACCTGGATTGGAGAAATTCGTATTTCCCGCTGAAAACTCCGGAAAAATTTGGGCAGCTCGCCAGTTTTGAACCATTTCACGATACCATTCGTCAAGACCTGGCCCTCCTCCCCATGAATTATTTACAACATCTGGTGCCATATCTACACGAGCATTACCTTCAGCATCTGTAGGAGCCAAAATCCATTCACCAGCAGCTAATAAGTCGACATCTGTTCCCCCACTAGCCGTAAAAGCTTTAACTGCAATCCACTTTGCCCCTGGTGCAACTCCGATCATATTAGATCCATTTGCCTCACCACCGACCATAGTACCCGTTACATGTGTTCCATGACCTTGATCATCATATGGTTCTTCACGCCCAGCCGTAGCATCAAACCAATTAAAATCATGGTCAACCGAATCATCAGCTGGTTGATATCCCCGATATTTCTCCTTTAAAGCTGGATGATCCCACTGCACACCTGAATCGATACTTGCTACAACTGTTCCTGTTCCATCAATGCCTAGATTCCAAGCTGCTGAAGCACCAATCTTTTTTACGTTCCACTCTACATTGTCATCTGCCTTTTTAGGTGTAACATTAACTTTTGTTTTCTCTTTTGTAGTTGCTTTATTCGGTTTAAATAATTGACGAGTTTCATTCGGTAAAATTTTCTCTACTTCTTTGAATTTTGCGACTCTTTCTGCAATTTCTTTTGTTGCGGTAACAGCTATTCCGTTTACAATATAAAATGTTTTGAGATCTTTTGCATTCCCCTTTTTAACTTCTTTTTCTAAATATGCTTTTACATTATGTTGAGTTTCCATTGATAATGTTTTCAGTTCTGAAACAACAGCAGATCGCTGCATAAGTTTTGCTTGCTGAGCTGATAAGCCTGCTTTATTTGCAGATTTTTGCGCGATTTTTGCCACTTTCTTCGTATCCGCTTGTTCTTTAAATTTAATAAGGAATGTAACCTGCTCATCTTGCTTAAATTGTTTTAAGAGACGATCATTCACTTTTTCCTTGACAACATTTTTGGAATCAATGAGGGATGTTTTTACCTCTCCTTTAGATGTTGCGCTCCCTATCCCCGGCGTAACTATGGAAAAGATCATTAACAAAGCAGCAATTAAACTGGAAAACTTCCTTCGCTGACGCTTTTTCATCTTATCTTTCCTCCTCTCAAAAGATAAAAGACTTGTTTACCCCAAATCAAATGAATCAGCCCCTGCAAAAAATATCTATTCCCTCCTTTCTTCAAAAAGCTGTTGAAGGAATCTAAGCTGCTCATATGCAATGATCTAGTTGTTCTTCTACTATATAAGAAAGATAACATTGTTGGTGTCGAATATTGTCATTTGATATCTGAATATTCCAAAAATAATTATAAAGGATCATTGCTTTCTATTATAAATAAACGAATGACCTATGAAGAATAAGATTAAAATTACGTAAAATTTGTTACAGAATGTTAATAATTATGGTTTTTTTTGGTTTACTCTTCTCTTAGGACAATACTACTATGTACAATGATATCGTGCAGTTAGTGATATAAATAATCAATAACTCCTATTTACAAATATTTCTTTTATTTGATGGAAATACAGCTAGTCCAAGTAGCCTATTTTCCACTAAAAATGTAGGGTATCATCTCTCTATGTTGAATCAACTGGATCTTTTTATTTATATTTAGCGATCTCTTGGGATGATGGTGAGGAAAAAGAAAAAATGATCATGAAGCATCATTACGAATGGAAATTTACCTGGAGGAAAAATGAATGTGGATAAAACATTAAAAAAAGGAGGATGATCCTCCTTATACTTGATCGAGAGCTTGCTTTAAATCACCCCATAAATCTTCCCACGCCTCAAGACCTACCGAAAGACGGACAAGAGAATCCGATATCCCCATCTTTTTCCTCTTTTCTGCAGGAACAACAGCATGTGTCATTGTTGCAGGGTGTTGAATTAATGTCTCTGCATCACCTAGGCTAACCGATATTTTAATTAATTTACAGTGATTTAATAATGTTTGAGCATCCTTTTTTGTTCCATCTAATTCAAAACTAATCATCCCTCCGAACCGCTTCATTTGCTTTTTTGCCAATTCATATTGAGTGGAATCTTTGTCACCTGGATAGTATACTTTTTTCACTTTTGGATGCTTCTTCAGTAATGCAACGATTTTTTCTGCATTGTCACAATGTCGATCAAGGCGAACAGGTAAGCTTTTAATCCCCCGTAAAAGGAGCCAAGCATCGAATGGAGAAATTACCCCACCGATATCTTTTTGAATCGTCATTGCCATTTCCTTCAGCTCTGCTTTTTTGCCTATAATCAGACCAGCGATCACATCCCCATGGCCACCAATATATTTTGTTGCACTATGAATGACATAATCACACCCTCGTGTAAGTGGCTGTTGAATATATGGGGAGCTAAAAGTATTATCGACAACAACTGGAACATGATATTCTTTAGCGACCCGAGCAACCATTTCTAAATCAACTAGTTTCATTGTTGGATTGATAGGTGTCTCAATATAAATACAAGAGGTCGTTTCTTTCAATGATTTTCGTAAAGACTGTTCATCATTTATTGCTATTAAACTATGTGTTATTTGATACTTTTCTTCCATTAATTGTAGGAGTCCAAAGGTACATCCATAAATTCCTTCTGAGCAAAGAATATGATCACCTGATTTTGTTAAATAAAAAAGCATTGCCGATACTGCTGCCATTCCAGACGCGAATGCTAACGCTGCTTCACCTTGTTCAAGTGCTGCAATGCGATCCTGTAATACTTTCACTGTTGGATTACCTAATCGTGAATAGATATACCCTTCGCGATTACCTGCAAAACGCTCTTCCCCTTCCACTGCATTTGGAAAAGTGAATGTGGATGTTTGAAATAATGGCGGTACGAGTGCCCCTTTATGTTCATTTGCATCATAACCGATATGAATGGCCTTCGTTTCAAACCGTCTGTCTCTTTCCATTGTATAGAGCCCTCCTTTCTTATTATCATAATAGATGCAGCAAATTTCTAAAAGGAACATTCAGAAGATTCCTAATAAAAATAAGCCAATGTTAAAGAAGTTTTTAAGCTCTCACTTCTTTTTTTCTTTTTATAGAAGTAACCGGCACTGCTTTTAAAGTATCTTTTACTGGACAGTTTTCTTCAGCATGTTTCACTAATGCTTGGATATCTTCATCTTTGGATGGGGAAACAATGTCTATGTGGTAACGAATCTGTTGAAATCCAGGTCTTACATTTTCATTTTTTCCGAGAAAGCCATCGGGATCTAAATCCCCTTCAACATAAACTTGTAAATCTTGAATTTCAACATTAAATTTTTCAGCAAAGCTAACAATTAGTACATTTAAACATCCTCCTAGTGCAACTAGAACATATTCCACTGGATTTGGTCCTTTGTCTGTCCCACCTAAAGATGTAGGTTCATCAACAATCACTTTTTTTCCATTGACATCACCTGTTGATAAAACACCTTTACCAGACCAATGAACATTTGTTGAAAATTTCACTATCGCCATGATCATCTTCTCCCTTTATTTTATTAATAATTACAAGATAAACACTTTTCTTGTGAATAAATGAACATGATGCCGTTAAAAAAAAATAATAATGACGTGAAAATTCTTCGTATCATTCATTATAGTCTACATTGTTTATAAAGACATTAGAGAATATTCAGATATTGTTACTATTTTGTTACAAGGTAATTTGATAAAATAAAAGGAAAGGAACGAAGTAGCCTACACACTATTAAATTGGGGTAATAAAGTAAAACCGTATCACTTTCGAAGTGATACGGTTTTGTAAAGGTTTAATTAATTATACTCACTTTTACTTCTCTTACTCCCCATTCATTTGCTTCTTTATTAGTTGGAAGGTGAACATCGATTCTGTTTCCTTTAATTGCACCGCCAACATCTCCAGCAATTGCTTCACCATACCCTTCAACATGTACCTTTGATCCAAGTGGAATAACTTTTGGATCAACTGCAATTACTTTTGCGTCTTTATTTTTATTTAAATCTATTCCCGTAGCTGTTATTCCCGTGCAACCTTCACATTTAGCTGTATAGGCAGTAGCTTTCATCGTCATCGTATTTTTCGTTTCTGTTTGTGTATCATTACTTGCTACTGTTTTGCTAGCTTGAATCTTTTCACTATGCAGTAATAACTGTTGTCCACTTAGTATGAGATCAGTTTTTAAACCGTTCCAGTCTTTTAAGTCCTTTACCCTCAAATCATATTTTTTAGCAATCGAACTTAAAGTCTCTCCTGCCTCTACTTTATGATAGCGATCTTTATTATTATTATTTTGATCGTTTTTATCTCCATCTATAGTAAGATTTTGTTTTGGATAAATCATATGTGAAGTTAAGTTATTTCGTTCCATTAGCTGTTTTACTGTGATGTTATTTTTCTTAGCAATTTCCCAAAGGGTATCTCCTTTTTCTACTTTATGGCTTGCTGCAGATACATTTGCGGTGCCCATCCCTAACATCATACTTGTAACTAGAGCCGCAGCTATCTTTTTCATTAAAATTACCTCCTTAAGCAATTGGGTTCATTCTACCATAGAAAATGGGCTATTAACTTTACACACTATTAAGTGTTATTTACAAAGAAAACGATATAGATTCGTTTTGTTACTTTTGTAAAATTGAGAGTAAAGTCTGCATTCTTTTGATTACAATTTTAATAAAGAAACTTATTTATAATGAATATACTTCTTTGCATGAGTATTAGCATGTTTATCCTCACACTAAGTATTTTTGGAAATATAAAAAATGACCAGTAGAAATACTGGCCGAATGAGTGAGGATAAAAATAGGGGATATTTTCTTTTTTGAGGTTAGATGGGTTGTGAAGAGTATACGGGGAAAGTTGATCACATAGTTGTGATGCATCATTTATCATACTGGACTGGCAAAATTCCTAAGTTCATTCCACCATCACTAAAAACTAAGGTATCCATCGTTATTCAGGTATATATTGTTTGTTTTTTTCCTCTGTTCGTTTTGAACTTAAAAAGGTCACAGCTTCAGCAATGACTTCTGTCACATATACTATTTTTCCTTCACGATTCTCGTAATTTCTCGTTTGTATTCTCCCAGTAATTCCTAAAACGGAGCCTTTTTCACAATATTTACCTGTATTTTCTGCAAGTCGATCCCATAATGTACAAAAAATAAAATCTGTCTCAACATCTCCATGCTTGTTACGATAATGTCGATTTAGTGCAAGCGTAATATTCAATACAGCCTTTCCATCTACCGTATAGCGTAACTCTGGATCTTTTGTCATTCTTCCAACTAACGTTACTTGATTGATCAAACATGTATCAACTCCTTTCATTTGTTAAATCAATCATAGTATATCTATCCATATTAATAAAATCGCGGAAATAATGTTTTCCTTTCTATTGATCCTTCAAATTACTATTTCCCTAATCAAAAATGGTATTTTTGACGATATGTTCATTAAAATAAACAAAGTTACATTAAAAATTTTTTCATTTAACAGAAGATATTATTGCTTCTTATTCTTGTATGATATAATTTTTAAAAGCATAATGAGAAAAGAGGGTTGGAAGATGAAAACCTTTAAAATCGTTACATTACAAATCATTGAAGAAGAGAATATGATTAAAGATATTGAGCTCGTGGACGGTCTCATTATTAATAAAGAAAATGAACAAAAAACTTGGCTGATCGAAGCATTCATTAAGAAAGATTATATTGATTATTTTCGAAAAGCTGAAGAGAAAAAAGAAGAGATGAATATTCAAGTTATCATTACAAATCCAGCAAATGATCCTGCTCCTTTCCGGGTACATATTCATAGTATAAAGGAAATAGATGATCATATAAGCATACTGTTTGAAGGATTTCTGACACCGGTTAGAAATGAATATGCCGAATTGCTTTTAGACGAATTAATCTCGGAGGGATATTCTGGAACGGAATTAATGGCAATATTTAAAAAGCGAATGCAATCCCCACCACGCTTAGCTACAGGAAAAGAAATAGGTAATAAAAAAAATACTTAACCTACAAACATCTTGTTATTTAATAAATAAAGCAGGGTCATTCCCCTGCTTTATGACACTTATTGGTTATTGTTATTGTTATCGTTATCATTATTGTCATTGTCCAGATCTAGATCATTATCGTCATCATCATTGTTCCCCATGTCGTTATCATCATTGTTGTTCATATTATCATCCATGTCTTGATCCACCACCCCATTATTATTATCTTCCTCAGGCGGTGGATTCTGATTATTATTCGCACAACCAACTAAAACCATTGTTGCGATGATAAATCCTCCAATGATCTTCATAAGCTTTTTTTCCATCGGATATGCTCCTTTCAAAATTTAGTCATTAAACTTGACCTGAAAATGTGGCCTGAATTTAGCATACCCAAAAAAAGCAAAAATATTTTAAATCGAAGAGAATATTTTTCTTTTAAAAATGATGATTAGCTTAATGCAAACATAATTTCCGTTTCACAAACCAGTTCTCCATCTACAGTTGCTATCCCCTTGCCTTTTCCAATTGGTCCTCGTAAACGAGTCATAACAACTTCTAAATTTAAGCGATCACCTGGCTTCACTTGCTTTTTAAATCTGCAATTATCTATTCCTGCAAAAAATGCTAATCGCCCGCGATTTTCTTCTTTTTTTAAAATTGCAACAGCACCAACTTGTGCCAAAGCTTCTATAATGAGAACGCCAGGCATAACAGGATAGTCGGGAAAGTGACCATTAAAAAAAGGTTCATTAACTGTAACATTTTTTATTCCGACCGCTCTTTTCCCTTCTTCAATTTCCAATATTTTGTCAATTAATAAAAAAGGATAACGATGAGGAATGATCTCTTTAATTTGTTGGATATCGAGCATGATAAACCTCCATTATTTGTTGATTCAATGAAATAGAGCAAAGGTATTATTTCCCATTAACCATATCGCCAATATGTGTCCATGTTGATTTTTTAAATACATCTAATGCTTTACCATCACCAATAACACTATAACCAACCATGGCTCCAACTACTAAGCTTACAATTATAAGTGACATAACAATAACAAGACGTAACCAAATAGGGAACATGCGTACTCGAATCATTTTTTTTGACCTTGTCTCTTCTGCTTTCACGCGTCTTTTCTTCATTTGTTTTCTTAGCCAATTTGCTATTTTTGTTATCTTGTCTTTTAAAACTATTCCTTTATTGCTTGTCTCGCCTTTTTCCCTTTGTTCCATTTCACTTTGTTGTTGTTCACTCGTACTTAATAATTTTTTAGAGCCGATTGGTTGCTTACTTTTTTTTACTTTTTGAGCTTCTTTTGTTGCCATTTAAAATCTCCTTTAACGAAAGGATCTACTATACAACACTTTTTCTATCCACTTTATCAATATTTTCAAGCATAATCCCTGTCCCAATTGCTACAGCAATCCATCGGTTTTCTGCAACAAATACAGGTACCTTTAACTCTTCAGCAAGTAACGTATCAATCCCATGAAGCAATGCACCGCCACCAGTTAAGATGACGCCGCGATCAATAATATCAGCAGATAACTTCAGGTGGTGTTTTTTCAAGACATTTTTGCCGCTTGAACGATGACTGCGACTGACTCACGTAAGCGCTTCTTCAATTTCTCGAATTAACTGTAATTGTTCGCGGTAAACCTGTTACCATATCACGTCCACGAATATCCATTTCTTCATGGCGTGAATCCGGAAAGACAGTACCGATATTTATTTTAATATCTTCCGCAGTTCGCTCACCAATTAATAATTTATATTCTCTTTTAATGTAGTTCAAAATTTCTGAATCAAATTTATCGCCAGCCATTTTTATAGATGAAGAAGTTACGATATCACCCATTGACAGCACTGCTATATCCGTTGTTCCTCCACCGATATCAACAACCATATTACCGCTAGGTTGGAAAATATCCATTCCTGCGCCAATTGCAGCCACTTTTGGTTCTTCTTCTAAATAAACCTTCTTACCTCCGCTTTTTTCAGCTGCTTCTCTAATCGCCTTTTGCTCAACACTTGTGATATTTGTTGGGCAACAAATCAAAATCGCGGCTTTGATAAAAAGCCTTTCACATTCAATTTATTAATAAAATGTTTAACATCGCTTCGGTTACATCAAAATCAGCAATTACCCCGTCTTTTAAGAGGACGGATTGCAACGATGTTACCAGGTGTACGACCAACCATTTGCCGCGCTTCCTCCCCGACTGCTAGAACACTGTTTGTATTTTTATCTATCGCAACAACAGATGGTTCATTTAAAACAATTCCCTTTCCTTTTACATGAATTAGCACATTAGCTGTTCCTAAATCAATTCCAATATCCCTTGCAAACATTCTCTTATTCTTTCCTCCTTGAATTCGTTCATATAAAAGTAATTGTTATTGTTTAATATTCATTGTATTTCCATATTTTTATAAAAAATAAAAATTTTGCAATTTGTATACAGGTTTGTCTTTTTAATATTTAAAATTTCCAATTTACATCATGTACTTTATCTCACTAGTAAGAATTGTTTAAGAATAAAGTTAACTTAAAAAAAAGGAGTAAAATCGATTTCTACACGATGCTTTTATTATTCCTCAATTAGCTTATTTTACGATTCACTTTCTATTTCTTCTTTTTGATATTTCATTTTTGTTGCTTCACCTCCTCGTAAATGTCGGATCGATTTATGATAATCTAAAATTTCCTTCACTTCATTTGCCAAATCAGGATTAATTTCTGGTAAGTCTTTCTGTTAAATCTTTATGAACTGTACTTTTGGATACGCCAAACTCCTTCGCAATCACGCGAACTGTTTTTCTCGTCTCCACGATATACTTTCCAATCTTGATAGTTCTCTCTTTGATGTAATCGTGCACACCACTCGCCCTCCCTAAATTGGATGTGAGAAGTGTGAAATGAGACTCGCCTTTCAGCTCTTCTGTTGCATCTTCCCGCATAACTTGTAGTAGTCCGCTTTTTTAAGCAAACGCAAACCATTTATATGCGGCAGAAAGCATTTGCTTTCCAAATACAATGATTAATCAAGTATATAACTATATATGTGACAATTCCTAAATGGCTCCTCACCTCAAACACTCTCTCTTTTGCTTAGTTTGTAATATTTTATTAATGCTTGCTGGGATATATGCACGAATAGGCTAATAAGGACAAGGAGATCTTTTCTTTATTTAAACGAATGAGTATGTATGCATTTTTATTGTATGTTGAAAAGTGTAAAACAAATATGTAAAAGGAGCTGAATAAATAATTAATATTCATAAGCGTTGATAATTTTTCTTATTTCCCGAGAAATATGTCTAAATATTCAATTGGTTGACGACTCATTATTCTATATCTATCGTTTTTGCTGTCGTTTCATGATATGGGATAGCAGTTATCATTTTTGTCCTTATTTTATCGAGAGTCAATCTACATGACACTTGTAAATTTATAAATAATTTACGAATGAGCAATTATAAACTAAAGGTAATGGAGGAAAAAGCTGTTATTAAATGGATATCGGCGTATACGATTATTGAAATGATTGCTTCATTGAGAAAAGGTCATTTTTTAGTAAAAACGAATTAGATTTCGGCTTTTTTTAATGAAATTGCTATTTATAATGTTTTAAAAATGCTAAAGCAAATAAATTTTATTATGTACATCGTGTTAGGTAAATAAAAAAGAACAGAGATATCTTCCTCTGCTCTACACAAATGCTTATAGCAATTACTGCTAGATAATATATTTTGTCTATTCAACTGCTTTATTACACTTTAGTCTTCTTCTGTTTTTTCCGTTTTTGATGCACCTTCTGCATCAGAATCTACATTCTTCTCAGATTTCTCGACATCCTCTTCTTTTTGAACACTTTCATCTTCATTCGCGTCTTCTTCTTGGTCATTTACTTGTTCATCTTCCTGAACACCTTCTGTTTTTTCTTCTGTTGTCACATCTTCTAGCGAACTAACCGGTTTGTCAAAATACGAAAGTGGATTTAAAGGAATATTGTCTTTTCTAATTTCGAAATGAACATGTGTCCCCGCTTCCTCATTTAGACGGCTTGTGCCAGCAGTTGCTAGTACTTGTCCCTGTTTTACTTTATCGCCGACTTTCACATCAATATCTTTGACAGATTGATATTGAGTATGAACGCCATTATCATGTTCAATCACAATGACATTTCCTAACAGTGAGTCTTCCTGTACTTTAGATACAGTACCGCTTAACGCTGCTAAAACTTCGAACTCCTTACCATCTTTCATTGAAATATCAAGGCCACGGTTTGGATGATAGCTGTTTTCATACACTACTAGTGCTGCTTGTTGTTTTTCTTTCGAAGCGTCTGGATCATAATACTCTTTTTGAATTACCGCATCATCCATGTTTTTTAATGGCATTGCGATATTTTCTATCGATTTTCCTACTTCTACCGCATCTTTATCACTTGACTGATCAGCTACATAATCATTGCTATTATCTCTTTTACCCTGTTCAGCGACGTTTTTATTCGACGCTGTTTGAAACCAGAAGACGATGGAAATAACTAAAGCCGCACTAATGAGATAAAGCGCTGGATATACCCACCGTTTCTTCAAAATACGTTGAAATTTCGTTTTTTGAGAAGATCCTTTCTTTTCTTCCTCTCTCATTTTTATCACCTCAGCTACCATTTTGAACAGATCATTTAATATTTATACCTGTTGTCCCTAAAAAAGTTAAAATACTTATTGTTTTACAAATGAGAGGGAAATATGTAGGATTTCTGTAAATATATTATTTAAATTAGTAAAACAAAAACCCCGCATGATAATCAGCTCATGCCGGGATTGCCGTAAAAACATTTATTTTTTAGCCATTATTTTCTGCAAGAAACTACTAACATTCGAAATCTCCACACTATCGTAATAATGATGAACAATATCTTTATATGTTTTTCCTTCTTGCGCCATGCCATTTGCACCATACTGACTCATACCAACACCATGACCATATCCTTTTGTAGAAATAACAATTTTATCTCCTTTTCTAACCCAACTAAAATCTGAAGAACGGAGATCAAGTTTCTCTCTAATTTCCCTACCTGAAAATTCTTTTCCATTTATATTAACTTTACTTATTCTTTTTCCTGCTGTCCTTGAAATAATTGTACCTACATCCTTACTATTATCCAGATTTACACCTAGTTTTTTTTCAAACTCTGAGATAGGAATTGTTTTTTCGTCCGTAAATTTGGGAGATTTTTTATCCCACGGACTTTCAACACTTTTTAAATATGGAACTTCGTCTTCCCAATAATCACTAGAGTTTTCTGTAAAACCATTACTTGTTGAAAAGAAAGCAGCTGTAATTGGTTTATTGTTGTGAATAAGTACTTCTCCTTCGGTAGCTTTCACCGCTTTCGTAACTCTTTTTATTTTCCAATCATAATCTTTTCCCCATATTTTCTTTAATTCTTCCTTGTTCTTATAAACTTGATGTTTAATTGTGTCAGTAACATTTGCTCCTTTAGGTAACATTTCATTTTTATTTTTCGTCAGTTCACCAACTATGTATGTTCTTGCCGTAAGTGCTTGTGCTTTTAAAGCTTCTTCTTCAAAATCTGCTGGCATTTCCGAAGCAACAACGCCAATAACGTATTCTTCTAGTGGAAGGTTTTCTACTTTATTATACCCCGTACGTAAAACAGAAACATATGCTTCTTTGTCGCTTTTTGTTTGCTTTGTAACTTTTAAAGATTCCGAGTGATCCATTTTTTCATTTGGTTCTTTCGATGAAAAAGGGAGGACAACTATACTTGGAATTAAGAAAGACATGAATAGAAAAAAGGTGATTACGAAGACGGTTAGTTTGATTTGTTTCATCAGCGCTTCCTCCATTATGAATGTATTATATTTCATACATATGGAGTTGGACAACCATTTATGCACAATAAAAAAGGGTGATTTCATCTCTGTGAAAACGACCCTTTTTCATCTAGTTATAAATATTATTTTTATTTATGCATTAGCATCCGTTGCAAAAGATTTTTGTATCATTTTTAGTGGTTTTGTTGCTAGTTCTTCATCGTCATGGTATCGTTCAATATCTGCACCTAATGATTTTAACTTATGGTGAAAGTTCAAATAACCACGATCTAAATGATGGAGCTCTGTTACCCGTGTATAGCCCTCTGCTATTAAACCTGCAATAATCAATGCTGCTGCAGCTCTTAAATCTGTTGCAGCTACTTCTGCCCCTTGCAATTGGCATGGACCTTTTATAATAACAGAACGACCTTGAATTTTTATATCTGCATTCATACGACGAAACTCTTCTACATGCATGAAGCGATTTTCAAAGACTGTTTCAGTAATCACGCTAGTACCTTTAGCCGCCAGTAGTAAAGCCATTATTTGCGATTGCATGTCTGTTGGAAAACCAGGATGTGGCATTGTTTTTATATCAACCGCTTTTAATTGTTCGGGGCCTATTACTCTTAAGCCATTCTCTTCTTCAATGATTTTTACATTCATTTCCTCTAGTTTTGCGATAAGAGAAGTCAAATGTTCCGGTACTGCACCTTGAACGAAAACATTTCCTTTAGTGATAGCTGAAGCAATCATAAACGTACCTGCTTCTATTCTATCAGGAATGATTGTATGTTCAGCACCATATAAGCGTTCTACTCCTTTAATACGAATCGTACCAGTGCCTGCCCCCTTGACGTTTGCTCCCATTTTGTTTAAGAAGTTAGCCAAATCGACAATTTCTGGTTCTTTCGCACAATTTTCGATCGTTGTCGTACCTTTCGCGACTGTAGCTGCCATCATAATATTTTGTGTAGCACCTACACTTGGGAAGTCTAAGTAAATTTTTGCGCCATGTAATTGATCAGCTTTTGCTTCAATAAAACCATTGCCAACTTTTACTTTTGCTCCCATCGCTTCAAAGCCTTTTAAATGTAGATCTATAGGGCGTGATCCTATTGCACAGCCACCAGGAAGTGCGATGCGTGCTTTTCCTGTCCGTGCGAGTAACGATCCCATAACTAAAACGGATGCTCGCATTTTTCTAACATATTCAAATGGTGCTTCAACATTTAAACCTCTTGATGCATCGACAGTAATATCATTATTAACAAATGTTACATCTGCATTTAAATGCCGTAATACTTCATTTATTGTATATACATCAGAGAGTTGAGGCACCTCCCGAATAATACTTTTACCTTCACTTGCTAATATTGTTGCAGCGATCACAGGCAATACGGCATTTTTTGCGCCTTCAACTTTAACCGTACCTTCTAGCCTTTTCCCGCCGCGGACGATAATCTTTTCCAAGAGTATTCCCCTCCGCGTCCATTTTCTCTATATTAATATTCAATCGTTAAGATGGGTGTGCCAATAACAGCTATAATCTTGTCACCCGTTTTGTTTTTTCTTACTCCGATTTGCATATTCATTTTATCGTTTTTTGTCTGAATGTGTTGTGTCATATGTGGAGAATATGCCGAAATCGAATAAAATTCGCTTTCCTTTAGTGATTCTGTTTCGGTTGCATGTAGTTCATTTAATAATGCATTTGTATAATAGGGAAAAGCGTTGTCGATCTTATCATTGAATGAGCCTTTTATACAAGAGAAAACAGTAGGTTTTTTATTGTATAGTTTGCTGACTTTTTTCATGTAGTTTTGCTCGATCTTTTGTAATGAAATAACACTTTCATGTTTTTCCCCTTTTAAGTCATAGCTTACATTTACATAATAAGTGTTATTTTTATAAACGGAAGACAATTTGATCGTTTCTACATAAGTCTTTGCTTTTGAAACTCCTGCCATTTTTATATCTTTTTCATTTTCCGTCATTTCCCAATGAAATTGCGGAAAGGCCTTTGATATAAAATTTGCTTTTTTCAACAGTTCTTCACGAGATGAAAAAGCATTTGTTTCTCTTGTATGCAGAGACCATTCAATGATAGATCCTCGTTGTTTTTCAATAGCATGTGCAATTGCAGATAGCTGTGAGTTTGTTTCAACCGCATTCGTTATTTTTCCTAAAAAGGCATAGCTGAAAAGAACGAAACCAATTAGAAAAATATTCAAGTTTCTCCCCATATATGATCCTCTCCTTAGTAAAAGTCTTTCCACTAAAGAAAAGAACATACTGGAGGAAAATCGGCAACTTTAGACAATAAGACCAATCATTCATATGTACTGAAAAGGAGCACTTTATACCCTATTAAAAACTATGCATATTTAATAATACCCAATTCCTCAGTGAAAGGAAACATACAAATTACTCTATATTTATTAAATTTTCATGACAAATTGTAATATGAGTGGTAAACGTTGTGACCACAATAAATAATCTAGGAAAAAATTGCTAACTGTAGAACCGATTGTTATGGACAATAAGATGAATAATAAACGTGCTTGAAAGACACGATTACCTTTTAGGAGACGTTCGAAATGGAGTGCCTGTAATGCCCAAAAGCTAATTGCGATAAAAAGAAGATGTGAAATAATGCTAATCAATGCTTGTTGACCAAAGCCAGCAATCATAATCGTTGTTCACTCCTTTTCAGCCAAAAGTATGCCAGGTACTAAAAGCACCTGGCAATAGCAGGGAATTAATAATTATTTTCATAAACATTGATACGATTCATTGCGCGTTTAAGCGCAAGTTCAGCACGCTTAAAATCAATATCATCTTGTTTAGCTT
Organism: uncultured Bacillaceae bacterium; assembly: GCA_963748745.1. GTDB lineage: Bacteria > Bacillota > Bacilli > Bacillales > Bacillaceae_C > CAVVKR01. Next base: position 8,007 of record CAVVKR010000058.1, on the reverse strand, counting down.
GCAAGCGACTTTGCGCTCTTTTTTTTGCTGATTTTGCCCGTTCAATATCAATGCTTTCTGCCTTTTCAGCTGACTGAGCTAAAATGGTTACTTGATCTGGACGTACTTCTAAAAATCCACCGTTTACTGCAACAAGCTCAGTGTTTCCGTCTTTTTTCAAGCGTACAGCACCTATTTCAAGCGGGGCTACCATTGGGATATGTCCTGGCAAAACTCCCAGCTCACCACTTTGAGCCTTTGTGCTAACCATCTCTACATCAGCTTCATATACTGGGCCATCGGGAGTGACAATATTGACTGTTAATGTACTCATTTTTTTCCCTCCTGGTCCCTTATTTATACTTCTGCGCCCATTTCTTCAGCTTTCTTTAGGACATCCTCAATTGGGCCTACTAAACGGAACGCGTCTTCCGGTATGTGATCATATTTTCCTGCAAGAATATCTTTAAATCCTTCAACAGTCTCTTCAACAGGAACATAGGAACCTTTTTGACCCGTAAATTGTTCAGCAACGTGGAAGTTTTGTGATAAGAAAAACTGTACACGTCTTGCGCGGTGAACAATTAATTTATCCTCATCAGATAGTTCATCCATTCCTAAGATTGCGATGATATCTTGAAGTTCTGAATAACGCTGTAATGTTTGCTGTACTTCACGAGCGACACGATAATGTTCTTCTCCGACAATCTCCGGTGCTAAGGCGCGTGATGTTGATGCAAGCGGATCAACAGCCGGATAAATACCCATTTCTGTTAACTTACGCTCTAAGTTGGTTGTCGCATCTAAGTGAGCGAAAGTCGTAGCTGGAGCAGGGTCAGTATAGTCGTCAGCCGGAACATATATCGCTTGAATAGAAGTAACTGATCCTTTCTCCGTTGATGTAATCCGCTCTTGTAATTTACCCATCTCAGTTGCAAGTGTTGGTTGATAACCAACCGCTGATGGCATACGACCTAAAAGTGCAGAAACTTCAGATCCTGCTTGTGTAAAGCGGAAAATATTATCAATGAATAATAGAACGTCTTGCCCTTGTTCATCACGGAAATACTCAGCCATCGTCAATCCTGTTAAAGCAACACGCATACGCGCACCAGGTGGTTCGTTCATTTGTCCAAATACCATTGCAGTTTTATCGATAACACCAGATTCTTTCATTTCAAAGTAAAGGTCATTACCTTCACGCGTACGCTCACCAACACCTGCGAATACAGAAATACCACCGTGTTCTTGAGCAATGTTATTAATTAATTCTTGAATTAAAACGGTTTTACCTACTCCCGCACCACCAAAAAGGCCAATTTTTCCACCTTTTACATATGGTGCTAATAAGTCAACTACTTTAATTCCTGTTTCAAGAATTTCAGTTTCAGTTGATAGTTGTTCAAAGTTAGGTGATGATCGATGAATTGAATCATGCCTTAAATCAGCAGGAATTTCCTCTTCAAGTCAATCGTCTCCCCTAATACGTTAAATACACGACCAAGTGTTACTTCACCAACTGGAACAGATATCGGCGCTCCTGTATCTACCGCTTCCATTCCTCGCTGTAACCCCATCTGTTGAGCCCATTGCTATCGTACGAACTGTATCATCACCTAAATGAAGAGCAACTTCTAACGTAAGGTCGATATCTACTTCCGTTTCAGATTGGGCACTATATTGAACTCTTAAAGCATTATAAATTTCGGTAGTTGTCCGTTTTCAAATTTCACGTCAACAACCGGACCCATTACTTGTACAACGCGTCCTTTGTTCATCATTTTCCCTCCTAACCTACATTTCCAAGCCTCGCAAACGCCGGCAGGTAGTTTACATCGCTTGAATGGCATTTCTTCCTGACATCTTTCTGAACAATTATTCTAATGCTGCAGCGCCACCGACAATTTCGGTTATTTCTTGAGTAATTCATTGCTTGACGTGCACGGTTAAATGCAAGAGTCTACTCATCAATAATTCTTCAGCATTATCCGTTGCATTTTTCATCGCAGTCATTCGTGCATGCGTGCTCACTTGCTTTTCCATCAAGTAAGCACCATATATCAAACTTTCTGCATACTGGGGAAGCAATACTTCTAATATTTCTTGTGCAGAAGGTTCAAATTCATATGATTTAAGCACTACTTTCTGACTGTATATCTGTTAACGGTAATAGCTTCTTTTCCGTCACTTCTTGACTAATCGCACTTATATAATGATTGTAATACATATACAATTCATCAAAGGTCCCATCAGAAAACATTCCAACCGTCTTGGCTAGCAATTTCTTTTATATCCGCAAAAGAAGGTTGATCTGCTATTCCAATAATTTCAAGTAAGATATTAGCGTTTCTTTTTTAAAATAATCCCGCCCGATACGTCCAATCGCGATAATTCCATATTCATCATTTGATTTATGGCGCTCTGCAATTGTTCGATCAATTTGCCTTAGGATATTGCTGTTATATGGTCCAGCTAGTCCGCGATCTGATGTGATGACCAAATAGCCAGTTTTCTTCACAGGGCGAGCGACAAGCATAGGATGACTGATGTCTTCTACTGCCAAGTGCAATGCTTGCAACCACTTCTTGAATTTTTTCCATATATGGCACGAATGATTTTGCATTTTCTTCTGCACGAGTAAGCTTGATGCTGACACCATTTGCATCGCCTTCGTTATTTGGCTTGTCTTTTTTGTCGAATTGATACGCTGTTTAATATCACGTAATGATGCCATTGGTTCTCACCACCCTCATTCCAAATTATTCGTTTCGAACTATCTCTTAATCAGACGACTTTGCAAACTTTTTTTTTGAATTCGTTTAATTGTGTTCAGCCATCTTCTCCTCATCAAGTAGTTGTCCTGTTTCTTTAATTTCAGTCTAATAATTCAGAACGGTTTTGGTCTAACCAAGAATAAAATTCTTCTTCAAAACGGTTGATATCCTCGATTGGGATATCATCTAGAAGCCTTTCGTAAGTGCATAAAGAATCATTACTTGCTTTTCAACTTTTATTGGTTTATGCAAATCTTGCTTCAAAACTTCTACTGTTCGTTGACCACGTGCAAGTCTTTTTTGTGTTGCTTTATCAAGGTCTGATCCGAATTGGGCGAACGCTTCTAATTCACGATATGCTGCCAGGTCAAGTCTTAATGTACCGGCAACTTTCTTCATCGCTTTAATTTGGCATCTCCTCCTACACGGGATACAGATAATCCAGCGTTAATCGCTGGGCGAACGCCTGAGAAGAATAGATCGGATTGTAGGAAAATCTGTCCATCTGTAATAGAAATAACGTTTGTAGGAATATATGCAGAAATATCTCCTGCTTGTGTTTCAACAAACGGCAGTGCAGTTAAAGAACCGCTACCTTTTGCATCACTTAGCTTTGCTGCACGTTCCAATAAACGTGAGTGTAAGTAGAATACGTCACCAGGGAATGCTTCACGACCTGGAGGACGACGTAGTAATAGGGAAAGTTCACGGTAAGCTGCTGCTTGTTTAGATAAGTCATCATATACAACAAGCACATGTTTCCCGTTATACATGAACTCTTCACCCATCGACACACCTGCATATGGTGCTAGGTATAATAATGGTGCTGGATCTGCTGCAGAAGCACTAACAACAATTGTATAGTCAAGTGCTCCGTAACGACGGAATGTTTCAACGGTTCCGCGAACAGTTGAATCTTTCTGACCGATTGCAACATAGATACAGATCATATCTTCGTCTTTTTGATTCAAAATAGTGTCAACTGCCACCGTCGTTTTACCTGTTTGACGGTCACCGATAATTAATTCACGTTGTCCTCGACCGATTGGCACAAGCGCGTCAATTGCCTTAATCCCTGTTTGTAATGGTTCATGAACTGATTTACGATCCATGACACCTGGTGCTGGAGCTTCGATTGGACGTGTTTTCGTTGTTTCAACTGGACCGCGACCATCAATCGGTTGTCCAAGTGGGTTTACCACGCGTCCAATTAACTCTTCACCAACAGGTACTTCCATAATCCGTCCAGTCCGACGAACTTCATCACCTTCACGAATATCAGTAAACGGCCCTAAAATAACGATACCGACGTTATTTTCTTCAAGGTTTTGTGCCATTCCCATGACACCATTAGAAAACTCTAATAGTTCTCCTGCCATGACATTATCGAGACCATGTGCACGAGCAATACCATCTCCTACTTCGATGACAGTACCAACCTCGTTCACTTCCATTTCCGACTGATAATTTTCAATTTGCTTCTTTATCAGGGAACTGATCTCTTCAGCTTTGATGCTCATGAATTTCACCCCTCATTTTATCAAGCTCAGTGTTTACTTTTAAGGAATGAAGATATTCTTTCTCCATTTATCAATGTGTAAATCACTTTCGCTTTTTCGTTCAAAACTTAATTTATTAACGAGCGTTCCAAATGATCTAATTTATGTCGTAAGCTACCATCATAAATTAAATTTCCAATTTCAATTTTAATTCCGCCTAAAAGATCTTTATCAATTTTATTTTCAATATTTAATGATCTTTTCGCTACTTTAGCCGCAAAAATAATGAAATTGCTTCTTTTTCATCTTCTTTTAACGGTCGAATAGAATGCACGATTGCATCCGCAATTCCTCTCTCTTCGTTTGCTAAGAAAATATAGGTATCTATAGTGTCTACAATAAAATCTTGACGATGACGATCTAACAATAACGATAATGTATTTAACAACGTATGGAGAAGACGGAAGAGAAAACATCCTTTATGATTTCTTTCTTGTTATCTAAAGATAGCTTAGGTGATTTTAAAAGAGAAATAAATGTCAGGGTTTTCTCGATCATCTTCTTTACAATACTAACTCCTCTTCTATTTGATCTAATTGACCTTGCTCTTTCGCAAGTTCAAAAAGAGCAGGTTGCATAACGTTTTGCGACTCACTATTCCTCATCGCTCTTCGCCTGCCCCTTGAATATAGTCTTGAATAAGTTTCTCTTGATCTTCAGCATTCAGTTCCTTTTCAATCACCTTCGAAGCAATTAAAGACAGATAAGGATGCTACTTGCTCACGTAAAGCAGTAACAGCCTGTTCTTTTTTTGTTCTATTTCTAATTTAGCTGCCTCTTTTATTCTTCAGCTTCAGAACGTGCTGTTTGAATAATATCCTCACGCTCGAGCTTCCCCGTGTTGCTTCGCATTTTCAATCATTACTTGTGCTTCTTCGCGAGCTTCTTTTAATAATTGTTTCTGCTTTTCGAGCAATTCTTTTGCTTCGATCTTGCTCTTTTTCAGCAGCATCGATATCATTTGCTATATTTTCTTCACGTTTAATCATGACACCCATAAGCGAGCCCCATGCGAATTTTTTCAATAAGAACATAACAGCAGTGAAAGCGAAAATCGTAAATAGGACATCTCCGCCATTAAATACTGTTGCCCCAAGTCCAAAACTGTCTGTCAACACGTTTGCTTCACTCCCTTCAGGGTACGACTTTAACATAATGGTTTATCAACTTCATGCTGTTACGATTAAGCTGTCTATTCATATAATCAATGAGATAGATTACGATGTCAATCAACGCTAACATTAGCATATTGTTTATAGCTACTTGATTACATACAGCGATCGCGAAGAATCTCGATGGATAAGCTTCGCCATTTTTGATTTTATCTTCCTTGTAACATAAACGCGATAACCGCACCCATAATAGGAATCGCCTCTACTACACCAATTCCGATAAACATTGTAGTTTGAAGCATACCACGAGCTTCTGGCTGACGTGCCATACTTTCAACTGTTCTTGAAACAATCATACCGTTACCAATACCGCGCCTAAACTGCTAAACCTATTGCAATTGCTGCTGATAGAAGCATCATGAATAATTCCTCCTTAAGATTTATAAAAATATAGTTCAAAGATGTCTATTGTTCATTACTTATGAACATTTATATTAATGGTCTGAACTCACTTTATGTGAGATATAAACCATTGTTAACATAGTGAATATAAATGCTTGGATTGCGCCAACAAAAATACTGAATCCTTGCCATGCCATCATAGGAATAAATGCCCCTATTTTCCCAATCCATCCAGTAGCCGCTAGCGCAAGCTAAGAGGCCTATCAAAACTTCGCCTGCAAAAATATTTCCATATAAACGTAAGCCTAAGCTTAATGTGTTAGAAAACTCCTCAATAATTTTAAATGGGAACATAAAACCAACTGGTCTGAAGAAGTCACGACCATACTCTTTAAACCCTTTCATTTTCACACCGTAATAGTGTGATAAACCAGCAACCATCACCGCTAAGGTCATGGTGATCACTGGGTCTGCTGTCGGTGATTTCCACCAAAGCTCATTGTCAAGAACAATAGCAAACGGCAAACCTAACATATTCGCAACAAAAATAAACATGAATATGGTTAGTCCGAGCAAATGAAAATTTCCGCCGGTTTTCCAATCCATATTACTCTTAACTATGCCTTTCACAAAGTCGAGAAGCCATTCCATGAAGTTTTGCATTCCTGTCGGTTTCATCTCAAGCTTGCGGGTTGAAATTACAGCAATGATGAATACGATAATAGATGTAACAGTAATCATCAATACATTTGATAGGTTAAACCATAGTCCCATAAATTCTACTACAGGTGCATCATGTTCCAAACCACTTTCACCTCTCTTCCCGTTCTTTACGTGATTGGATAATTGCCTGAATGATAAAATCTATCATAATGACAATATAGGATGTCATAAGGCCTATAATGACGCTAAAAAAGTGAAACTGCCCTGGGTAGCTCACAGCGATGAAAACAGCCAACACTGCTATTGCCATTCTAGATAAGGTGCCCATTGTACGAATTTTCTTCCCTTTAGCGATTGCATCATTGAAACGCTTCATTCTTTTAACTAATAACCAATGATTCAAAAGGCTAACTGTTACTCCAAGAGCAAGACCTAAAAAAATAGATTTAAAAGGGCTAAATCCCCACCCTAAGAAAAGGAGACATAGAAGATAGAGAAAATATTTTAGATGTCTGTTATACATTTGTCGGAATTCTAGCATATCTCGTTAATCTCCCAAAAGATAAAAATATCGGCTTTCGATAATGTAATAGCTATCTTTCCTTTCTTGAAGTGACAATACCTTTATCGATTTTCAACGAAAAGGATCGCTTTTAGACATTCAATTGTTTATAGACGACCACCTTATCCAAATATAACCAATACTACTATGTAGATAGTAGAATGATCTTTTTTTGAAAAATATGTTTGTGAAAATATTATCAATTTATGTCCTTGATTAGCATACAATAGGGAATAATCAATGTCAATGTGTTCTTTAGAAATACACGCAAACAATATTTGCCTCTCTGAAAAAGTTCACAAATCTTTCAAAAAGTTTCGGTTTTATTTATATAAAAATGGCTAAAAAGGTCGAAATGAGCTTGGACGTTGTTCTGTCTGCCTAAAGTAAAAACGAATAGCGTCTGTTATTCGACGAGAAGCTTGACCATCTCCATAAGGATTTACTGCTTTCGCCATTTTATCATAAGCACTTTGATCAAGTAGTAACTCGTTCGTTAGTTGATAAATAGCATCTTCTTCAGTACCTGCTAACTTGAGGGTACCTGCTTCAATTCCCTCTGGACGCTCTGTCGTATCCCGAAGAACAAGTACGGGCACACCTAAAGATGGTGCTTCTTCTTGCACCCCACCAGAATCTGTTAATATAAGATGTGCATGATTAGCGAAATTGTGAAAATCAATCACATCTAAAGGTTGAATAAGATGAATCCGCGGATGATCTCCTAAAATATCATCAGCCAACTCTTTTACTGCTGGATTCAAATGAACCGGGTAAACAACTTGGATATTCGATTGCTCTTCAACGATTCTCCTAATCGCACGAAACATATTTCTCATCGGTTCACCAAGATTTTCACGTCGGTGTGCTGTTAATAAGATGAGCCGGTCATTACCTATTTTCTGCAATATTTCATGAGTATAGTCGCGTTTTACCGTTGTCTTCAAAGCATCGAT
>CAVVKR010000057.1:0-20082 GCA_963748745.1 uncultured Bacillaceae bacterium | reverse complement strand
GTTTTGTTGAAAATATTTCTCCTTCGATGGAGTGTATATGTTTGTAAGTAATAGCTATCTAATCCGAGGGTTGTTTTTGTATAATCGATTAATTCCTCTATTCTTTTATCCATTTCATCCACTCCACTTCTGTGAATTTCTCATATTCTCTTAAAAAAGTAATGTAGTTATTGATTATTGATGTACAAAACCTACAGTGACTATCACGTATTCTTTCAAATTACAATGTTCGCTTTTTCTCTAGAATTCATCTTATTTTCATGAATGATGTTTTCAAATGGAGGCTGAAACGAATAGGTCAGAGTGAAAGGATTGAGCATGACATTTATCAGTACTATTTTTAATGAAGGAGAAATAGACATGTTATAAATATCTCTTTCATCTCCCTATCCTCACAGGTTATGCTGATTCGGAAAATGGACAAGCTCTATATGACTATCTTATACGTTTATTAATTTCAAAAGTTTCCTTTTACTAGATGTAAACGATTGTATCATTACCATAAAATTGAATTATTGTTGATAAAAAATAAAGAAAGGAAGCGAATATATGAATAAAACATATGCCGATGTCATTTTTGTTAACGGTAATATTTTGACGATGGACTATAATAAGTTTCGTGCAAATGCAGTTGTCGTTAAAAATGGAGAAATTGTCTTTGTTGGTGACAAATCAGCTGCACTATTATGGAAAGGAAGTAAAACTACTATCATTGATCTAAAAGGAAAGACGATGTTACCAGGTTTTATAGAAAGCCATACACATCCCACTCACTATGCATTACATTTATTAGAAATAGATTGTCGCCCGCTACATGCTCCTTCGATTGATGTTATGTTACAAAGAATTGCCGAAGCGGTAAAAACAACGCCACCGAATCAATGGATAAGAGGTTGGGGATGGGATGATAGTAAATTAAATGAAAAGCGTCATCCGACTCGTTGGGATTTAGATCGTGTTGCTCCGGATCATCCTGTTATCCTTAAAAGAACTTGTAGCCATATAGGAGAGACTTCGCCACTATGCTATACTAAAAAATAAAATAGTAGTGAAATGATGAAGGTGGGAAATGTGATGAGGGAGCTGGAACAAGCAGCCATTGAAAAACGAACATATACAGGATATTTTCATTGTCATCAACATGCTTACGGCCAGTTTCTTTTTCCGTTACAAGGGTCAATGGACATCCAAACACGTCGTCAACAAATGCAACTGACGACTGATTATTTCCTTTTTCTACCTCCTGACATGTGATCATACTTTTCGTTGTATTGAAGAGCAAGAAAACGCCAATGAAGCAAGTGGAGTGTTTTTCGGATGGATGATTATTGGCTTCATTTTGTGCGTTGTTATTAGAAGAAGTGCAATTGCAATAGCGAGAAGATCATGCTTATGCGTTTCATCACTTCGTTCGTTATATAAGTGAGAAGCTAAAATATCCAACATACGAGGGGCTTACATATATACATAATCATTTTCACGAACCGATTACAATCAATAGATTAGCAGAAATAGAACATGATCATCCGGCATATTATCCCTCATGGTTTAAAAAAGTGACAGGGAAAAGTCCGAAAGCTTACATCAACGAACTTCGCGTACAAGAAGCAAAACGGTTACTTCGAGCAACTTCGCTATCCATTACTATGATTAGTCAGGAAATCGGTTTTGAACATCATTCTTCTTTTACAAGGTGGTTTATTCGTTTAGAAGGAGTATCTTCCTCAAACATATCGGAAAAGCCTTCGTTAAGCTAAAAGGAACCTAAAAATGGCAAAGTTTTTTAAAATGAATCCTTTATGATTAAAAATAACGGTTCTTTTTAAGGAGGTACGCATAATTGAAAGAAAGACTTCCGTTTTTATTTGTTTTACTAGCTGCTATATTGTGGGGGACAACAGGTACAGCCCAAACCTTGCACCGGAGAATGCACATCCGCTTGTAATAGGAGCTGTTCGCTTAGGTATTGGTGGACTGACTTTATTGCTGTTTGTCCTTCTTCAAGGTAAATTCACTTTTGAAAAATGGCCATTAAAGGAAACGTTAATTGCATCTGTCAGCAGTGGCATGCTTTCAGCCGTTTTTTTTCTCTGCAGTCCAAATGACCGGCGTAGCGATTGGAACGGTCGTTGCAATCGGGAGCGCGCCGGTATTATCTGGCCTGTTGGAATGGCTGTTGCTGAAAAAAAGGCCCGGAGGCACATGGTGGATGGCAACTTGTTTATCTATCGTTGGCTGTCTTTTACTGTTTGTGAATAAAGACATGATGATTGTTAAGCCAGTCGGGGTGTTGATGGCTCTTGGAGCAGGTTTGGCATTTGCGATCTATACATTAGTGAGTAAACAACTTTTGAAGCAGCATGCACCGGAAGCAGTCGTTGCAGTCGTATTTGTACTTAGTGCACTATTTTTATCACCATTTTTATTTTTTTATGATATGACATGGTTAACAACGATGGAGGGGATAGCAGTTAGCCTTCACCTAGGCATCATTGCGACGGGAATCGCTTATTTGCTGTTTTCGAAAGGACTTATGGCGATCCCAGCTTCAAGTGCGGTTACTCTTTCGTTCGGAGAACCATTGACGGCAACAATGTTAGGAGTTTTCCTTGTTGGCGAACAATTGACATTGATATCATGGATTGGGGTTGGATTATTATTATTGGGAATTGTTTTACTGACATTGACCGCAAGAACTGAAAGGGCTTAGTATAAAACAACGAATACAAGTACTAGATCATCATCTTCTACTTTAAATTGCATTCTTTAGAAACGTCCCGTATAATCTATTTAATATAATTATATAGTGAATGTCGTTTTAAAAACAGTGAAGAGGGAAAGTAAGAGGAAGTTATTTTTCACAGGGAGCTTCGCTAATTGAGAAGGAGTAAAAATACGACTCTGAAAATGGCCTCTAAGTTGCGTGCTGAAAGGATTTGAGCAAGACGAGTAAGTTCCGCCGAGATTGGTACTCGTTATCCATACCACAGTATAAGAATATAGTAAATATTCTCGTACTTGTTGAGGCTGTTTGGTACGTCCAAATGGCGAATGAAGGTGGTACCACGTGAATCGAACCACGTCCTTATGTAATGTTAGGGCGTGGTTTTTTTATTAAATCGTTTAAAAAGATAAATTGTAAAAGATGTTAAATAATAATTTTAATAGATGGGAGGAACGGATTGTGAATAATAAATTGATATTGCAAACTGATTTTGGTACAAGTGATGGTGCTGTATGTGCGATGTATGGAGTAGCAATTTCGGTCAATCCATCACTGCAAATTTTTGATTTAACTCATGACATTCCTCAATATGACATATGGGAAGCGTCTTATCGTCTCTATCAGGTGATTTCATACTGGCCAGAAGAGACTGTCTTTGTATCTGTCGTCGATCCAGGGGTTGGTTCTGAGCGTCGTAGTATTGTTGTTAAAACATCCGCTCATCAATATATTATTACACCAGACAATGGCACAATTACGCATGTAAAGGAAAATATCGGGATCATCGCAACGAGAGAAATCGATGAAACTGTTCATCGACTTCCACATTCGGGAGAATCTCATACTTTTCATGGACGTGACATATATGCATATACTGGCGCTAGGCTTGCTTCTCATTTGATTTCATTTGAACAAATAGGACCTGAAGTGCCAAAAGATTCCCTCGTAGAATTACCGAAAAATGAAGCATATATTAAAAATGGAATTATTAGTGGAAATATTGATGTTCTCGATGTTCGGTTTGGGAATGTTTGGACGAATATTGATCATTCTCTTTTGAAAGAATTAGATGTTGAGTATGGTGATTCATTAGAAGTGACAATCAAGAACGAAAAGAGGCAATTATACAAAAATGTGATGAAATTTAGGCGTTCGTTTGCCGATAGTCATGTGGGTGAACCATTGATTTATGTTCATTCACTAGGAAAACTTGGAATTGCCATTAATCAAGGTTCATTCGCGGAAACCTATCGGATTGAAGCAGGTATGGAGCGCAAAATAATGATCCGCAAGGCACCGAAAATGATGTATGATGATGAACTGTCATAAATATTTACTTTTTAATTGAAATGGAGAGGGGAGCCGTAGTAACTCCCTATCTTCATCCCTCACTCAATACTGGATACAGATGAAGCCATAAAGAGTGAATGATAAAACGACTAATTTCGTTTTTATATTTTTTGCGAGCAGGTTATCTGGAAAAAATGATTGAAAAAAATGTCGATATCATGAAAAATATAACAAAGCTTGTATTGATTTACTAATATATATTATATATAATAGAGTCGAGCAAACTATGTCTTATCATCCTCAAGTGGATATTTATCAACTAATATTATCTAAACTAAACTTGTGTTCGTAATAAATGAAAATGTGACAAATGACGATTATATTGGCAGATAAATGATTAGAGCGAATATGTATCGACCACTTACTAGGATTAAGTGAGATCCATTAACCAAAATAAATATTTGAATTTTCGAAATATTTAAATTATATCCAGGAGGGGGATTTTTGTGAGGCAAGGTTTAAGTAAACGTGAAAAGGAGGTAGCAATTTTAGTATCTATGGGATACACAGATAATGAAATTGCGAAAAAGTTGTATATAAGCCGGAGAAGGGTAGGAGAGATCATCTCTATCATTAAAAAGAAGTGGAATGTGAGATCTCGGGTGCAGATAGGGATTGTAGCGTATCATGTAGGACTTGTTGAATGGAAAAATGGCGGCTTGTTGGAAAAAGAGACATAGCATCAGCTGTAAGATTCTTAATTCTTTTCGCGATGAACCTCATTAAACATAAAAAAAGGCTGTCTCACAGGACAACCACCAAGTCATTTCAATTATTTAGCTTTCTCTCCTCATAAGGTGGTATCGTCACTTCTTCCGTATGTGAGTACCCTCTATTCTCTTTATCTAGATCAATGATACGATCGCAGTATGCAGCAACTTTTTGGTCATGTGTAACTATAATAATTGTCTTTCCTTGATCATTTAGTTTTTTTATTAGTTGCATAATGTGGTCGCGATTTTCTTCATCTAATGATCCAGTAGGCTCATCCGCCAAAATAATATCACATTTTTTTAATAATATACGTGCAATGGCAACCCGCTGTTGTTCACCACCACTTAATGTATATATTTTCGTTTTTAAGTCATGGTGTATTCCTACTTCTTGAAGCGCTTTTTTCATTTCGGTCTCTTTCTTTCCTTTTGGGATATGGTGTAGGGCAAGTGCTAAGTTTTCACGAATAGATTCCTCCTCAATTAATGCGAAGTTTTGGAAGATAAATCCAATCTTATCACGCAAAAATAACCGTCTCGTTTTTCGCGAAAAATGATTCGTCCCATCAATGGAAATGGTTCCTGCATCTGGTTTTTCCAACAGTCCAATAATATTTAAAAATGTACTTTTTCCCGAACCACTTTTTCCTGTTATTGCGATCATTTCACCATTTTTCACCGTAATAGAAAGATTATTTAATATTTTTTTACCATGATAGCTTTTATCGAGATTTTTAATGATAATAGACATTTTTTTCACCCTTTGCTTTTTTGATAGATAGTCTTTTAATAAGAGAGTTCTTTCGTTATTTTTTCAAATGACATAAACATCACGAAAGTAGTGATGACGAAGATGCCGATCGAAAGCGGAAAATAAATAAATAAGGTAAGTTCATTTATATAGGCGATGAAATAGATAATCATTTGTGATATAAGAAAGACAAGCGAAACAATAAAAATTTCCTTGCGAAAAACTTGATAAAATGTTTTTCCATGGATTAAATGTAGTGCGTATTTTTTTCGTTGTGATTCAATTAAAATTTTTAGCGAATATCGGACACCTAAGTAGCCAATAATGAAAATAATTGTTTCCAAAATGATGATGAAATAAAGAAGGTTTTTATTTAGATTGTAATAATCAAGAAACTCTTGCTGACTACTAATGACGGATATGTTTCCAGTTGACTCATGTTTTTGTTGAAAATTATTTATATATTTAGTTAATGTTGATTCAGCCATTTTTTCTGTATCAATTTTAAAATCGCCCATTAGTAAAGGAACATAGTCGCTTTTGTTAAGATTATTCTCTTTAAGTAGTAAAATTACCGGATTATCATCAATAATAAATGTATTTCCTGCTTGACCTCTGATATTAAAGTTCGGGATCCGAATGTTATTTTTAATGAAAGCTGTTTTAATGACCATCTTATCTTTCCTTTGATGTAACATTTCTTGATAAAGCCGAACCAACTCTTTCTCTTTTTTTCTATACATTTGCGGTATAAGTAGTAGTGTTTCATCATCCTTCACTCTAATATCTTTTAGACCAAGAATGTCTGTTAAGTAATTCTCATTGACGATCACTGTATTGCAATATGGGTCGATAGTTGGATCGATATCTCCATTTTGACATTCTCTTTTATCTACGTGATATGCATCTGAAATAAGCACTCCATATTGATTCAATTCAGTAAATAATTGATGAATATTATGCTCAAAAGCTTTTTCTTGTTCAGGATCTTGAGGAATGTCACTAAATAATAAATGGGCGTAATCCTCGATAAAATGAATTTGCTTTTTTTCGTCCATTAAATCAAATTGTTTAGATACTCCATTCGTTAAGATAAAAATTCCAGTGTAGTTCAGCATCGTAAAGAAAAAGCAAAGTAAAACGATAAAAATTGCTCCACGCTTACGAGTTAATTTATTCGTCATGTTAGCAGATAATAAGAGAAATATACTAATGGACAGTAATAAGGCAAATGTATAAGCAATGATAGTTAAAACAAAAAGAGTGATAAATGGAAAAAGGGACATTTCTACAAAAAAACTTTTAGAAATGAACCAGAGGAAAAGACAATATATGAAAACAGATAGAATTGTTACCATATTTATACTGTAAGAAAGGAAGTGCCTACTAATTTTGAGTGTTGAATAACCAAAATACCGAAACAACTTTGCTTTTTTTTGTTTTAAACTGATGAAGTAGATAAAATGGAGTGATATAGTGACGATCCAAGCAAACGCACTTACAATGCATAATAAATAAAATAAAGGAGCTTGATCAGGATACAATTTATCCCATGTCACTTCATTGCCTGTTGCTTTTAAATAATCGAACAAATCGTTTACATCTTCAGGAGAACCATTTACAAAGAAGCTTTTGCTATCCTGTGCATAATCTGTAATATCTTTCATGACGTATGTTTTATCTTCATAAAAGGTGCCAGGAAACAACTTTATTTGCTTTTTATTTAACTTACCTTTAAAAAAATGAGGATTATTCGTATGTATTAACAATTGATCGTTGTCCTCTATGATAGAAAGGGTGATATTTTTCTCATTTGCTAGATGAATCACATCAGTAAATGCTTGTTTATTTATGACGACATTAAATAAGTCATGTGAAGGAGCGACAACTTTATATTTTGCATCTTCCAAAAGATAATAAGAAAAAGTGGTGATCGTTAAAATAAATGATAATATCGATAAAAATCTTAATATGCTTTTCATACGATCCTCCAATAACCCCCTCTTACGAAATAGAATATGTAAGAGGGGATACAAGATATTTTTATAGTGAAAATTATTGTTGATATTTAAACTTAGTGTAATTTGTTCCAGAATAATTCGTTTTCGCATGTGCTCGAGACCAATAGCCTTTCAGTGTCCATTTGCCATAAACTGTATTAGCGCCAATGGCTATGCCTTGACCTCTTCTCACGTTTAATGGAAGATATTCGGATTTTAACGTAAATATGCCGACAGAACTATAGTGTGAACCATGCCAATATCTCTTTGTTGCTGTTAACTCTCTAGAATTTGATAAGGAACTTACATATTCTCCACTATATTCCACTCCATCTTGAAGTTCTTTTATCCCTTCTTTAGATATCATTTCATTACTGCTGGCATTAGCCGTAGAAAATCCCAATCCAGTGCTAGCGATACCAAGTGCTAAAGTAGCACACATTAATTTCTTCCTAATAGTTGCCATTTTTATTCCTCCTTATATTTTAATAGATAGTTGAGACTAAATAAAGATAAAATACAGAATAATGAGAAAATTATGTGGAGAGAGATAGAAAACGTTCATTGAAACAGGGTATTTTTATCCTGGCGTCATTCGATAGATAGCTATTCTCAGCAGCTGAAACATTGAAGCACTCATCTGATATTCCCTCCTTTCATTGGTCTTATCTTTTATCATAGAGATATCCTTCATTTTTTGTACTTCGCAAAGTTGCATAAATTTACTAATTTAGCATCTTTTTCTTCTAAATAGAAATCTTTTTTACCGAGATTTTACATAAAATTGATATCCACACAATATGAACGTTATAAAATAAATAAACATAGATGGAAACAAACCTACTAAACATCCATATTCAAAAAAGCTTATTTAGACATTTTACCTTTATTTGTTGATTTTTATAGTGTTACTCCTCCTTTGAAATTTTTAGTGAGGATACGACCAGTAAATGAGAGATGGGGAGGAATGAGTATGTTTTGTTATGAGACGTACATATTTGATATCGATGGAACATTATTACGTGGTCTTGAAGCATTACCCGGAGCGATTGAAATGCTTCAATTCTTAAGAGAAAAAGAAAAAAAAGTGTTATTTGCTACGAATACACCACTTCTTACAAATAGAATGATTGCAGAAAAATTAGAGCGAGCTGGGATAGCAGCGTCCGAAAGAGAGGTGGTAACACCGATACAAAGTGTACAAAATTTCTTATATAACGAAGAGTGTGTTGGTTCCATCCTTGGGTTAATCGCATCTCCTGTTAGAGAAGAACTGCAAAAGCTCGGTTGGGATATTTATCAAACAATAGAACCAGACTCTTCCTGTACACATGTGTTATTAGGGATGCATGATGACTTAACATATCCTGATTTAACTGTTGGGTTGCAAATGATTGATAAAGGTGCAAAACTTATCCTTCTTAATAGTGATTTATATTATCCAACACCTGCTGGTCGAAATCCTGATACTGGCGCTTTAAGTGCTGTATTTAAATCTTGTACGAATGCACAGCCGATTTCTGTTGGTAAGCCTTCAACTTGGATGCAACATGCTATATTAAAAAAATGTGATCGTCCAGTAGAAGATTGTCTTTTTATTGGTGATTCACCAACATCTGATATCGCGATTGGTCGTGCGTTACGGATGGATACCATTTTATTAAAAACTGGGATGACAGCATATATGAACAAACAAATCGAGGTAAACCCAACCTATGAATATTCCTCTTTAACAGACATGTTAGCTGTAATGCAACAAGGTGAGACGAGTATGTTGACATAATGGACTGACCGTGAGCTTCTATTGCTCATTTACAAGTTTTAAAATGAATATTCATCAAATTTTACGCAATATTAACAATAAATAAACAATAGCCTTGTAAAGTACTAATAGCTGAAAAAAAGCAATGAGTCAATAAGGGGTATTGTTGGTGAAAGGACTCCGAAAAAATAGTAAAGATCACCCTTTGTCACGCTTTCTTCATCTGTTGTTTCAGCGAGACTTTTCAGTAAGCTCACCTATCCTTTGCAAGAGCGGCCAGAGCTTTCATGAAGATCGAAAAGTAGGAATGAGGTGGTAGATAACATAAATAATTGATCGTTAAAAGGAAGAGTAGATAACGAATGATATGGGAGGTAATGACATGAAAGTGATGAAAAGAAATAGGTTGTTATTGGCTCTATTCATGATGACATTACTAATCGCTGGGTGTGGTAACAGTTCAAAAGCAGGTAGTTCAGTCGAACAAGATACGAAAAGTAGCGAAGAGAAAGTTGGGAAAAACGAATGGCCAGAAAAAATTAGTATAGGTGTTGTTCCTTCAGAAGATCAAGCGACTGTGTCAGATCGTGTCCAACAATTTGCTGATGAGCTTGGTGAGCACTTAGATAGAGAAACAGAAGTATTTTTAGGAACGGATTACAACGCTGTTATTGAAGCGATGCGGACAGAAAAGATCGATATTGCATTTTTCGGACCGTTTGCCTACATATTAGCAAACGAACGTAGTGGTGCAGAAGTATTTGCCATTGGTGCGGAAAGCGAGGAAGATATCACTTATAAAAGTGTTGTGATTGTTCCTAAAGATTCAAAAGCAAAATCACTGGAAGATTTAAAAGGAAAGGATTTCCTATTTGTTGATCCAGCTTCTACATCAGGTCACATTTTCCCAAGAGCAAAAATAATGGAAGAACTTGATATTTCAAATGAAGAAGTTGAGAAAGTGTTTAAAAGTGTCACATTTTCTGGTTCTCATGATGCTTCTATTTTAGCGGTGAAAAATGAAGATACAGACGGTGCGGCAGTGGCGACAGATGTGATGGGTGCGATGATCGATCAAGGTGTTGTGAATGAAGATGATTTCAACATTATTTCTGAATCAGATTCAATTCCACGAGGTCCTGATGCATACCGTGGGAATCTCCCAGAAGATTTAAAAGAAAAAATTCGTGAGTTTTATTTTTCATACAAAGATGAAAAGTTCTTTGAAGAACGTGGAATCAATGGGTTTTATCCAATTGATGATTCTGCATATGATATTGTTCGCAAAACAGCAGATGCTTTAGAAATGAAACCAGAAGACTTATTAAAATAATCAGAGCTGGAAACGGAAAAATTAGGTAAGTTTTTCTTATGTGATAAAAGACCTCGCATTGATGAGCGAGGTCTTCATATACGATAAGTCAAGGTTTAAGAGGAGGTAATGTGACGTGGATACTTTACTGCAAGTGAACAAATTAACAAAAGTATATAAAGATGGAACGAAAGCATTAGATAATGTCCATTTTGATTTAAAACAGGGAGAATTCGCTATCATTATTGGACCTAGTGGAGCTGGAAAGAGTACGATTCTTCGCTCCATTAATCAATTAGCCACACCTACTAGTGGAGACATTATCTTTAAAGGAAAAAATATTATGTCAGCAAATCGGCGTTTATTACGAAAGGTACGTCGTGATATGGCGATGATTTTTCAAGGTTTTCATCTTATTAAAAGAGTGAGTGTGTTGAGAAATGTCTTGCATGGACGACTAGGTTATATGAATAGTTTGCAAGGGGCATTGGGGCTTTTTTCTAAGGAAGATGTAGAGGATGTTTGGTATTTATTAGAACGAGTTGGATTAGCAGATCATGCTCATAAGCGTGCTGGTGAGTTAAGTGGTGGACAGCAGCAACGGGTAGCAATTGCTAGAGCACTGGCTCAAAAACCATCACTTATCTTAGCTGATGAACCGATTGCAAGTTTAGACCCAGCCTCTTCAGAAACAATTATGAATTATTTACATCAAATTTGTCAGGAAGATGGAATCACTTGTTTAGTCAATTTGCACCAAGTAGACGTAGCACTAACATATGGTTCGCGGATTATTGGTATTAAGGGAGGAAAGAAAGTCTTTGATGATACACCAAGTGGTTTAAAAGAAGAAAACATCCAGAAAATATATCATCAGCAAAAAGTGAGTGCATAGCAATACTGTAAATAAACGAATAGAAAAGGGCAGCAAATATTGTCGGTTTGCTTCAGCTGAAATTGATTGGAAATGAACGAAGCGTTTTTCTGCCTCAATGATATATCAACAAACAAATGGCTGTACTGTAACAAACTTTATCTGTTTATTTAAGTTTAAGTAAGCATGCACATAGAGAAGGGGTTTTTAGATTGGCACAACCTAAACAAATAAAACAGCAGAAGCGTTTTCAGTTGATTGCATTTATCGTTACGATATTTATTTTACTTATCTGGTCTGCAAAAGAAACCGGTTTTCATCTCCCACTTTTGATCAATGGGATTAGTGAGACATTTCGGTTTATTTTTTATGACTTGTTTCCACCAGATATACATAGTATACGTTCCTTTATTCAGCCAGCCTTAGATACGATATACATGAGTTTTGTCGCTATGGTTTTAGCAGCATTTTTTGCATTTTTTCTATCATTTTTTGCAGCATATAATCTATCTCCACATCCATTATTACAACTCATTGTCCGTGCAACTGCTTCTTTTTTACAATCTATTCCTGCACTCGTCTGGGTGTTAGTATTAGTTGCTGCATATGGTTTAGGATTAATTGCTGGTACGCTTGCGCTTGTTTTAAGTGGCACAGGTTTATTAACAAGATCGTTCGCAGAAATATTAGAAGAGATTGATATGGGTCCTGTCGAAGCCATCCAATCGACAGGTGGAAGTTGGGTGCAAGTAATCGGTCAAGCGGTTGTACCTCAAGTGTTACCGGGCATGGTTGGCTGGGCACTATATAAGTTTGATTTAAATATCCGTGAGGCCGCTGTAATCGGAATGGTCGGTGGGGGAGGTATTGGTTTCGCCATGCAAAAATCACTTAAATTATTTCAATATAAAGAAGCATATTTATGGCAATCGTTATTATTTTTTGTACTCATCACCGGCATTGAATACTTTAACGAACCAAATAAGGATGCGATTATTATGAAGGAATATGTTACAGATGAACAGCGGACAAATGTTTACGATCATGTTCAGCAGGAGAAAACCGAAAAGAGATCACTTTCTTATCAATGTTGTCATTGGAAGTATCATTTTTTTCTTCTTTAGTTTAACACAATTAACGATCAGTATAGTCGTTTAGTTACTGGTACTAGTGAGCTAGTACGTTTATAGGTCATATGCTACCACCAGGATATTACTAACTGGCAGAAAGTGTTTCAGGCAGGGTTAGAAAATCATTGCAAATTGCATTAGTCGGTACATCACTTGGACTTCTTCTCTCTTTGTTTCTATCATTTTTTGCAACTGAAAATCTATCACCACATCCGATACTTTCATCTTTAATCAAAGGATTGGCCGCACTAATAAGGGCGATCCCTGCACTTATTTGGGTCTTAATTTTTATTGTCGCAGTAGGGATGGGTCCTTTCCCTGGAATATTAGCTTTAGGATTTAATAGTTTAGGCATGTTGATTAAAGTATTTTCGCAATCTATTGAAGAGTTAGATGAAGGTATTTTTGAAGGATTGAAGGCAACTGGTGCTAATTGGCTTCAAGTTGTGTTCCAAGGGGTTATTCCATCCGTTGCAACAGCGTTTATGTCTTGGGCTGTTTTTCGCTTAGAAATCAATTTTAGATATGCAACTATTTTAGGGATGGTTGGTGCAGGTGGCATCGGCTGGGAGCTCACCTCTGCGATGCGTATGTATCGGCTCGAGGAAGCGATGTTTATCATTCTCGTCATCTTTATGATGGTATTCACAGTAGAAATGGTCGGAAACAGATTGAAAAAAATGATTCAACATGTGTAAAAAATGAGAGGCTGGGACAAAACCCACCTAAATAAGAAAAAGGAGTTCAGTTGATGATAAAACTGAACTCCTTTCATTTTATTGAGTGATGTTGACTTTCACTTCAGACAGTTGCTTTCCGCGGGCACGGCCTCAGCTTCTGTAGCTCCTCGTCCAAGTCGCTACAGGGATCTTCGGACTCGTGCTGTTCCCGCAGGAGTCAACTGTCTTACGTTCCAGTCAACATATCGTTATTTCGATGATTTTTAAGTAAACAAAAAGGACAACCTCTCATAAAATGAAAGTAACCACTCAATAATTTTGGAGGTGTCCTTTTATGTATAAACATGATACAAAGAATCAGCTAGTCTTGCCCATAAATTTAGAAATGAACTTCAAGAAAATGATATCGCTTTTGCAGGAAATGATTTAGTTAAAAGGATCAAAACGATTGGATCAACAAAATTTGCTGATTCAATCGTTTTTTATTATTTGAAGCTAGTTATGTTCCAGCCATTTTTGTTGCTGTATGAAGGAATAATTGAAGAGGCATAGCAAGCTCTTATTTTTGCATTTGCTTTAAAGCAATATAAAGGAGCATACATTGTTTGAATGAGTGGATATCTATCCCTAACATTTCCTTTATTTGCTTCAAACGATATAACAATGTATTGCGATGAATATATAGTTTTCGTGCTGTTTTACTCATATTTAAATCATGTTCACAGTATAAAATAAATGTATCTATTAGTGAAGAACGCGCTCGGATGTGCCGATAATTTATCGGTGAATTCTGTAAGAGATTTTTTAATGTGGGGGTCTAATTCTTGAATAAAAGTATGGAATAATATATTTATATCATCAGCGGGATAAATATTTGTTGATTTGAGATGTTCTTTTCCAATTTTGAGCGACCTGATTGCTTGATGGTAAGATTGACGTGCACCATCAAAGCCTTGATAACGATTTCCATATGCGATAGCTATTTGCGTTAATGTATGTTTGTCTTTCACAAAATCATCCAATGTAGTGATAGCTCGTTCACATATTTGTCTTAGTTGTTTTAGCTCATCATCTTTTTTTATGTGTTTGAGAACTAGCCACTGTTGCTGATTGATTGGACTAAGGATGTCTTCGGGGCTTGTTTTAAATAAATGCTGAATCATCTGAGACAAATCGTAGGAAGGTATGATGAATGACTGTTTTTTCTTCCACAATGGACTGTTCGATAATGGGGTAAGATCAATGAATGATTGCGCAACGTGATATATCGAAATGAAAGCCTAACATCTCGCTATAATTTGCCAGTATCTCTTCAGATTCCCACTCTTTAAAATGAATGACATGTTGCACGAAGATCTCTGTTGCTTTCATTAGTAAATAAAAAGATTCCGTTCTAAACGTTTCTTCGAGCATCAATTCCACATGGCTTTTTAAAAAATGCACGAACTTCTTTACTTCGTAAGGATTACCAATAATACCTAAAACACCGATAATTCGTTGTCGAAAGAAAATAGGAGTGGCAACCCCAGGTAAAACATTCTCCCTGTTTGCAACCCTCTCTTCGGTGAAAATAACAGTTCTTTTTGCTTTAGTCACTTCTTTTGTAACGGGATGATGGGAACCGATTCGCTCTGAATGACTACAACCGATAATAGTTCCTTTTGCATCTGTAATACTCATGGAAAGTCCAAGAATTGAAGAAGCTTGTTCTACAACTGTTTGTGCAATTTGTTCAAAAAATTTCATGTCTTCCCCCCCTATAAAAACACACAACGTCTATATATCAGATTATTCAATATGTTAAATTATATTGTAATCTTTGTGCAATTTGCCTATTTTATTAGGTACATTCATCAGTATAATAAAAGTCATCTTAACACAATAACATCATAAAGCGATGTGATTTTCAAAGACTGAGGAGGTATTTGTATGCAAACAGCAGATATCATTATTATCGGTGGCGGTGTGATGGGATCTAGTACGGCATATCATTTGCGAAAGCAAGGATTCGATGGAAAAATTGTTGTCTTTGAAAAAGATCCAATGTATCAATATGCTTCCACTCCTAGAAGTGCTGGAGGTATTCGCCAACTATTTACGACAGCAATTAATATTCAAATAAGTCGTTTTAGCTTACAAATATATAAGGAATTTCCAATTGAAATGGCAATCGATGGCGAGCCTTTGGAAATTGATTTTAAGCAAAAAGGCTATTTATTTTTAGCAACAAAAGAGATGCTTCCATCTTTCGAAAAACAACTACAATTACAACAACAATTAGGGGTTCCTTCTCAATTACTTCCCTCTGAAAATCTACATGATATCATTCCTGAATTATATACCCGCGATCTTGCTGCTGGTCTTTATTGTGCGGAGGACGGATACTTAGATCCATACTCGGTTATGCAAGGTTATCGAAAAAATGCGCAAAAGTTAGGTGTGCAGTATGTATCGAGAGAAGTAGATGCAATCTTACATGAAAGAAAACGAATCGTTGGTGTTCATTTAGTGGATGGGGAGAAGTATCGAGCACCTATTGTTATTAATTGTGCTGGCGCGTGGGGAGCATTATTAAGCAAGAAAATGGACATTCCTCTACCTGTTGTTCCTTTAAAAAGGCAAATTTTTCAGTTTGATACCGCCGTTCCTCTAAAAAAACCGTTACCATTAACGGTCGATCCAACAGGCATTTATTTCCGTCATGAAGGTAACAAAGTCTTATCAGGTTTTTCAGATGATACAAAACCAGGCATTGATTTTACTTGGAAACGTTCACACTTTGAACAGTTATGGCCTGTTTTAGCACATCGCATTCCCAATTTTGAACGTATAAAGTTAGAAACAGGATGGGCAGGCTTGTATGATTTTAACACCATTGATCAAAACGCTATTATTGGAGAGCATCCTGTCATGAAAGGTTATTTAATGGCTTTAGGTTTTAGTGGCCACGGTATGCAACAGGCACCAGCAGTTGGGTTAGGTTTAGCAGAGTTAATTTGTGCTGGTGCGTATCAAACAATTGATCTCACACCATTACGTTTCCAACGATTTGTTGAAAATGACCTTATACGAGAAGAAGCGATTGTGTAGAAGTACATGTTTTTTAAAAATGTAAGCGTTATCAAATAACTTTCTTGTTTAGAATTTTTATGTAAGAAGGAGTTGATTTGTAATGAATCAGATCGTAATAATTGAATTTATCTGTTATTGTTTATTTATTTTAGGAATAGGATACATTTTCAGTCGTAAGGATTTTGGACATTACCATTTTCTTCTTGGTGGGAAAAAAGTTACCAGGTTGGGTGTTAGCATTCTCCGAACGTGCTACTGGGGAGTCAGCATGGTTACTACTTGGCTATACGGGATTTGTGTTTGCGACAGGTTTGTCAGCAGTTTGGGTTGCTGTTGGTATATCATCAGGAATTATTTGTTCTTGGTTGTTTTTAGCAAAACGATTTATGAAAGAAGCAGAAAAATATAATGTTATTACTCTACCAGGTTACTTTGCTAAAAGATTTACGAGGCATTCAAAAATTATATTATGGTTATCTACGGTTTTGATTGCAAGTTTTATGATGTTCTATTTCGGAGCGCAAATTGCTGGTGCAGGGAAGACGTTGTTTACCGTTTTTAACATCCACCCAATAGTAGGGGCTATTTTAAGCATGATGATTGTCATCACACTATCTTACCTCG
Source organism: uncultured Bacillaceae bacterium (assembly GCA_963748745.1). Classification (GTDB taxonomy): domain Bacteria; phylum Bacillota; class Bacilli; order Bacillales; family Bacillaceae_C; genus CAVVKR01. The sequence goes on along the minus strand of CAVVKR010000057.1, from coordinate 3,089 downwards.
GTGGTTTTGTAGCGGTTGTTTGGACGGATATGGTCCAAAGTATAATGATGCTTTTAACATTAGTTGTACTTCCATTGGTTGCGCTCTATCATATTTTTACAGCTGATCTATCAATTAGTCATGCATTGTCCTCCTCTAGCGCTTCACTAGATTCCTGGACAGGTGGTACGGTTGGTTTTGCTTTAGGTATCTTACTTTTTAATAATTTTGCGTGGTTTTTCGGCTTTTTAGGTGGGCAGCCACAATTGAGTGCTCGCTTTATGGCATTAAAAGACGATAAGGAAGCGAGGACGGCAAGTATCGTTGCCATTGTTTGGACTATATTCGCATATGGTGGGGCATTTGCGATCGGCATAACAGCTATCACACTATATCAAGGTGAAGCATTTGCAGATGTGGAAACCATTTTGCCATATATGATGCTCGATTTACTTCCTCCCTGGATTGCCGGCCTCCTACTCGCAGGTATTTTAGCAGCTATTATTTCTACCGCAGATTGACAACTTCTCGTTATTACTAGTTCGATAAGCGAAGATATTGTTATTAATGCCCTCGGGTATAAAATTAACAGAAAAGCAACTCGTAGCAGTTTCAAGACTGACCATTATAATTGCTGGATTAGTAGGTTTATTTATTGCCTTAACATCTAGATCATTAGTTTATATTGTTGTAAGCTGGGCATGGGCTGGTGTCGGTGGTACATTATCACCAGTTATTATTTTAACATTCTTTTGGAAACGAATATTCTAGTATTGGTGTCATTGCAACGATTATTGCTGGTTTCATTAGTACGGTTGTTTGGATTTCTACACCGTTAGATGAAATTATTTCGTCTCGATTTACCACTTTCTTTATTGCGACATTATTTGGAATTATTTTCAGTTTCCTTTTTCCTGAAAAGGAAGACGTTAAAGAGGTGGAGTCGCATCCGGATGACACGACCCCTTCAAAAGTAATGTGATTATTCGTTAGGAGGTAAGTCGGACTGAATCTTGTGGAAACTGGAACGCTACAAATAGTTTTATCTTTTTGCAAAACAGGACTTTAATTGTCCTCTTGCATCGTCTGGTTGTCTAAAGGATATTTTCCCCATACCATATCTTGATTGTTATTATACTCTTCAATCGTTATTGCTACTGCCATGTTTTAGGGGCTAAATCCGCTGCCCGAATATATATTTATTTCAGCGCTCTTTTCTTTGAAAAACCTTATTTTACCAATATTTAACATAATGGAGCACGTCATCTTCAATGTTCATATTCATGGCTTCATATAACTTCTGAGCATTCTTATTTGTAACTGAAGTTTCTAGGGTAATATAACATGCATTTTTCTCTTGGCAAAAATCATAGCAACGATTGATTAATGCTTTTGCAACACCTTTTTGACGAGCTGAAGGCAGTACGTATAGATCATTTAAGATATAAGCCACTTTTAAATTGACTGTTGAAAACGTAGGGTAAAGCTGTACAAAACCGACTACATCATCTCCGATCATAGCGATATAAACGATAGAATCTTTATTATTTAGCCGCTCTTTTAAAAATCCAGTTGCAGCCTTTAAATCAGAAGGTTGTTCATAAAATTTACGATATTCATTTAATAAGTAGCTAGTGTTTGGCAACTCTTGTTCTGTTAAATGGCGTATTTCCATTTTACCTCTCTCCTAACCAATGTATTAAAATACCTAAATTTTAAGAATATAGCAATAGAAAGTATTCGTCAAATATTATTTTAAGGTATGATAGGTGAGAATATCTATAAAAATCTCAATGGTCCAAAAGTTGTCTAATAACGATGGTGGTACCGGGTATTCAGAAAGTATCAACAGGTCTTTTCGCAATGATGCTTTCCGCTATTGCATCCATTACAACGCTTATCATATAGAACAAGATATTCACCGTATATTTGGTCGACTATTTTGACAAATAATCGTCTATAGTTAAATGAATGATGTTCAGTCATTAATTATGGAAGGATTTAGGTGATGAATAAAAAAGATAAGATTGTTTATGCTGCGATTGAAATGTTCCAAGAAAAGGAATTGAAAACGAAGATTTCTGATATCGTGAAACGAGCTGGTATTGCTCAAGGCACCGTATTATTTTGTATTTTCCATCTAGATGTAGTGATGCCAGCGATAGCGGAAGTCATGGTAGAAAAAAACGATCGAAGTTGTCAAGAGTAGAGTAGAAAATGATGCGCCGTTTGCAATGAAGCTTGAACAAATTGTTGAAGCTATTTTTTCTGTGACAGAGGAATATCGAGAGGTTCTTGCCCTCATTTATACGGGACTTGCATCGACTGAACATCTAAAGCAATGGGAAAGCGTTTATGAACCATTTTATTCATGGATGGAGTCAATTGTTAGAGGAAGCACAAATGAATGGAATGATCCGAACGTCTTTTTTGCATGTGGAACATACATCAAAGTTGGTCATTGGTCTTATTGAGTCCGCAGCGGAACAAGTTTTTTCTGTAACTACAACAAGAGGATCAAGCACTTATCCAGAAACCGAAGTGCTTTTTTTTTAATTATGCACTAGGTGTGGAAAATGGCCTAAATATCATGTAGGTTTATTTTTTTTGATTAAAATAAATGACAGTCATTATAAGGAAGGATGATTTGATGAATAAGGCATGGATATATGTTGGCCTAACAAGTTTTTTTGAATTAGTGTGGATTTTTGGCTTTAATGTTGCCAGTGCGTGGTGGCATTGGCTATTTATTGTGTTATTTATTTTTGTTGATTTTCATTACTTAACAAAAGCTTGTGAGAGTCCCCAACTGTATGTCTATGCTATTTTTGCTGGAATAGGAACTATCGGAACAGCTTTCATGGATGTTTTCTTTCGGTGATAGTTTAGTGCAGGGAAGATTTTATTTATCGTAGTTTAGTAACAGGAGATAATCGGTTTAAAACTAGCTGATGGAAAAGAGAGGAAAAATGACGAAGGAGTTGTATAAACATGGGATGGTTATGTGTTTCTTGGCTGCAGTAGTGAGATTATAGGAATAATTGGCCTTAAAATGTCCAGTCAGGAAAAAACAATTAAAAGTCAGCTGTCTATATAACGGGATTTAGCAA
>CAVVKR010000056.1:0-69003 GCA_963748745.1 uncultured Bacillaceae bacterium | reverse complement strand
GCGGGAGATTCTCCCGCTTTTACCATGATGGATATTCATTATCTACGTAAACCAAGTTTGTCAATCAAACTGCGATAGCGCTGAACATCTTTATTACGTAGGTATGTTAAAAGATTACGGCGTTTACCTACCATTTTCATTAAACCACGACGAGAATGGTGGTCTTTTGTATGCGTACGTAAATGTTCGTTTAAATTATTAATTTCTTCACTTAGAATAGCAATTTGGACTTCTGGTGATCCAGTGTCATTTTCGTGAATTTTATATTTGTTAATAATTTCATTTTTACGCTCTTGAGTTAGTGCCATTCATATCACCTCCTGCATGTTAATCCCCTATAACCGAGCAAACGTTGGTGAATCGTTTTGCCAAGCAAAGGTTCTAATTACGAGTAATAGCATACTACTTTTAAACAAAATTAGCAAGGTTATAACTGAGCAAAGTATTGAGCTGCTATGTCCTTATCAGCAGAAATCTGCTTAATGAGTGCTTCTACTCCATTAAACTTTTTTTCATCGCGAATGCGCTGATGCCATTCAATTTCAACTTCTTCTCCATAAATAGATGCATGGAAATCAAAAATGTGTACTTCAATGGATAATGTGTATTCATCCGGATGTTTAAATGTCGGTTTATATCCTACATTACATACACCGTGATACCAGCTATTATTGACAAATATGCGTACAGCATATACACCTGTCTTAGGGATGATATAATCAGCATTCAATTGAATATTTGCTGTTGGAAAGCCAATTTTTCGCCCACACTTTTCCCCTTGAATGACTGTACCTTTTGTCGTATAAAAACGACCTAATAGGTTTGTTACTTCTGTTAATTGACCTTCTCTTAATGATTTTCTAATATAGGTGGAACTAATTTTCTTATTATTTTCGCAAGTTTACCTACTGTATGATAGAAAATTGCCCTCGTGAATGGTCAGGTAATGTTTCCATTGTTCCTTTACCTTTTTTTCCATATGTATAATCAAAACCAGCTGTAACATGTTTTACATTTAAACCGATAATATATTGATCGATGAATGCTTGAGGTTCCAAGCTTGCAAATTTTGATGTAAAGCGTACGATAAATAAATAGTCCACCCCCAATGTTTTCATCCTAGCTATTTTATCATCTAATGGTGTGATATATTTTACTTGTTTGCTCGTCTTGCTAAGTACAACCGATGGATGTGGATCAAAGGTCATGACACCCATTTTTAATTTTTTTTCCAATGCGACGTTTTTTGCACTTTGAATGACTTCCTGATGTCCGCGATGGACACCATCAAAAAAACCAAGTGCTAATACCATTTGTGGAAAATCGTCTTTGTTAAATGAATGAGGATGATGCAAAGCTATTACTTTCATACTATTTCACCTAATTCCTATACTAATCGATCTGTAACACTTTCACTGGTTTAATATAGTGTTTTTTTATTGGGTATTTTGCGTAGATAGCAATCGCTTTTTGTTGATGATATAAGACAACTTCTGATTCTTTCACCGGCCACCAGTCTGGAAGTGTTAAAACTGCTCCATTTTTCACTTTCTTTGTTAATTTATCATCTATCGAATGTTTGGGCAAATGAGAAAGACCATTTCTAATGGTAAAATGATATGACGTAATGTATTTTTTGATAGATGTTCTTCTATTTTGCGCAAATGTCACACTTTCTTCTTTTTTAAATGGCCCCGAAGAAATACGCTCTAGTTGTGCCAAATGGGCTGGATAACCTAGCTTTTCACCAATCATAACAGCTAATGTTTTATATATAGTCCTTTGCTGCAATGAACCCAATCTTGAAAGAAAATGTTCCGTCTTTTAGAGCAGAAGCTTTTTCTATTAATTGTAGATCATAAATTTGTACTTTTTTCGTTGGTCTTTCTACTTCAATTCCTTCGCGTGCATATTCGTATAAACGTTTCCCTTTTACTTTTACAGCAGAATAGAGCGGTGGTGTTTGCGTAATCTCACCAATAAATGATTGAAGCACAGCTTCTATTTTTTCACGTTGAATCACTTTCACTAACTGGCTTTTTTTCTAATAAAGCACCTGATGCATCTTCTGTAATCGTTGAAAAGCCGATCATCTATTTCTCCAATATATTCCTTCCCAGCATTCGATATATATTCAGCTATTTTTGTTGCTTTTCCTAGCATATGGATAGAACACCTGTTACATCAGGATCTAATGTTCCGGTATGCCCTACTTTTTTCAATTTCAGTAATTTTACGAATTTTAAACACACAATCGTGAGAAGTCATTCCTTTTGGCTTCCATAAAGGTAAGATTCCATCCATATAAAAGCCTCCTTATAAACCTTATTCATCTATTTTCAAAAAGAAGCCGTAACACCTATTAAGTGTACGGCCTTCTTCATTTATGAATCATCTTGCTTGATTATTCATCTTCTTCATGAAGCTTTTTGATGATCGATTCGATACGGTTTCCATACTCGATTGATTCATCATATTCAAAAGTGATTTCTGGTGTTTTGCGTAACCGGATTCGCTGACCAATCTCCGAACGAATAAATCCTTTTGCTTTTTCAAGTCCTTTAATGTATCTTCTTTTTGTTTATCATCACCTAGTACAGAAATATAGACTTTGGCCTGTTGAAGATCTCCTGTGACTTCTACATCTGTAACAGTGACAAAACCGATTCTTGGATCTTTTAATTTACGGCCGATAATTTCTCCAGCTCTTTCTTCATTTGTTCACCGACACGATTGGCGCGTATGCTCATCTATAACACCTCTCTATTACAGCCATTCATAATGTTATTGCCATTCATCGTATCGTCCTTCCCATTCCGGAAAAGAATCAAGAAATTTAATGGCATGTTGCAATTCCCTTTCAGCCGTTTTCCGAGATGAGGCCACAGTGACAATAGCAATTTTTGTCCGTTGCCACACATCCTGATAATCGACTTCAGCAATGGAAACATTGATACTTTTGCTTTAGTCGTGTTAAAACTCCGCTGCAATACTGCTCGTTTTTCTTTTAAGGATTGGGCATTATAAATTGATACATTCACATTCAGCAATACCACGATCATGTACGTTCAACTTCTTCCATTATATATGCTTCGATAATGTCGCCTTCTTTAATATCATTAAAGTTTTTAATCGTGATTCCACATTCATATCCTTGGCTCACTTCTTTTACATCATCTTTGAATCGTTTTAACGTCATCGATTTCACCTTCATAGATGACAATTCCATCACGAATTAAACGAATGCCGCTATCACGAGTAATTTTTCCATCCGTTACATATGAACCTGCAATCGTTCCAATTTTTGATACTTTAAATGTTTGACGAACTTCTGCTTGACCGATAATTTTTTCTTCATATTCAGGATCAAGCATCCCTTTCATCGCTGATTCGATTTCTTCAATCGCATTGTAAATAATACGATGAAGACGAATATCTACTTTTTCAGATTCAGCTGCACGTTTTGCATTGTTATCCGGACGAACATTAAAACCAATAACAATGGCATTAGAAGCTGCTGCTAGAGTAATATCTGATTCAGTAATTGCACCCACGCCTGAATGGATAATTTTAATTTTACTCCTTCAACATCAATTTTTTGCAAGTGATGCAGCAAGTGCTTCTGCTGAACCTTGAACATCCGCTTTAATAATAATATTAAGCTCTTTCATTTCGCCTTGTTTCATTTGTTCAAACAAGTTATCAAGACTTACACGTGATTTTTCACCACGTTGTAGCTTGCAATGCTTGTTGTGCACGTGTTTCCCCGACTTGACGGGCTGTTTTTTCATCTTTAAAGACGATAAATCGATCTCCGGCCTGTGGTACGTCATTTAAACCTGTAATTTCAACTGGAGTTGATGGTCCCGCTTCTTTGACACGTCGACCCATATCATTCACCATTGCACGAACACGTCCAAATGTGTTTCCGACAACGATTGGATCTCCAACTTTTAATGTACCATTTTGCACGAGTAATGTTGCGACTGGACCTCGTCCTTTATCAAGCTGGGCTTCAATGACCGTTCCGATAGCATTTCGATTTGGATTTGCTTTATATTCTTCCACTTCACTTAACAAGTAAAATCATTTCAAGCAAGTTGATCGATTCCTTCTCCGTTAAGGCAGAAATCGGTACAAAAATTGTATCTCCGCCCCAATCTTCTGGAACAAGTCCATGTTCTGTTAATTCTTGCATGACACGATCAGGATTTGCAGTTGGTTTATCAATTTTATTGACCGCAACAATAATTGGCACTTCAGCAGCTTTTGCATGGTTGATCGCTTCAACTGTTTGTGGCATAACACCATCATCAGCTGCGACGACTAAAATGGTAATATCCGTTACTTTGCGCACCTCGCGCACGCATTGTCGTAAATGCGGCATGTCCCGGTGTATCGAGGAATGTAATTTTTTTATCATTTCTTCGATTTGATAGGCACCGATATGTTGGGTAATTCCACCTGCTTCTCCCCTGTTACTTTTGTATTGTCTAATGAATCAAGTAATGTTGTTTTACCATGGTCAACATGTCCCATGATTGTAACAACAGCTGGTCGTTTCAATTAATTCTTCTTCGTGCATCTTCTGCGAAATATACTTCAAAATCAGTTTATCGACTTGAATTTCTTCTTCTACCTCAACTCCGTATTCAGCAGCAATTATTTCAATCGCATCTTTGTCTAGGTCTTGATTAATTGTTGCCATTACACCGAGTATAAATAACTTTTTAATGATTTCAGATGGTTCACGATGAAGTTTCTTTGCTAATCTCAGCTACTGTTAAAGACTCACTAAAAGTAATTTTTTCCGGAAGTTCTTTTTCTTAATTTGGCTATGTTGCTGGCTGTTGTGCTGTTTGATTTTTGTTTATTTTTTCTAGCTTTGTTTCCGTTCCTCTATTTTCCTTTTTCTTAGTCTGTTTTCCTTTGTCGTTTTTAGCCGAACTTTGGCTTTTACTGTTTGTTTTACTTGGAGCTTCTTTGTCTGCTTCTTGACTGTTCCTTTTCGTCTGTTTGCTTTGTTGGTTTCGCTTTTTAGTTGTCTTGATCTTCATTTTGCTTGGACTCCTTATGATTGCTTGTTGCTCGCGCTATTTTGCTTATCATTTAAATAGCGAATCAAGTTTACAATTGTCTCCCCATCTAATTGTCGACATATGATTTGAAACCTCTATATTCATTTCTTTTAACTTTTCTAATAACATCTTTACTAGAAATATTTTTCTTTTTTGCATATTCATATACACGCATTTTACTCATACGTTCACCCCCACTAAAATTCATCGAGCAAGGTTAGCAGCTTTTTGGCAAATCCTGCATCCGTACTGCTACGACTACTCTTGCCTCTTTGCCGATTGCTTTTCCGAGCATGTATCGATTGTTCTACATATTTAAAAGGAATATGATAATAATGTGCATTTGTCTGATCATTTTTTTTTCGTATTTTTAGAAGCATCTTCTGATAAAAGAACAAGCTTTACTTTACCGTTCTAATCTCTTTTAGTACTAATTCTTCACCCGAAATTACTTTCTGCGCTCGATTTGCCAAACCAAGCAATGACATCCATTTATTTTGTTTCATTATATTAGCTTCTCCTTTCAACGAAAATTAATATTTCGTCATATAAAGATGGATCAATTTCAGCCTTTAACTGGTTTGCTAATATGTTTTTTTTTTTTGCTTGCTAAAATAATTTCTTTATCTTTTGAAAGGTAAGCTCCTCTTCCTGATTTTTTACCGGTTGGATCAAGGGAAACTTCGCCTTCTTTTGATCGTACGATCCGAATAAGCTCCTTTTTTGGTTTCATGTCACCTGTAACAATACATTTTCGCATTGGGATTTTTTTTCTTTCTTTTTGACATGATTACTCACCCCTTATTCGTTATCTTCTTCAGGAAGTGAAAAAAGTTCTTCTGTTTCATTATCTTCTTCTGTCTCTTCCCTATCCTTATCTGAAAAAAGGGCAAGTTGATTCAGAAGGATAAATACCTAATTCACGGGCATCCGTTTCACTTTTGATATCAATCTTCCAACCTGTCAGTTTTGCAGCTAAACGAGCATTTTGACCCCGTTTTCCAATCGCTAAAGAAAGCTGGTGGTCCGGAACAATTACTGTTGTTGCTTTTTCTTCTTCGTCAACAATCACTTCTAGAACTTTAGATGGACTTAAAGCATTAGCAACAAATACCTCCGGGTCAGCAGACCATTCAACAATATCAATTTTTTCCCCTTTAAGTTCATCGACAATTGCTTGCACACGTGCTCCTTTAGGACCAACACATGCCCCGACTGGATCCACTTCTGGATTGTCTGTATGAACTGATATCTTTGAACGATCGCCTGCTTCACGAGCAACGGATTTAATTTCTACAGTTCCATCGTATATCTCCGGCACTTCAATTTCAAACAAACGTTTTAAAAGTCCAGGATGTGTTCGTGAAACAAATATTTGTGGACCTTTTGTTGTTTTTTCAACCTTTGTAATATACACTTTTATCCGATCATGAGGTTTATATGTTTCATTTGGCATTTGCTCATTTTGTGAAAGGAGCGCTTCAATTTTGCCAAGACTAACGTATATAAAACGGGAGTCTTTTCGTTCGACAATCCCGGTCATAATATCATCTTCACGGTCAACAAATTCCGAATAAATAATTCCTCGTTCCGCTTCCCTACTCTCTGCGTTACAACCTGTTTTGCTGTTTGAGCTGCTATTCTTCCGAAATCTTTAGGAGTTACTTCGATTTCAACAATATCGTCTATTTCATAGACTGGATTTATTTTTCTCGCTTCTTCCAATGATATTTCCAGTCGGGAATCATTTACTTCTTCGACGACTTCTTTACGAGCTAACACTCGCATAGTACCTACTTCCAAGTCAATATCAATCCGAACATTTTGAGCTTGATTAAAATTTCTTCGGTAGGCAGATATGAGTGCAGCTTCAATTGCTTCAATAATAACATCACGAGAAATACCTTTTTCTTTTTCCAACAAAGTAAGAGCATCAAATAATTCAGTGCTCATAAATGTTCATCTCCTTTCATAGAGAACATAAGTGACAAAAAACCTGTGACTAATTGGTATCATCTTTTAGGAAAACGATACGGCCAAACGTGCTTTTGCCACTTTGCCGTAAGGAATTTCAACTGTTTTCTTACGTGTCTTTATTTTTATTTCAACAATGACTGTTTCGCCATCAAAGTCAAGCAACTTTCCTTCAAATGTTTTAGAACCATCGATCGGTTCATATGTTTTAATATGCACATTTTTATCAATTGCTTTTTTGAAATCACTCTCTTTTTTTAATGGGCGTTCAGCACCAGGTGACGACACCTCTAAAAAATAATTATGGGTAATTGGATCAACTTCATCGAGTTTCTCACTCAATTTCTCGCTAACAACTCCACATTCAGCAATGTCAACGCCACCATCTTTATCAATGAATAAGCGCAGAAACCAGTCTTTTCCTTCCTTTACATACTCTATGTCAACTAGTTCAAGCTGCATCTCTTCTAAAATTGGTGTGACTAAGTCTTTCGCTACTTTCTTACTTTACTCATATATATCCTCCTGGATGTTTACGTCCATTGCAACAATATTTTCCTGCAACAACACGAAAGAGTGGGGGGTGCCCACTCTTTGTTAATCAGAGAGTTATCCGTAGTATTTCCAATAAAAATATATCATAATCAAGTATATATTGCAAATAAAGTAAGTGATAGTGATATAGTTCATTCAATAAAACATCGATTTTTTCATCTGAAAAAGTTATATGAAAAATAAACAGGCCACATAGAAAAGGTGGCCTGTATATTACCGAACTCTGTTATCACTTAAAAGAAAGTTTTCTTGTTCACTCTCCTCTATACAATCAATTAGAAAAGAGAAAGCTGATTTTTTTCTGGCAGTCCGTCTAAACATCCTTGTTTTTCAAGATATTCTATAACAGTTTTGGATACTTTGCCTCTCTGTTGTAAATCTTCTTTTGATAAAAACTCTCCTTTTTTACGTGCTGAACTATATTTTGGGCAGCGCTCGTCCCAAGACCTGGAATTGCATTAAATGGTGGTATTAACGAGTCTCCATCTATAACAAATTCAGTAGCTTGTGAACGGTATAAATCGACCGGTTGAAATTTAAACCCTCGCTCACACATTTCAAGGGCGAGTTCCAAGACAGTGAGCAAGTTTTTTTCTTTTGCAGTTGCATCCATTCCTTTTGCATTAATTTCCTCGATTTTCGACGAATGCCTCTGAACCCGCGACATCGCTTCTAATTCGAAATCCTCCGCACGAACAGTAAAATATGCAGCATAATAATATAATGGATAATGCACTTTAAAATACGCAATTCGAACAGCCATTAATACATATGCAGCCGCATGCGCTTTCGGGAACATATATTTTATTTTTTTACAGGAATCAATGTACCATTCCGGCACATTCATTTTTGCGCATTTCCTCTTCCCATTCATCGGCTTTAATCCTCTTCCTTTACGGACGAACTCCATAATTTTGAAAGCAAGTGAAGGTTCGAGTCCTTGATAAATTAAATTCACCATAATATCATCACGACAACCGATTACTTCGGACAATGTACATGTTCCATTTTGAATAAGGTTCTTGGGCATTTCCAAGCCAAACATCAGTACCATGGGATAAGACCTGATATTTGGACAAGTTCAGAAAAAGTTGTCGGTTTAGTATCCTCAAGCATTTGACGGACAAATCGTGTACCAAACTCTGGAATTCCTAGTGTGCCTGTTTTACACATAATTTGTTCTTCAGTAACACCTAAAGGTTCTGGACCACTAAAAATTTTCATTACTTCAGGATCATCTGTCGGAATTGTCTTTGGATCAATACCGCTTAAATCCTGTAACATCCGAATGACCGTTGGATCATCATGTCCGAGAATATCTAGTTTTAATAATATTATCTTGAATGGAATGAAAATCAAAATGTGTCGTTTTCCATTCCGATGACGGTCATCTGCTGGATATTGAATCGGCGAAAAATCATATATATCCATATAATCAGGGACGACAATAATTCCTCCTGGATGTTGCCCAGTGGTTCGTTTTACACCTGTACATCCTTGTACAAGACGATCAATCTCTGCTCCTCGAATGTTAAATCATTATCCTGCATATATCCCTTTACAAAACCGAAGGCTGTTTTATTAGCAACCGTACCAATGGTACCTGCACGATAAACATAATCTTCACCAAATAATTCTCTCGTATAATGATGGGCTTTCGGCTGATATTCTCCTGAAAAGTTCAAATCAATATCGGGAACCTTATCACCTTTAAAGCCGAGAAATGTTTCAAACGGAATATCATGTCCATCCTTTTGGTACATTGTACCGCATTGTGGACACTCTTTTTCTGGTAAGTCAAATCCAGAACCAACAGAACCGTCATCGAAAAAGTATGAGTGTTTACACTTAGGACAGATATAATGGGGAGGAAGTGGATTCACTTCTGTTATTTCCATCATTGTCGCAACAAAAGAAGAACCTACAGAACCCCGTGATCCAACTAAATACCCATCATTTAGTGATTTTTTTACTAGTTTATGAGAAATTAAATAAATCACTGCAAACCCGTGACCAATAATACTTTTTAATTCTTTTTCTAATCGGTTTGCAACAATCTCCGGTAATGGATCACCATAGATCGATTTTTGCTCGATCATAACTCATTTTTCGTACTTCTTCTTCCGCACCATCAATTTTAGGTGTATATAATTCATCTTTAATTGGCTTGATTCGATTCTATGCTATCAGCAACTTTTTGGGAATTAGTTACAACAATTTCTTTTGCCTTTTCCTCTCCTAAAAAAGAAAATTCGGCGAGCATTTCATCCGTCGTGCGAAAGTGAACATTAGGTAGCTTGTGACGATTCAACGGATTTGCACCAGCTTGCGAGCGGACAAGGATTTTCCGATAAACTTTATCTGTTGGATGTAAATAATGAACGTTTCCCGTTGCAACAACAGGAATATCAAGGCGCTCTCCTAAATTCACGATATTGGTGATAATCTCCTCTAATTTTTCTTCATTCTGGATGAGATCCATTTCTAATAACGGTGCATACACAGGCTTTGGATGAACTTCCAAAAAATCATAAAAGCTCGCTTTTTTCTCTGCCACTTCCATTCCTTTTTGCATCATCGCTTCAAATACTTCGCCTTTATCACAACCAGAACCTATTAATATTCCTTCTCGATATTTATTTAAACGAGAACGTGGAATACGAGGCACACGATAAAAATAGTCGACATGTGAAGTGGAGACGAGCTGATAAAGGTTCTTTAAACCAACTTGATTTTTTGCTAATAATGTACAGTGCATTGGGCGTGCTCTCTTATAAGCGTCTCCCTCACCAATAAAGTCGTTAAATTGATCATGATAGAAAATTCCTCTTTCCTCTGCATCTTTGAGAAACTTTAAAAAGAGATATCCTGTTGCTTCCGCATCATAGATTGCTCGGTGATGCTGTGTAAGATCAATATCAAAACGTTTAGCTAATGTGTTTAATCGATGATTTTTAAATTGGGGATATAAAAAGCGAGCTAGTTCTAACGTATCAATAACGGGATTTTTCGCCTTTCCTAAGCCAATTGCTTCATAACTAGCATTTAAGAAACCCATATCAAATGAAGCATTATGAGCAACAAAGATAGCATCTGCTGTCCACTCATAAAAATCCTTTACTACTTCTTCAGGTCTCTTTGCATCTTTAATCATTTCATCGGTTATTCCAGTTAGCTCGATAGTTGTAGCGGAAAGACGGTGACCTGGATTAGCAAATGCTTCAAAACGATCAACAATATCTCCGTTTTTTATTTTCACCCCCGCCAGTTCGATGATTTGGTCATAGACAGCTGACAAACCAGTTGTTTCAACGTCAAAAACGACAAAGGTATCATCTGCTAATAAACGATGTGCATCATTATATGCAATTGGGACTCCATCATCGACAAGGTTTGCTTCAAGTCCGTATAAAATCTTCATCCCATGTTCTTTTCCCGCATTATGCGCTTCTGGAAAAGCTTGGACAACAGCATGGTCGGTGATCGCAATCGCTTGATGGCCCCATTTTTTTGCCTGTTCCACAAGCTCTCCAACAGAAGAGACAGCATCCATTTGACTCATCGGTGTATGCAGGTGTAATTCCACACGTTTTTCATTTTCTGGAGCAAGATCATGTCTTTGCACCGGCTTTATTTCCATTATATCTTGTGCAATCATCACTAGATCACGAACAAATGTGTCAGTTTGAATACTACCACGAGCACGGATCCACATACCTTCTTCAATTTGATGGAATAATGCAGCATCATCTTTCCCACGTGAAAACATTTTCACTAAAATGGAATCCGTGTAATCTGTTAGTTTAATAATCAATAATGTTCGTCCACTTCGCAGTTCTCTCGTTTCCGCAGAAAAAATATAGCCTTCAATCGCTACCCTACGCTCTTCATCGATAATATCTTCGAGCTTAATCATTTCGTCGTTATTAATTGCTGAACCAATGTGCAATGGCCCAGAACTAGGTACTTTTCCTTGTTCCTTTTCCATTGCACGCTTTTGCATTTCTTGCACTGCCTGCTTAGCATGTGCTTCATCTTCTTGCTTTTTTGCTTCAATAAATTTTGCGTAATCATTACTTGCAGTCTGTTCTACAACCGTAGCTTCGATAATGAATGCCGGAAACCCATAGCTTTGGTAAATTTGCGAAATGATTTCTCCGTATTTCTCCTTTAATGTTCTTGCCTCCGTGTCATTCCGAGCTTTTAACATAAGCTTGTTTCCTTTTATGCTCGGTAATTGCTTTTGTAATAAAGATAATAACAACGGAGAGATACCATCTATTTGTTGTAAGCAATCATTCCAATAGTCTTGTAAGTTCTTTTCAGAGACTTGTTGGTCTTTCACTTGAATTGAAAAACGAACGTTAGCAATATGTTGAAAACTTTGCACTAATTGTTTTGTGAATGTCATATAAATGTTGTATGGAAGTATCTGTTTGAATAGAAAATGAAAATGCCATTTTCGTGAATGACGTTCAACAACAAGTTTCTCAATTTCCGCCTGATGAAAATAAGGTACAATCGAGTCGTCAGTAAGTTTTAATTGCTGTAATAATAGTTGAAAACGTTCTTTTTTAACGGCGGGATTGTCTACCATTTCCCTCTCTCCCATCCATTTCTTTTAAATTAGTATCTTTTCATCCACTCATTTCGTAGAGCAGGAATGAATTGGTTATAGATCATAGTAACATGATAAAAGGTACCCACATTTAGGTACCTTTATAATTATTTTTCTAATGAATGAAATATCTCCTGTAATTTTACTATTAACTCGTCTTTCTCTACTTCAATCATTTCACCAGTTTTTCGAACTTTCACTTCAACGATTCCTTCGGATGCTTTTTTACCAACTGTAATTCGTATAGGTAACCCGATAAGATCTGAATCGGCAAATTTTACACCTGGTCTTTCGGTTCTGTCGTCCATTAGTACATCGAAACGATGCTTTTTTAAGGTTGTATATAAAGCTTCCGTCAGTTTTGCCTGATGTTCATCCTTCAAATTGATCGGAATCAAATGGATATCAAATGGAGCAAGGTTTACTGGCCATACAAAGCCATTTTCATCGTTATTCTGCTCAGCTACAGCAGCAAGTGTGCGAGAAACACCGATTCCATAGCATCCCATGATCATTGGCTGTGGACGACCATTTTCATCCAAAAAGTTAGCGCTCATCGGTTCACTATAATTCGTTCCAAGTTTAAATATATGACCTACTTCAATTCCTTCAGCAAAACGGATTGTGCCACGGCCATCAGGTGATGGGTCACCTTCTTGAATAAAACGAAGATCAGCATATTGATCAACATGGAAGTCACGCTCAATATTTACATTTATGTAATGAAAACCTTCTTCGTTTGCCCCACAAACAGCATTAACCATGTTTTTCACTGCATGATCCGCAATTACTGTTAGCTTTTCTTTCGGCTTCAATCCCACTGGGCCTAAAGAACCAATACTACAACCGAGCACTTCTTTCGTTTCTTCGGGAGTTGCTAGTCTAACATTCGTAACATCTAACTTATTCTTTACTTTAATGTCATTAATATCATGGTCGCCTCTCACAAGTGTGACAACATATTGATCGTCTACTTTAAATAATAGTGTTTTTATGCAACGAGATGCTTCGACATCTAAAAAGCGCGTTATTTCTTCAATTGTTTTTTGATTTTTCGTTTCTACTTTTTCTATTGTTTTTTCTTGTTCATCTGATTTTTCATCTGTTTTTAACACCGGAGCCATTTCAATATTAGCAGCATAATCAGAACGATCAGAATAAGCGATTGTATCCTCACCAATATCAGATAATACCATAAATTCTTTTGTATCTTTTCCACCTATCGCACCTGAGTCAGCTATAACTGCCCGATAGTTCAAGCCACAACGACGGAAAATTTGCGAGTAAGCTTCATACATTTTTTCATATATTGTATCTAAGCTTTCCTGTGAAGCATGAAAAGAATAAGCATCTTTCATGACAAACTCTCGGCCACGTAATAATCCGAATCGCGGTCGTTTTTCATCGCGGAACTTTGTTTGAATTTGATACAACGTTAGTGGTAAACGCTTATATGATTTCACTTCTTTTACAAGTGTTGTAATTACTTCTTCATGAGTTGGTCCGAGTGCGAACTCGCGATTATGACGATCATTTAACCGCATTAGTTCTGGTCCATAACTATACCAACGTCCAGATTCTTGCCATAGTTCTGCTTGTTGGAGTGCTGGCATCAATAACTCAACAGCACCAATTTTTTCTAATTCTTCTCTTATAATCGTTTCAATTTTTTTCAATACTTTGAACCCAAGCGGTAAGTAGCTATATATCCCACTTGATATTTGCCGAATAAATCCCGCTCGTAATAACAGCTGGTGACTTTTAATTTCCGCATCAGCTGGTACATCTCTCATCGTTGGAATAAATGTCATACTTTGCTTCATTCGTTATGCACACCCCTTTATAATGTATCACTAAGCTTTATAAGAAAAAGCGTTGAATGTCATTCCAAGTAACGAGGATCATTAATAACATTAACAGTGCAAAACCAATAAAATGCACTAATCCTTCTTTTTGGCGATCAATTGGTTTCCCTCTTAATGCTTCAAGCGCAAAAAACATTAATCGACCGCCATCAAGTGCTGGAATAGGTAGTAAATTCATAATACCTAAGTTAATACTTAAAAATGCTCCCCATTTCATTAAATAGAGTACACCTGATTTGGCAACCGTCTCTGTGGCTTCGTAAATACCAACAGGGCCAGCAAGCATATCGATAGAAAATTGGCCAGTGATAAGTGTGCCAAGAATTTTAAAAATGGCTACTGTAATACGATAAGTTTCTTCTATTCCATAAGTCGCTATTTTTAAGGTTGATTTTTCAACTGGACTATGAACACCAATCAACCCAATTTCTTCATCTTCTACTTTTTCGGCCTTTGGCGTCACTGGGATCTCAATTATCTTTCCATCACGATCAATCGTGAATTGCAACTCTTCGCCAGGATGTTTTTGAATGACTTGAACAATATCCATCCAGCTGGAAACTTCACCACCGTCGATACTGATGACAGTATCTCCCTCTTTGAATCCGGCCTCGATTGCTGCGCCATCACTTGTTAACTTCCCTAATTTAGGTTCATCTACAGGAACACCTTGAATCATCGCTAAAATAGTTAAAATAACGATTGCTAATACGAAGTTCATCATTGGACCAGCAAATATGGTCATCGTTCGTTGCCCTAAAGTTTTTGAACCAAATTGTCGGTCCCACGGTGCAATTTGGGATTCTACTTGATCATCGACAATGACAGCCTCTTTAGATATACGATATGTTTTTAGTATTTCTTCCTCGTCTTCCTCATAACCCCGAATATATAGATCATGTTCAAGATCAGCACTTTCAACTTCAAAGACACGTGCATGCTGATAACGTTCTCTTCCATTTACGATAATTTTTTGAACAATTTCCTCATCATTTAAAATAAGACCTATCCGGTAACCAGGCTTTAACTCGATCATCTCCGGGTCTTCCCCGGCCATCATCACATATCCACCAAGTGGAAGGAGCCTGATTGTATAAAGTGTTTCTTCTTTCTTAAACGAAAATACTTTAGGACCAAAACCAATAGCAAATTCACGGACTAGTATACCTGCCCGTTTTGCAAAAATAAAATGTCCTAGTTCATGAAAAAATACGAGTGCACCGAAAATAATAATAAAGGCTATCACTGTACTCAAGAACAAAACCTCCTGTTTTAAATTTAGCTGATGAGAGTGTTAACATATTCCCGTGTTTCACGATCAACTGCACGTATCGTATCTAAATCTGGGCGTTTTATACCATTATGCCTTTCCAATGCTTTTTCTATCAACCATTCAATTTCTAAAAAAGGAATTTTTCTTTCTAAAAACGCATGAACAGCAACTTCATTTGCCGCATTTAATACTGTTGCCATCGTTCCGCCTTCTTTTCCAGCTTCAAAAGCAAATTGCAAACAACGAAAACGATCATAATCCATCGGTTGAAAATGCAAGCTTCCAAGCTTAGCCAAATCTAACGATTCCGAGGATGTTAATGGTAACCTCTCCGGGTATGTTAATGCATACTGAATTGGTACGCGCATGTCAGGAGTCCCTAATTGGGCGATAACACTTTTATCATGAAATTCTACTAATGAGTGGATAATACTCTCACGATGCAAAAGAACATCTATTTTTTCATATGGCAATCCAAATAGCCAATGTGCTTCGATTACTTCTAATCCTTTGTTCATCATCGTTGCCGAATCAATTGTTAGCTTTGCTCCCATTGACCAATTGGGGTGATCTAATGCATCTTCAACAGTTACATTTTTCAATTGATCACGGTTTAACTCACGAAAACTTCCACCTGAAGCCGTAATAATAAGCCGGTTAATATTTTTCTCCTTCTCGCCTTGGAGACATTGGAAGATAGCCGAGTGTTCACTATCTACCGGGAGCATCGTCACATTATTTTCCCTTGCTTCTTCCATTACTAAGTGTCCAGCTGTTACTAATGTCTCTTTATTAGCAATAGCAATTGTTTTCTTTTCTTTTATTGCCTTTAATGTTGGCTCCAATCCAACACTTCCGATCACGGCATTAAGTAGAATATTTGCTTGTTCATAAGTAGCCACTTCTATTAATCCATCACTACCATATGTGAACTTTATTTTTCCACTGAACTCATTTTTTAAACGATCGTAATCCTCTTTCATTTGTACCGAAACTAGCTTCGGTGAAAACTCGTGAATGATTTCCCTCGTTCGTTCCATATTTCTTCCAACTGAAATGGCAACTAGTTTAAATTGTTCAGGATGTTCTCGAATAATATCTAATGTTTGTGTCCCAATGGAACCAGTTGCTCCTAGCAAGCTTATATACTTCATCTATTGTCAACTCCAATTATATAAACTGTAAAAAATGCAGTATTGGCAATACAAATAGTAAACTGTCAAAACGATCTAAAATCCCACCATGACCCGGCAAAATAAATCCGGAGTCTTTTACATCATAATGGCGTTTTAAAGCTGATTCAACTAAATCTCCTATTTGTCCAAAAATAGATAAAATAATTGTTACAACTATCACTTTGAATAAAGGTTCGCTAATATCTGTGAAAAATGCAAACAATAGTATAACGACTACGGCTGATACAATTCCTCCAAGTGCACCACCGACTGTTTTATTCGGGCTAATTGCAGGCCAAAGTTTCCGCTTACCGAGCGAACGGCCGATAAAGTAAGCACCTGTATCTGTCGCCCATATCAAAAGAAGGGCGAAGAAAACATAAGTAATTCCAGCCTCTCTCGTTTCTATCAAAAAATAAAAACCAACACCTACATATAAAGCGCTAAGAATGGAAAAACCGACATCATCGAAAGTAAATGTATTTTTTGATAAAACTGTATATGTAAGAAAAATTAAAACAAAAATAAGAAGAAACTCAATCTTAGTGATGCCAAATTGCTCGATTACTTCAATATATTTTTTTGGCCATAAAATAATCCATAAAATTGCTAACGATAACAGTCCTGGAAAGGAGATAAAACGCTGTTTTCTCATATTCAATAATTCATATAAGCCGATTGCTGCCAGTAAATAGGTGAATATAATAAAAGGAATTCCTCCTAAAATAACGATTGGTATAAATATTGCCAGTGCAACCGTAGCTGTAATGATTCTTTGTTTCATGCCTTCGACTCCTCACTTTATAAACCACCATATCTTCTTGATCGATTTTGAAATGCTTCAACCGCGTCTAAAAACTCTTCCTCACTAAAATCTGGCCACAATACATCAGTAAACCAAAACTCTGTGTATGCAAGCTGCCATAACATAAAATTGCTTAGCCGAATTTCCCCACTTGTCCGAATTAATAAATCTGGGTCATGCAAATGATGTGTCATCAAGTATTTGGAAAATATTTTTTCATTAATATCTGTTTCGTTTATTATACCATTTTTTAAATCTCCAGCGACTTTTTTCACCGCATCCATAATTTCTGCTCTACTACCATAGTTTAAAGCAAAATTTAAGATTAAACCATTATTATTTTCAGTTGCATTCACTGCTTTTTCTACTGCCTCTAATGTATGATTAGGGAGCGATTCTTTATAACCCATCATTTGAACTTGCACATTTTCCTCTATCAACTCAGGCAAATAAGTGTCTAAAAATTTTTCAGGCAGTCTTAATAAATAATCGACTTCGAGCTTTGGGCGCTTCCAGTTTTCTGTTGAAAAGGCGTATAAAGTTAACACCTTTATTCCGAGTCGGTTCGCAAGCCGAGTCGTTTTTCTAACGACTTTCATCCCCTCATGATGTCCAGCAACTCTTGGAAGTGACCTCTTTTTTGCCCATCTGCCATTTCCATCCATTATAATAGCAATATGTTCAGGGATTGGGAGCACTTTAATTTGTTCGATTCGCTTATCTATATCATCTATGTTTTTAGAGGTTTTCCATAACTTGATTTTATTTAACATTGCAAGTCCTCCACTTGAAAATCCTTACATTCAAAATTTCATAACGCATTATCTATCATACCAAAAAAGGCATTCGATATCTCTTTAAAACAAAATATTACTAACATTAGTGATAACAATAGCAGTTCGCATGTTTGAATAAAATACCCGTACCATCATTGTCTATGGTACGGGTGAATTGTTTGTTCAATTTTTCTTTATACTTCCATTATTTCTTCTTCTTTTTCAGCTGCAATTGCGTCGATTTCTTTAATGTGCTTGTCGGTTAGTGCTTGAATGTCGTCACCATAACTATGAAGTTCATCTTCCGTAATTTCGCCATTTTTTTCAAGTTTTTTCAGTTCATCATTACCGTCACGTCTAATATTTCTAATGGCGACTTTTGCATTTTCTGCTTCTTTTTTCACTAATTTAACTAGTTCTTTACGACGCTCTTCAGTTAATTGTGGGATAACTATTCGAAGCAGTTCACCATCATTGTTTGGAGTAACACCTAAGTCTGATTTTAAGATCGCTTTCTCGATATCACCGATTGAAGATTTATCATATGGTTGAACAACGAGAAGACGAGCTTCTGGAACAGAGATCGATGCTAGTTGATTGATAGGAGTTGGAACACCGTAATAATCAACATTGATCTTATCTAATAGTGAAGCATTCGCTCTACCAGCACGGATACTAGCAAGTTCACGTGAGTATGCTTGTACCGCTTTTGACATGTTACCTTCCATTTTTGCTATAAGTTGTTTTGGCATTAAGATTTCCCCCTAACTGTAGTTCCAATTGCTTCTCCCATAACAGCTCTTTTTATATTTCCTTTTTCCATAAATGGAAAATACGATTAGTGGAATATCATTATCCATACATAATGATGAAGCAGTAGAATCCATTACGGCTAAACCATCTTTGATAAATCAAGATAGGAAAGCTCGTCATACTTAGCCGCATCCTTATCTACTTTTGGATCAGCAGAATAGACACCATCAACATTATTTTTGGCCATTAAGATCACTTCCGCCTCAATTTCTGCTGCACTTAAAGCAGCCGTTGTATCTGTTGAAAAGTATGGATTACCAGTCCCTGCTGCAAAAATTACTACTCGTTTTTTTTCTAGATGACGAATAGCCCGACGACGAATATATGGTTCTGCAACTTGTCGCATTTCAATTGATGTTTGGACTCGGGTTTCTATGCCTATTTGTTCTAGGCTATCCTGAAGTGCTAAGGAGTTCATTACCGTTGCCAGCATCCCCATATAATCTGCACTGGCTCGATCCATTCCCATTTCACTGCCAACTTTTCCCCGCCAAATATTTCCTCCACCGACAACGACGGCTACTTCTACACCTAGTTCAGCAATTTCCTTTAATTTGTTTGGCGATCGATTTTATGACAGTTGGATTAATTCCAAATCCTTTTCTCCAGCTAAATGCTTCACCGCTTAGTTTTAATACTACACGTTTGTACTTAGGACTGCTCATATGTAACCTCCTTATGTATATTGTATCAAGATTCTTTAAAAATAGGGAACACACTCGAATAGACTTTTCTAATTTCTAGAAACATACTTTCCTAATCAAAAACAGTGTCAACACATAGTGTTCCCTAGAATGTCAATTCATATTATTTTTTCATTTGATTCATTACTTCTTCTGCGAAGTTTTCCTCACGCTTTTCCATTCCTTCGCCAACTTCATAACGAACGAAATTTTCACGAATGTTGCTCCTTTTATTCTACAAACTGCCAACCTTTTGATCAGGATTTTTAACAAATGCTTGGTCAAGTAAACATACTCTTCAAAGTATTTACCAATACGGCCTTCAACCATTTTTTCAACGATTTTTTCAGGTTTTCCTTCGTTTAATGCTTGTTGTGTTAATACTTCTCGCTCGTGCTCAACTTCCTCTTGTGATACTTCATCACGAGAAACATATTTAGGGTTTATTGCAGCAACATGCATGGCAATATCTTTAGCAACATCATCATCAGTTGTTCCTTCAACTACTGTTAATACACCGATACGTCCACCCATATGTAAGTATGCACCAAATGCATCGTTATCCGTTTTTGATACAACTGTCAAAACGACGAAATGTAATTTTTTCACCAATTTTTGCAATTGCTGCATTAATATAGTCTTCAACAGTTTCTCCATCTTCCATTGTTTGCGCTAAAGCTTCTTCAACAGTAGCAGGTTTGTTAGCTAATAAGATGTTTAGCTAATTCTTTAACAAGGTTTTGGAAATCTTCGTTTTTTGCAACGAATCTGTTTCAGAGTTTACTTCAAGAATGACAGCTGTTTCCTTCAGTTACTACATATGTTAATCCTTCAGCAGCTATACGATCTGCTTTTTTCGCAGCTTTAGCAATTCCTTTTTCACGTAAGCAATCAATTGCTTTTTCCATATCACCATCTGTTTCAGTTAATGCTTTTTTACAATCCATCATTCCTGCACCTGTTTTTTCACGTAATTCTTTTACCATTTGCGCAGTAATTGCCATTATGATTTCCTCCTTTATTTTACTATGTACTTATATGGATCCTGTCATTACGAAACCATGATTTCATCTGTCTTTAAAAAAAGGTGATAAAGGGTACTCCCTCTTATCACCTTTATTTCTTAAATTACTTTTGATCATGCATTACATATTTTATACCTTCAATTGAAAAAGACTTATTAGCATTCTTCTGCTGCTTCTTCTTCAACTTCGTTCTTCGCCTTGTTTTGCTTCAAGGATTGCATCTGCCATTTTACCATGTTAAAAGTTTAACCGCACGAATTGCATCGTCATTAGCTGGAATTACTAATCAATTTCATCCGGATCACAGTTTGTATCAACAATTCCTACGATCGGAATGTTTAATTTACGAGCTTCTGCAACTGCAATACGCTCTTTACGAGGGTCAATGATGAATAATGCATCTGGAAGTCCTTTCATCTCTTTGATACCGCCTAAGAATTTTTCAAGACGTTCATTTCTTTCTTAAGTTGAACTAACTTCTTTTTTAGGTAATACTTCGAAAGTTCCGTCTTCTTCCATTCTTTCAATATCTTTTAAGACGATTGATTCGCTTTTGAATTGTTTCGAAGTTTGTTAATGTACCACCTAACCAACGTTGGTTAACATAGTACATACCAGAACGATCTGCTTCTTCTTTTACAGATTCTTGAGCTTGTTTTTTTGTACCAACAAAAAGAACATTTCCGCCGTTTGCAGCAAGCTCTTCACCCAGTTATAAGCTTCTTCTACTTTTTTAACTGTTTTTTGCAGGTCGATAATGTAAATACCGTTACGCTCTGTGAAAATATATTTCTTCATTTTTGGGTTCCAACGGCGAGTTTGGTGTCCGAAATGTACACCAGCTTCAAGCAATTGTTTCATTGAAATGACTGACATTTTATTTTCCTCCTATGGTTTGGTTTTCCTCCGCTCCTCTCATTTTTAAACAAAACTATCGTAAGATACAGCACCATTTGTTTAAATCAATGTGCGTGTGTATTAACACCATGAAATACTATAGCATAAGTCCACTGACAATCAACAATTTCCAATGTTCATTATCTTCTACATAAAAATCCCCTGAAAAGTATTTGGTAGGATATGATTCATCCGAAAATTTGGAGTTATTTAGAGACTTAGTTTGATTTTAATTTCTCAAGTTCAACTAAGAAATTTGTTATTTAAACTTTAATATATGTTCCTTTCATACCTAAGGGAACGAGATTCAATTACACCGGCACTTTCTAGCTTTCTTAAAGCATTTACAATGACAGAACGAGTAATTCCTACACGGTCAGCAATTTTTGATGCAACTAAAAGTCCTTCATGCCATTTAGTTCTTCAAAAATATGCTCAATTGCTTCTAGCTCACTATAGGATAATGAACTAATCGCCATTTGAACAACCGCCTTGCTTCGAGCTTCTTCTTCAATTTCTTCTGACTTTTCACGTAAAATTTCCATTCCAACAACCGTTGCACCGTATTCAGCAAGAATTAAGTCATCATCTTGAAATTCTTCTTCCAATCTAGCAAGAATTAATGTTCCTAGACGTTCTCCGCCGCCAATAATCGGAACAATTGTTGTTAAGCCTTCACGGAATAAATCTTTATTTTCAACAGGAAATGCAGTATATTGACTTTCTATATCAAGATTAGATGATGTTTCCCGAATACTCAATAGGTCTTTTATATATTCTTCAGGAAATTGACGATCTTCTAACATTTTTTTCATGCGATCATTTTCAATTTGTTGATTGATTGAAAAGCCTAAAAGTTTTCCACGGCGACTAACAACGAATACATTTGCCTCAATTACTTCACTTAATGTTTCTGACATTTCTTTGAAGTTAACTGGCTTTCCTGCAGCTTTTTGTAATAATACATTAATTTTTCTTGTTTTTGTAAGTAAATCCATTTGTTTTTCCTCCTAATTATAACTTATTAAATTTATTGTTATATTCTTACATTTTACTAATTGTTTTAGATACACTAAACATTTGAATTTACAAAATAAACTGACTTAAATCTTTATTTTTAGAATCTCACCGAGCTTATCATCTACATATTGGGAGTGATTGTGATTTTCTCCATTGTAATATCTGGAGCTTCAAATGATAAGTCCTCTAATAGTTTTTCTAATATTGTATGAAATCGTCTTGCACCAATATTATCCGTATTTTGATTCACTTCAAACGCTATTTCAGCAATTCTACGAATAGCATCGTCAGAAAATTCAATTTTTATACCTTCTGTTTCCAATAATGCTTTATATTGTTTAATAAGTGCATTATCCGGTTCTATCAAAATCTTATAAAATCATCCACTGTTAGTTTCTTTAGTTCTACACGAATTGGAAAACGCCCTTGTAGTTCAGGTATTAAATCTGATGGTTTAGCCATATGGAAAGCTCCAGCAGCAATAAACAAAATATGATCTGTTTTAACAGAACCATATTTCGTTACAACTGTTGATCCTTCTACAATCGGTAAAATATCCCTTTGCACACCTTCTCGGGAAACATCTGCTGAAGAACCTCCATATTTTTACTCGCAATTTTATCGATTTCATCAATGAAAATAATCCCTGTTTGTTCTGCCCGTATAATGGCTTCTTGAGTTACCTCATCCATATCAATTAGTTTTTGCGCTTCTTCATTGTTAATATTTTTCTGCCTCACTTACAGTTAATTTTCGCTTTTTCTTTTTCTTTGGCATAAAGCTGCTCAACATCTTGCATATTCATTCCCATTTGTTCCATTCCCGAACCTTGAAGCATATCAAACATGGATGGTGTTTGTTCTTCCACTTCAACTGTGACCAATTCATTTTCTAAATCTCCATAGCAAGTTTTCTGTCACAATTTTTCTTGTTTCATAACGTATAATCTTCTTGATTTCTTCTTGTTCTCATTTGGATTATTTCCGCCTCCAAATATCATTTCCAATGGATTTTTATATTGTTTGCTTTTTTTGCAGATGGGACAAGTAATTCAACAATCGCGTTGGCATTTTCTTCAGCCCGTTCCTTCACATCTTCATTCTTTCCTCTTTTACCATTCGAACAGATGTTTCGACTAAATCCCTTACCATTGATTCAACATCCGACCAACATAACCCACTTCGTAAATTTAGTCGCTTCCACCTTTATAAATGGAGCACCAACTAACTTTGCAATTCTTCTTGCAATTTCCGTTTTACCAACTCCTGTTGGACCAATCATTAATATATTTTTTGGAATAATTTCTTCCGCAGTTTCTCACCTAATAATTGATCTTCGGTATCGATTTCTTAAGCGCTACCGCAACTGCTTTTTTTGCATCTTCTTGTCCAACAATATATTGATCTAAGTTGTCAACGATTTGTCTTGGTGTTAAATTCGTTTTCTTTGCATGTTCTCGTCTCCTCCTTTATAAGCTCTTCCACGATAATGTTATTGTTTGTATATACACATATTTCAGAAGCTATTTCTAAAGCCGCTTTAGCTATTTCTTTCGCTGTTAAGTTTCACCTGCATATTGTTTAAGCGCTCTTCCTGCAGATAATGCATAATTCCACCTGAACCAATTGCTAAAATTCCATCATCTGGCTCAATCACTTCTCCAGTTCCCGAAATAAATAAATGTTCTGATCCATCACTATTAACATTGCTTCTAGCTTGCGAAGTACTTTATCCCTTCGCCATTCTTTTGCTAGTTCAACTGCTGCTCTTTGCAAGTTCCCGTTATACTCCTGAAGTTTCCCTTCAAACATTTCAAATAGGGTAAAAGCATCGGCAACAGAGCCAGCAAAACCTGCAACTACTTTCCATTATATAAGCTTCGCACTTTTCGAGCAGTATGTTTCATTACGACTGCATTTCCAAATGTAACTTGACCATCACCAGCCATCGCACATTCACCATTATGGTGAATAGCAAAAATTGTTGTTGCATGAAAATTCCATTCATGATCACCCTCCAATTTTATCTTTTCACTACATTTCCAACTTTTCTATATAATGTCTATTTATGCTCTTGGATGATGATTTAAATACGTCTTTCGTAAATAATCTTTCGTAACATGAGTATAGATTTGTGTGGAAGATAGATGTGAATGGCCCAATAGCTCTTGCACTGTCCTCAAGTCTGCACCATTATTTAAAAGGTGGGTTGCAAAGGAGTGACGAAGCATATGCGGGTGTATCTTTTCCGTTAGAGAGGCTTTCTCCATTATCTTATTTAAGATAAAACGAATTCCTCTTGCAGTTAATGGTTTCCCTCTAAAGTTGACGAAAAGAAAAGAATGATTCTCGACCTGAGCCATTAGCTCCTGTCTTTCATTCTTCATGTAATCTAATAATGCGTCATATGCAAAACTTCCAAATGGCACATACCTTTCTTTTTTCCCTTTCCCAGTTACAAGGATGGTAGATAGATCGAAATCTATATCTTGCAGTTGAATATTTGCACATTCACTGACCCTCATACCTGTTGCATAAAGTAATTCCAAAAGTGCACGATTCCGTTTACTCAGAGAAGAACCGTCATTACAGCATTCAAAAAGTTTTTCTATTTCCTTTTCATAAAAAAAACTAGGTAATTTTAAATTGGCTTTAGGTTGTGAAACTAACGAAAACGGATTTTCGGTAACTAATTGTTCTCTCATTAGAAATTTAAAAAAGCTCCGTAAACTTGAAATTTTCCTAGCGACACTATTTCGTGCGTAGTTTTGTTTATACAATTTAGTCAAATAGAGCCTAACATCCATGTATGCTACTTCTTTAAGTGAAGAAATAGCTTGTTCAAACATGAACATATAAAAGTGTTCAATATCCTTTTGATAGAAGTAAACTGTATGTGAAGAATAATTCTTTTCTATTTGCAAATATTCAATAAATAAATGCAACTGACTTTCAAGTTTTTTCTGCATTCACACACCTCACAAGGGCTACTAAATAGTATCATATATTTGCTAGCCATGCAATGAATGTTGCGAATCTTTCACAAAGTTTTGAATAGTTTGTAATAGTCTGTTTACATTCACGTTATGTCTGTCGTTTTCTTCTTAAAATGGGAGGAAAAATTGGTTTCTTCACTCATCTGTTTAAGTACCTCTCTCGTCAACAACTACTTCATATTGCAATAGGCTTATTCTATGCATATATTTATTTCATGATCTTTCCCCCTATACCATATGCAATTGTAAATTGGATATGTGAGAATATCCATTAAGCATTCTACAATACTTATCCATAGAAGAAAAGAAAGATGCTTTTTATTAGTTTCACTTTTGAAACAACAATAAAGAGCGAGACCCGATGCTCGCTCTTTATGCTTGTGTTTGTTCTTTGTAATCACATTTTATACACTTTACTTGCATACCTTTTTTCAGCTTTTTTTCGACAAGGATATTTTCACATTTAGGACACGAGCGTTCAATTGGTTTGTCCCATGAAACAAAATCACACGCTGGATAACGGTCACATCCATAAAATATTCTTCTTTTTTTGCTTTTTCTTTCGATTATATTACCTTCATTACATTTCGGACATTTCACACCGATTTGTTTTACAATCGGCTTCGTATTTCTACAATCAGGAAAATTGCTACAAGCCATAAACTTACCGTATCGCCCCATTTTATAGACCATCGGGTTTCCGCATTTTTCACAATCTTCCCCAACATATTCATCTTTTATTTCTACTTCTTTCATTTCTTTTTCTGCTTTTTTCAAGCTTTTTTCAAAACCTTTATAAAAATCATCAATTATTTCAATCCAACCAACATTGCCACGCTCAATCTCATCTAAGTTATTTTCAAGATTTGCTGTAAATTCTACATCCAACACCTCGGGGAAAAATTCCATCATTAAGTCTAAGACAATTTCTCCTAGTTCCGTTGGTGTAAAGCGTCTGTTTTCTAAAGATACATAGCCTCTTCTTTGAATGGTATCCAAAGTTGGGGCATATGTTGATGGCCGCCCGATTCCTAACTCTTCCATCACCTTTACGAGGCGGGCCTCTGTATAACGTGGTGGTGGCTGTGTAAAGTGTTGTTTCGGTTTAATATCTTTAGAATTGACTTTATCGCCTTCTTGAAGATTTGGTAAAAACTTTTCCTTTTCCTCCGATTGATCATCTGTACTTTCCACATATACTTTCATAAAACCAGGGAAGTTAATCTTGGAACCAGTTGCTCGAAAGACAACATCCCCATTTTGTAGATCTATTCTCATCGTGTCTAAAATGGCGGGTGACATTTGACTTGCAACAAAACGCTCCCAAATAAGTTTATACAATTTAAATTGATCTCTGCTTAAATACTTTTTTACACTTGCTGGTGTTCGCAACGTACTAGTAGGACGAATGGCTTCATGCGCATCTTGAGCATTTTTTTGCTTTTTTTGTTTTTTTGCTCCAGATTGTACATAGTCTTTTCCATATTGATCTTCAATATATTCTTTCGCTTCCTTTTGGGCTGTTTCTGATACGCGTGTAGAGTCGGTACGCATATAAGTAATCAAACCGACTGTTCCTTTTTTACCAAGTTCTATTCCTTCATACAATTGCTGTGCAAGCATCATTGTTTTTTTCGCTCGAAAATTTAATTTTCTGGCAGCTTCCTGTTGTAATGAAGATGTAATAAACGATGGTGCAGGGTTTCTTCTTCTTTTTCTCCGCGTTACTTTCTTCACTTCAAAAGAACCCTTATTTATTTTAGCTAAAATGTTTTTTACATCTTCCTCTGTGTTTAATTTTGTTTTCTTACCATTCAGACCATAAAAGGAAGCTTGAAAAATATCTTTTTCTTTCATAAAATCCGCTTCGATGGACCAATATTCTTCTGGCTTAAAGCTTTTTATTTCATTTTCACGATCAATAATTAATCTAAGCGCGACAGATTGTACCCGACCTGCACTTAAACCCTTTTTTACCTTTTTCCAAAGTAGAGGGCTAATATTGTAACCGACTAAACGGTCTAAAATTCTACGCGCTTGTTGCGCATCTACTAAATCCATATTTATTGGTCGTGGATGCTTAAAGGATTCTTTAATAGCATCTTTCGTAATTTCGTTAAAAACGACACGACAATTTGATTCAGTATCCACATTTAAGCTATATGCTAAATGCCAAGCAATTGCTTCTCCTTCACGGTCAGGGTCAGCAGCAAGGTAAACTTTTTTTGCCTTTTTTGCCGCCTGTTTTAACTCTTTCAAAACAGGTCCTTTTCCCCTAATAGTAATGTATTTAGGTGTATAATTTTTTTCAACGTCGACACCCATCTGACTTTTAGGCAAATCTCTTACATGCCCCATTGATGCTTTCACTTTATATTTTTTTCCCAGATATCTTTCTATCGTTTTCGCCTTTGCGGGCGATTCCACTATTACTAAGTAATCTGACATGCCCAATCCTCCCCAGAGGTATTTATACTAAATTAAGTGTAAATACTAACTTTCATTTTCTTTTTTGTCAATGAACATCACTATTTTTTATACTTATAGATGAAACGTTTTCAATATATGTCCAACTGCAAAGCTATACCAATTTTATATAAATTGCAACCTTTTTAGCAAATAAACAACGTGTCTCTTCACTATTTCAGTTAAAAGACGATACTATTTTATCCAAAACCTTCGCTGTTTATCTGTCAAATATCAATATTAAAGTATTAGAATGATTTTTTACTATTTCAAGCATAAAGATACGTATTTATCATGATTGTTACATTTGAAAAAACCATTATCTATGCATGACATTCAATGTTAAATTATTTATATACATATAAAAAATAAGTTTGCATTTCATAGTGATCATCATATAGTCTCATCTATTTCAACTTTGAATTTTATTTTAACGTGCAACGTTTCCTCCTTTTGATGATGGACCACTGGCTGTTAGTCTATGACATGACAGCTTACATTTAAATGAATAACCGTTCAAAGCGTTTCTGAAACATTTATTTCATTTAATATGTCTTCACTACCCATAATAAGTTTTGCACCTTGTTGGATTAAGTGATTTGTTCCTTCGGAAAGTGTGTCATGTAACCGTCCAGGTACAGCAAAAACTTCTCTTCCTTCCTGCAGTGCCAAGTCAGCTGTAATGAGTGAGCCGCTTCTCCGTTCAGCTTGGACGACAACTGTTCCTTTACTTAAACCACTAATGATACGATTTCGGTGGGGAAAATGCCATTTTTGTGGACGAGTATATGGAGGAAATTCTGAAATAATGAGATGCTTTTCCATTAGATGATGTGCAAGAGGAATATTGTTACGGGGGTACAACTGAAAAAATCCTCCTCCTATAACAGCAATTGTTTTCCCACCATCATCAATCGTTGTTTGATGAGCCATTGTATCCACACCAGTCGCCAGTCCACTAACGATCACAATCTTTTTTTCAATTAAGCTTGGGATCAGTTTTTTGATTACTTGTTGTGCATAACTGTTTGCTTTTCTTGTCCCGACAATGGCAAGTGCCGGGCGATGTAGAAGAGAGGTGTCACCTTTTGTAAACAGTACGAGGGGAGGATTGTAAATATGCTTTAAATAGGTAGGATAATTTTTATCTAGGATGGTCATAATAGCAATCTTGTTTTGATTGTAGGTACGGAGGAGTTGCATTATGTTTATCTGCTGAAGATCATTGAATAACATTTCCGTTTGTTTCGTGATCCTTTTGTAATCGCTTGTAATTGATGTGTATTTAATTGATAGAGGTTAGCGAGGGCAGGTTTATTGCGGAGAATGTTAAGGATACCCTTTGCATAAATACCACGACAATGATGAAGATGAATGAGTTTTTGTCGAATATTTTCTCATAAAGCCTCCTTATATAAATAGGTAAAAATAGCCCCTATTATTTTAGGAGCTACTTTATCCAATATTAATGCGTTTTACATTTTTCATATAGACCTGTTTCTTTTAATAGTTCGATAAGTGTTTCACCGATAACTGCTGGAGTTTCTGCTACTTTGATCCCACATTCTTTCATCACGCGGATTTTTCTCAGTCAGCAGTTCCTTCGCCACCGGAAATAATTGCACCAGCATGACCCATACGTTTTCCTGGAGGTGCAGTTCTCCACCGATAAATCCTACAACCGGTTTCGTCATATTTGCTTTTATCCATCTGGCTGCTTCTTCTTCTGCTGTTCCACCGATTTCGCCAATCATAATGACTGCTTCTGTTTCAGGATCTTCATTAAATGCTTTTAATATGTCGATGAAGTCTGTTCCATTTACAGGGTCGCCACCTATTCCTACAGCGGAGGTTTGCCCGATCCCTGCTTGTGATAACTGATGAACTGCTTCATATGTTAAAGTTCCAGAGCGAGATACAACACCGACATGTCCTTTTGTATGAATATAACCAGGCATAATACCTATTTTACATTCTTCTGGTGAAATCACACCTGGCAGTTTGGTCCGATCAAGCGTGTTTTCTTTTCCTTCCATATAACGCTTTACTTTTACCATGTCGAGCACAGGAATATGCTCGGTAATACAGATGACAAGATCTAATTCTGCGTCTACTGCTTCCATAATTGCATCTGCTGCAAATGGAGCAGGTACATAAATAACAGACGTATTCGCACCTGTCTTTTTGACTGCTTCTTGTACTGTATTAAATACCGGAACACCTTCTACTTCTGTACCGCCTTTTCCCGGTGTAACACCACCAACAATTTTTGTACCGTATTCAAGCATCTGTTTTGTATGAAAAAGAGCGGTTGAACCAGTGATTCCTTGAACAATCACTTTTGTATCTTTATTTACAAAAACGCTCATCATTATCCCTGCCTTTCTAAACTAATCGCTGCCAAATATATTCCTAATAAATATAATTACTAACTGATCCACAATTTTTTGTGCACCGTCAGCCATTGATTCAGCAGCAACAATATTTAAGCCTGATTCTTTTAAAATTTTCTTTCCTAAATCAACATTCGTTCCTTCTAAGCGAACGACAAGCGGAACTTGTAATTCTACTTGTTTAACCGCTTCCACAACGCCAGTTGCAATGACGTCACATTTCATGATTCCTCCGAATATATTAACAAAAATCCCTTTGACATTTTTATCGGATAAAATAATTTTGAATGCTTCGGTTACTTTTTCTGCAGTTGCACCGCCACCAACATCAAGGAAGTTGGCAGGATCGCCACCGTAATGTTTAATGATATCCATTGTTGACATTGCAAGCCCAGCGCCATTTACCATACAGCCAATATTTCCATCTAAGGAAATGTAACTTAAATCATATTTAGATGCTTCAATCTCTTTCGGATCTTCCTCATCTAAATCACGATATTCTAAAATATCTTTTTGACGATAAAGTGCATTATCGTCAAAGTTCAATTTTGCATCTAACGCCATTACATTGCCATCACCAGTTACGACTAGTGGATTAATTTCAGCGATTGAACAATCTTTTTCAATAAATACTTTATATAAGTCCCATCATGAATTTAACCGCTTTATCCGACTAGTTCTTTTGGAATATTGATATTAAATGCAATTCGACGTGCTTGGAAAGGTAGTAAGCCGACGACCGGATCAATTGTTTCTTTAAAGATTTTTTCCGGAGTTTTTGCAGCAACTTCCTCAATTTCTGTTCCGCCTTCTTCGGAAGCCATGAATACGACACGTGATGTCGCACGATCTAAGACCAAACCGACATAATATTCCTTTTTAATGTCACAACCTTCTTCAATGAGAAGTCGTTTTACTTCTTGACCCTCTGGACCTGTTTGATGAGTCACAAGAGTTTTACCTAAAATTTCATCCGCATATGTACGAACTTCATCTAGATTTTTCGCTACTTTTACACCGCCAGCTTTTCCACGTCCACCAGCATGAATTTGTGCTTTGACAACACTTATGTCTGATCCAAGCTCCTTTGCGGCTTCTACAGCTTCATCGACAGTAAAGGCTACTTTTCCATTAGGAACGGATACCCCGTACTGTCTGAGGATTTCTTTACCTTGATATTCATGTATATTCATTTGCAATCCTCCTACTTAAACTGATTAAAATATTGCACTATTTCATTGTATAGAATGCAGCCCTATATGTCCACTGAAAAGTAAGTAATCCTTTTTAGTGATCTCTCCCTCATCCAGCAAATTTGCTGCATAGAAGAGAAAATTATGCAGTATAAACGAAAGTGAAAGAACATTCTCATAAGTGGAAATTTTATTCTAATTCTTAATATAAGCTGTGGCTGCTTTTCGCATAACAACAATATGCAACGAAAGCGATATTTTAGTAATCGTCATTATAATAAAATTATTTCCCCAATTAGTCTGAATCATGCAAGTCAGTCTATATATATTTATTGTTCATGTTTTATTTTACAAAAACGGAAATTCCATTCAGAGAAGGGCATCTCTACGATTCCATTTCATTAGAGCTTTTAATCCTAAACTGAAAGTCAGCGCAATACTTAATAATAGTATGATCTATTAACTTTAAGTGACTAGCAAATAAGTAAGGAGCTAGAAGAGAGTGGGATACTCTATCCCCATATACACTGCTTTTTGATGATTGATCGGGGCTATTACTTTATCATTTTACCGATTAGATAATTGTTTGCGGATACTTCTTTTATTGCTTTGAAATGTTTTCTGTCATCTCTTTTACTGGTGAAAATGATCGCCGGTGTATGCGACATGGACCGTATTTTTTTATTGCAGCTATATGATCCTTTGTTCCATAACCCATATTCCGAGCAAAATGATATTGTGGGAACTGCAAACTATATTTTTTCATTATTTTATCGCGTGTTACCTTGGCAATGATCGATGCAGCAGCAATGGAGATGCTCTTGCTATCGCCCTTTACGAGTGATGATTGAGGGATGGGGGTAACTAGTTTCATCGCATCAATTAATAGGTAATCAGGACTCGGTTTCAATGCTACGATAGCAGATAACATCGCTTTTTTTGTTGCCTCATAGATATTGAAACGATCGATTTCTTCTTCTGCAATGATCCCCGTTCCGATTGCTATTGCATTTTCTCTTATATGTATGTACATCTTTATCCGTTCTTTTTCCGTTAATTTTTTGGAATCGTCTAACCCCAGTAAACAAAAATCATCTGGTAAAATAACAGCGGCTGCAACTACTGGTCCAGCTAACGGCCCTCTCCCAACTTCATCGATACCAGCAATGTATCGAAAACCTTGTTTTTTTAATTTATCTTCCGTTTTCTTCATTTCTAAATATTTGATATATGCGCGCTTTTGCTTTCTTTTTTCTTTCTCCCATTTCTCTATCAGCCGTTGTACACCTTTGCGCTCATCTTGGCGACACATTTGGATAAAGGAATCGGATTCATCATCAATTTCCATTAATTTTTTAGCTATTTGTTTCACTGTAAATGTTTTCATTTAACCACCTATTATTACTGTGTATGAACTTTCTTCTATGAATGATCTTGGGGGATTTCCATACTTAATAAGCCAAATTTTTGACTACGAATATCTTTCATAATGATCTCCGCCGTTTTTTCTTCATTGATTACACCACCCGCCATTAGGCATCCTCTTTTTTCACCAATTTGGTAAAAAAGATCACCAATATCTTCCGGGATTTGCTCAAGCTGATAACGCTCCTTTAGTCTATCAGGATATCTTTTTCGAAGAAATTGTAAACCAAATAGAGCGATGTCTTGCAAGTTCAGGATACTGTCTTTTATTGCTCCAGTTAAAGCAAGTTTATAGCCAACCTTCTCATCATCAAATTTAGGCCATAAAATCCCTGGTGTATCGAGTAGCTCAAGTTCTTTCCCTACTTTTATCCACTGTTGAGCTTTTGTCACACCAGGATTATTTCCAGTCTTCGCAATGTTTCTTCCTGCTAGCCGATTAATAAGCGTCGATTTACCGACATTCGGTATACCGACAATCATTGCTCGGATTGCGCGTGGTTTTCTCCCTCGAGCCCTCATCCGTTCAAATTTTTCGTGTAAGATTTCCTGTGAGGATTTTACGATTGCTTGAACACTACTACGGCTGTGCGAATTCACCGCTAATGCTAGTTGCTTACGCTCCATATAGTAATCGATCCATTCATCTGTAATCGTTTGATCGGCTATATCTGCCTTGTTTAACAATACTAATCGTGGCTTGTTTTGAATGATATCTTTTAACATCGGATTCGAAGAAGATTGTGGAATGCGGGCATCAACTAATTCAAAGACGATATCTACTAACTTTAATTTCTCCGTCACTTCACGACGGGCCCTTGCCATATGTCCTGGAAACCATTGTATCATCTTTCATCACCTCCCATTCATTTTACAAAACGCATGTCCTCTATTGGCCAGTAAACGATACTAGTGCTACCAATTACTTTATCAAGAGGGATTGTCCCAATATGACGGCTATCTTTACTGAATCGACGATTATCCCCCATGACAAAAAGTTCTCCCTCTGGTACGACATCCTGACCGACAGTTGGTAAGTCACTGAGAGTGAAATCTTCCGTTAATGGACCATCTGTTATTTGTTTTTTATACTCTTCTAAATATGGTTCATCATATTTTTCACCATTAATATATAAAACATCATCCCGATATTCGATTGTGTCTCCTGGTAATCCAATCACTCTTTTAATATAATCTTTTTGTTCAGGAGCATGAAACACAATAATATCAAATCTTTCAGGTTCTCCAATCTTGTTAACAATCATCCGATCACCGTTTTCGAGCGTCGGCATCATGGATAAACCATCGACTACAATTGGAGCAAATAAAAAATAACGTATTAGCGCAGCTAATCCAACTGCAATTAGAAGTGCCTTCGTCCACTCCCATAATTCATTTGAATGTTTCGTCACTTGCTCACCACCCTTTAATATGTAAAACAACCAACATTTATATTTTACATAAAAATGATTGATAAAACATCCTATTTATTTATCTTTTATGATAAGAAAATGAAAAGGAGCTTGGTAGTAAGCTCCTTTTCTAGAATCATATTTATGAACGAATTTCTTTAATACGAGCAGCTTTACCACGTAGGTTTCGCATGTAGTAAAGTTTAGCACGGCGTACTTTACCGCGACGCACAACTTCCAATTTTGCTATTCTTGGTGTATGGACTGGAAATGTTCGTTCCACACCTACACCATACGAAATCTTACGAACAGTGAATGTTTCACTAATTCCAGCACCGCGACGTTTAATGACAACACCTTCAAACAATTGGATACGCTCGCGTTTACCTTCCACAACTTTCACATGGACACGAACGGTGTCACCAGCGCGAAATGCTGGAATATCGGTTTTCAGTTGATCTTTCGTCACTTCTTCGATCAATTTGTGCATCGTTATTCAACTCCTTCCAACAGATATTCATACAAATTCTATGCAGCGGAACATCGTTTTCACGGACTATAAACGCTATCATTAGCCTAGTCACAAACGTAATATTACCATATTCATACCCTAAGTGCAATAAGATATTAGTGAAGTGTGAAGTTAAATATACTTTTTCACTACTCCATATGTAAGAAGACTTTGACCATCCTATTAGGCCCTTTTTCTTTCGATCTCCTAGCTTACTTTATACATGATCCATTTTCATCTGTCAGTTCTTTTAGCCACTTTCGTTCTTGTTCCGTTAATTCATAGTTGCGTAAAAGATCAGGACGTCTTTGAAAAGTTCGCTGCAAAGCTTGCTTTTTTCGCCATTCTTCAATTTTTTTATGATGCCCATTTAACAATACTTCTGGTACTTCCATGTCCCGAAAGTTCGCAGGTCTTGTATAATGAGGATAGTCTAATAAAGGCGTTGAAAAAGATTCTTGAAGAGCCGAGGCTTTATTTCCGAGCGCTCCCGGCAAGAGCCTGACGATGCTATCAATCATTACCATAGCTCCCAATTCGCCACCAGTAAGCACAAAATCCCCTATCGAGATTTCATCAGTAACAAGATGTTGGCGGATTCTCTCATCATACCCTTCATAATGTCCACAAATAAAAATCAAATGGTCTTCTTTAGCTAGTTCCTCTGCTTTTCTTTGTGAGTATGTTTCCCCTTGTGGACATAGTAAAATAATTCTTGGATTTTTCCCTGCTGTTTCCGCTTCTTTTACATGTGCAACCGCATCAAAGATTGGCTGTGCCTTTAATACCATTCCAGGTCCACCACCATAAGGATAATCATCAACTGTTTGGTGTTTATCAGTGGAAAAATCACGGAAATTAATGACTTGATAGGAAGCTATTTGTTTTTCGGCGGCTCTTTTTAATATTGAACTCCCTAATACACCCGTAAACATCTCTGGAAATAATGTCAAAATATCGATTTTCATCATGATAGTAATCCTTCCATCGGTTCAATCGTAATCTGTTTTTCTTTCACATTTACATCTTTTACAACATCTTTAATATACGGAATCAAGTATTCATGTCCATTCATACCTTTCACTATCCAAACATCATTTGCTCCTGGTCTTAAAATTTCTTTTACGATGCCGATCTTTTTTCCGCTTATAGTCTTCACTTCACAACCAATAATTTCAAAAATATAAAATTCTCCATCATCGAGAGGCTCTAGTTGATCTACGGATACTTTTAGCATGCCACCTTTCCAATGTTCAACATCATCAATATGCTCAACATTTTCAAATTGAAGTAAGTCCATGTCTTTATGTTTACGATGGGATTTTACAACAACAGGACATGGTTCATCTGTTCCAGGACGAAATAGATAAAGTGTGTTTCCTGGGCGATAACGCTGTTCAACAAAGTCCGTGATCGTCTGCACACGAACTTCCCCTTTCAGCCCATGCGTATTAACAACTTTCCCAACATTTAACCATTGTTGCATTATTTCATCTCTCCCGTATTTCTGTGATGATGCCGTCTTTGACGATAATTGTTTTCTCATTCGAAAATGCTTCCCATTTATCTCCAACATGAATATCAACTAACGCCTGGATATCTCGCTCTTTTAATTCACTACCTAATGGCAACATATGTAATTGTTCAATTTGAAATTCAATCAATTTAATCTTTTCCTGACGTGTTTTCATTTCCTTTTCAAAGTGTGAAAGCAAATTACTAGAGGTGAACTTCTTCGTTTTCTCCATCTTCTTCATTTCAAACTTCAATTGCTCACATTCTTTTTTCAGCTGAAAAATTTCATTGTTGAAATTATTCAACATCTTTTCTTTACTATGCTTTGTCAAAACTTGTTTTACTGTGACAGTTTGGAGAATTTTCATCGTACCAGCCTCCCTAATAGTGCCTGGACGTTTTCATTATCATAACATATGCAGAACGGAAATTGAGTAAATTAGTGAATGTTATCTGTTCGAGATTTCTCCTCCTAATGTTTCCGTGTTACTAACTACACATAGCAATCAATGCATGGAAGAAACCAAAACCGATCACAGCCTGTCGGGCATGTACCGGGAGATAAAAAAGGAGTGTTTTTCAATGACGTAGACTGTGACATGTGGTGAGAATTTATTGTAGAACTGGATCTGGTGAAAATCATTTTAGCAAAATAGACAAGCAACAAAATAAGTGCCATTTTATTTGCTTTCATTTTTCATATGTAAAAAAGGGAGGTTTACTTCCCTCCCTATTCGACAATATCTAAGTAAACTTTCTTTTGTAGTTGTGAACCTGCTGCGGCATATACGACAGTTCGAATCGCCTTTGCGACGCGCCCCTGTTTCCCGATTACCTTCCCCATATCTTCTTGATGTACAGATAGTTTGTAAGTAATCCGACGTTCATCCTCTACAACGTTTACTTGAACATCATCGGGATGATTGACAAGCGGCTTTACAATTGCTAGTATAAGCTCTTGCATTGTTCCCATCCCTATTTACTGTTTTTTTCGTTGTGGAATTTTTCCATAATACCTTGTTCCGCAAATAGATTACGAACTGTGTCAGATGGCTTTGCACCATTTTTCATCCAGTTTAAAACAGATTCTTCGTTAAGATTGACTTTAGCTGGCTTTGCTAATGGGTCGTATGTGCCTACCTCTTCTATAAGACGACCATCACGTGGGGAACGTGAATCAGCCACTACAATACGATAGAAAGGATTCTTTTTCGCTCCTACTCTTTTTAAACGAATTTTTACTGCCATTTTATTAGCACCTCCGAATAGTTTCACACAAGATAGTATCATATCAAATATTTGTTTTGTTTGTAAAGTATTTTTTCTTAACACATAATAAAATAATGAAAAGTTGATCAGAAGAAATGTAAATTGTTCATGAAATATTACATAAATGGAAATTTAAAGCCTTTCTTCTTCCCTTTTCCTTGCATTTTTGTCATTTGTTTCATCATTTTCTTCATTTCATCAAATTGCTTTAAAAGTCTGTTCACTTCTTGGACGGTGGTACCGCTCCCTTTAGCAATTCTTCTTCTTCTGCTTGCATTAATTACTTCAGGATTTTGCTTCTCTTCCTTTGTCATGGATCGAATAATGGCTTCTACTTGATCTATTTGTTTATCATCTACTTTTATATTAGACATGCCTTTCAACTTACCTGCTCCAGGCATCATTTTTAATAGCTCATCAAGTGGTCCCATCTGTTTCACTTGACCAAGTTGATCAAGAAAATCATCAAATGTAATCGATGCAGTTCTTACTTTCTTCTCTAGCTCCTTCGCCTTTTCTTCGTCGACATTTGCTTGGGCTTTTTCAATCAACGTCAGCATATCACCCATGCCAAGAATTCTTGATGCCATTCGTTCAGGATGAAATGGTTCAAGCGCATCCATTTTT
The DNA here is from genome assembly GCA_963748745.1 of uncultured Bacillaceae bacterium. Taxonomy (GTDB): domain Bacteria; phylum Bacillota; class Bacilli; order Bacillales; family Bacillaceae_C; genus CAVVKR01. The sequence goes on along the minus strand of CAVVKR010000056.1, from coordinate 30,640 downwards.
TCACCCATTCCGACAAATTTGATTGGCTTTTCGGTAACTGCTCGAATGGATAAAGCTGCTCCACCCCTAGTATCTCCATCAAGTTTCGTTAAGACAACCCCTGTGATGCCCAGTTGCTCATCAAAACTTTTTGCGACATTAACTGCATCTTGACCAGTCATTGCATCAACAACAAGGAGTAGTTCATCTGGTTTTGTCACTTCTTTAATCTCTGCTAACTCATCCATCAATTCGCCATCAATATGTAGGCGTCCAGCAGTATCAATAAGAACATAATCATAATGTTCTTGCTTTGCTTCTTCAATGGCTTGTTTAGCAATTTCTATTGGGCTCACCTTGTCCCCAAGTGAAAATACTGGCATATCCAGTTGTTTCCCAAGTGTTTCCAATTGCTTAATTGCTGCAGGTCGATAAATATCAGCAGCAACTAATAATGGCTTCTTGTTATATTTTTTGCGAAGTAGGTTCGCTAGTTTCCCAGATGTAGTCGTTTTACCAGCACCTTGCAAACCTACCATCATCACGACAGTAGGCGGTCTTTTTGCTACTGCAATTTTACTTTGTTCACCGCCCATTAAGTTTGTCAATTCTTCTTTTACAACCTTAATGACTTGCTGACCAGGTGTGAAGACTTTTCATCACTTCTTGTCCAATAGCACGCTCACGAACTTTTTTCGTAAAATCTTTTACAACTTTAAAGTTTACGTCTGCTTCTAGTAAAGCAAGCCGAACTTCCCGCATCATTGCTTTTACATCCGCTTCCGTCACTTTTCCCTTCCCACGGATTTTTTGGATTGTACTTTGCAATCGGTCGGCTAATCCTTCAAATGCCATTTATGCCGCCCCCTAATTTAATTTCTCAAGCTTACGAATCCAGTCTAACAACTCAACTTTTCCGGTATCGTCCTGTTCAATTTTCTTCTTAAACTCGCTAATTAACCGCGTCCGTTCTTTAAATTTCTGAAATAACCCAAGTTTACGTTCATAATCCTCCATCATTGATTCTGTGCGTTTAATATTATCGTAAATCGCTTGGCGACTTACATTAAAATTCTCCGCAATTTCACCGAGAGAGAAATCATCTAAATAGTAGAGAGACATGTAATTTCGTTGCTTTGGAGTTAACAACGATTGGTAAAAATCATACAAATAGTTCATCCGCGTTGTTTTCTCAAGCATATTATCGCTCTCCTCTGTTAAGTGAAAAACCTTTACATAATTGTAAGATACAGTTTTTCGAGATAGATGTCAAGTAAATGTTAAAGAAGGTAACTTTAAATTATGTAAGGATCTTACACCTAACAGTTATCCAATGACAGCTTAGAAAAAAATTATTCTTCTTCATCATCTATATCAACTAGATTGGAAAACAAACCATATACATATGTCTCTGGATCAAATGGTTGGAGATCATCGATTTGCTCACCTAGACCAACATACTTTACTGGAATATGCAACTCATTTCGAATGGCTAAGACGATACCACCTTTTGCTGTACCATCTAATTTCGTAAGGACAATTCCAGAAACATCAGTTGCCTCTTTAAATGTTTTCGCTTGCACCATCGCATTCTGTCCTGTTGTTGCATCTAAAACAAGAAGTACTTCATGCGGTGCACCAGGTACTTCCCGCTCAATCACCCGTTTCACTTTTTCTAATTCCTTCATCAAGTTCACTTTATTTTGTAGCCTGCCAGCAGTATCACAGAGGAGGACATCCATTTGTCGTGACTTAGCCGCCTGAAGTGCGTCATAAATAACCGCCGCTGGATCGGCTCCTTCAGCATGTTTGATTACTTCAACTCCTGCACGATCTCCCCATACTTCTAACTGATCAATCGCTCCTGCACGAAATGTATCTCCAGCTGCTAGCATCACCTTTTTATCTTCTTGTTTAAATATGTGGGCAAGTTTTCCAATCGTCGTTGTTTTCCCAACACCATTGACACCCACAAAGAGAATAACTGTTAATCCATCTTCTTGCATGTTTAAGGCAGATAAATTTTCTTCTCCTGTTTCATATATCTCCACAAGTTTTTGCGAAATAACTGCTTGGACATCGTTTGGTTCTTGAATATTTTTCTTTTTTACTTCCATCTGTAATTCATCAATTAATTCGATGACCGTGTTATAACCTACATCTGCTTGAAAAAGGATTTCTTCCAGTTCCTCAAAAAAATCTTCATCTACTTTACGGTAACGTGCTACGAGGTCATTTACTTTCTCTGTAAAATTATCCCTCGTTTTTGAAAGACCTTCTTTAAATTTTTCCGTCACGGAATCAGTAGATTGGGTAATTTTCTTTTTTAACTTTTTAAAAAAACTCATCACATTTCCTCCATTCACGAAGTTTCCATTAAATCTTTTGCATCTTCTAACCTTACGGATACAAGTTTAGATACACCAGACTCCTGCATAGTTACACCGTATAACGCATCGGCTCCTTCCATCGTTCCTTTTCGGTGAGTGATCACAATAAACTGCGTTTCAGCGCTAAATTGCTTTAAATATTGACTGAATCGATAAACATTTGCTTCATCTAAAGCTGCCTCAACTTCATCAAGTATGCAAAAAGGGACAGGGCGAACATGTAAAATAGAAAAAGAAGTGCAATCGCTGTCAATGCACGTTCTCCACCCGATAGGAATGCTAAGGTTTTGCAGTTTTTTCCCTGGTGGCTGTGCGACAATTTCAATTCCTGTATGTAATAAATCATCTGGATCTGTCAACTGTAATTCCGCTCGACCGCCACCAAATAATGCTTGGAAAACATTTTCAAATTCCTGTTGAATAGCATGAAATGTTTGTCCAAAACGTTTTACCATTTCTTCATCCATTTCACGAATAATCTTATATAATGTTTCTTTCGCTTCCACTAAATCATTTTTTTGTACCGTTAAAAAGTCGATGACGTTCTGATATTCTTTCGTACTCTTCAATTGCCCCGATATTTACTGTCCCAAGTTCTTCGATTGCTTTTTTAATTAAATGTACTTCTTTTTTCGTTTCTTCAGGCGTATGTTGAAGAGGGTAATTTTTTTTTGCTGCTTCAAATGAAAGGATATATTTTTCGCTAAGCTGATTTAATCTCGTTTCTAATTCTACATCTAAACGATTAAGTTTTACTTCCTCGTCTTTTAAAACATTCAAGATCTGTTGATGCTGTCGTTTTAATTCGCTTATCGTTACTTCTTCGTCTTCGATTTGTTGCTGCATGCTTAACGCTTTTCCCTACGAAAGAAATAAGCGAAATCGTATCATTTTTTTCTTGAAGTTTCTTCTTTGCACTTTTATCAAGCTCATTTTCACCAAAATCATTGCTATTCATTTCATTTTGTAACCAACGTTGATCTTCTTCCAAAGAGTCAATTCGGGCTAATATATCAGTTTTTTCCGCTTGCAAGCGTTCTAATTGTTTTTTGTTAGCAAGTAATTGTTCCTTTTTCACAGCTAACTTTTCTTTACATTCACTAATCTCTGCAATTAGTGTTTCTTTAGATGTTTTTTCACTATGCTTTTGTTCATTCAATTGGGCAATTTTCTGATCAAGCTTTTCTAATTGGTCTAAAGTCTGTTCAAGTGTCATTTAAATCTCTTGCGTATCGCTTAGTTAACCTCATTTTTTCCGAGTTAAACCTGATTTTATCCAGATCATATATTTTCAAGCGATCATTGAGATTCTTTTCTTCTATGTTCAGTTTCACGAATAGGCAGCTTTTTGCTTCTTGCTCTTTAAAACGGTATTTTTCACCTAGTGCTCTTCAAGTTTTCAGCTCTTTTTCAGCATTTGCTATTTCTTTTTTTAATGCTTTGACACTTCTTTTCAAGAGCTGTCGTTTTTTTTTCCATCACTACTAGCTGATTTTTAATTCTTTCAGTTCAGCTTTTCTACTTAATAAAGAAGATCGTTTTCTGTTTTTGATGCTCCACCTGTCATCGAACCACCTGGATTGACGATATCTCCTTCTAATGTGACGATCCGATAACGATATTGAAGCAAATTCGCCATTTGATTTGCTCCTTGTAAATCATTTGGAGATGACGACATTTCCTAATAAATTAATAGCATAATATTTTCATACTTGCGGTTATACTGTACTAAATCAGCGGCGATACTCACAAATGCATCGATGTTCTGTATAATTTGGCGTGTACATTTGGAATAGTTCTCTTTCTTATAACCGTTTAATGGTAAAAAGGTTGCGCGACCATAGCGATTTGTTTTTCAAATATTCAATCGCTTCTCGTGCGTTTGCTTCTGTTTTCACAACGATATGTTGCATGGCACCGCCAAAGGTTGTCTCAATCGCCGTTTGGTATTCCTTTGGAACCTGGATCAGTTCAGCTACTGCTCCTTCGATGCCAGGTAGACTATTTGTGCGTGCTTTTAATACTTCTTTTACACCTTGAAAGAATACCGCTATAATCGGCCTCCATCTCTTCTATTAGCGTTCTTTACGGGACTTTGCTTGTTGCAAGAATTGATACGCTTTGTATAACTTTGTCTTCTTTTTTTTCATACTGTTTTTTAATTTTTCTAGCTCGATTCTCTAATTGGTGAAACTGATTGCACATTCGTTTGCTAGCTTCGTCTGAATTTCATCAATGAAGCATCGTATCTGCCGTTTGCGCTCTTTTATATGACGTTCTTTCTTTTAAATATTTCTCATTATCATGATCAAGCTTTTTCTTTCGTATAGCTAGTTGTTCCAGCTGTTCCTCTAAAAATTGTTTTTCATTTTTGGCAGTTGCTTGTTCATTTAAACATTCAATATAATCGCTTTTTAATGATTCGATCGTTTCTTCAATATTTTCATTTAATAATTGCAGATTTGTCTCTTTCTTTGTTTTTCATGTTCTTGCTTGTAAGCAATTTCTTTTTCTAAGTTGAATTTTCATTCGTTTTCATGCTTCCAATTGTTTGCTTTTAATCGATTTATTTTATTTACTGCTTCTACAATCGATTGTTTGCAAGCTGTTCCTTATTTTGTGTCGCATTTTTTTTACGTTCTTTTAGTACTTCTTTTCGCCCTTCTAGTTTTTCTAAGTTCTTTCGTTGCTGTAAAGTAACTCTCTTGCAGTGCATGGATTGATTCGTCTAAGCTCACTCATATTTCTGTTGAACTCTTCTCAGCTTTCTCTTCACTATCGTTCGATCTCTGACTATAGTTATAATTCCTTTTCTTTCAAGACTATTCTTCTAATTCTTTTTTTAGTTTTTCCCATTCGCTATGTAATTCTTTCAATTTCATATACGGTTAAGGCCACTTCAATTTGTTTTAATTCCTTTCTTTTTTCCTAGATATTCTTTTGCAAGCGAAGATTGAATTTTTAACGGCTCCATTTGACCTTCTAGTTCATGAATGATATCATTAACACGATTTAAATTTTCTGTCGTTTCCTTAATTTCATCTCCGCTTTCTTTTTTCTCGTTTTATATTTTAAAACACCTGCTGCTTCTTCAAAAATTTCTCCTTTCTTCCGTTTTGCTGCTTAAAATTTCTTCTACTTTTCCTTGGCTAATAATGGAAAAGCTTCTCGTCCAAGTCCTGAATCCATAAATAATCAACAATATCTTTTAATCGACACTGTTGTTTATTATAAAATATTCACTTTCACCTGATCGAAATACTCTTCTTGTGACACTCACTTCACTGTAATCGATGGCAGTAATTGGATCTTCATTATCTAAAGTTAACGTAACCTCAGCAAAGTTAAGTGGTTTTCGTGAGTCACTTCCGGCAAAAATAATATCTTCCATTTTTCCGCCACGTAATGATTTTGCTGATTGTTCACCTAATACCCAACGAATTGCATCAGTAATATTACTTTTTCCACTTCCATTCGGTCCGACTACTGCCGTTACCCCTGGAACAAATTCAATCGAACTCTGTCGGCAAATGATTTAAACCCGATGACTTCTAATCGTTTGAGGAACATAATTCTTCCTCCCTACCTCTAAGACAATTGTTCGATAAGTTAATAATACTTATTAAATCTTTTTATTATAATTCGTTTTTAACTTTTTAATGCCATTTGAGCAGCATGTTGTTCTGCTTCTTTTTTCGATCGACCTGTTCCTACCCTAAAACGGTATCATTTAAAGTAACTTGGAGATAAAATTCTCGATTATGGGCAGGTCCACTTCTTCAAGTATTTTCGATATTCCAGTGATCCCGATACCATCTCTTTGGATAAGTTCTTGTAATTGACTTTTAAAATCCATCACATGAGAAAAAGCACCTGCATCAATTTTTGGAAATACAGTTCTTTTCTAAAAAGATACTATTGTATCAATCCCTTGATCTAAATATAAAGCGCCAATAAACGCTTCAAAAACATCCGCAAATAAAGCAGGTCGCGTTCTGCCACCAGTCATTTCTTCTCCTTTACCAAGCAAAATAAATCCCCAGAAAGATAATTCATTGGCAAAGGTAACGAGTGCCGGTTCACAAACAATTGCTGCCCGTAATTTCGTTAACTCTCCTTCACTCATCATCGGATATTTTGTAAATAAATATTCTGAAACGGTCAATTCTAAGACTGCATCACCTAAAAATTCTAAGCGTTCATTATCTTCGTATGGCTTTTTGCGATGCTCATTCACATAGGATGAATGTGTAAATGCTTGCTTTAACAATTTTTCATTTTTAAACGTTAAGCGATATTTTTTAGGAACTCCTTAAATTTTTCGCTTATGTTTGCGATCCTATTTATTTACTTATGTAAATCCCCTTGATTTAATTGTTTTTCATCTTTAACAATAGTACCTAACTCGCTATTAAAAATAAAGACATTTTCGCACTTATTTGATAGAGAGAAAAGTCCCGTTTAAATTAAACGGGTAGCTTTGCTTCTAACGACTACACATTGCTTTCTATGTAATTAACTGCGTCACCGACTGTTGCAATTTTTTCAGCATCATCGTCGGAAATTTCCATATCAAACTCGTCTTCTAATCTCCATTACAAGTTCTACTACATCTAATGAATCCGCTCCAAGGTCTTCTTTAAAAGAAGCTTCAAGTTTTACTTTTGCTTCTTCAACCCCTAAGCGATCAACAATAATTTTTGTAACACGATCTAATACATCTGCCATTTATTTCACCTCCTCTCAAGTTTATTAGATTTTTTTCTTATTGCCAACATCATAAAAGTCGACTCTCACTCCCTCTAAAGGTGTGAACAAAAAGTATAAACATTATATTTTATATTTCAAACTTAATCAATCACTAAGCGATTTGCTTTATAATCCGCATCCTGACATAATTGTGTTTGAAACTATTTTGAGCCACTCAGTTGATGCCAAACGCTCTTTGTTAAGTCGATTTTTTCCTAACATTCTTTTTACTTTACTTACATCACCATACCGCCATCAACATGAAGTGTTTGACCTGTCATATAGGCAGCAGCATCCGACGCTAAAAACGAAACAACCTTAGCTATATCTTTAGGCTCACCAAAACTAGCTAACGGGATTTGCTTAAGCATCTCTTCCTGCACTTCGTCTTGTTAGTTTATCTGTCATATCTGTTGATAATGAAACCTGGTGCGACCGCATTTACAGTAATCTTTCGAGTTGCAAGCTCTTTAGCTGTCGTTTTTGTTAAACCAATCACGCCCGCTTTTGCAGCAACATAGTTTGCTTGACCCGGATTCCCACTTACACCTACGATTGAAGCAATATTAATGATTCTTCCGATACGTTGCTTCATCATTTGTCGAGTAACTGCCTTTGTACAAAGAAATACCCCTTTTAAATTCGTATTTATAACCTATCCCATTCTTCTTCCTTCATTCGCATTAATAAATTATCTTTTGTAATTCCTGCATTATTAACTAATATGTCAAGGCTCCAAAATGTATCTATCGACTTCTTTAATCATTTTGTACTGTTTTCAACATTTGCTACATCTGCTTGTAATGCAAATGCCTCTCTGTCCCATCGCTTTTATTTCTTCTACAACTTCATTAGCCTTTTGTTTCATTTCCGGCATAAGTTTACCGCTACATTCGCTCCTTGTTTAGCTAATTCTAAAGCGATTTCTCGTCCGATTCCTCGAGAAGCACCAGTTACTAAGCGCTGCTTTCCCTATTTAACATTATTTACCTCCTTTCATATCAATTGTATTTTCTAGTGACTGTTTCTTTACATCGTTCAATCGATGCATATGTATTTGACGTTGACGATTGATTTTCTTAACTAAACCTGATAGCACTTTACCTGGACCAATTTCAATAAACGTATCTACGCCTAGTTCCAACATTTTTCAACTGAATCTTCCCATAAAACTGGTGAATATAATTGTTCAATTAATTTTTTTTAATTTCTTCTGTATCTGTCATTGGTTCAGCCGTTACATTAGCAATAACCGGCATTTTGCATCTTCAATTGTCATAGCATGATAATACCTCTTCAAGCTTTTCCGCCGCAGGTTTCATTAAAGCTGAATGGAATGGACCACTTACATCAAGTGGAAGTACACGTTTTGCTCCACTTTCTTTTGCTTTCAGATTCGCTGCTTTTTTTACACCTTCCTGAGTTCCGGAAATAACAATTTGCCCCGGACAGTTTAAATTAGCTAATTGAACGGAAATCCTTCGCTTGTAATCTTAGCTGTTATTTTGTAAGGTTTCACGGTTCCATTCCGAGTACGCTGCCATTGTTCCTTCCCCATTCGGAACAGCTTCTTCCATTAATTCACCTCGTTTACGAACAGCATAAACAGCATCTTCAAATGTAATTGCTCCAGCTGCTAACTAGTGCGGTATACTCTCCTAAACTATGTCCTGCAATATAATCAGGCTGAATACTTGACTTCTTTAAATCATTGTAAAATGGCAATACTAGTAGTTAATAATGCAGGTTGAGCATTAGTCGTTAACAGTTAATTTCTTGTGGCCCATTAAAAATAATTTGATAATGAAAATCCTAATTTTTCATCTGCTTCTTTAAAAAATGCATTTCGTTTTCATTTTCCTGCAATAACTTTGACCCATCCAACTTTTTGTGAACCTTGTCCTGGAAAAATAAAGGCAATCTTACCCATCCTTTCACTCCCCTTTTCTCTATTCATTGTTATTGTATTTTTTCTCATCGTTTTCGCAATTGTTTGCGGTACTTCATTATTCACCATTTCTTTTGCCTGACGTATCGCATTATAAATCGCATTTGCATCTGATGAACCGTGTGCCTTTATGACAGGTGCTTTAAGACCAAATAAGTCCTGCACCACCATATTCAGAGTAATCCATCTTATTTTTAAGCGCTTCTAATTCCGGTTTCACGAATGCCGCGGCAAGCTTATTTTTCAGATTGACTTGTTAATGCCGTTTTTAACATTGAAAAACAGATAAATGCTGTTCCTTCAATCGTTTTCAGACCATATTTCCAGTAAAGCCATCCGTTACAACTACATCTGCCACACCGTTCAAAAGATCCCGGGACTCAACATTCCCAATAAAATGCAAATTTCCGTTGCTTGCTTCAAAAGGTCAAAAGCCTTTTTCGTCAGCTCGTTCCCTTTTTTCTCTTCTGTCCCAATATTTAAAAGGCCTACACGCGGTGTTTCAATTCCACGTACCTTTTGGGCATAAATGGAACCCATTATTGCATATTGCAGTAGATGTTCAGGTTTTGCATCAGCATTCGCTCCCACATCAAGTAAAACAAAGCCTTCTACCACCTATTGTCGGCAATGTTGGGGACAATGCTGGACGCTCAATTCCTTCAATTCTCCCGACAATAAACAAACCTGCTGCCATTAATGCACCTGTATTTCCAGCTGATATACAAGCATCTGCTTCTCCATCGGCTACTTGCTTGGGCCAGCTAATACCATTGACGCATTTTTCTTTCTTCGGACCGCACGAACAGGTTCATCAGTACCTTCAATCTTTTCTTCCGTATGTATAATTCGATCCGTTCATTCTTCTGTTAAGTACTGGTTGATTTGCTCTTCGTCCCCTACTAAGGTTATTTCCATATCTGGAAATGCTTTGATTGCTTTTTTGCACCTAATATAATTTCCTTTGGTGCATGGTCTCCACCCATTGCATCTATTGCTATTTTCATTATGTTCATCCTTTTCTAAGCTATAGTTTAGAGCGATACATTTCAAACTCACCTTTGAATACTATTTCTTTTCCTACATAACTTCTGACCTCCACTAGGGATCGATCTGCTTGATATCCATCTCTTTTAACTTTCGCTTTAGCAATCACTCGTTCATTTTCTTTCACTGGACGATAAATTGAATTGTTGCTTTTGCCGTTAAGGCCAGTTCATCATTGATTACCGCCACTGCCAATGAATTTGCTTGTGCAAATAAATGATGACCCCGAGCAATTTTATTCTCTTAAAAACATGTTCTTTTTTTATATCTAAAATAGAAATTGCACTTTTATCTAAATTCAATATCAATTACTTCCCCGATTACTTCATCAAATGGCAATGACTTTACTTCGTCATCTAAATTTTTTCTCGGCAACATGCTTTATTCTTTCACTTAGTTCCGGAATTGATAAGTTCTAGATCGATCTAGCGAATCGTTTGGACACTGACCGAAAACTTTTCAGCCATTCCTCATCCGTTATAAAAGGATTATCTGTTTAATCGTTTCAATTAATAATTGCTGTCGTTCCTTCTTGTTTCTTCTCATTTAAAAATCACCATCCATAGTATTATGACTAGGTACTAATAGTAGTATATAATTTAAAATAGAAACAAGATTGCAGGAATATTCTCAACATTGCTGCTCTACAGTTCATTTAAGTATTAATCTAATTTTTCTCCTTCAATACTCCTGTACTCCTCTAAATGTTCCGTAGGAGCATATTCTCGTCATTCCAAAAGCTTTTTGACAATCAATTTTGCAGCATCTTCCCGTGCTACTTCCAACGTCCGGTAATCATGGACCATGTCCGCCACTTTAAATTCAGGAAGCCCACTTTGTTTTTTACCAAAAAAGTCCCCTGGTCCTCGAAGTTCTAAATCCTTCTCACTAAAGGACAAACCATCATTTGTCTCCGTCATGATCTTCATTCGCTCTTTTCCTACTTCCGTTTTCGGATCTGCTAAGTAAAATACAATATGATTGATTACTACCCCGTCCAACCCGGCCACGTAATTGATGCAGCTGCGAAAGACCAAATCGTTCAGCATCATAAATTACCATCACCGTAGCATTCGGTACATTCACACCAACTTCCACAACTGTTGTTGAAACAAGTACTTGAACATCATTACTGACTAAATTCTTGCATCACTTCTTCTTTTTCATCTGAGGTTAACGTCCATGCATTAGACCCACCTTATAACTTCTTCAAAATATTGCGTAAGCATGCTCATGGACATCAATACATTTTGCAACGATCAAGCTTTTCTGATTCCTCGATCAATGGACAAATGACATATGCTTGACTGCCTTTTCTCAATTCCTTTTCTATAAAGGCATAGGATTCGATCAAGCATTTCATGTTTCGCCCAATACGTTTCAATTGTCTTTCTGTCCTGCTGGCATTTCATCGATTGTTGAAACGTCCATTTCGCCAAACACTGTAATAGCTAATGTACGGGGAATCGGTGTCGCTGTCATGAAAAGTACATCGGGATTTTCTCCCTTTTTCACGTAATACTCGTCGTTGTTCAACACCAAATCGATGTTGTTCATCTGTTATAACTAAGCCAAGGTTTTGAAATTCACTTCGTCCTGAATTAAAGCATGTGTACCAACTAAAATATTAACTTCCCCATTGTTGTAATCTTCTAATCATTCTCTACGTTTTTTCCCTTTAACCGAACTTGTTAATAATGCTACATTGTACTCCAAATGGTTTTAAAATTGTTAGACAATGATTCAGCATGCTGCTCAGCCAAAATTTCAGTCGGGACCATTAGTGCTCCTTGGTAACCGGCAGTAACTGCCGCATACAAACAAATCGCTGCCACTACTGTTTTTCCTGAGCCTACATCTCCTTGTAGCAATCGATTCATTCGATATGGAGATTTTAAATCGGCAAAAATTTCATTAACAACCCGTTTTTGTGCATTTGTTAATGGAAAAGGCAGAGAATTGATAAAGTCTTTTAATTTTTTGAGATCATATGCTTGTTGAATTCCCTTGCGCATTCTCTCGTTCAATTTTCCTTAATGCTTGCATTTTTAATTGAAAATATAAAAATTCCTCATAGACAATCCGGCGTCGAGCTTGCTTTACTTCTTTATCTGTTTGTGGAAAATGCATCTCTTTTATTGCTCTTCTTCTATCTACCAAACAATATTTTTTTCTTAATCTTCAGGCAAATTCTCTTTAATATCTGTTCCATATTTACAAACGCCTTTTTCATAAAACCTTCATCCGCTTTGAAGTTAGCTGTCCTCTTTTGATATGATAAACTTCAAAGTCCGCTTTGTTCGTTCGGGATCCGATATTATATTCACTTGCAGTAATTGTTTGGCGGTGTTGGTCCCATTTCCCGAAACAGTAATCGTTTCATTCAGCGATAATTTTCGCTTTAAGTAAGGCTGATTAAAAAATACGACTTTAATTAAGTCTCTTTTAACTAGTATCGAACCGTTAAACGTGAATTTTTTCTCCCATAATAGATGAGAGCTGGTTCACTATAGATCTTCCCTCGATCGTTATTCTTTCTTCATGATCAACTTCCGTTAAATCTCGAAAGCGATAATCATCATATCGATAAGGAAAATATGTTAACAAGTCACATAGTGAATATCCATTAAAGCTAAGTTTTTCGCTGTCTCTTCTCCAATCCCCTTTAAAACGGTAACTGGATCTTTTAATAGATTAACCACGTTCCTCAGCGGCGTTGCTTGGCAGCCACCCATCGCCCCCGAGATCGAAGCATTATTAGCACCAACAAAACCAAATGCACCTGAAGTAAATAGAAAACGTATCATTTATCTCGTGTTGGTTTTAATTTCTCTTTGAACGCAAATAGTGTTCCTGGTACTACTCCCGCAGATCCAGCTGTTGGTGTAGCGCAAATAGTACCCATTGCAGCGTTAACTTCATTTGTCGCAACCGCTTATTGGACAGCATGTAAGTATCGTTTTTCCGGATAAAAAATTCCCTTTTTCAATGTGTTTTTGCATTAAGACGGCATCTCCACCTGTTAAGTCCGGAATGAGATTTGACCCCTTTTCTTCCGCAATCAATCGCTTTTTCCATTACATCTAAATTTCGATCCATTTGCGCTATATATTTCTTCTTTTATGATTTTTCTTTCACGTTCATTTCCTGCTCAATCATAATATCAGATATTTTTTTATTTTCATTTCCGCCAGATTATACAAGTTCAGCAACATTGCGAAACAATAGGTAACCCTCCTCTATTAATCCTTTAATCATAGTTATATTTACGTATCATCAACGATTTTTGTCACTTGTAGTAATATTTGGAAGTTTGAAATTTCATCCAAAATATGTTGATCAATATTTTGATCAACTTCAATCGTCATGAGCGCAATTTTCCCTACTTCTTTTCGTGATACTTCCATATGTCCAATATTAATTTCATGATTTGCTAGGATATTTGAAACACCTGCAATCGCACCATAACGGTCATTATGTACAACTAAAATAGCCGGGTGATGCCTGATAATTTAATTCAAAACCATTTAGCTCAATAATTTCAATTTTGCCACCACCGATCGAAATTCCGACAAGTCTAGTTCTCCATGATTTCACCAATTTTATATTCTAGCTGTATTTGGATGGTCAGTAACAGCATCTTCCTCTAAAAATGTAATCTTCGATCTCCTTTCTTTTTGCTATTGTTAATGCATCAATAATTCGTTCATCAGCTGTATCGAAATTAAGTATTCCGCCTATGATGGCAACATCTGTACCATGGCCTTTATATGTTTCCGCAAATGAACCATAAAAAGAAATATGTGCCCATTTCGGTTCTTTTTCAAACAAGCTTCTTGCGACTCTTCCCATTCTTGCAGCACCAGCAGTATGGGAACTAGATGGACCTATCATTATTGGGCCGATAATATCAAATACACTTTTATATTTCATTGTTTATCCTCCCCTTAGTGAAATAAAATATCTTTAACAGAAAATAGAAGGGGAACCCTTCTATTTATCGTATGATCTATTATTCAACTGCAAAATATGAATGAATACAATGGCTGCTTTCCATTATGGACTTCAACTTCTACATCTGCGATAGTTTTCTTCCACATAATTAAACTGTGTCTACTTCTTTGTTTTTAGTATCTTCACCATAGATAATCGTTAAAATTTCCGAATCATCATCAATGAGATTTTTTAAGAGTTTTTTTGCTCTCTGTACTTTATCTTTGTTTTTCACTACAATTTTACCATCAGCAATTCCCATATAATCGTTTTTCTCGATTTTATGCCCTTAATTGTTGTGTCACGAACGGCATATGTAACTTGACCTGTTTTCACATTATCTAGGCTTCTTTCATCATCTTTTCATTCTCTTTCATATTTTTAGATGGATTAAAAGCCAATAATGCAGCTAATCCCTTGTGGAACTGTTTTTGTAGGAATGACGTAACATTACTCGTCCACTACATTAGCAGCTTGTTCCGCCGCCATAATAATATTTTTATTATTTGGAAGGATGATACATTTTTCTGCATTCGACTTCTTCAATCGCTTTGACGATATCCTCTGTACTCGGATTCATTGTTTGTCCACCTTCAATTACAACTGTTGCACCGATGCTTTTAAATAATTTTGCAATTCCCTTCCCCATTGCAACAGTAACAATACCATATTCTTTGTTGTTTTTGCTTGCTTTTCATGTTGAAGCTGAATAGGCTCTTCATCTAAAATTGCAGTATGTTGCTCACGCATATTTTCAATTTTCATATTAATTAAGCTTCCGTATCTTGAGCGTAGTTCAATACGTTCACAGGCTGTTCTGCATGAATATGTACTTTTACTAATTCTTCATCAGAAATGACTAGTAGCGAATCTCCATATTGACTTAAATCTTGACGAAATCTTTTCCTAAAAAGGATGGTTTTGCAATTTCTCTTTTTCAAACTCACCATAAACTCCGTACAATAACCATATTTGATATCTTCTGTATTCATATAGCCTTGACACTTTTATGATGTTCCACTTTTACCATTTCATCCATCGATGGAATATAGGCGTGCCCACTGTCTAGCTTTTCTCCTTTTAATTCAGCTAAAAATCCTTCATATACACATACGAGACCTTGTCCACCACTATCGACGACTCCTACTTCTTTTAAGTACAGGTAATAAATCAGGAGTACGATCTAATGATGGTTTTGCTTCCTGAAAACTGCCTCCATTATAGCGATAAGATCATCTTCCGTTTTTGCTACTTCCACCGCTTTTTTTGCAGCATCTTTTGCAACCGTTAAGATCGTTCCCTCTACTGGTTTCATCACTGCCTTATATGCAGTATCGACACCAGCTTCCAATGCTTTAGCAAATTCTTAGCATTTAATTTCCGCTTTCTTTTCAATATCTTTAGAAAAGCCACGAAATAATTGAGATAAAATGACACCTGAATTACCTCGCGCTCCCATCAATAAGCCCTTTGAAAGAGCAGCGGCGACTTGACCAATATGCTGTTGGATTTTTTTCAACTTCCTTTGCACCAGAAGACATAGATAAATTCATATTCGTTCCAGTATCTCCATCAGGAACTGGGAAAACGTTTAATGCATCTACCATACTTAGCATTTATAGATAAATTATTTGCACCTTGAACAATCATTTGTGCAAAGCGTTTTCCATCTAATGATGTAATTGACACGACTTTTTCCTCCTTACTTATGGCGTCGTCACGCGCACCCCTTGGACGTATATATTTACCGAATCGGCTGCAATACCAATCGTTTTTTCTAATGTATATTTTACTTTTGATTGCACATTGTGTGCCACTTCTGAAATTTTTGTACCATAGCTTACAATAATATACATATCAATATGAAGTTCATCATTCTCTTGGCGAACAATAATACCACGTGTAAAATTTTCTTTTCTTAATATTTCAGTTAGTCCATCTTTAATTTGATTTTTAGACGCCATGCCTACGATACCGTAGTTATCAATTGCAGCACCACCTGCAACTGTTGCTATTACTTCATTAGATATATCGATGTGGCCGTATTTCGTTTTCAATTCAATGGACATATCACTTTCCTCCTTATTATCGACTCATATGCCTATGCTTCTTCTTCATATTTCTACTCTTAACTGATGAATAAGATGGAGTTGTTTTATACATGTTATTGATAAAGAAAAATAAACTATTGATCTCCTATTTAAATCTAAAATGAGTAAAGTCGCCAGAATTAAATGCCCCATATGTATTTCAACTATCGTCATTTTACTATACTTAAAATTTTTTTAAAAGCAAGATTTGCAAAATCTTTATTCGTTGCTATTTAATCATTCCAATGATGCGTTACAATGTCAAGTGTTCTTCTTATTATCCCCCTCCGAATTGTTGCATTATCAATAGTTGTATGGTAAATTATTAAAGTATGTTTAATGTTGATTGTAACATTGTTTTATTTTACAATCATTTCGTAAGGAGGGAAGCAAATGGCTAAAAAATGTGTTGTCACAGGACGTAAAACGAGAACTGGAAATAAGCGTTCACACGCTCTAAACGCAACGAAACGTACTTGGGGTGCTAACATTCAAAAAGTTCGTACGATTGTTGACGGAAAGCCGAAGCGAGTATGGGTTTCTGCACGTGCATTAAAATCTGGAAAAGTAAAACGCGTTTAATAAATCGGACATTCAACTATATATGAATGTATCTGAAATATGAATACACGCTTGAGCTTACACTGCTTGACTAACATATCTCAGATAAAAATAAAAAAGTTCTAACTGTCGTCGTAACAGATAGAACTTTTTATTTGCGAGCATCCATGCTGATGGATGCTTATTTGGCATATCGATCCCCCGACATTGTAAATTACTGTATCTTCACTCATTTGAAGGGAGATATTAGAACATTGTAGCATTTTTATTCCATCCTTTTTAAAAGTCCCTATCATTACCGCACAATACTACCCGATAAATTTTGGTAATTTTATCGTATAAAATTTCATGAATTGTCCCTCCTCATCCCTTTCAACAGACTCAATTCTCTTATACTCAAAATTATCATATTCAAATAGATGTTGATAGGTACACACTCTTTCAAAATGAGCACATTATTTTTTTAATCTTTGCTCCTTATCATGATTAATATGCCTTTTTCAAAAGAAAAAGTACCATTTCTTTTTATCAGTTCGTTACTAATACATAAAGTCGAGCCTCTCTCTATATGACGATCTGTTAAAGGGTATTTAAATCCACGCAAAGTGATTCCTTTTACGGTTCGAAGTCATTGGTAAAAAAGAAATATATTTTTTTCGTGATCCTTTTCTATACTGTATATGCCCGGCTTATGTACCGAAATAATATTTTGTTGTATCAATCATTTCAATCGTTGTATCTACAGATAAGTATACATCTTTTGTAAGCATAAAGATATTTGTAAAAAATGATCTAACCTTCCCCCCGTTGCGGCAAAAATTCGAATAATCGAAGGCTTTTGCTCCATAGCCCATAAAAGAGCTAATTCCATATCTTTTATCATCTTTTTCAGGTTGCACTTGCTTCAAATGCTTCACATGGTTGCGAATAAACTCCCATTCTTGATCAGTTACCGAATCAAAGTCTCCGACTGCAATAGTTGGTGAAATCTCTTCTTTTAATAAAAGATAACACCTAAAGACGATCGACACCAACCCAAATAACATCTTCTTGTTCATATTGTTTTAAATCAGGAATATATTCTTGCGGTCCTCCCCGCTTAAAACATGAATTTTTTTCGTATTCATCCCCTCTATCATGAGATGCTTTCATCTGCGTTGAACATCGGCTAAACACTTTCCAAATGCATCACTTTATTATTATCAAAACATTTTGTAGCTATGAGATAGGATGAGTGCTATCTGTTCAGCGACTAAAATGGAAAAAAGGCTTAAGATGGAGAGCCTTTTCTTCTGTCATATTTGATTCCGAATCGATTGTAGTGTTCTTTTCTATCTTCTTTATTAAATATTGTCCTGAACCAGCTACAAATACATCAGCACCTGCTTCAGCACATATTTTACGTTTCTTGATTCACACCGCCATCCACTTCTATTTCAATCGGTAATTTCTTTCATTCACAAGCGCTCGCGCTTGCTTAATTTTAGGCAAAACAGCTTCAATAAAAGACTGTCCACCAAAACCAGGATTTACTGTCATTAACAAAATAATATCAACTTCTTCTAACACATGTGCAATCGTGTTAACTGGTGTCGCCGGATTCAGTACAACCCCGGCTTTTACCCGAAAAGATCGAATTAATTGTAATGTTCGATGTAAATGTGGGCATGCCTCCACATGTACCGATATGTAGTCAGCTCCTGCATTGGCAAATGCTTCAATATATTGATCAGGATTTTCAATCATTAAATGAACATCTAATGGTAGTTTCGTCACAGGACGAATCGCTTCGACGATATTCGGTCCCATTGTGATATTAGGTACAAAATGACCATCCATGATATCAACATGGATATAATCCGCTCCAGCAAGTTCAACTTCTTTGATTTCTTCTGCTAGCTTAGCAAAGTCAGCAGAAAGAATGGAAGGTGCTATTTTCATCTGATTAATACCTCGGCTTTCTTTCTTTTATTTCTTTCAAAAAATGTAAATAGTTATGATAACGAAAAGAAGGAATTTCACCAGCTTCGACTGCCAACTTTCACTGCACATTGTGGTTCATTTTCGTGAAGGCAACCGCGAAATTTACACTTTCCTCTTCTCATTAGCATCTCTGGAAAAAATGTTGCTAACTGTTCCTTTTCAATCATTGTTAGTTCTATTGAACTAAAACCTGGTGTATCCGCAACAAGGCCATTTTCGATCGCAATTAATTCGACATGGCGCGTTGTATGTTTTCCACGACCTAAATGAGTCGAAATTTCACTTGTCTTTAAATTTAAGTTTGGGCGCAGTGCATTTAATAATGTTGATTTTCCAACTCCCGACTGGCCAGCAAAGACTGAAGTTTTTCCATCTTAAAAATGTCCTTAATGATTCAATGCCTTCTTTTGTTTGTGAAGAGGTAAGGATAACGTTATATCCTATTGTGCGAGTACGCTTCTACAGCTTTCTCGATTATTACCTGTTCTTGCTCATCGAGCAAATCCATTTTTGTTATACATATAAGTGGTTCAATCTGATTGAATTCTAAAATGACTAAAAATCGGTCTAATAGTCGGTCACTAAAGTTCGGTTCTTTTGCTGAAAAAACGATCATGCCTTGGTCTACATTTGCAATGGGAGGACGCATGAAGTTCATTTTTTCGATCCAGCACTTCCATTATGTATCCTTCTTTATCGTTATCCGCCTCGTATATAACTGTATCACCAACGAGAGGAGTGATTTTATTTTTTCTAAAAACCCCCCTGCCCCGACATTGGATAACCTGCCTTCATCCAATACATAGTAAAAGCCACTTAGTGCCTTAATGATTTTTCCCTTTGCATTGCATCGCTCCTATTATTTTTTAATCATCAGGGTATGGAATCTGTTCATCGATAATCACTGTTTCATCACGAATAACTTTATAACTTCCTTTTTTCCCTTTTTCAATTGTCAAATTCTATTCGTTTTTTCGTCTCTTCTGTGATTGTAAATGTTTCAAATAGCTCATCAATCTCATTGTTCATGTCTTCTACATATAACTTGAATTTCTTGAGTGTGTCCATCCTCTTTAGGTTCATATGGAATTGTTATTTCTTTCGATACCGTTTTTGGAGGTTATTAGATTCCCCTTTAGATACGATGACCTCGACTTTTCACCCTTTACTAATTCTGTACCAGGTGCTGGTGATTGTGAAATAACCTTTCCTTTTTCCACTGTATCCGAATGCTCTTCTTCTATTTTAATAGTTAAACTGTTTCATCCGCATAGTCATCTAATTCACTTTTATCATAGATTGTTAAGTCTTCTAGTGGTACTTTTTCAAGTCCTTGACTAACGGTGAATGTTAAAGTTGTTTCTTCAGGTATT
Organism: uncultured Bacillaceae bacterium; assembly: GCA_963748745.1. Taxonomy (GTDB): domain Bacteria; phylum Bacillota; class Bacilli; order Bacillales; family Bacillaceae_C; genus CAVVKR01. Next base: position 10,527 of record CAVVKR010000056.1, on the reverse strand, counting down.
ACTTCTTCCCCTTGGTGGATCTTGTTCAATAATTGTTCCCGCTGGGCTTTCATCAGGAAACCTCTTTGCTTACAATTTCCTTAAAATCTTCGTCTTTTAAAAGATTCAACGATGTCTTCATATTGTCACCGTCGGTATAATCTGCCAGTACAAATCGCTCTGGTCCGCTACTTACATAAAGTCAATTGATGCTCCTTCTTTGGCATTCTTTCCTGCTTTAGGACTCGTTTTGATGACATTGCCTTCATCTATTTCTTCATTTGTCGTTTCCATCGTTTCCCCTATTTCAAAGCCAGCGTCTTTCATTGTTTTGCTCGCTTCATCAAGCTCTTTTATCGGAGACATCTGGCACTTCGATTTCTTTCGGAGAGAAAATGCTTGGAGCGATAAATAACGCAAAAATTGCCAGTAATAAAAAAGAAGCTAAATGGACAGGCCTAATTTTCCTCGGCCACTTTCGTTTTTTTGTTTTTATTTTTTTTATCTTTTGCAATTATTCTTTGTTGTCTTTCAGAAATAATGTATCTTTATGTCTTTTGATAATCCTTTCATCTTCATTTATAAACTGTCATTCGTGATAACTGGAATCACTTTTGTTGCTTCATGATCTTCAGGAATTTTAAACTTGTGCTTCATTTAGCCGGTCCGGATCTAAGCTGTTTCTAAATCTTCTTCCATTCTTCTACACTTATCATATCGATGAAATGGATCTTTAGCTGTTGCTTTTAAAACGATATTTTCCACACTTTGCGGAATATTGAGATTCCATCGTCTTGGCGAAGGTGTTTCAGACTGTAAATGCTTCAAAGCAATCGAAACAGCAGATTCACCGGAAAATGGAAGTCTACCAGTTAACATTTCAAATATGACGATTCCAAGTGAATAAATATCAGATTTTTTTTTGCCATTCCGCCTCGAGCCTGTTCAGGAGATAAATAATGAACAGAACCAATAACAGCATTCGTTTGCGTAATGGTCGTTGCACTTAAAGCAATCGCTATTCCAAAATCCGTGATTTTTACATTTCCTTCATTATCAATTAAAATATTTTGTGGTTTAATATCCCTATGAATAATGTGCATTTTGATGGGCATGAGAAATGGCTGAACGTAATTTGCTTCATGATGTCTAATGCTTTTTCAACTGGAATCGGATGATTCTTTTGTATGTATTGCTTTAGTGTCATCCCGTCTACATATTCCATCACAATATAATAAATATCATCTTCTTCACCAACATCATATATACTTACAATATTCGGATGATCTAAGACTTGTTGCTGATTGTGCTTCTCGATTGAAATCGATGATAAATTCCTCATCATTTGTAAAATCAAATCGAAATATTTTGATGGCTACATCGCGGTCCAAAATCATATCTTGTGCTAAATAAACATTTGCCATTCCACCGCCACCAATCATTCGAACATTTTATAACGGCCGTTTATTCTTCTACCGATCATCATTTTATTCACCACCCTGCTTTCATCAGATATATTCAACAATACAAGTAATATTATCTTCGCCACCGTGATCGTTAGCTATTTCAATGAAGTATCGGCTTTTTTTCCATAGTGTTCATTATTAAGTGATTTCAAGCATTTCTTGTTCTCTCACTTTATTCGATAATCCATCCGAGCAAAGTAAAAGCATATCGCCTTCTTCAAAAATGACTGTTTTAATATCCATTTCCACTCTTGTTTCTGTTCCTAACGCTCGTAATAAAACATTTTTACGAGGATGATTTTCCGCATCCTCTTTCGTAATTTGCCCTGTTCTTACTAATTCGTTAACAAGGAATGATCCTCTGTTAATTGTTTAAAACCAGCATTCACTTAACAAATAACATCGGCTATCACCAATATTAGCAATTGTAGCAAACTGATCTGTACAAATGGCAGCAACGAGGGTTGTGCCCATTCCTTTACATTCATATTTTCCTCTGAGAATGTTTAAATAAAGCTTGCATTGACTATGTTTAATACTGTTCTTTTAACCATTTTTCAGCCTCATTCAGGTGTTTCAATTTTATACTGTTCCCATCTTTTTTTAATTAAATCAACCGTCATCCCACTCGCAATGTCACCAGCTTGATGGCCACCCATGCCATCGGCAACGATGGCTAAGCTATCGCCTTCTATTTTTAAAAATTCCGCCACTATCTTCATTATGCTGGCGAACTTTTCCTTGATCTGTTTTAAATATTTCTTCATTCTCCTTCACCTCGTCTCGTCTTTCCGCTCCTTCGCCCGCAACTGTCCACATGCTGCATCAATATCATGACCCTGTTCACGTCGGATCGTTACATTAATCCCATTTTTTTAATGTTTTTTCAAACTTCAAAATTTGTTCCTAGGTCTTCTCACATAGTCACGTTCTGGAACATAGTTAACAGGAATTAGGTTGACATGACATTTAATATCTTTATTAAACCTGCAAATTCTTCTGCGTGTTCAACTTGATCATTTTCACCGCCAAATAGACCATATTCAAACGTTACTCGCCTACCTGTTTTTTCTATTATAGTATTTTACTGCTTTCATTAAGTCAGGTATTTATAAGCGCGGTTAATAGGCATCAGTTTGACTCGTAATTCATGTGTTAGGCGCATGGAAGGGAAACCGCAAAATTAATTTGCATCTGTTCATCAGCAAATTGATAAATTTTAGGGATGATACCACTTGTAGATACAGTAATATGACGAGCACCGATATTAAGCCCTTTTGGATGATTAATGATTTTTAAAAAGGCAACATCTCATCATAGTTATCAAATGGTTCACCGATGCCCATGATAACGACATGGCTTACCCGTTCTTCTTTTCATCAAGTGCTTTTTGCACATTTATTACTTGGGCAACAATTTCTCCTGCCGTTAAATGGCGTCTTTAACCCACCTAAGGTCGAAGCGCAAAATGTACAACCTATTCGGCAACCAACCTGAGTAGTTACACAAACCGAATTACCATAGTCATGCCATTAAAACTGTTTCAATGGAATATCCATCTTGTAGTTCGAACAAAAACTTAATTGTTCCATCCGCAGATGTTTGTTTGATGACTGTTTGTAATGTCGTTATTTGAAAGACTTCTCCAGTTTTTCCCGTAATTCTTTCGATAATATTGGTCATTTCTTGAAAAGTCGTTACGCTCTTTTCATATAACCACTGAAAAATTTGTTGCGCGCGAAACTTTTTTCCCCATTGTCTACTAACCATTTCTGTAAATCTTCCAACTGCATGGAGTATATAGATGGTACTTTTTCATCAGGTGTAAATATGTTTTTCTTCTTTTTTGTTCTTGTACTTTCCAACATTATACCTTCTTTCTAAAATGAAGATGAAACATTCCATCTTCGTTAACATCTTCAGCTAAAAATGACATAGCTGTCGAACAGTCCAGCAAATTGCAATTGACAAAGCTATAGAATAGTATACCGCTTCTTTTCAAAAAAGGGACAGCTTCCAATGAAAGATGTTTTAAATGAAAGCTATTGATTGGTTATCGCTATCTTTACAATGAAATAAGCATCTTTCGATTATGTGACCAACTTTGGACAATGAACCATCATTATTTGGATAGCATCTACAGCAATTATTTTCGTATCTATTTGTGGAAGCATCCTTGATTATTCACTCTATTTTCCAAGTACCATTCCAATTTGGATCGTATCACTAGCACCGCGTAAAAATTGTTCTGTCGTCATCTTCTTTTTTCCTGCCGGTTGAATCTCTGTTAATTTGATGAAAGTACTATCCCCTGTCGAAACGATAATACTAGTATCTGTCAACTTAACAATGGTTCCCGGTTCGACGTGATGATATTGCTGCATTTCCTGTTTCTCACCGCGCCAAACTTTCAATATCTTCCCATTTAATGTTGTGTAAGCAACCGGCCATGGTCTTAAACCACGTATTTGGTTATATATATCCTCACCCGCTTTATTCCAATCAATCTTTTCTTGTTCTCGCTGAATGTTATATGCAAATGTTGCTTCTTCTTCATTTTGCGGCTTCGGGTCGATATTTCCTTTTAACAGCTCAGGAATTGTTTCTGATAAAAGACGAGCACCCGTTATACTGAGTTTGTCGTGTAAAGAACCGACATCGTCTTCTTCTGTAATCATAACTTCAGCTTGACTAATAATATCCCCAGCATCTAATTTTTCAGCCATGTACATAATCGTGATCCCCGTTTTTTTCTTTCCTTGTATAATCGCGTAGTGGATAGGAGCACCACCTCTCAATTCAGGCAATATTGAAGCGTGCACATTGATACATCCATATGTTGGAGCAGCAAGCAACTCTGGTGGCAATATTTGACCATATGCTGCTGTAACAATTAAGTCTGGTTTCAATTTTAAAATTTCCTGCAACTCTTCGGACTGCTTTAAATTTTCCGGCTGTAAGACAGGAATATTATTTTTTTCGGCTTCAACTTTTACAGGAGGAGGTGTTAACTTTCGCTTTCTTCCAACTGGGCGGTCAGGTTGAGTCACTACCCTACTCACATGATACCCATCATTAATCAATTGGCGTAAAACAGGTACGGAAAATTCAGGTGTCCCCATAAAAACTATATTAACCATTCGTTCCACATCCTTAACACAAGTTTGTCTATTTTTATGGCAAATAAGATTTAAATATCGTTATGAAAGAAATAAAAGCTTGAATAAACATTTTTTACGCACATGTAGACTCTAATTACTAGTAATGAAACAAGAACCTTACATCATCATATATGGATCGATGTCAATGGAAATTGTCAGCCCATCTTTTTTTCTTTGTCCAGTGTGAAAATGTCTTTGAATCTTTTGGAGAACAGCTGTTAGATTCGGTTCCTGCTTGTATTTTATCAAACATTGATAGCGATATCTATTGTTCATGCGCATGATAGGCGAGGAAGAAGGACCTAATATAATACTGTTCTTCGAAAGTTGTGAGCGGACATATTTCGTAATTTTTTCCGTCGTTTTGATAACGTTCATTAAATCTTCTGCACTAACCGTAATTAATGCTAAAAAATAAAAAGGAGGATAAGCTCCTAGTTTTCGCATCATCATTTCCTGTTGATAAAATCGCTCGTAATCTTGCTGGCCTGCTAACTCTATACTGTAATGGTTTGGTGTATATGTTTGAATAACTACTTCTCCTGCTAATTCATGTCTGCCTGCTCTTCCACTCACTTGAGTGAGTAATTGAAATGTCTTTTCGGAAGAACGGAAATCTGGCAAATGAAGCATTGTATCTGCTGATAAGTACACCGACTAATGTGATATTAGGAAAATCCAATCCTTTCGCAATCATTTGTGTTCCTAGAAAAATGTCCGCTTTTCCTTCCTAAAATGATTTAACAGTTTTTCATGAGCACCTTTTACTTGTCGTATCCACATCCATACGAACGATACGTGCTTCTGGAAATAATTTCGAATTTCTTCTTCCACCTTTTGGGTTCCAGTGCCGAAATAACGAATATGTTCTGTTTGACATTCTGGGCATATATAAGGAACTGCTGCTTCATATCCACAATAATGACATTTCATTTTATTTGCATCGATGATATGTTAATGAAATATCACAATGTGGACACTGACGACATAACCACACTCTCTACACATGACAAAAGAGGAGTGACCTCGCCTATTTAAAAATAGTACCGTTTGTTCATTATTTTCCAATCGATCTTGCAATTTATCATACAACTCTCTTGAAAACATCGAGCGATTCCGCGCGTAATTCTTCTCGCATATCCACAATTTCTACCTGGCATCCCTTTATTATTGATCGCTTTTTTAATGTGAGAAGCGTATACACTTTTTTGCGCACGTGCAAATGATTCTAAGTGATGGGGTTGCACTGCCAAGTATCACTGGACATGATGATATTTCGCACGATAAATTGCGACATCTCTCGCATGATAACGAGGATTTTCCTCTTGTTTGTAACTCGTTTCATGTTCTTCATCAATAATGATAATACCGATATTTTCAAACGGAGCAAAAATAGCAGATCGTGCTCCGACGACTACCTTCGCTTCTTTTCGTTGAATTTTTCGCCATTCATCGTATTTTTCGCCGATCGATAAACCACTATGGAGAACAGCAACGTCTTTGCCAAACCGACTTTTAAAACGATGAACCATTTGCGGTGTAAGGGAAATTTCTGGAACGAGGACGATTGCTTCCTTGCCCTTCCTTAAAACCCGATCAATAGATTGTAAATATATTTCCGTCTTGCCACTGCCAGTGACACCATAGAGTAAAAATGTTTCATGTTTATTCTTTTCTACGGCATGAATAATTGGTTCGATCGCTTCAGCTTGCTGTCATCGTTAGCTGAAGTGGTTCTGTTCGCTGAAATGTTCGGTGTTTATAGGGATCGCGATATACCTCTTCTTTTTTTTCAGTTAACCATCCTTTTTTGATAATTGAGCGGATCGTCGCTAATGAAACATCGATTTTATTCATTAAGTCAGTGCGTTTGATTGTTTTTTCGCCAGTTTGTAAAAAATACTGAATGACTTCTTGTTGTTTATGAGCATTTTTAGGTAATTTTTCTAATACATGCTTTTAATTCTGTTTTTACTTAGTTGGTGTGAAATAACGTTGTTTATCTTTTTATTTGCTCGATGTTTGACAATATGAGCTACTTCTACATTGCCGTTTTTCACTTCTTTTTGAAGTTGAGGTAAGATCCCTTTTGCTTCTGCCTCTTTCCATGTCATTTCTTTTTTTCCATCAAAAAGAGCTTGAAGTGCAGGTGGTGGTTCTGCTTGGATCATTCTTAATTTTTTTTCATATTTCACCTTCATCCCAGCTGGGAGCATTGCTTGAAAAGCGGAAATTTTGAAGCATAGTGTTTCTTCAGCAAGCCAATGCCCCAACTGTAAAAGCTCTTTATTTAAGACTGGGGTTAAATCAAGCGGCTTTATAATCCTCTTTAATTGCTTCACATTAGTGGTTGTTTTTATCCAATCACAAAGCCTTGAATCTTTCTTGGACCAAACGGAATGAGCACGCGCATCCCTGGTTGGACAATGCTCCTCCACTTATCTGGAATGAGATAGTCAAATGTCTTTATCCGTCTGCATCGTTTGGACATCAACGATTACACTAGCGATTTCCATCAATATCAGACCTCTTTCAACGTCTCCACAATCTCCCTTAATACTGCTTTAGCCGTATCATTTTTTGATAAGAGTGGAAGCGACTTTTTCGTTCCGTCCTTTTTATAAATCGTGACAATATTCGTGTCTTTACCAAAGCCTGCTCCAGGTTCACTAACATTATTGGCAACGATCATATCGGCGTTTTTTCTTTTATTTTCTTTTTCGCATAAAATTCTACGTTTTCCGTCTCTGCAGCAAAACCGACAAGAAATTGATGATGTTTTTGTTCGTCCTAATTCTTGTAATATGTCTTTCGTTCTTTCCATTTCAATCATGAGATTCCCCATCTTGTTTTCTTCATTTTTTGTGCATGAACGACTTTTGGACGATAATCTGCTACAGCAGCAGCTTTTATGACAATATCAGCTTCTTCATATCGGGACATTACCGCATGATACATGTCTTCAGCTGTTTCAATCTGAATAAGTTGAACATTTGGTGGTGTTTGTAGAGATGAACCAGAAACTAAAGTGACATTTGCTCCCATTTTTGCAGCTTCTTCAGCAATCGCATAACCCATTTTACCTGTAGAACGGTTTGTCAAATAACGAACAGGATCAATTTTTTCTATCGTAGGACCTGCTGTGATTACGATGTTTTTCCCTTCTAACAGCTGCTGCTTCCTTTCAGAGAAAAACTCTTTCATACGAGCGATGATCATTTCAGGTTCCTCTAATCTACCTTTCCCTACATATCCACATGCTAAATACCCTTCGTTCGGTTCAATAAATTGATACCCGATATCTGCTAATTTTTGCAATGTTATTTTTTACGATGGATGATCATACATATGTACATTCATCGCCGGAGCAATCCATACCGGTGCAGTTGTAGCAAGTAGTGTGGTCGAAATCATCTCATCTGCAATCCCATTAGCCAATTTACCAATGATATTTGCTGTCGCCGGTGCAATGACAACTAAATCCGCCCAATCAGCAAATCTATATGGGCAATCACTGCTGGATCTTTTTCGTCGAAAGTATCTATATACACTTCATTTCTTGATAACGATTGAAATGTTAATGGTGATACGAATTTCATTGCTGATTGACTCATCATCACTTTCACATTTGCTCCTGCCTGGGTTAGTTTACTCGTTAATGCCGCGCTTTATATACCGCTATCCCGCCCGTTACACATAATAAAATATTTTTTTGCATTCCATATTCATAACTACCTCACATTTTTAAGATATTTTTATTATGAATGATTTTCGTCGACTGTAAAAGAAAAAACAACCCGAAGACAGGTTGTTTTTCCTTAACGGTTTTACTTCACTTTACATCGGTTGTTATCATTCATTTTTATTTTTAGAAGACCAGCTTCAATTTCTTCTAACGCTTTGCCAACATGTGTATGTGATTTATATTTTTCACTCATCTATTTCTGCATCTGCATTCTGAAGCTCGCGAGCTCTTCTTGCCAATCAGTCACAAGTGAATACTTAGAATTAATTCTTTCTAACAGTTTATCAATGGATGGATATAAGCATGTTTTAGTCTCCTTTCAACATTTTTATGTATCGATGTGCAACGCGCTCGCTTCGTAAATGTTCAGTAGTTACAATTGCGCGAATGCGTTCACATGCGGATTCAATATCATCGTTCTCCACAATATAATCATATAAACTCATTAGCTCAATTTCTTTTTTTGCTGCTTGCATCCGGTCTTTAATTAGATCCGATGATTCTGTTCCTCTAGAAACAATGCGAGATTCTAACTCTGATAAGCTTGGTGGCATTAAAAAGATAAATACCCCTTGAGGAAATTTGTCACGCACTTGTTTTGCACCTTGAACTTCTATTTCTAGAAAAACATCTTTTCCTTTATTTAGAGTTTCATTCACATAATCAATTGGTGTTCCATAATAGTTTCCCACATATTCAGCATACTCCAACAACTTTCCTTGCTCAATTAAGTGTTCAAATTCTTCCCTCGTTTTGAAAAAATAATCAACACCATCTTTTTCACCTTCACGTGGCTTACGAGTTGTCATGGAGATTGAATATGTAAGATTTGTGTTTTCTTTAGAAAATAGCGCCTTCCTTACTGTCCCCTTTCCAACTCCAGATGGACCGGATAGAACAATGAGCAAACCTTTCTCTTTCATTTCTAAATTAACCTACCCTTCCTCGCCATTGTCATCTTTATCAGACAGCCGTTGGGCTACTGTTTCCGGTTGTACTGCTGATAATATCACATGTTCACTGTCCATGATAATGACAGCCCTTGTCCTTCTGCCAAAAGTAGCATCAATTAATACTCCGCCATCACGAGCATCTTGAATCAACCGCTTGATCGGTGCTGATTCCGGACTAACAATTGAAATAATTCTATTGGCAGACACAATATTTCCAAATCCTATATTTATTAGTGTAACCGGCATATCGCCCCTCCAATCCTTTTTCAAAACTTTTATTCTATATTTTGCACTTGTTCACGTAACTTTTCCAATGATGCTTTTAATTCAACGACATATGAACTAGTAGTTGCATCATTTGTCTTCGCACCAATCGTATTTGCTTCTCTATTCTTCTCTTGAAGGATAAAATCTAGTTTTCGGCCAATTGCTGTTGGTAATGAGAGCGTGTCATAAAATTGATTCACATGACTTTCAAGACGAGCAATTTCCTCGCTAACATCCGCTTTGTCAGCTAGTATTGCAATCTCTGTTAACACTCTCGCCTCATCAAATAATCCATCAGTATATTCTTTCACCTTTTTTTCTAATCGCTCTTTATTCCATTCATTAATAGTAGGGATTCGTTCTCTTATCATTTTAATCATCTTTACTACTTGCTCCAGATGGGAACGAATTTCATTTTCTAACGCTAATCCTTCTTTTTGCGCATCGCAACTAATTGTTCTGTTGCTTCTATTAATGTTTGAAAAATGACGGTTTCTAACGCTTTGTCCTCTACTTCTTGTTCTTCAATAACAATTAAATCCGGATGATGAATCATATCGCGAACATGAACGTTATTTGCTAATCCATACTTCTCGTTTACTTGATGAATAAATTGATAGTACTGGTCAATTAAATCCCAATCGATTTGAAGTTGTCGTTTCACTAAACCAGCATCATCGACATAAATAGCAACTTCCACTCTCCCACGATGTATGTATTTATTTACGATTGTTTTCATTTGGTGTTCCATAGGATCAAACTTTTTAGGCATGCGAAACGTTATTTCAGAAAAACGATGATTGACACTTTTCATTTCAACTGTCACAACACCATTTTTATACTTATTACTGCTGTGACCAAATCCTGTCATACTCATAACCATGTTATTTCACTTCCCAAAACGGAAATTATGCTCATTCCATGAAGAAAAAAATGAAGATAATAGCTGAAATTAG
>CAVVKR010000055.1:0-37984 GCA_963748745.1 uncultured Bacillaceae bacterium | reverse complement strand
ACACACACACACACACACACACACACACACACACACACACACACACACACATGGCCGCCGCCGCCGCCGCCGCCGCCGCCGCCGCTCATGGCCGCCGCCGCCGCCGACCGGCCAGGCGCCACGTTGGCGCAGGCGATCGCCAGCACCAGCACCACCGCCCCGAGCAGCATCAGGAGCGCGGGCCGCGCGTGTGATCGCTTTAATCGCTACTTCGATTGAAAAATTTGCGGTTGAAGTAAGAGGATTACAGAAGAGTGAAACGCGTGAGGTGGAAGAATTCTTTGCAAAAGGAGCAAAAAGGTTCGTCAGCAATGCCACATAAACGAAATCCGATCGGTTCGGAAAATATGACTGGGATCGCACGGGTCATTCGCGGTCAAATTATCACTGCATATGAAAATGTAGCCCTTTGGCATGAACGGGACATCTCGCATTCATCTGCTGAAAGAATCATCTTACCTGATACAACAATCGCATTAAACTATATGCTGAATCGCTTTGGTCGTATCATTAAAAATCTCACCGTATTTCCTGAAAACATGAAGCGGAATATGGATAAAACATTAGGGCTTATTTATTCTCAAAGAGTACTTTTAGCCTTAATTGACAAAGGAATGACACGTGAAGAAGCGTATGATACTGTACAGCCGAAAGCGATGGAAGCATGGGAAAAACAAGTGCCATTTCGATCACTATTAGAAAACGATGAAATAGTAAAAGAGAAACTTTCTTCAACCGATTTCGATCAATGTTTCGATTATAACTATCATTTGAGAAATGTCGATGAAATTTTTAAACGAGTCGGCTTAATATAAGAGTCACTATCAGCGCTATAACAAACTTATCGTAGTGCTAAAATTTTTCAAAAAGTTTGAGAGGGGAATCAGCACATGTATAAAGTCAAGGTGTATATCACATTAAGAAAAAGTGTTCTCGATCCACAAGGAACTGCTACAAAGAAATCTTTGCATGCTATGTCCTTTTCTGAAGTGCAAGATGTACGGATTGGGAAAATGATAGAGTTGACAATAGAAAAAAAGGATCAAAATATTGAACAAACGGTAGATGACATGTGTCAACGACTTTTAGTGAATACAGTAATTGAGGATTATCGCTTTGAGATTGAGGAGGTTAGCACTCAATGAAATTTGCTATCATCGATTTCCCGGCTCAAGCTCAAAGAAGGAAATATATGAGGTGGTGACGGAACAGCTTGCTGAAGAAGCTGTCTATGTCGCACATGATGCCGCTCATTTTGAAGCATTCGATGCAATCATTCTCCCAGGTGGATTTTCTTATGGAGATTACTTACGACCAGGAGCCATCGCTAGCATGTCAAACGTTATGAAAGAAGTAAAAAAAGCTGCGGAAAAAGGAATATCTATTTTAGGAATTGGCAACGGTTTTCAAATACTGCTTGAAGCTGGCTTACTTCCAGGGACAATGCGAAAGAATGAAAGTCTTCGCTTTATTTGTCGCATGGAGCATCTCCAAGTGAATAATGCGAATACACTTTTTACATCGCTCTATCAAGAGGAGGAATCCCTTCACATCCCTATTGCTCATGGTAATGGAAATTATTATTGCGATGATCGTACATTACAAGCAATTAAAAATAACGGTCAAATTGTTTTCACATATGCAGATGAAAACCCTAATGGAAGTGTTGAAAGTATTGCCGGTCTTATGAATGGAGAAGGAAATGTGCTGGGACTGATGCCGCATCCGGAAAGAGCAGTGCAGTCATTACTCGGAAGTGCTGATGGTTTAAAAATATTCCAATCAATTGTGAAATCCTGGAGGGAAGCTAATGTCGATCATGAGTGAACCAAATCCATCCGAAATAAAAGAAAAAAAAATCTATCGTCAAATGGGTTTGACAGATGATGAATTTGAACTGGTTGAAAAAATGTTAAACAGACTTCCTAATTATACGGAAACAGGCTTGTTTTCCGTCATGTGGTCAGAACATTGCAGTTATAAAAACTCCAAGCCAGTCTTAAAAAAATTTCCTATCTCTGGTGAGAATGTGTTACAAGGCCCAGGAGAAGGGGCGGGATTGTCGATATTGGTGACAATCAAGCGGTTGTCTTTAAAATTGAAAGTCATAATCAGCCCTTCCGCGATTGAGCCATATCAAGGTGCTGCAACAGGAGTAGGTGGAATTCTGCGCGATGTCTTTTCAATGGGTGCGAGACCGATTGCATTGCTCAACTCACTGCGTATTGGCGAATTAGATAAGGAAAGAGCGAAATATTTATTTGAAAACATTGTTGCTGGAATAGCTGGATTATGGAAATTACAATGGAGTGCCGACCGTTGGTGGTGAAGTCCAATTTGATCCATTCTTATGAAGCAAATCCACTCGTGAATGCAATGTGTGTCGGATTAATCGACCATAAACATATTCAAAAAGGACAAGCAAAAGGGATCGGGAACACCGTTATGTATGTCGGAGCCACAACTGGACGGGATGGAATTCATGGTGCAACATTGTCTTCGAAAGAATTAACGGAAGAAGTAGACGACGAACGTCCAGCCATCCAAGTCGGCGATCCATATGTAGAACAGCGTTGATAGAGTCTTGCTTAGAACTCGTCCAATCAGATGCTTTAGTTGGCATCCAAGATATGGGAGCAGCAGGATTAACGAGTTCCGCATCAGAAATGGCCAGTAAAGCTGGATCTGGAATTGAAATGAATCTTAGATTGATGTTCCGCAACGGGAAGAAGGTATGACAGCGTATGAAATGATGCTATCTGAATCCCAAGAACGGATGCTGATTGTTGTTAAAAAAGGAAGAGAACAAGAAATCATCGAATTTTTGAAAAGTATGACTTAGAAGCTGCAGTGATCGGAAAAGTAACAGATGATAAAATGTTACGTCTCTATCATCACGGCAGAAGTGTTGCAGAAGTGCCAGTGGATCCCTTGTTGAAGATGCACCTGTATACGAAAAACCATCAAAAGAACCAGCATATTATCGTGAGTTTCAAGAGCATGGCGCCTTATATTCCGAAAGTGATAGATTATAAGGAAACATTAATAAAGCTTTTACAACAACCGACAATTGCAAGCAAAGAATGGGTTTATCAGTCAATATGATTATCAAGCCGGAGCCAATACAGTTGTAGCACCTGGTTCTGATGCCGCGTGTCATAAGAATACGCGGGACAAAAAAAGCGATTGCAATGACAACAGATTGTAACTCTCGCTATCTTTATTTAGATCCGGAAACAGGTGGAAAAATTGCTGTCGCAGAAGCAGCACGAAATATTGTTTGTTCTGGTGCAGAACCATTGGCAATTACAGACGGCCTAAATTTCGGAAGTCCAGACAAACCAGAAATCTTCTGGCAATTGGAAAAAGCGACAGATGGAATGAGTGATGCATGTCGATCACTTGAATAGCCCTGTCATTAGTGGGAATGTCTCGCTTTATAATGAAACGAAAGGTGCAGCCATTTATCCAACTCCGATCGTCGGCATGGTTGGTCTCATTAAAGACCTTGATCATATTACAACTCAACATTTCAAAACGGCAGGAGATATGATTTATGTTATCGGAGAAACAAAACCTGAATTTGGTGGTAGTGAGATTCAAAAAATGCTGACTGGTCGAATTTTCGGAAAAGCGCCTGACATTCATTTAGAAGTTGAGGCAAGTAGACAGCGTGAACTTTTAAAAGCAATTCGCAAGGATATGTTGCTTCCGCTCATGATGTTGCGGAAGGTGGCATTGGTGTTGCCGTAGCAGAATCTTTATTTGAAAGTAATTCATTAGGTGCTACTGTCACATTAAAAGGTGATCCGACGACAGCATTATTTAGTGAATCACAATCTCGTTTTATCGTATCTGTTAAACAAGAACATGAAGCATTGTTTGAAGAATTGTGAAAGATGCATAACTTATCGGACAAGTGACAAATAATAATAAACTCATCGTAAAGAACAAGTCCGGAAAGATGTTACTACAAGCAACAAAAAAGAATTGGAAGATGCTTGGAAAGGAGCAATTCCATGCTTGCTGAATTAAGAAGTCTTCATGAAGAGTGTGGTGTGTTTGGCATTTGGGGACATGAAGAAGCAGCGCAAATTACGTATTATGGGTTGCATAGTTTACAGCACCGTGGTCAAGAAGGTGCCGGGATGGTTGTGACTGATGGAAAAAGCTCCACGGTGTGAAAGGAGAAGGACTCGTAACTGAAGTTTTCGATGAAGGAAACATAGAAACCCTAAAAATACATTCTGCTATTGGACATGTTCGTTATTCATCGGCCAGGTGATGAAGGACCTGAAAATATTCAGCCACTTCTTTATCATTCGCAAAGTGGTGGTAGTATGGGATTGCTCATAATGGCAATCTCGTTAATGCCAACGCATTGAAGCATCAGTTGGAAATGCAAGGTAGTATTTTTCAATCCAGTTCTGATTTAGAAGTTTTGGCTCATTTAATTAAACGAAGTGGCTATTTATCCATTGAAAGAAAAGTTAAAAAATGCATTAACGATGGTAAAAGGGGCATATGCATTTTTATTATGACAGAAACACGAAATGATGGTTGCACTTGATCCGAATGGACTAAGACCACTTTCGATTGGACAGGTAGGCGATGCTATTTTGTCGCTTCTGAAACATGTGCCTTTGATATTATCGGTGCTGAATTATATTCGTGATGTGAAACCAGGTGAATTTATCATCATTAATGATGATGGATTACATTCAGAGCAGTTTTGCATATTCAACTGCCAATGCGATGTGTACGATGGAATATGTTTATTTTTCACGTCCCGATAGCAACTTAGCGGAATTAATATTCATACAGCTCGAAAAAATTTAGGGAAACAGATTGGCACGGGAAGCAACATATTGATGCGGATGTTGTAACGGGAGTTCCTGATTCAAGTATTTCTGCTGCCATTGGTTATGCGGAAGAAACAGGTATTCCTTATGAAATGGGCTTGATTAAAAACCGCTATGTGGGACGAACATTTATTCAACCTTCGCAAGCACTACGAGAACAAGGGGTAAAAATGAAGCTGTCACCTGTTCGCAGAGTCGTTGAAGGAAAAAGAGTTGTTGTCGTCGATGATTCGATCGTTACGGGGACAACGAGTAAGACGAATCGTGAAAATGCTAAAAGAAGCGGGAGCAACAGAAGTTCATGTTGCGCATTAGTTCTCCTCCGATGAAATTCCCGTGTTTTTACGGAATCGATATATCTACAGATGAAGAGTTAATGGCTGCCCAATATAGTGTAGAAGAAATGCGCGAAATCATTGGTGCAGATTCATTAACATTTTTAAGTGTAGAAGGAATAATGGAAGCAATTGGACGCGGGGATGAAGTGGGAAATTGTGGCCAATGTATGGCATGCTTTACCGGAAAATATCCAACAGAAATATATCCAGATACTGTAACTTCTGAAAAAGAATATATGAAATAAACTGGCAATATGGTTTACTTTTAAAAAATGAGGAGGCAAACATCATGGCAGATGCCTACAAACAAGCCGGTGTCGATATTGAAGCTGGTTATGAAACAGTTAAAAAAATTAAAAAGCATGTAACAAGAACAGCGCGTAATGGTGTGCTTGGTCAATCTAGGTGGCTTTGGAGGTATCTTTGATCTATCCAGTTTAATTATGAAAGAGCCCGTTCTCGTTTCAGGAACGGATGGCGTAGGAACGAAACTCATGTTGGCGTTTCATGATGGATCAACATGATACGATTGGGATTGATTGTGTTGCTATGTGTGTCAATGATATTGTTGTTCAAGGTGCGGAACCTTTATATTTTCTCGATTATATCGCATGTGGGAAAGCTGTACCGGAAAAAATCGAACAAATCGTAAAAGGAATTGCTGACGGCTGTGAACAAGCAGGCTGTGCATTAATTGGTGGAGAAACAGCGGAGATGCCTGGTATGTACGCTGAAGATGAATATGATCTTGGCTGGTTTTGCTGTTGGAGCTTGTGAAAAATCAGATCTGATTACTGGCGATGAGATTAATGAAGGAGATGTGCTGATCGGTTTAGCGTCTAATGGCGTTCATAGTAACGGTTATTCTCTCGTTCGGAAAATATTTTTTGAAGATGCAGCAATTTCCATTAGATACTCAGCTTCCTGAGTTAGACATGACACTTGGTGAAGAATTTCTTAAACCGACAAAAATTTATGTCAAACCATTGTTGGAAGTTTTAAAAAAGCATCATGATTAAAGGGATGGCACATATTACTGGTGGCGGATTTATTGAAAATATCCCACGAATGCTTCCGAAAGGTTTAGGTGCGGTAATATTTCACTAGGTTCGTGGCCAATTTTGTCGATTTTTAAAGCAATAGAAAAGTACGGAGAACTTGAGCAAAACGAAATGTTTCAATATTTTCAATATGGGGATTGGCATGGTAATCGCTGTGCCAAATGAAGAAGCCGATGCGATTATAGCCAGTTTGGCAAAACAAGGTGAAAAGTCATATAAAATTGGTACAGTATGCAAAGAAGCGGGTGTACATTTTTCACAGGGGGAAAAGTCGTGACAAAAATTGCAATCTTTGCATCAGGGAACGGTAGCAATTTTCAAGCGATCGTCGATGCGATTGCTGCTGGCGATTTAGCCGCAGAGGTAAAGCTGTTAGTTTGTGATCAAAATGATGCATATGTAATTGAACGGGCAAAACAACAGGCGGATAGACACATTTATTTTTCAAGCGCAAGCCTTTGCAGCAAAAGAAGAATTTGAACGAGTAATATTAGACGAATCTAGAAGAGCGAGATGTCGAATAGATTGTTTTAGCTGGATATATGCGTTTGATTGGACCATACATTACTTGATAAATACCCAAATCGGATTATTAATATCCATCCATCCTTGCTCCCTGCTTTCCCTGGTAAAGATGCCATTGGCCAGGCACTTCTGCTAAAGTGAAAAAGACAGGCGTAACGATTCATTATGTGGATGAAGGGATGGATACTGGGCCGATTATTGCACAAAAAGCGATCAAATTGCTAAAAAAGACACGAAAGAGACGTTAACACAGAAAATTCATGCGATTGAACATCTTTTTTATCCAAAAACGTTAAATAAAATATTTAAAAAACATAATGTTCAACTTCGGAGGGAACAAATAAAATGAAAAGAGCACTTCTAAGTGTTTCAGATAAAACAGGTATAGTAGAGTTTGCTAAACAACTAGTGGCACTAGATTATGAAATCATTTCAACCGGTGGAACGAAAAATGTACTAGAGGAAAATGGTGTAACATGTGACTGGTGTTGAAGACAGTGACTAGTTTTCCAGAAATATTGGAAGGACGAGTAAAAACATTACATCCATTCATCCATGGGGGACTATTAGCAAAACATGATGATCAAGAACATCAGCAACAACTGGAAGAACAAGGAATCACTAAAATTGATCTCGTTTGTGTCAATTTATATCCTTTCCAAGAAACGATATCGAAAGCAGATGTTACTGTTGAGGATGCGATTGAAAATATTGATATTGGTGGGCCTTCCATGCTACGTGCCGCTGCTAAAAATCATGAGTATGTGACTGTTCTCGTTGATGCAGCAGATTATGACATCGTGTTAACGGAGTTAAAATCAACAGGTTCTACAAGTAAAGAAACACGCCGAAAGTTGGCTGCGAAAGTTTTCCGCCATACAGCAGCATATGATGCATAATTGCCCAATATATGACAGAGTAGCAGGAGAAGAAAATCCAGAGCGGGTCACATATACATATGAGTTAAAACAAACACTCCGATATGGGGAAAATCCACATCAACAAGCATCTTTTTATATAAAACCATTAGGATCTCGTTTTTCTATTGCCCATGCTGATCAAACACATGGAAAAGAACTTTCCTATAATAATATCCGCGATACAGATGCGGCGCTTCAAATAGTTAAAGAGTTTGAGAAACCAGCAGCGGTTGCCGTTAAACATATGAACCCTTGTGGCGTGGGCATGGTGAAAATGCATCAAGCGCATTTGCAAAAGCATATGAAGCTGATCCGACATCTATATTCGGTGGGATTATCGCCTTTAACCGAAAAGTGGATGCAGAGACGGCCAAACAATTACATGAGATTTTTTTAGAAATTATTATCGCACCTGCCTTTACAGATGAGGCGCTGAACATTTTAACGAAGAAGAAAAATATTCGCCTATTGACGTTTCCTTCACAACTAATGAAGTGAAAGAGAAGAGCTCACATCTGTAGAAGGTGGATTATTAGTCCAAGACCAAGATCGCTACACATTAAATGATGCCGAAATGAAAGTTGTCACTGAACGTGAACCTACTGCAGAAGAATTAGAAGCATTAAAACTAAGTTGGAAAGTTGTTCGTCATGTAAAATCTAATGCAATTGTTGTAACAAACGATGAAATGACGTTAGGAATTGGTGCTGGGCAGATGAATCGGGTCGGTGCAGCCAAAATTGCACTCGAACAAGCAGGTGAAAAAGCAAAAGGGGCTGTTCTAGCTTCCGACGCTTTCTTTCCAATGGGAGACACAGTCGAGGTAGCTGCTAAAGCTGGCATTTCCGCTATCATTCAACCCGGCGGATCTATCCGTGATGAAGAATCAATTCAGAAAGCAAATGAATATGGCATAGCAATGATTTTCACTGGTGTACGTCATTTTAAACATTGATTGATTTTGAGGGGTGAATCATAATGAAGATATTAGTAATAGGTAGCGGTGGCCGTGAACATGCTCTTTGTAAAAAAATCTCCTGAAAGTAACTTAGTGAATCAAGTGTTTTGTGCACCGGGAAATGGTGGCATTGCAGAGCATGCAACGATTGTTCCAATTAAAGAAACAGCTATTTCTGATTTAGTTCATTTTGCCAAAGAGGAAAAAATTGATTTAACTATCGTGGGACCAGAAAACCCTCTCTTATTAGGGGTGGTTGATGAATTTGAAGGTGCCGGATTGAAAATTTTCGGTCCGCGAAAAGAAGCAGCTTTAATTGAAGGTAGTAAATCATTTGCAAAGGATTTAATGAATAAATACAATATTCCGACAGCAGCATCAGAAACGTTTCATCATTATGAAGAAGCAGTAGCATATGTAAAGCAAAAGGGTGCACCAATTGTTATTAAAGCGGATGGCTTAGCTGCTGGAAAAGGTGTCGTCGTTGCACTTACAGAAGAAGAAGCAATCTCCGCTTTAAAAGAAATGTTGCTTGACGGAAAATTTGGTGAAGCATCCAAAAAGGTAGTTATTGAGCAATTTTTAGAAGGGGAGGAAGTTTCCTTAATGGCCTTTGTTCATGGGGAAAAAGCTTACCCAATGGTCGTATCGCAAGACCACAAACGAGCTTTTGATGATGATAAAGGCCCAAATACTGGTGGTATGGGAGCATATTCTCCAGTTCCACATATTGCTGACAAAGAGATTGAAAGAGCTATTAACGAAATTTTGCAACCAGCAGTAAAGGCGATGGTAAAAGAAGGGAGGAGTTTCACTGGAATCCTATATGCAGGGTTAATCATGACAGATGATGGTCCGAAAGTCATTGAATTTAACGCTCGCTTCGGGGACCCTGAAACACAGGTCGTCTTATTACGTTTAAAATCGGATCTGGTGAAAATCATCTTAGATATTCTGGATGAAAAAGAACCAATCATTGAGTGGGATGATGAAGCAGCAGTAGGTGTTGTCCTTGCATCTGTCGGTTATCCAGGCTCATATGAAAAAGGAAAGCCGCTCCCTTGTCTCAAGGAAGTAAATGCCGCTATTTTTCATGCGGGTACTGTGCAAGCAAAACAGGATGGATATTTATCTGACGGAGGGCGGGTGTTATTAGCAGCAGCTAAAGCACAAACGATCCGAACAGCAAGAGAGAAAGTATACAATGAAATGGAAAAACTACAATCTGAGGATTTCTTCTATCGAAAAGATATTGGAAAACGAGCAGAACAAGCTGTGCAAAAGTAAACGATTAGCAAATGAGCTGCAATAATCTTTTCAAAAAAGCCGTATCACAAAATAAAAGTGATACGGCTTTGACTTTTATCATTCATACTCATTCATGTCGGAATAAACGATGTCTTCCTCTTCATATCCAGGTGTAAAAAAAGCAACCATAGGACAGTAACGTACAATTCCTTCAGCAACTTTCATTGCACCAAAGACGATGCCGATAAAAGAACGAGCGACTCTCCATGGGCTTCTTGTCAATTGTGCTGTACACCAGGAAAGCATTGTTAGTCCAATCGTAATTCGAATAAGAGCGTTAATAATTCCTATGTTTGGTTTCGTCTTCATTGTATTCATTCTCCTTCACAAATTGTTGACAAAAAAATAAAACCTTTCATGCTTTAAACCATAAAGTATGTTAGTATAAACAACGAATCACCATAATCTCCTATGGAGGAATTTCAGGATGAGAGAACAACTGTATCGATGGAAAAACAAACAAATTCGTGAGCATATTGCTATATTAGATGGAAAAAAATCACCTACAAAGCTTTTGAAAAATGTTCATTACCTCCATTCATCATTACGAAGATGGATGGATGGAAATATATGGATTAAAGATGACCGAATTGTTTATGCTGGTAAAGCTATTCCCGAAAACATAGCTGATCATTGCGAAATTGTTGACTGCTCTGGGCAAACTGTAGTTCCAGGCTATATTGAGCCACATGTTCATCCATTTCAATTATATAATCCCCATACTTTTGCAAAATATGTATCACAAACAGGTACAACAACCATTATTAATGATAACTTAGTATTTGCTTTACTATTGGACAAAGAGAAAGCGTTTTCTTTATTGAGGGGATTAAGCCAGTTACCGATCACAATGTATTGGTGGGCACGCTTTGACTCACAAACTGAACTGGAAAATGAAGAAGAAGTGTTCAGTAATGAATCAGTAAAAGCATGGTTGGAACATGAAAGTGTATTACAGGGAGGAGAATTAACAGCATGGCCTAAACTTCTTTCCGGGGATGACTTAATGCTTCATTGGATACAAGTGGCAAAGCGAGCAAATAAAAAAATAGAAGGTCATTTTCCGGGAGCTTCTGAAAAAACAATCGCGAAAATGGCGCTTTTTGGTGTGGATAATGATCACGAATCAATGACTGGTAAAGAAATATCCAGACGGTTATTACACGGAATGACAGTCGCTTTACGCCATTCCTCGATTAGACCTGATTTGCCAGTTCTTTTAAAAGAAATAAAAGAGTTAGGTTTAGATCAATATGATGCAATGTTTTTTACGACGGATGGTTCTACCCCATCTTTTTATGAAAATGGTGTACTCGATATGATGATTCGCATTGCATTAGAGAATGGGATACCAGCTATTGATGCATACAATATGGCATCTTATAATATTGCACGCTTTTATGATATCCATCATTATCATGGAATGATTGCTACCGGAAGGGTCGCGAACCTAAATATTTTAGAAGATGAAAAAAATCCGACACCAGTATCCGTTCTTTCAAAAGGAAAGTGGTTAAAGCGAAATAATAAGGACATCAGTCATTTTCCAACTATTGATTGGAAGGAATTTGGATTCCCTCCATTAGATTTATCATGGGATATAACGTCGGATGATCTTCAATTTTCCATGCCTTTCGGTATCGAAATGGTCAACGATGTGATTACAAAGCCTTATTCTGTTACACTCGATTTTTCTCTTGATGAATTATCATTAGATCATGATGAAAGCTTCCTATTACTTTTAGATCGAAATGGAAAATGGAGATTAAACACGATGCTTAAAGGCTTTGCGAATAAAGTGACAGGCTTTGCTTCATCTTTTTCTTACACAGGTGACATATTACTTATTGGCAAAAGCAAAGCGGATATGGTTACGGCTTTTAACCGCTTAAAAGAGATCGGTGGGGGCATTGTTTTAGCAGAGAACAGAACGGTTATTCATGAAATACCGCTCCCGATCGGTGGAATCATGTCAAAAATGGAGATGTCACAATTAATTGATCAACAGAAAGAACTCAAAAAGCAACTCGTCAAAAGAGGATATCAATTCGATGATCCCGTTTATTCACTGTTATTTTTTTCCTCTACACATTTGCCATATATAAGAGTTACGCAAAAAGGACTTATCGATGTGATGAATAAAACAGTACTCTTTCCAACTATAATGCGTTAAAATGATAAAGGAATGTGTATAATGATATCAGATAGCATTCTTACAAGTGCAAAGGGGATTTGATATATGTTGAAAAAACCAATGTTCTTTGCTTCTCTCTCCCTTACTTTATTACTTGTTGCTTGTAATATAGGCGGAACCAAAGAGGGAAAGGATGGAAAGATTTTACCATTAACAGGTCTTCAAGGCGAAAGTGAAGGAGAAAATCGAGCGGTAGCGGTGACGATTAGTAATCATCCATCAGCACGTCCACAATCAGGCCTTGCTGAAGCCGATATCGTATACGAAGTTCTTATGGAAGGTGATATAACAAGGTTTTTGGCTATCTTTCAAAGTGAAAAGCCCCAAGAAATCGGCCCTGTTCGAAGTGCAAGAGACTATTTAATTCAGTTGTCTCAAGGATATGATAGTATGTATGTTGCTCATGGCTACAGTCCAAGTGCGAAGGAAATGCTCGATAGTGGGAAGATCGACCAAATAAATGGTATTCAACATGATGGCACATTATTTGAACGTTCGAGTGATCGAAAGCCTCCCCATAATTCGTATATCACATATGATAATATAATAAAAGGGGCGGAAAAGAACGATATACATTTGACAGACTCACCAGTTCCACTCCCATTTTCAGCAAAAGATGAGGAGAAAAATTTGACAGGCATTGAGAGTGACAATATCGAGTTATCATACTCCGAAAATGATACTTACAAAGTAAAATATGAATATGATGCAAAGAAAGGAAAATATGTAAGATTATCTGGTGAAGAACAGATGAACGATATTCTTATCGATAATATCTTTATTGTTGTGATGGAACATGAAACAATTGATGAAAAAGGACGGCGAGCTATCGACCTGCAGTCAGGAGGAGAAGCACTTCTCTTCCAAAAAGGATTGGTTCAAGAAGTAGAATGGAAAAATGTCGATGGACGGATTTTACCTTATTTGAACGGCGAACAATTAGCATTTTTGCCAGGTAAAACGTGGATAAACATCGTTCCAGATCAATATATAATCGATTATACTTCATAATATTTCTATATTTAAAGGGGAAATATGATATGCAAATAGATAAGATTAGGGGAGAATCGTTAGATCAACTTTTCCAAGCTATTCTTTCCTTGAAAGATCTCGAAGAAGCCTATCGCTTTTTTGATGACTTATGTACAATTAATGAAATTCAATCATTGGCTCAGCGTCTTCAAGTAGCAAAGATGTTAAAGGAAGGAAATACATACCATAAAATAGAAACGAAAACAGGAGCTAGTACAGCAACGATTTCTCGGGTAAAGCGTAGCCTCAATTATGGAAATGATGGCTATGATTTAGTACTAGATAGAGTGAAGAAAAAAGATGTAGAATAATAACAGCATGACGCAAATTGGGATCGAATGTCTTTCTTGCTGATCCTTAGAAAAATGGTCGGCATTGAGATGTCGACCTTATTTATGTTTAAATGTAAGCAGACATATGCTTCAAAATGAACAGGAGCGTATGTCTGCTTCTTTTAACTATATTGCTATATTGTTTAGATAAGATCCCCAGCTATTTATTATGTTTGCTTCATTAGCTGTTTACTTTTTCGAAATTCCTCTCGTATTTTAACGTATGAGGCTCATTCCAAACCACTGTAATTACTATTATAAAATGAAAGAAGAAAGCTTTTTGCTCCATCAAACAAATGCTATAATGATGGAGGAAATAGAATGGAGGATAGTTCTAAATGTATGATGTAGGAGAGTGGCGTCATGTTTTTAAATTAGATCCACAGAAAGAAATAACGGATAAAGACTTAGAGTTAGTCTGTGAATCAGGGACTGATGCAGTAATCATTGGGGGAACAGACGGCGTCACCCTAGATAATGTTTTAGACTTGATGGCTAGAGTAAGAAGATATCCCATTCCGTGTGTGCATGAGATTTCAAATATTGAATCGGTTACACCGGGATTTGATTTATATTTTATTCCTTCCGTATTGAATAGCAAGGAAGCGGATTGGATTACTGGACTACATCAGCGAGCATTGAAGGAATTTGGTAAATTAATGAACTGGGAAGAAATCTTAGTAGAAGGTTATTGTATTTTAAATAAAGAGTGTAAAGCAGCAAGACAAACGAAAGCTGAAACAAATCTATCTCAGCTAGATGTTGAAGCATATGCGATGTTAGCGGATAAATTACTGAAACTACCGATCTTTTATCTCGAATATAGCGGTTCTTACGGTGATGTTCAACTTGTAAAGGCAGTCAAAAACGAGCTGACGAATGCGACGCTATTTTATGGTGGCGGTATTAAAAATGCAGCACAAGCGAAAGAAATGGGACAATGGGCGGACGTGATTGTTGTTGGAAATATTGTCTATAAAGATATAAATGCAGCACTTTCAACAGTCGATGCCGTTAAACGATAACATGAAACAAAAAATCAAACGAGATTGAAAAGCAACAAAAGTTCTAATGGTGGTGTAAAAATGCAATTTTTAACAGAGCGACTTTTATCCGGTTTGAATCCGGAACAGCAACAAGCAGTAAAAACGACAGAAGGACCGCTTCTCATTATGGCTGGTGCAGGCAGTGGAAAAACTCGAGTACTAACTCATCGAATTGCATATTTAATGGTTGAAAAAGCGGTGAATCCATACAATATACTAGCCATTACTTTTACAAATAAAGCTGCTAGAGAGATGAAGGAAAGAATCGAAAGCTTAATGGGTGGGGTTGCTGAAGAAGTATGGATATCCACTTTTCACTCCATGTGTGTGCGGATTTTACGGCGAAACATTGATCGGATTGGCTTTAATCGTAATTTTTCTATTCTTGATGCGACTGACCAGCAATCTGTGATGAAAGGCATTTTAAAGGATAAAAATATTGATCCGAAGAAATTTAATGCGCGTACAATCCTTGGAACGATTAGTAGTGCAAAAAACGAATTGATGACAGCAGATGAGTATGCAGAGCGAGCGGGTAGCTATTATGAAAAGATCGTAAGCGATATTTATAAGGAGTATCAACATCGCTTGCGTAAAAATCACTCACTTGATTTTGATGATTTAATTATGAGAACGATCCAACTGTTCCAACGTGTGCCAGAAGTACTAACATACTATCAAAGAAAATTTCAATATATCCATGTGGATGAATATCAAGATACGAACCGTGCTCAGTATGTATTGGTGAACATGCTTGCGAAACGTTTTCAAAACCTCTGTGTTGTAGGTGACTCAGATCAATCAATCTACCGCTGGCGTGGAGCAGATATTGGAAATATATTATCGTTTGAGAAGGATTATCCGAATGCCAAAACAATTTTTTTAGAACAAAATTATCGTTCTTCGAAGCGAATTTTACAGGCGGCAAATAACGTTATTGAAAACAATAAAAATCGCAAGCCAAAAAAACTTTGGACAGATAACGAAGAAGGAGCAAAAATTAATTATTTCCGTTCTGCAAATGAACAGATGGAAGCGCAATATGTCGTTACAGAAATAAAGGAATTAACAGATAAAGGGAAATACAAATTATCTGATTGTGCCATTTTATATCGAACAAATGCTCAATCACGGGTGATAGAGGAATTTTTATTGAAAGCAAATATTGCTTACCATATGATCGGTGGTACGAAATTCTATGAGCGTAAAGAAATTAAAGATTTATTAGCATATTTACGACTCATTGCAAATCCGGATGATGATATTAGCTTACAACGCATTATTAATGTACCGAAACGGGGAATTGGAGCTACTTCCATTGGAAAAATTGCTCGCTATGCCGAGCTGTATGATCTCTCTATGTTTCAGGCATTAGATAGTGCTGATTTAATCGGTCTGAGTCCGAAAATAACGAACGCGGTGAAGAAATTTCATCACCTAATCGAAAATTTTTCGAAAATGCAAGATTACTTACCAATCACAGAGCTTGTCGAAGAAGTTTTGGAAAAATCAGGTTACCGCGAAATGTTAGTGCGCGAAAAATCGTTGGAAGCACAAAGCAGATTGGAAAACATTGAAGAGTTTTTATCAGTAACGAAAAACTTCGAAGAGAAAAATGATGATAAAAGTTTGGTTGCTTTCTTAACTGATTTAGCACTAATTGCGGATATTGATCAGCTCGATGAAGAGGACGAAGAAGATGATGCAGTATTATTAATGACCCTTCACTCTGCAAAAGGGCTCGAATTTCCTGTTGTATTTATTATTGGCTTAGAAGAAGGGATATTTCCGCATAGCCGTTCAGCCATTGATGAAGAAGAAATGGAAGAGGAGCGCCGCCTTGCTTACGTAGGCATTACAAGGGCTGAAAAGGAGTTATTTTTAACAAATGCACAAATGCGGACGTTATATGGACAAACATCAATAAATTCACCTTCTCGTTTTATTCAAGAAATTCCAGAGGAGTTACTTGTCGAGGTCGAATCACCGAATAAAAAAACACGAAAAATTGGCTCTTCGCACCAACCGACAAGAAAACGCCGTTCAAATAGATTTGCCAAAGCTGGTACAGGAGCTAGTGACATCGGCTGGAAAGTGGGAGATAAAGCGAATCATAAAAAGTGGGGTGTCGGCACAGTCGTTAGTGTAAAAGGCGAGGGAGATGCAATGGAATTAGATATCGCATTCCCAAGTCCAATCGGCGTGAAACGGCTACTTGCACACTTTGCACCAATTGAGAAAAACTAAAATATGTTAGTAAAGGTAGGACAAAGAAGATGGATTTAAACAAAGCAGAAAAACGAGTGCGAGAACTTCATACACTTTTAAATAAATACGGATATGAATATTATGTTCTAGATTCACCTTCTGTTCCTGATACAGAATACGATCGTCTACTACAAGAACTAATTTCGTTGGAAAAGAAGTACCCACAGTTAAAAACGCCTCATTCCCCGACACAACGGGTAGGTGGGGAAGTCCTTGATGCCTTTGAAAAAGTGACGCATCCTACACCGATGCTTAGTTTGGCAAATGCTTTTAATGAAGCAGACTTGCTTGATTTTGATAGGAAAGTAAGACAAGCCATCGGTGACAACTATTCCTACGTATGTGAATTAAAAATTGATGGCCTCGCTGTCTCATTGCGCTATGAGGATGGTCTATTTGTTAAGGGAGCAACGCGTGGAGATGGGACAGTAGGTGAGGATATTACTGCTAATCTACGCACGATTCGTTCGCTGCCTTTACGGTTAAAAGAAAATTACTCGCTGGAAGTACGGGGCGAGGCTTTTATGCCGAAGAAATCATTTCAACAACTAAATGAAATAAAGGAAGAGAACGGTGAGGTACCGTTTGCAAATCCGCGGAATGCTGCAGCAGGTTCATTACGTCAATTAGATCCACGTATTGCTGCTTCGCGGCATCTTGATTTATTCATCTATGCTGTAGCCGATTTTGGAACAGCGAATGTAGAAACGCATAGTGAAGGATTAAATTTATTAGAAGAACTTGGCTTTAAAGTAAATAAGGAACGCGAACATGTTTCTACAATGGAAGAGGTTCTTACATATGTTCAAAAATGGGAAAAAGAACGACATCAGTTACCATATGAAATTGATGGTATCGTTATAAAAGTAGACTCATTTGAGCAACAAAGACAAATGGGTGCAACTGTCAAATCGCCTAGATGGTCAATCGCATACAAATTCCCAGCAGAAGAAGTAATAACAACACTAGTGGATGTCGAGCTAAGTATTGGTCGAACAGGGGTGATTACTCCTACTGCTATTTTAGAACCGGTAAGAGTTGCGGGAACAACCGTCCAAAGAGCTTCTCTTCATAATGAAGATCTCATCCGTGAAAAAGACATTCGCATCGGTGATGTCGTCGTCATTAAAAAGGCTGGGGATATCATTCCAGAGGTTGTAAACGTCCTACCAGAAAAAAGGACAGGGGCTGAGAAAGAATTTGAAATGCCAACACATTGTCCTGCCTGTAAAAGTGAACTAGTCCGACTTGAAGAAGAAGTTGCTTTACGCTGTATTAACCCTAAATGCCCTGCGCAAATTAGAGAAGGTTTAATCCATTTTGTTTCACGGAATGCAATGAATATAGACGGTCTTGGAGAAAAAGTCATTGGTCAACTTTTTGACCATAAGCTAGTTCGCGATGTGGCAGATCTTTATACATTAAGAAAAGAAGACCTTCTCCAATTAGAAAGAATGGGAGAAAAATCAGTTTCAAACCTTCTTACGGCGATCGAAAAGTCAAAAGCGAATTCCCTTGAGAAACTGTTGTTCGGACTTGGCATTCGTCACGTAGGCGAAAAAGCCGCAAAAATTTTAGCCCAACATGCTGGAACAATGGATCGTTTAGCCGAAGCTTCAAAAGAAGAGCTTACTTCCATCCATGAAATTGGTGAAAAAATGGCTGACTCCATTGTGACCTATTTTGAAAATGAAGAAGTGCTACAATTAATTCAAAAATTAAAAGCAGAAAATGTTAATATGGAATACAAAGGACCGAAACTTGATCAAAGCGATAGTATAACGTCTGTTTTTACTGATAAAACAGTCGTTTTAACTGGAAAACTAGAGAACTTTACGAGAAATGATTTAAAAGACACAATCGAAGAATTAGGTGGCAAAGTGACAAGTAGTGTAAGTAAAAATACAGATATCGTAATTGCTGGAAATGATGCAGGCTCAAAATTAACGAAAGCCCAACAGCTTCAGATCGATATATGGGACGAGGAAAAACTATTAGAAGCATTGGAAGATTAAAAATGGGGGCATTCCCCTTTAACTAGTTTAGAGGGAAAAGGTGGCATATCGTATGAAAAAATGGTTTATCGTGTTAATTGGAGTTGTTCTGTTGACATCAGGGTGTATGCCGAAGTTTTCTTCGGAAGATGAGGTTGTCCAAGAAAAAGATGAGAAAAAAGAGAAAGCAATTGTTCCACCGATTCAAATTTCGGAAAAATATTATAAAACAATCTTGCCTTTTGAGCCTAGTAAAGCACGAGGAATGGTTGTAAATAACTTAAACTCCCGCTACGATATAAAAGAATTTGAAACAGGTTTAATGAGAATTGCGCAAAAGGAATTCTCCCCTGATAAATATCTTTTTCAAGAAGGTCAGCATCTAGATAAAAAGACTGTTAAAGCTTGGCTAAAACGAAAATATACGAAAGGACAAATGAAGAAACATAAGCTGGATGACTCGAAAAACCTAGGTTTAAATCCGCCAATTGCCGGCGATGGTTATTCTGAGGAACAAAATGAAAAAAATCCGATTTATTTAGCACACATCTTGGAACATAACTACTTAGTAAAAGACAAAGATGAGGAAGTAAAATTGGGTGGAGTTGTTATTGGTCTTGCGATGAACTCAGTTCATTATTACCAAAAAGAAGAATATGGTGCAACACATGAAGCGAAAATTCCTCCAAAGGAAATGGAGGAAAAAGGGAGAGAAATTGCTCAAGAGGTGTTGGAACGGCTCCGAAAAAAAGATGAATTGAAAAATGTTCCGATTATGTTTGGGATCTTTGAACAAGCAACTCGTGACTCAGTAGTACCTGGAAACTTTATTGCATATACAAGTGTTGGATCTAGAGGCAACAAGATTACTGATTGGAAAACTGTAAAAGAGAAATATTATCTCTTCCCATCTTCAGAAGCGGAAGAGGATCATCGTGATCATGTAACAGCCTTTTTAAATTTTAAACATGATGTGGAAGATTATTTCCCTAATTTTAGCGGTGTTATCGGTCGAGCATTTTATCAAGAAGACCAATTAGTAGAGCTGAACATTGACATTCCAATTCAATTCTATGGAACAGGAGAAGTGGTTGGCTTTACACAATATGTTACTGGTTTGATTTTAAGACACTTTGCTGATCATATAAACATACGAGTGAATGTGACATCATTTAATGAACCGAGTGCTGTCATTGTTAAAAATCCATCAGATAAAGAACCATTTGTTCATATTTATGATTAAAAAACGCCTATATTGGCGTTTTTTTTATGCTTAAAACTGCGCTGTTATCACGTTATTGTCTGTTTTTTAAAAAATAAATGAGAAAATTGCTAAATATATGTTTCTTTTTTTGTTGATCTGTTATATAATACATTGCGAGGGGGAAATAACTGTATTATAACAAGGGTGAGATTGCAAATGATAGTGCAAACGGTTGGTACGGATATTAAGGGAGAGATGAAAGACCAGTACAAACAAATATTGACACCCGAAGTAATCCAATTTATTGAACAGCTTGAGCTTAGGTTTGGAGAAAGTCGTTTGGAATTGCTTGCGAAGCGTGAGGAAAGACAGAAGGAAATAGACGAAGGAAAGCTACCTCACTTTTTAGAAGAGACAAAGCATATCCGTGAAGCAGACTGGGAAATAGGTCCGCTTCCAAAAGATTTACAAGATCGTCGAGTAGAAATCACTGGTTCAGTCGATCGAAAAACGATTATTCATTCTTTAAATTCTGGCGCTAATGTTTTTATAGCCTGTTTTGAAGATGCAACCTCTCCGACCTGGGAAAACGTGATGAATGGTCAAGTAAACTTACGGAATGCTGTGAAAAGAACCATTTCGTTTGAAGATACGAATGGAAAGTTTCAAACGTTAAATGATGAAACAGCCGTTTTGATGGTTCGTCCTCGTGGATTACATTTAGAAGAAAAGCATGTTCTACTTGATGGTAAACCGATATCTGCCTCCTTGTTTGATTTTGGGGTTTATTTCTTCCATACTGCAGTTGAAGCAGTAAAAAATGATACAGGACCTTATTTTTACTTACCAAAACTAGAAAGTTACTTAGAAGCTCGCTGGTGGAACGATGTGTTCGGTTATGCCCAAAAATATGTAGGAATACCTAATGGTACAGTGAAAGCAACCGTTTTAATAGAATCAATCATGGCTGCATTTGAAATGAATGAAATATTGTATGAGCTAAAAGATCACTCTGCGGGTCTGAAATGCGGTGAACTAAACTATTTGTTTAGCTACATTAAACGATTGCGAAATCACCCGAATGCTATTTTACCTGATCGTCAATTAGTGACAATGACTGTACCACTTATGAGGTCATGTTCGGCACTTACCATTCAAACTTGTCATAAACGGAATGCACCAGCAATCGGCGGGATGGCTGCCCAACTTCCAAAAAATGAACAAGAAATGACGAAGGTATATGCAGAAATAAAACGCGAAGCAAGAGAAGGTCATGATGGTACGTGGGTTTCAGATCCTACACTAGTACCAATTGCAATGGATGCTTTTCATAGTGAGATGCCTTTAGCAAACCAAATTCACTTACAAAAGCAAATGGATATGACCATTACGCAAAAGGATTTATTAACAGTACCGGACGGAGAGATCACGGAGGTTGGGGTACGACAAAACATTCGCGCAGGTATCCTTAGTATGGAATCATGGCTCAGTGGGAAAAGATCTACTCCACATTCTCATCTGATGGAGGATACTGATACAGCTATTGTGGAAATATGTCGATCTCAACTATGGCAATGGATCCGTCATCCGAAAGGTTTTTTACATGATGGCCGAAAAGTAACTTTTCAAATGTATGAAAATTTAAAGGAAAGAGAATTGAGTGAAATAAGAGGAATTATTTGGATATGAGGATCATCGCTTTGATGAAGCAGAAAAATTATTTGACAAACTCATCTCCGAGGAAGAGTTTATTGATTTTTTTACTCTACTAGGTTATGAGATTTTATAAATAGATTTCCCTATTGTGTGTAATTTTTATTAACATATAGAATACTTTTCAGGAGGAATGAAACACATGACGAATGAAAGAGTAAAAAAGCTAGAAGAAAGTTGGAAAAATGAGGCTAGATGGAAAGGAGTTAAACGCCCGTACACTGCGGAAGATGTTATAAAACTTCGTGGTTCAATCGATATTGAGTATACGCTTGCAGCGCGTGGTTCTAAAAAGCTTTGGAAACTCATTAATGAAGAAGATTACATTAATGCACTAGGTGCTTTAACTGGTAACCAAGCTGTTCAACAAGTAAAAGCTGGTTTAAAAGCAATTTATTTAAGTGGATGGCAAGTAGCTGCTGATGCAAATTAGCTGGACAAATGTATCCAGACCAAAGCTTATATCCAGCCAACAGTGTTCCACATGTTGTTAAACGAATCAATCAAGCTCTACAACGTGCTGACCAAATTACTATCTTGAAGGCAAGACTGCCATCGATTTGTTCGCACCAATTGTTGCTGATGCTGAAGCAGGTTTTGGTGGACACTTAAACGTATTTGAATTAATGAAAGGCGATGATTGAAACTGGAGCTTCCGGTGTTCACTTTGAAGACCAACTAGCTTCTGAGAAAAAATGTGGTCACTTAGGTGGGAAAGTACTTATTACCAACACAAACAGCTGTCGGTAACTTAGTTCTGCTCGTTTTGCAGCTGACGTGATGGGCGTACCGACAGTAATTATTGCACGTACGGATGCAAACGCTGCTGACCTGATTACTAGTGATGTTGACCAATACGACGCACCATTTATTACCGGCGAACGTACATCTGAAGGTTTCTACCGTACTAAAGCGGGACTTGACCAAGCGATTGCTCGTGGCCTTGCTTATGCACCATATGCAGATCTTATCTGGTGTGAAACATCTGAACCAAACTTGGAGAAGCTCGTCGTTTTGCTGAAGCAATCCATGAGAAATTCCCAGGAAAGCTACTAGCTTATAACTGCTCACCATCATTTAACTGGAAAGCAAAACTTGATGACGAAGAAATCGCTAACTTCCAAGTTGAACTTGGTAAAATGGGTTACAAATTCCAGTTCGTTACATTGGCTGGCTTCCATGCTTGAACCACAGCATGTTTAACCTTGCACACGGCTACAAAGAACGCGGAATGGCTGCATACTCTGAATTTCAACAAGCTGAATTTGCAAGCGAAAAAGACGGATATACTGCAACTCGTCACCAACGTGAAGTAGGAACAGGCTACTTTGATGAAGTATCAATGATTGTTTCAGGTGGAGAATCTTCTACAACAGCATTGAAAGGTTCTACTGAAGAAGAACAATTTGTTTAAGTTTTTGTTTGAAACAACTGTTTAACGATTGTGAGAAATCCATTACACTCACCTCTAATTTCAAATATAGCTCACCTATTTTTAACCTTCTCCTTCCCTAAGGAGAAGGTTTTTTTTGATAGATTAGTAGAATGTTCTCATGAATAAAGCAATGCTGTTATCATTCAAGCAGTGACACTTCAAGATTGTAACAGTCTTGTTATGCGTGAAAATGATCTGCACTCTAAGCTGTAAGGCTTGTCCTCTTGCTAATAGGCGGTATTTTCTGCTATTATCAATAGTATTGTAAGTGTTCGAAAATGTGGAGGTGAATGAACATGTCGAAGCTGACAAACGAGCAAATAAAACAACTTGCTGATGTATCTAAAATAGAGATGACGGACGAGGAAGTAGAAACATTTACGGAACAATTAAATGGATTATGGCATGTGTTTGATCAATTAGCTGAACTCGACACGACAAATGTTGAGCCAACTACCCATGTATTAAATATGAAAAATGTCATGCGTGAAGATCAAGCAGAAAAAGGCTTACCAGTAGACGAAGTAATGAAAAATGTACCAGAACATCAAGACGGTTTGATCAAGGTACCAACTATTATCGAATAAGGAGGGAATTCAGATGACATTATTTGATAAAAAATTAACTGATCTACAATCACTACTACAAAAGAAAGAAATATCTGTTTCCGACTTAGTAGATGAATCATACAAAAGAATTAAAGAAGTAGATCCGAAAGTACAAGCATTTTTAACATTAGACGAAGAAAATGCTCGTGAAAAAGCAAAACAATTAGATGAAAAATTAGGAACCGATGAAGCAAAGAAACCATTATTTGGTATGCCGATCGGTTTAAAAGATAATATCGTTACGAAAGGTTTACGTACTACCGGCGGAAGTAAAATGTTAGAGCATTTTGATCCGATTTATGATGCGACAGTAGTAACCAAATTACAACAAGCCGGAGCAATCACGATCGGTAAACAAAATATGGACGAGTTTGCGATGGGCTCTTCAACGGAAACGTCCTATTTTCAGAAGACATATAACCCATGGAATATAGAGTATTTACCTGGGGGCTCTTCAGGCGGTTCAGCGGCGGCTGTTGCAGCAGGGGAAGTGCCTTTCTCATTAGGATCAGATACAGGTGGCTCTGTTCGCCAACCAGCGGCATTTTGCGGGGTTGTTGGAATGAAGCCTACATATGGACGGATCTCGCGTTACGGTCTCATTGCGTTCGCTTCTTCTCTAGATCAAATCGGTCCGATTACACGTAATGTCGAGGATAATGCCTTCTTACTTCAAGCGATTGCGGGTCAAGATCCACGCGATGCAACGACGGCAAGTAAAGAGGTGCCGAATTTTGTCCAAAGTTTAACTGGAGATGTCAAAGGTTTAAAGATTGCCGTTCCGAAAGAGTTTATTGGTGAAGGTGTTGATGAGGAAGTTCGCGAATCAACGTTAGCAGCTGTAAAAGTATTAGAAAGCTTAGGTGCTACATATGAAGAAGTATCCCTTCCACATATTAAATATGCGGTAGCGGCTTATTATATCATCGCCTCCGCAGAAGGATCATCAAACATTGCGCGCTTCGATGGGATTCGCTTCGGTCATCGGGCGAAAGATGTCAAAGATTTACAAGAACTTTATAGTAAATCACGAGGAGAAGGATTTGGCAGTGAAGTAAAGCTTCGAACACTTCTTGGTACATTGGCTCTAAGTGCTGGCAATTATGATGTGTACTTTAAAAAAGCGCAACAGGTGCGGACATTAATCATCAATGATTTTGCTGATACATTTAATAACTATGATGTCATCATTGGACCAACAGCACCGACACCTGCTTACAAAACGGGAGATGGCATTAGCGATCCAATGAAAATGTACAATAATGATGCACTAACCATTCCTGTAAATCTAGCTGGACTCCCAAGTATTTCAGTTCCGTGTGGGTTTAAGAATGGATTGCCATTAGGATTGCAAGTGATCGGCAAGCAGTTTGATGAAGAAACAGTTTATCGCGTTGCTCATGCCTTCGAACAAGCAACAGAATTCCATAAACAAAAACCACAATTGTAAGGGGTGAAAAATCATGAACTTTGAAACGATCATTGGTCTTGAGGTCCATGTCGAATTAAAAACAGATACGAAAATATTTTCTCCAGCACCAGCCCACTTTGGTGCGGAACCTAATACAAACACGAATGTCATTGATTTAGGATATCCAGGTGTTTTACCTGTTTTAAATAAACGTGTCGTTGATTTTGGAATGAAAGCGGCAATGGCATTGAATTGTGAGATTGCAACTGAAACAAAATTTGACCGTAAAAACTACTTTTATCCCGACAATCCGAAAGCATACCAAATATCCCAATATGATAAGCCACTCGGAGAAAATGGCTGGATTGAAATAGAAGTAGATGGAAAGAAGAAAAAAATCGGTATTACCCGAATTCATTTAGAAGAAGATGCTGGAAAACTAACACATACAGATAAAGGTTATTCATTGGTTGACTTAAATCGCCAAGGGACCCCTTTAATTGAAATTGTGTCTGAGCCGGATATTCGAACACCAGATGAAGCATATGCCTATTTAGAAAAATTAAAATCGATTATTCAATATACAGGTGTGTCCGATTGTAAGATGGAAGAAGGTTCACTACGATGCGATGCGAATATTTCTTTACGTCCAATTGGACAAGAAGAGTTTGGAACAAAAACGGAGCTGAAAAATTTAAACTCCTTTAATTTCGTCCGCAAAGGATTAGAATATGAAGAAAAGCGCCAAGAGAAAGTGTTACTCGCAGGTGGTGTCATTGAACAGGAATCACGTCGTTTTGATGAAGCAACAGGTGAAACACACCTCATGCGGGTTAAAGAAGGTGCTGACGATTACCGTTACTTCCCAGAACCAGATTTAGTTGATCTTTATATTGATGATGAATGGAAAGAACGGGTCCGCGCTGACATTCCTGAATTACCAGATGAACGCAAACAGCGTTATATCGAAGAGCTTGGCTTACCTGCATATGATGCAATGGTTTTAACCTTAACGAAAGAAATGTCCGATTTCTTTGAAGAAACGATTCAAGCAGGAGCAGATGCAAAACAAGCATCAAACTGGCTGATGGGAGAAGTATCAGCTTATTTAAATGCGGAGCAGAAAGAGCTTGCCGACATTGCCTTAACGCCGAAAAGCTTAGCAAGTTTAGTGAAGTTGATTGAAAAGGGAACTATTTCATCAAAAATTGCTAAAAAAGTGTTTAAAGATCTTGTTAAAAAAGGCGGCGATCCCGAAAAGATCGTAAAAGAAAAAGGACTAGTGCAAATTTCTGATAAGAGCGAGCTCCTGAAATACGTTACTGAAGTACTTGATAACAATCAGCAATCAATCGATGACTTCAAAAACGGTAAAGACCGTGCCCTCGGTTTCCTCGTTGGTCAAGTGATGAAAGCAACACGTGGAAAAGCAAATCCACCGATGGTAAATAAACTCTTAATCGAAGAAATGAAAAAACGCTAAAGTGATGATTTTATGAGGTACGAAAATGATGGTGCAAACAAAAAACAACTATTGCTTATAAAATAAGTCACTTATAAATATCAAAATGAAAGGAGCTTTCCGAGTTGAAGGCTCCTTTATTTTTAAAGGTCATGATTGCTTACGTCATAAACTTGTATAGCTTACTTTATTCATTATTTATTCGCTTTTTCCTATGGTTGGACCCTTCCATCTTGATGAGCGGCGGGCTGGATCTTTTTCTTTGTTCCTATGATATTTTATTCCCCATATCATTTTTTAGATACTAGGAATAGTTTCAGAGTTCGACATCATGGAGCTGCCTCTCCCTACTATTTAAGTGCAAAATTTCAGTAATATTGATAAAATAAAGGAAACACTATTAAGTGAACAAGGATGATAAGATGAAAATTATCTGTTTTGGTGACAGTCAAACACGAGGTGTTTCTTACCGAGAAGGCCGCTTGCGCATTTTGAAAGAAAACTATCCAAATACACTACAAAAACTATTATCCTCTCATCATCGCAAGACAACAGTAATCAATAAAGGTGTTTTCAATGATAATTCGGATCTGCTTTTGCAACGATTATCTCGTGATGTTATTGCTGAAAAACCTGACTATACCATTATCGGAGTGGGGGGAAATACTGCGACTTTCAATGGGATGAAGTAGCAGAGCAACCGGAGAAAGAACATCAGCCAACCGTTCCCCTCGAACGATATCTTAAAAATATAAAAGAAATAGTTCAAACACTACAAGAGTCTGCAATCACACCAATTGTTCTTACTTTACCCCCATTAGATCCAATTCGCTACTACGAGTTACTGACGAAAAAGTACGATCAAGCGATCAGCCATTGGATTAGTAAAGTAGGTGGGATCGAATATTGGCACGGATTGTATAATTATCATTTAAATCAATTAATTGACCAATTACACGTTGCGAAAATAGATGTAAGAAATGCCTTGAAAAAAGTTGGTCCTTTATCCCGCTTCATTAGTGGAGATGGTATCCATTTAACTGCTGAGGGATATGCGCAAATGGGTACGATTGTTTACCAACATATGAAAACAAAAATGTAAGCAACTGTCTTTCTTTTAGTGGGAGGGGGATAGCGATAAAATAAGATAAAAGAAAATAACATGAAATGATCACACCTAAAACATTCGGTATTTAGGTGTTTTTTCTTTTAAGGAAAATGTTTCATTAGAATGTTATAAATGCTATTGGTCATCTTATTACGAAATTAGCTACATTATATTTTTTCATACTGCCACAGCATCAAAAAACTCTTTTTGCTAGCAAGCGAACAAGAATCTTGCATGCTCTCTTTATTCTCTCTTTTACTAGCATAAAACAAATAGTTTATAGGCATCTTTCCTCGTTCGTGATAGGATGAAAAAGATAAAGATTTCCTAGCAACAATGGAAGGGGTAATCGATAGTGAAACAAGTAGTCCAAAATTACTTAAAAATCTTAAGGTTAGATGAAGATCCTCCTACTCTCAACTTTCTCCAACGATTGATTCAGCATCATTTATCGATTGTTCCTTATGAAACGTTCAGTAAATTCTATTATGCAACGAAGGGGGATGATTACATTCCTTCTTTATCTACATTTGTGGAAAACTTACAAAATAAAGGTTGGGGTGGGACATGCTTCACATTAAACATTAACTTCGCACGCTTATTACAACATTTAGGATTTGAATGCGCATTGGTGCGGGTCCATCCTGGTCATATTGCGATAATGGTTACAATAGATGAGCGGCAATTTTATATCGATGTCGGTTATGGGGCGCCGATAATGAAACCAGTTGAATTAGCAGCAAAAAACAGGCATGTCCTTCATGGATTTGGAGAAGAAATTGTTTTCACTAAAAAAAGCAAAGATGGTTATGAAATTGATCGGCGATCTAATGGCAAATCGTTTGTGAAGAAAGAAATAGAATGGCGTCCATTAACAGAAAAGGATATTGATGCTGATATTCTTGAATCCTATGAAGATAGTGATCAAAATATAACGATGGACGAATACAAGCCGTTCGTTTTCATGGCCATGAATGTTATTTTTTGCGTAATCGGGTGATGAAAGTAATGACGCTTCGGCATATTAGTGAATATCAAATGCGAGACTGGGATAAATGGCGTAAAACAGTTCAAGATGTGTATCATCTCGATCCAACATCATTGCGAGAATCGGTACAATTTTTAGCGGAACAGGTGTCCACTTATTTGATCACTTTTGAATACACTTCATATGGCGCCCCTTATCAGATCAATGGCTAGCGATGTTTCGCTGATCAGTATATCTATACTGTATGGCAGAAGTTCATTTCTATAAGAGATTGACAGTTTTTCAGAAAAGAAAGAACTCTCAGATAGTGATAATGATAGATACTTTTCTAAAAAAGTAGAGAGGATAAACGTGTGTATGTATATGTGACCGCATTTTGTAAGTAAAAAGCTTATTTCGCGGATGTCAGTGGATTAGTAAGGAATTTCCTCACGAATGAGACAGCTTGTTGATGACCATATCAAAAAAAGCTACAAAAGAAAAATACTTCTGCTGAAACAGCATGAAAAAATCTTGTTTTTCATTAACTGTAGGGGTTTCAATTCGTTTATACGTCTATTATGATAGTGAATTTTTTCGGGGGGAGGGGAGAGAAGGATTGGATCATGTGCTCATAGATAAAGCAAAGAAAGGAAACGATCATGCGTTTCGTCTATTAGTGGAAAAATATCGCCACTATATTTTCAAAATAATATATGGAGTGCTACGCAATGAAAAAGATGCTGAAGATGCGGCACAGGAAGTATTTATGAAAATCTATTCTTCTCTTCCAAACTATAAAAAGCAAGGATTTAAAACATGGATCACCCGCATTGCTGTCCATCATGCCATTGACTTAAAAAGAAAGAAACAACGGAGCAAGGAGGATATACGTGAAGATTTCATCTATGAAAATGCATCACCTCGGGGCGACACACCTGAACTTCTTTTATTAAAAAAAGAAAAACAAGACAATGTCATGAAGCACATAGATGAACTTCCGGAAAATTATCGCGAAGTCATCATCGGTTTCTACATAAAAGAAAAATCATATGAACAACTTGCAAAAGAACAACAAGTAAAAATAAAAACGATCGAAACAAAACTGTATCGCGCAAGACAGTGGATGAAAAAGCATTGGAAGGAGGATGATTTTTTATGAGTAGCCAGCATATTTCATTGGAGGAATGGCTTGAATATGTGAATGGCAATCTGAATGAACAGACGCGTGTACTTTATGAAGAACATCTTTACAATTGTGACCAATGCTTGGAACTGTACTTGACAGCAATTGAAATGGAAGAAAAACATTTACCATACATTCAAAATGAAGATCATTTTACAAATATGATAATGGAAAAGGTAAAAATAGAGCATGAGGATGAAGAGCCAATAGAGCAAAACGTAGATCACACAGCACTTACGAGTAAACAGAAATTTTATCAGTCGGCAATTTTCCACTATGTTGTTGCCGCAGCGATGACATTTCTATTCATGTCGACAGGGGTTTTTTCGCAAGTAATCCATTATGTCAATGCTTTAGAAGAGAAAAATGAACGATCTATCGTTGAAGTTATCATGAATCAATCTTTTTCATTACTAAATACATTGGATAAAGACAATAAGGAGGGGGGAAAAAATGAATAATAAAAGTCCGTTAATCGCATTTTTATTAGCTTTTTTTCCAGGTGGAGGTTTACTATATTTAGGGAAAGTGTTGCGAGGCTTGTTTTACACGCTATCCGTATTTGGACTTCCTCTCATCGGTATTCTCATGTCTCTCTATGATGAATTTTTAATTATTATGATATTAATCAGTTGTGCTCTCTATCTTATCAATTTTATTGATACAACAATCACTGCTTCACGTTTATATAAAGAAGAACAACATGGTAAAGATAACAAGCAAACAAATGAAGAATTAGAGAGATTTTTTACGATTATTTTGTCAATGATTCCGGGGTTAGGTCATTTTCAACTCGGTCTCATGAATCGTGGGATTTCACTGTTAGCTACTTTTTTAGGTTTAGGTGCAATGATTTTCTTCGTAGCGATTCTGTTGGGGCAAACAGCTTTTCTTACTTTTTTAATATTATTACCAGTTATTTGGTTGTTTGGTTTTTTTGATACGATGCAACAATTAGCAAAAAAACAGCGTGGCGAAGAGCTTAATGATCAATCCTTAATAGAAGAATTTGAAATGAAAAGAAACAAGAAAAATAAGAGTAGAGCGATTGCGACATTCCTCTCTATCTTTCCAGGTGTAGGACATTTGTATCTTGGAATGCAAAAACGTGGAATCCAGCTGATGGCTGCATTTTTATTTGCTATTTATATATTAGATGGACTACGACTAGGACTTTTTCTTTTTTTAGTCCCTATTATATGGTTTTATAGTTTTTTTGATGGTTTACAAAAGGCTTCTAAATATGGTGAAGGTCCACTTGAAGATGATCCGGTTATTTCTTTTTCAGCTAACGAACAAAAATGGCTTGGAGTCGGTCTCATTTTATTAGGCCTATATTATTTGCTAGGGGATATTTTACTTCCAATTGTGCATTCACTGTTTGGCTTTCATGTTGATATCTATTATTTTGAAAAGATGATTGTCAGTATTTTACTCATTGGTGGTGGGATTAAACTAATGAGAGGACGAAAACAAAGGAAAGTAATAAAGGAGAATAAAATAGATAGGGAAGCAAACAAATAAAGCAAGAAACTTATAATAGCAGGAAATGTCTAATCACATCCTTTCTTGTAATAGGTGGGTACATATTGGCTGATTTCCCTTTTACTTTTTATTAAAAGGGGAAAATATTGCCCATTCAATTCTCATGTATATAATTGAAAGTATTTATTAGGAACAAGGTTTGCATAAATCTAATTGGAATTTCTTTTTTTGCCGATAAAAGAGGGTCTGTTTAATTAAAAAACTTGTAGAATGATGGGAATAAAAGTATCCTTAGAAGGAGGTAGATATATTTATCGCAATTTTGACAGAAGGACGGTGTTGCGAATGAAACGGGCAAGAATTATCTATAATCCAACTTCAGGACGTGAAATGTTTAGACGCCATTTAGCAGACGTTCTAGAGAAAATGGAAAAAGCAGGATATGAAACGTCGTGCCATGCAACAACTGGTGAAGGGGATGCTATTGAAGCAGCAAAAAAAGCTGTTGAACGAAAATATGATATCGTCGTTGCAGCAGGTGGAGATGGAACGATTAATGAAGTAGTGAACGGATTAGCGGAGCAAGACTATCGACCGAAGCTAGGCATTATTCCAACTGGTACAACGAATGATTTTGCTCGCGCGTTACATATACCTCGGGATGTAGATAAGGCGACAGATATTATTGTCAATGGAGATACAATTCCTATTGATATCGGAAGGATGAATGATGTTTATTTTATTAATATTGCTGGAGGTGGGCGTTTAACAGAACTAACATATGAAGTGCCTAGTAAATTGAAAACGATGCTCGGACAATTAGCTTACTATTTAAAAGGGATCGAAATGCTACCTTCCATTAAACCTTCTGAAGTGACGATTGAATATGATGGGAAACTGTATGAAGGAGAAATTATGATGTTTCTCATCGGTTTAACCAACTCGATTGGTGGCTTTGAAAAAATTGCTCCCGATGCCTCGCTTAACGATGGGATGTTCTCATTAATTATTTTGAAGAAGACGAACTTAGCCGAATTTATTCGTTTGGCCACCCTAGCATTAAGAGGAGAGCATATCCATGAACCACAAATTATTTATACGAAAGCAAATCGTGTAAAGGTCCATTCAAAAGGAGAAATGCAATTGAATATTGATGGTGAATTAGGAGGAATGGCCCCTGCTGAATTTGAAAATTTATATCGTCACCTTCAAGTATTCGTCCCTCTTCATAAAATAAATCCCGCTGATGTTGTCTATCCAAATGAATAGAAAAAAGCTTTGTGTGTTATAACACACAAAGCTTTTTTCTTTACAAGGGATACTTATTTGTTTAAGAGCTCAATGCTTTTATCAAACTCTTTTTCAATTTCTTCATTTGGACGGTACGTAAACAGACTCACAACGATACTAACAAGCAGGTTTGCAATAAAGCCTGGTACAATTTCATACAGTCCTTCTCCTAAACCAGTTTCTTTCCAGATAATAACGGTGATAGCACCAGCAATCATTCCTGAGATAGCGCCCCAATTCGTCAGTTTTCTCCAATATAAACTTAAGACAACAATTGGTCCGAAAGAAGCACCGAAACCTGCCCAAGCATATGCGACAAGGGATAAAATAGTCTCACTTTCTCCAAAACCAATTGCAAGAAAGGCTGCTACAATCGCAACAACTAAAACGGCCATTCTTCCGAAGAAGACAAGCTCTCTATCTGTTGCACTGCGACGGAAAATTAATTTGTACAAATCTTCTGTTAGTGCACTTGATGTTACGATAAGTTGTGAAGAAATAGTACTCATAATTGCTGCAAGTATCGCCGCTAATACAAAGCCTGCAAAGAGCGGATGGAATAAAATTTGTCCGAGTTGGATAAATACTGCTTCTGGGTTTTTAAGATCATAGGCAGTTTCAGTAAAAAAAGCCAATCCAGCAAACGCTGTTAAAACGGCACCTATTAAAGAAACAACCATCCAACTAATCCCAATACGTCTCGCTACCTTTGTATCTTTCACAGATCGAATAGCCATAAAGCGAACAATAATATGTGGTTGCCCAACATAACCAAGACCCCAGGCAAGTGCTGAGATAATACCTAAAACACTGGCATTATTAAAAAGGCTAAGCAAATTAGGATCAATCGATCGAATTGTATCAAAAGCTTTTCCTGGTCCACCTATTTCGCCAAAAGCCAATATCGGTACGAGTAAAAGAGCGACAAGCATAATTAATCCTTGTACTGTATCCGTCCAGCTTACACCTAGGAAGCCGCCAAACAATGTATAGGCTAAAACAACGATTGAAACGATAGCAAGTCCAACCGTGTAAGGAAGACCAAATGAGTTTTGAAAAAAGACTCCTCCCGCAACCATACCTGAAGACACATAAAGGGTAAAGAAAACCAAAATAACGAGTGCAGACACAACCCTTAACATTTTTGTTTCATCTTTTAAACGATTTTCAAAAAAAGATGGTATGGTGATTGAATTGCTAGACACTTCTGTATATGTTCGTAAACGAGGTGCAATGAGTAACCAGTTTAAATATGCTCCGATCGATAAGCCAATTGCTATCCAAGCATCAACTAAACCGCTTACATAAATACCACCAGGAAGTCCCATTAATAGCCATCCACTCATATCAGAAGCTCCGGCACTAAGCGCTGCTACTCCAGGGCTAAGCTGACGCCCTCCCAGCATATAATCCGATAGATCATCTGTTTTCTTATAGGCATACCATCCGATAAATAACATTAAAATTAAGTACAAAATAATCGCTATAAGCTTATATAGATCATCTGACAATTCTCCCACTCCATTCTTCTTTTTGTTCATCTTCGTTGTCCGTTTGAATAAAGGAGA
Source organism: uncultured Bacillaceae bacterium (assembly GCA_963748745.1). Taxonomy (GTDB): domain Bacteria; phylum Bacillota; class Bacilli; order Bacillales; family Bacillaceae_C; genus CAVVKR01. Next base: position 3,709 of record CAVVKR010000055.1, on the reverse strand, counting down.
TTGAATTTTCTCCATATCGATTAGTTTAACATGAATTATAATTAAAAACGAGTCGTATTTTGTCGAATTTTCGAGAAAAAGGACGCCACTGGATTGTCTCTTATTAGACTTCCCAACTAAATGAAAAAAATGAATATATATATAATGAATATACTTTTTAAAGTGATAATAAACGAAGCATGAATATCATGATGATGAATCCTGTATCAGCTATAATCACCGTTCACTCATCTTACATCTTCTCGCAATGAAGAATGTTCATATGATACAATCATGACAGTAAAATAGAGCTAGAAAAGGAAGTATTCTAAAGTGAAGAAAAAAACACCAGTGACAAAAAACGAAATGGTCGATGTCAGATTTGAAGATTTAACACATGATGGAAATGGCGTTGCGAAAATAGATGGCTACCCTCTGTTTGTAAGTGGCGGTTTACCAGGGGAAAAAGCAAAGGTAAAAGTAACAAAAGTAAAAAAAGGTTATGGATTTGCTCAACTGATCGACTTGTATGAAAAAAGTCCTCAGCGGGTGGAGGCACCGTGTCCGCTTTATACACAATGTGGAGGGTGTCAGCTGCAACATTTAAGTTATGAAGGACAGCTTCAAACCAAAAAAAAGCAAGTAATCGATGTGTTGGAAAGAATCGGTAAACTAACGGATGTCACTGTTCATCCAGTGATTGGTATGAAAAACCCTTGGCGTTACCGGAATAAGGCGCAAGTACCAGTTGGACAACGAGAAGGTGGCTTAATTACTGGTTTTTATCGAAAGCGGAGCCACGATATGATTGATATGAAAGAATGTCTCATCCAAGCGGAACAAAATGACTTTGTCATTCAAACAGTGAGAAACATTTGTCAACATTATGGTGTAACTGCCTATAACGAGAAACAACATCGAGGGACATTGCGACATATCATGGTACGTTACGGCGAGATGACCGGCGATGTGATGGTTGTGATGATTACTAAGACAAAGGAAATCCCACATAAAAAGAAAATCATTGCTGATATTGTGGAACAAATTCCCGGGTAAAGTCTATTGTTCAAAATATAGCCCCCAAAAAGACAAATGTTATTTTTGGCGAAGAATCAAGAACTATATGGGGTGATGAAGTCATTTACGATCATATCGGTCAGATTCAATTTGCTATTTCCGCTCGCTCCTTTTATCAAGTCAATCCTATCCAAACGAAGGTGCTTTATGACAAGGCACTTGCCTATGCAAATTTAACCGGCGAAGAAACAGTGATCGATGCGTATTGCGGTATCGGTACGATCACTTTTTCTCGCTCAAAAAGCACACAAAGTATATGGTGTGGAAATCATTCCGGAGGCGATAGAAGATGCAATCCGCAATGCCAAATTAAATGGTATGACAAATGCAGAATTCATTGTCGGAGAAGCAGAAGTCGTCATCCCTAACTTGTATAAAGAAGGAGTAAAAGCAGACGTTCTCGTTGTCGACCAACCTCGAAAAGGTTGTGACGAAACATTACTCGAAACAATCATTGCAATGAAACCAAAAAGGGTTGTCTATGTCTCATGTAACCCCGCCACATTAGCGAGAGACCTACGGATATTAGAAGATGGTGGCTACAAAACTTTGGAAGTCCAACCAGTCGATATGTTTCCGATGACAAAGCATGTGGAGGCGGTAGCATTGATGTCAAGGGTGGATGAATAAGAACTGTTGAAGTGTTGATAGAATAAGGTTTTCCAGTGTTTTGGGAAGTTACTAAATACTCATTAATAAAAAGGCATCTCATCAGAGGTGCTTTTTTTTATGCCCATTTTTAAGGAGGTGATGCCTATATGAAGTGGTTTTCAAACTTATTTAAAGCACGAGATAAACCACAGAATCATTCAATTGCTAGTAATTATAGTTTCTTTTTTGGAAACTCTAGTAGTGGGGAAAGCGGTCAATGAGTTTAAAGCAATTATGGTTCATAGTACAGGAGCGAACAATTTAAAATTAAAGTGGTATGTTGGTCCAGATGATGGTCTGTTAGGTAAAAATCAATATAACAATCACTCGAATCAGCCACGTTCGAAACGTAGTAGACAGGTTTGTGTTCATGCTTTTTATATTGGAAAATTAAAAGATGGATCGATTGCAACCTATCAAACATTACCTTGGAATCATCGTGGATGGCTACCTACAGGTGGCGATGCGAATCATTACACACATTAGTTTTGAGATTTGTGAAGATAACTTAACCGATAAAACCTACTTTAATAAAGTTTACAAGGAAGCGGTTGAAATTGCTGCTTATTAGTAAACAATATAAACTGACGGAGAAAGATATCATAGGCCATTATGAAGGGTATCAGAAGAAAATTGCTAGTAACATGGCGACGCACGTCATTGGTTTTCAAAACATGGCAAGTCGATGGATACATTTCGAGCAGATGTAAAAAAGGAACCTGCTAAAGGAACAACAGGATCGGAAACCATTAACTAGTGGGAAAAGAAACTATATAAAATATACAATTAGTGCTTATAGTGTGAAAGCTAATGCAGACAAGCAATTGGAGAAGGCAAAGTAATCAGGATTTAAGGATGCATTTGCGAAGTATGAGTAAAATAATATATCATCCGGAAGAGTTCTGGCATTTTTCGGATATTTTTTGATGTTTCTAGGCATTATTTTCTTCTACAATCGCGCCCGTTAATCGTAAAGATTTTTTCTGAAATTGTCCACGATGTACTTTTATCTTTTCTTATTAGCTCCATATAAATCTTAGACAAATAGTTATTCTGCTCTTTTGTAATTTCTTCGTTGAATTTTACACTGAGCAATTATATATCTATACTATTTAAAATTGAAGCAACGTCACCATCTATTAGGTGTAACTGTTTTATATAATAGTGGACGTATTTCCTTTTGATAATTCTCAATCTCCAGCTCCGCATTACTTCTCCACCAATATGTACTACCATTAATCGTTCTCCATCAGCTTTCAATACATTATTATAAATCTCCATTTTTGCTATCTCATTTTGTTTCTTCTTTTTTCACGTTCCCTCGAATTTCAAGTGACAACTTTTCTTTTTGCGCTTTTGCGGAAATAAGCAGTTATCCATCCACCACCAATTGCTCCAAGTAAAGTAAATAAGCCGGTAATTATCCGAATCCATGAGTTGATATGACATCATCTCCTTACTATCTATACATAACTACTAATCCTTGAACACCGTCTAAGTTGGTTAACAAGGCTAATCTAACTTTTAACTCGATTGCAGATTACACACATGAAATCCATCATAACTATAACGACATTTGGCCCATTTGCGAATAATCTGGATTGCATTATATTAATACCCATCATTACATACAAAGAAAAGCCAAAATGTAAAAGGGGGTTCGAATTCTCTCTTTTTTCGCATACATATATGGTAGGAGAATTTTTTAGGAGGAAACCTATATGCGAGTAAAACAAATTTCAACTAATAATGCTGAATCAACAGAAAATAAATGAAAAATTACGCATGTGCAGTTACAAAGTGAATTTGACTACTATGAGCGAAAAAGAGTAGATCAGATCCGGAAGTAAGCAGCATTAAGTGGGACCTTCCATGTGTGCAAGGTAGCCTGGATTGAGCTAACTGGTTAAGTAACGCTTATGAATGGCAGTCGAAGGAAGGGCCATCTAAGAAGGTTCCGTTTATTCTTAGCCTTTACAATGGAACTCCCAGCCATCTGCGC
>CAVVKR010000054.1:0-108580 GCA_963748745.1 uncultured Bacillaceae bacterium | reverse complement strand
GGGGGAATATTTCCCCAACTTCCATTTCAAAGTCTTTTAGCATTAAGTATTGTTTTTTTAATGATTCTTCTGAAAGTGAATTCTTAGCTGAGTAATCTTCTATATTTCTATTTAATATTTGTACCAAGCTCTGTAAATCTTTATTATTAAATTTATCATTTATTTCGATATGCCATTGAATATGGTGGCCTTTTCTCCAATGACGTAATATAAAGTTATTTATTCCACTTTCTGAAAGTATACTATTCTGTAAGGGAATAATTTCTTCATAAATAAACTTATCGTGCATTTATCATCATGTAAGTACATATTAATAGATTTGTAAGTCAAAGTTCTACCCCTTTCAATTCATTTAAAGAATGGCTTAATAAAAAATGTCAACTCTGATTCCATTAAAGGAGATATACCAATACGATTTAAAAACATGTGAATCCATGACCAATATAACTGCATTACAGCTAAGGATTGATTGTCCAATTTTTCTATGGTCTGTATATTAATATTGTTAAAATTAAAGTTTTCGTTAATAACGCACCGATTAACTTCTTCAGTAAATATTGAGTATTGTTTATATATAGGACTGGAGTTGTCTGACCAATATTTTTTAACAGCATCATTTAATCTACTTTTCTGATATGTTTCCATATATGACTGTAAATAATCTTTTACATGGTTCGGTGCATAGCTATGCAGAGTTGCAATACAATAACACCTTAAAAAATCAATCTGTTTTTGGAGTGAAAAATTTCATACTTCTTACAATTTGAGACAAAATATATAAAGAGTGATTATATTTTCTTTCTAAATTTGGCTTTGTTGCTTGCAAGAACTCTAGTACATATCTTGAGGAATATTCGAACTGTAATTCACTTAAAGTCATCATTTCATTCCCATTATATCTTTCTACCTCTGGTATATAAGGTATTTCTTGCACAGAATTATTTGGATACCAGTCTAAGTTTTCATCAGAACTGATTAGCACCTTATATTGATTATAAAAATGTTTTTTATCTATTTCTATCGTGCTTGGCTGCAGCTGAAAAAAGTTATTGATATTTTTCTTTAATTGATCTTCCCCGTAATCATTTATATTTTTTATCCTTAATTCTTAGTTGCCCACCTTCCCAATAACGGATAAAAAAAATGATGGCGCTTTATTAAAACCATTTTTCAATTGTCTATAAATATGAAGGAGCAAACTATCCCATTTATCTTGGTTATGATAAAAAATATGTAAACTATGCCAAGCCATTATTAGCCCCCCATTCAGGATTATAAGTTTCTAGTAGGATTTCAATTACATGTTTTTGACCGTTTACATCTAACTTTACTTGACTATCATTTGGGAGTGCTTCTTCAATTATAAATCCTTCTTCCAACATATTTATTTGATTAAAAAATATTTGGCACATATGAAAACTATCCATATCTATATATTGGGGCTTTCTCATCCCATCCTGGTAATGAGTATTACTATCCATGTTTTCCAGTTGAAGTGTTAAATTAGGTTTTAAATAAAATTGTTTAGGAATTGAATTGGCTGAAAGCCAGCATCTTAAAGAGACAAATCTCTCAAATTGGTTATCTACATTAATCTGATCTAAAAAAGAACTTTTATCTACCCACCATTGACGCCTTTTTATAATAATGTTCCCAATCTTTATACGCGGAAATTGTAATATATTCTGTCTTTTATGGGAATTAAAATAAGACTCATTGATTGAAATATCTGGACTGCATAGCTCGGTAAAATATAGCAAAAATCTAAAAAGTGGAGGAACAAGATTAATGTTTAGGAATTGTAAATATAGTAATTTCACACTTTTGTTATGAGATTTTGAATATAATTCGATCTTATCCTCAGTAGAGTTTTTTCTGATAAATAGATCTTCTAATTTAATTAGATTTTCTCTATCACTCTTTACTCCAGGATATTCAACTTCATAGTCACTTATAGGTGGATGTACATTTACGTTAAATCCAAAAACTCCATTTAATTCTGCAACAATACTATCGCTTAATCTCGTTTGGTTTATATAATCCTTTGTGTTTTTACTGATATCTATACCTGTTTGTTCAAATAGACCGCGCAGAAAACGCCCCATAAATTTTCCGTTTCCATCAGAAATTTTATTAATTACAAAGTCTTCATCATTAAACGGTTGTAAAAAATATGACCAAGAGCTTGATTGCATATTTTTCAAGTATACAGGAATTTCATTTGATAGGTTAATTAGGAAATCTTTATTTATTAAAACTTCATCCCTATCCTCTTTTATATACATAAATAATTGATCAAAGAATATCTTTCTGAGTCTTTGCCACTCTTTATAAGTGCTGTTATTAGTAAGTTCCTTTATAACATATGAGTTTATGCCTTCTCCAGATTTAGATACCTTGTCTTGTATTATACGTTGGATAGTTATAATATTAACTTCTTCAGTCCCTTGCTTAAGTAGTTCATTAATATTTTGTCTAATGAATATCTTAAAAGGGATTTGAGGGTCAAACAAGACATATAGAGGTTCTAAAAGTTTAATGTTATCTGAGAATCCATCTATTGCTTTTTTTGGTATTTTCAACTTTTGATTAATGAAACAATCTTCATAAATAATAGGTCTTATTTTTTCGACTTTATGAGACGGATTGTGCAATACATATGCAATCTTTTCTATATTATTCTGTAGGCTATTTATTGTATATTCTAACTTATTATTTTTGGCATCAGAGATAATATCTCTTAATTCATTAATTATTCTAAGTAATTCTTTAAATTTAAATTGAGATAAATCACTATTATTTAACTTAATTGTTTTTAATAATTCTTTTATTTTTGCAAGATAATCAGTATCTTGTTCATTAAATGGAACTTTAAAATCTATAATTTTTAGTTCAATTAACTTTTTTATGTATTTTATAACTTCATCTTCACTATTGTTTGATAGTTCTTTAATAAGAGTTGAAATACTTGTTTCATTATTTACCTTTATATATTTGTATAGAGAGTAAATCTCGTCGTTATAAGGAATTTGTACTCGTTCCTCTGTTTGAGTTAAAAAAACAGAGTTTTTTCTATTACGATTTACTTTTGACATGCTCTCATTTTTTTAGAATCGTTATCAACGATCCTTAAAGATGGATTTGATTCAAGTGGTACGTATAGTGACAATGAACTGCTAAGTTAACAATTCCAAATGTAAATTGATACCATATTGTTTAAGTGTATGCTAGACTCCCACGATAGATTTTCTAATTTCCAGTCTGAAACCTCATTTGAAATATTTCCATAGCCTACAAGTGTAAGCGAACTAAATGGACTTGTTTTTGCAATCATTCTAGTTAAATAAAGAGATATAGATCTTTCTGTTTTTCTAACTTTTTTATTTTGTTCTGAAACAGGAATGTTTAGGTATTTTTCCCATTTTTTATGTAAACTTTGACTGGATAAAGCTGTTATTCTTCGTAAAGGATAGAAGTTTGCCATATTTTGTAATTCATTTCTTTTTTCTAAAATTTCCTTATCAAATATTTTTTGAGCTTCCATTTTTAGTTCTGAAATATCACGTTTAAGTTTTATCCACTTGTTTATTTTCATAACAATACTTTGATCATCAATGTTGATATATTTGCTTGAGATATTTCGCTTATTAAAAATATCTCTTCTTAGGTTCAAAATAACTCTTCTTTCTTCATTACTCTTCACTTGATTAACTAAGTTAAATAAAATTTCATTTAACTTATTAGTTAGTTGTTCAAATTGAAGTTCTTTATCTTCTATATTATTAATAAAGTCAATTGTTCGATCCATTTTTAACTTTTTCAAACTACTTATAGGAACAGGAGATACCCTGGTTACAACATCGGGTAAGACCTCTATCATAAAAAATCAACCTTTCATTTTCTTATAAAAACGGATGGGGATTATGATTGTTATCATAATATCCAAAATTAAACTGGTTAGAATTTGAAATAAAAGCTTTAACAACTGAAAAATTATCATATATTTTTTTTATTATTGGTGGAGTTATATTTACTGCATAAACTTTTTTATTTAACTTTTCCATTTCTTTTAATAAGGATTCTAATATGTTAGAAATTCCTTTATTATTCTCTACTTCTACTAAATTAGTTAATTCTTTAAAAGTCATTTACTTTTTCGTATGGAATATCTTTAATAAAAGAAAACATATAATTTTTCTTTTTTTGTAAATAATAAAGAACATGATCTTCCATGTTTTCTAGTTTGTTTGTTTGAATTAAATAATTAGTTCTTATAAGTTGTTCTTGAGAAATGTTTTTAAAGTTCAAGAACCCAGTAAATAGTTCCAATAACGCTCCTTCTACTGCCTCAGCTGAAGATATGCCTGATCCTAAAGCGTTCAGTTGTCCGTCATCCCAAGAAATATAAATCCAAACTGTAGATATTACTTTTATATTACTTGTAGAAATGATATGTACTTCACAGTTATTTTCTTTAAAAAAGTTTATTAACTTCATTATCCTTTGATTACCATCGAAGAAAGATAAACGCCATCTTATTAGATTTTCCTTATAATTCCAAGCTCTTAGTCCATAATGCCTTTCCAAATATTCCACAATTGCAAAGAACACACTTTCAATATAGCTTCCTCCGAGAGATGTTCCATTAGAAGTTGGAGAATAAAACCTTAATTCTTTTTTTTTCTGTAAAGTATTATTGTCTTGTAGAAATACAAGTTGCTCAGGAATAAGAACTTTTTTATTTGTATTTAATTCAAGACCTTCAATCCAATGATACTTCAAATTTTTGTTAAAGCTGTGTTTATTACCAATTAACATTTCTGGATGTATCGCATTATCAAGTGAAATATATTTATCTCTAACACTTTTTGAAAATTTCATAAAACCTTTTAAAGATAATCTTTCTAGTGATTCTAATACCGCAATATTTATTGATTTATGTTTTATATAACTTCGACCAATACCGTAAGTATTTTTTCTATCTTTTATTTTCACTCTACTTATATATATATCATCGTATTTAAATATTTCGGGTTTATCGAACATACTATATTGTCCAAAAGGAATATTAGAAATAATTTTTTCAATCATTTTATGGTTCAAATTGCGAACACTTTTTTGATTAGAAAAATGAGGATCGGGTACTCTAAAAGAATAATCGTAGATTCTTTACATTCCTCACAATAAATTGAGGGAAAAAGTAAATTTAACTTTATATTTCCATTTCTAGAGAAATCTATTATTTGCTGATATTTACTTTTATTCTTTATTTTTAATATTTGCAGGATGGTCTCATCTAAAAAATCAATCTTAAGATCAACATTATGTATTTTATAAAAACTTTCTTCTATGTAAGTACTTATACATTTGGGACAACCAATCTTTCCATTTGAAAATGATGAGAACCTTATACCATCTTCATCGTTTGATAATCCTATCACTATTAAATGTTTATAATTTCTCGATCCAAGTAGCCTATTGAAAGTAGTATCTAATTTTTTTGTAAAACCACTAAAGTATCATTATCTACATCAATATTGTTTAGGTTGTTGATAATAGGAAACTTAGTTACGTAAACTAATTTTTGGAATTAGTTTTTCACCTTTTGCTAAGAAATAAATATTACTCAAGTATATTCATACCTTCCCAACATAAAATTCAAGGAGCCTTTGATTTACAAGATAATTATAATTCTATAATCTAATGTAGCGCGGTTAAATATATGTCACGCGCAGAGCATGTAAACCAGAAAAATGGGAATACAGGTAGAGTTGACCTAACAGAAGACGCACCTTCAGTAGCCCCTGTAGAACCAATTTCTAGTGCTTTCACTTCTTCAAATGAAGTTTCATTCTCTAGGTTATCTAGTGCATCAAAGTTTAACTTCAATTCCATTTTTTTCATTTTTCAGTCACCCCCTTACATATGTAGTAAATCAAAGGCTCCTAAGGCAATTTTTATCTTTTTTTGCCATTACTCTCACATTAACATATTTTAGTAGTAAATAAATATATTAATTTTTTGTGAATTTTGTCAAACGTATTTTTAAAATTTGTTAAAAACTGAGTAACTAATATTATTCAAGGATAGCAAGCGAAGCGCGGTAGCTAAAAGGTTTAAATAATAGTAGAAGCCCGGTCGTGCCGGGCAGCTTTTAATCAATAGAAGAAGTTACGTAAGGAAAAACGGTAGATTAGAAACAATCATTATTTAATTTTCAAATAATTCTTGTGATATCTGTCACTCTGTCCATCCTTCGCTTACTCTTAATGACAACCTTATGATCCTATATACCCTTTTTCTTTTATACTTACATATTTCTTATCGCCGATAATGATGTGATCAAGGATTTCAATACCGATCATCTTTCCGCATTCGACAAGTCTTTTGGTTACTACAATATCTTCTCTTGATGGGGTTGGATCTCCAGATGGGTGATTGTGAAAGCAAATAATAGAGGCAGCAGACCTTCGAAAGGCTTCCTTAAAAACTTCCCTTGGGTGCACGATGGAGGCATTTAAACTTCCAATAAAAATGGTTTGGCGATGAAGCACTTGATTTTTCGTATTAAGATAAATACAAACAAAATGTTCCTGGGCTAAAAAAGCGCATATCATTCATCACATAATTAGCAGCATCTTCTGGAGAACGAATAATGTAGCGTTCATCATACGAAAGATTACCAATCCTTCTACCAAGTTCGATCGCAGCCATTAACTGAACTGCTTTGGCCGTCCCGATCTCCTTTGATGGATGTCAATTCTTCTAGCGAACGTCCTTTAAAAATAATAACCCGTCAAATTTTACTAATACTCGATTCGCCAGCGTAACGACAGATTCCGATTTGGTACCAGTTCTTAATAAAATGGCAATCAGCTCTTGATTAGATAAACTAGGAGCACCATTGTTCATCAGTCGTTCACGCGGACGTTCATCCGCCTCAATATCCCGAATCATCATACATATTTCCTCCTCTTGTTCTTCATTCATTTCAAGAGGCTTGAAGAAGGAAGATGCTATATAGCATTACAACCCATCTTTGTCAATAAGCGAGACGAGCGATCGGAAGCCCAACAACAGAATAATAATCACCGGAAATCGCTTGTACAAACAAAGCGCCTAATCCCTGGATCCCGATAAGCTCCCGCTTTATCAAATGGTTCTCCGCTATCCAAATAGCTGTCTATTTCTTCTTCTGATACCTCCCAAAATGTCACTTCTGTTTTGTCAATAAAAGATTCCACTATTTGTTTATGAGCGACAGCTACGCCTGTATACACAGTATGTGTTCTGCCAGATAATCTTTTTAACATCTGCTTTGCTTCTTGCCGATCGGACGGTTTGCCAAGTATTTCATTGTCTAATGTGACAATTGTATCTGCACCGATAACAAAGCTATCGGGATAGAAACGTGAAACAGCTTTGGCCTTTTGTTCCGCAAGCGTCACAACTAAATCAGTTGGAGGTAAATCTGCGAATAGTCGTTCATCTATGTTGCTCGCTACTACTTGAAAAGGAATTTGGAGCTTTTTGTAGAAGTTCTTTTCTGCGAGGTGATTGCGAAGCTAAAATAAGGAGAGACATGATATCACTTTACCTTTCCTACTATTAAGGTAATACACATCTATCTTAGCAAATGAATAGAAACGAAACAATCTTTTTAGAAAAACGCCATAGCCGAAAAAAGATACTTCTCCCACTATGGCGCGAAACATCACTCTTTTAGCTCTATATAATGCTTTATAAAAGAAAGTAATGCGTTTTGTGCTTTTACAAGTGCTTGTTTATCATTGTTTTTCGAAAATAATTGTAACGCCTCATAACTTTCTAGTTGCTTTTCTTGCATTTTCTCCAGTGACGCATTTTTTATTTTACCGCTTGCTTCGATTTGTTTTATTTGCTGCTGTAAAGCTCCTACTTCTTTTTCATCTACTTTTCCTTCTAAATAAGCAATTGTTATCAACTCAGTTGTTTGCTGAAATAATGAACTTGCTTTTTCCAAATATTCTTTTTCTTCTTGTGATGTTGCCGTGATATTTTTTGCTGAGGAAGTAAATTCTTTTGCATATATATTTAATCCTTCTGCTTGTAAACTTGCACCTAGCGCTTTTGCTTTCGTTAAGTTGTTGGCTGCACCAATGAATACATAACTTTTCCCTTCCATTGCAATAATGTTTGCTGGTATATCTTTCTTTTCTATTTTTTTCACCATCTCTTCAGCTGCTTCACTATTTGTAAACACACCAGCTTGAATGAGACCAAATGATACTGGGGCAACTTCCACATCTAATGACGTTTGTTTAGATTTTTTTTCTCCAGTTGTGGCACTCACTTGTTCTGCTTCGCGATCTTGGGCAATATAATCACTAGGACTGACGATTTTCAAAATGATAAAACCAAATAAAATGCCTAGTGCAATTGCTCCAATACTTGCTAGAAAAAAACCAGATAAACCAGGCAAATGAAATCGTTTTTTCTTGCTTTTCTCTTCCTCTTGATCAACGTAATTTATTTTTGTAAGGTTCTTTACCTGCGTTTCATCTACTTCAGGTAAAACCCATTCAAAATGCTCTTCATCTTTTTCTTCCTTGCTCGCAGCTGTTTCTTTTTTGCTATTTTTCCAATCATGTACAGGCCAAGTTTCTTCAAAAGAACGCTCTTTTCCACTAATAACAACCTTTATTTTTTCCTCCTTCTTATTCTTCATCTGCTTGTCCGAACTCCTCTCATCGATTAACAATTTTGGAACAATGCTATCATAGAAAACAAAAAAAAGAACAAGACTTTTGTCGCCTTCTTCCAAATTGTATTCGCCAATTTTTTTAACGATATTATTGAAAGTTCGAAAAGTAAAGATCTAATATTTCTTTATGATAAAAATAAGCAATCAATGTACCTACTGCAATAAAAGGGACAAAGGGAATCGGCTCTTCCTTTCTAAAAAAGCCTGTATAAATACCAATGATACCTACAATAGCCCCAATAAAAATAGATGCAAGCAAAGAAAGAAAAGTTACTTTTAACCCCAATGCTAGGCCGAGTAAAGCAAATAGCTTGATATCTCCTCCGCCAATTCCACCTTTACTAAAAATAAAAATAACCATTAACAACACGTACATACATATGGCTCCAAGTACGGAGTCCCACCAAGGGGAAAGCGGATAAACAATCCGTTCACAGACAAATATAACTAAAAAGACGATAAGAATCTTATTTGGAATAATCATATAAGTAACATCTGAAACAAATAGAATGATAAATAAAGAGATCAATGTCCAGACAACGATCAATTCAAAAGTAAACCCAATTTTCATATAGGCAAAAACAAACAACATACCTGTTAAAAGTTCACCAATGACATATATCGGAGAGATCTTTTTATGACAAAATCGACATCTCCCTTTGAGTAAAATAAATGAAAAAACGGGAAACATATCATAAAAAGGTAAAGGATGATGACAATTTGCACAGGCAGATGAAGCGATAAAAACAGGCTTTTTCAATGGGACTCTTAAACCAATTACATTAAAAAAAGATCCTAGCACTAGTCCATAGATAAAAATAATGATGATCATTTATTCGACATCCTATCTTCACTTCACTATACTACTATTTCATCTGGGGAATGATCATGCTGACTGGGAGAGAATGCTATTAAAAAGAGGAAAAACGGGATCTAAATCGGAAGCCATTAGCGAAAGGGGAAAGTAACAAAATGATAACAAATATGAAAGGTAATATTTATAGGTTTATTAAAAATATATTAACAAAATAATATGAAAATTTCAATAAATAAAAGGGAGAGGAGTCACTTCGCGTACCTCTCTTTATCATCTTGACCATTCTCAAATTTCAACCGAAGTTACCAATTATTAATAAACATGAACAGAAAAGAAGTGACTCCTTCTCATTGCTAAGGCTCTCATCCGTCATATCGATAGGCCTTTCATTTTTACGATCGATATTGAATTTCAATCTTGTCCTTCGATAAGATCAACTAAAAATGGTTTCATTGCTGATAAAAAATAAAGGGAACCAGTGACAACTAGTACTTCCTCATCCTTTAATGAAACCGATAAATGTCGTAATAATTTTTGCCAATCCGGCACTACTGTTGCTTGACGGTGCGGACTCGCCTCTAGTAATTCACTTGCAGATGCTGCACGGGGAACATCAAACTCGGTAAAATATAATTCACTATCAAGACTTTCTAAAATGGATAAGATGTGCGATAATTCTTTATCACGTAAAGCTGAGAAAACAATTTTTAGCGAGCGGGAAGGATAGCGCTTTTGCAATGTCTTTACTAACGCCCGCATTCCTTCCGGATTATGAGCACCATCAATAATGATTGGCGGATGATATTGAAGCAACTCCATGCGGGCTGGCCAATATGCTTTCTTTAATCCGCTACGCAATTCTTTTTCAGATATTTGAAAGCGGTGATATTTTTGCAAATAAAGGATTGTCATCACTGCTACTCCTGCATTCTCTACTTGGTGAGCACCTAGCATAAGTAATTCTAGGTTTTGGATTTCACCGAATATTGACTGAAAAGAAAAACGTTCTCCTCTAGCAATGGAAAAGTCATGAAACACTTGAAACTGTTCATTCATTGAATAGATGACCGCTTCCATTTCCCTTGCTTTTTCTTGAATGATCTCATTTGCTTCGTGTTGTTTCACCGCTGTAATGACCGGAACATGACGTTTCATAATTCCTGCTTTTTCGGAAGCAATTTCTGCCAAACTAGAGCCGAGAATATGGGTATGATCTAATCCGATGTTTGTAATAATGCTTACTATTGGCGTTAAAATATTTGTTGAATCTTGTTTGCCACCGAGTCCAACTTCAAAAATAACTAGATCAACCGGTTGGATGCGTGCAAAATAATAAATTGCCATTGCTGTTATTACTTCAAATTCAGTTGGTGATCCTTCCTCTAACTCTTCCATTTCTTTTACTATCGGCTGCATGACTTGAACAAGTTGGACGATCTCATTATCTTTAATCGGTTCCCCATCAATGCTAATTCGTTCATTGAATTGTTCAATCGCAGGAGAAGTGAATGTCCCGACATGGTAGCCAGCCTCCGTTAGCATGGAACGAATATAAGTAACAGTGGAACCTTTACCATTCGTTCCCCCAACATGGATGACCTTTAATTCTTTTTCAGGGTGATCGAGTTTTTCCATCATCTTTTTCATTCTATGTAAACCAGGTTTTATGCCAAACTGAAGTCTGGACTGAATCCATTTTATTGCGTCATTATATGTTAAATTCATTTGTGCACCTCTAACGAATGTTGAAAATGATCACGGAAAGACGAACTCGTTTGAACGAATTCGCCTTTCTTTTTTTATTCTTCTTTTAACTCTTTGATTCGTTTCTCCACTGTTGCTCTTTTCTCTAAATAATCCTTTTCTTTCAACCGTTCTTCATCTACTACCTTTTTCGGCGCTTTGTTCACAAAGTTTTCATTGCTTAATTTCCCTTGAACACGAGCAACTTCTTTGTCCCACTTTTCCCATTCTTTCTGTAAGCGGGCCAACTCCTCTTCAATATTAATTAATCCTTCAAGTGGTAAAAATAACTCGACACCTGTTAACACTGCTGTCATCGCTTTCTCAGGCACTTCTACATCTACATCCATTACTAATTTATTCGGATTACAGAAACGATCAATATATGCTTTATTCTTTTGTAATACTTTTAAAACTTCTTCATCTTTCGCTTTAATCATCAACGTAATCTTCTTACTTAATGGGGTATTTACTTCAGCCCGGATGTTCCGTACTGCACGAATGATTTCTACTAGTAATTTCATTTCTTTAGCAGCAACTTCATTATGCACTTCTTTATTTACTTTTGGCCATTCAGCAACTGTAATTGACTCCCCTTCATGAGGTAGATTTTGCCATATTTCTTCGGTGATGAATGGCATGAATGGATGTAATAAGCGCATAATGCGATCTAAAACGTATGCTAAAACAGATCTCGTCGTTTCTTTCGCTGCTTCATCTTCACCATAAAGTGGTAATTTTGCCATTTCGATATACCAATCACAAAACTCATCCCAAATAAAGTTATATAGTGTCCGTCCCACTTCCCCAAATTCATACTTATCAGCTAACTGTGTAACTGTTTCAATCGTTTCATTTAGGCGAGTTAAAATCCATTGATCAGCTACAGATTTTTCCCCACTAAGATCGATCTCCTCGTAGGTAAGACCGTTCATATTCATCAGTGCAAAGCGCGAAGCATTCCATATTTTATTTGCAAAATTCCAAGTAGCTTCCACTTTTTCTATACTAAACCGCAAATCTTGACCTGGTGAGCTACCTGTTGCAAGGAAGTAGCGTAACGAGTCAGCACCATATTGATCAATGACATCCATTGGATCGACACCATTTCCAAGCGATTTACTCATTTTTCTTCCTTGTTCATCGCGAACGAGTCCATGAATGACGACATCTTTAAATGGTCGTTCTCCAGTAAACTCAAGCCCTTGGAATATCATTCTTGAAATCCAGAAGAATATAATATCATAACCAGTAACTAAACAATCAGTCGGATAGTATCGTTGATAATCCGGAGCGTCTTTATCAGGCCAACCCATCGTTGAAAATGGCCACAATGCGGAACTAAACCAAGTGTCTAATACATCATTGTCTTGTTCCCAATTTTCAATGTCAGCAGGTGGCTCATGATTAACATATACTTCACCTGTTTCTTTATGATACCAAGCTGGAATACGATGTCCCCACCATAACTGTCGGGAAATACACCAATCACGAATATTTTCCATCCAATGTAAATATGTTTTTTCAAAACGTTTTGGAACGAAATGGACTGGGCGATCAGATTGCTGCAACTTAATAGCGGCTTCAGCAAGTGGTTTCATTTTTACAAACCATTGAGTGGATAAATATGGCTCAACAACAGCTCCACTTCGCTCTGAATGACCGACAGAATGAATATGTTCTTCTATTTTGAATAAAACACCTTCCGCTTGCAAATCTTTCACAATTTGTTCGCGACATGCAAACCGGTCCATCCCATTATATTTTCCGGCATTTTCGTTCATTGTTCCATCTTCATTCATCACAAGTATCCGCTCAAGCTGATGACGGTTACCAATTTCAAAGTCATTTGGGTCGTGTGCGGGTGTAATTTTTACCGCACCAGAGCCAAATTCCATATCAACATATTCATCACCAACGATTGGTATTTCACGACCAATAATCGGTAAGATAACGGTTTGACCAATTAAGTGTTTATATCTTTCATCAGATGGGTGAACTGCAACTGCCGTATCACCTAACATTGTTTCAGGCCTAGTCGTTGCTATCTCAATATGTCCCGACCCATCAGCAAGAGGATAACGCATATGATAAAAGGAGCCTTTGACATCTTTATAGATGACTTCTATATCGGAAAGTGCTGTTTTTGTCACTGGGTCCCAATTAATAATGTATTCTCCTCGATAAATGAGACCTTTTTCATATAATGAGACGAACACTTCACGCACTGCTTTTGACAGACCATCATCTAATGTAAAACGCTCACGTGTATAATCTAAACCTAATCCTAACTTCGCCCATTGTTCGCGAATAAACGATGCATATTCTTCTTTCCAACGCCACGTTTCCTCAAGAAATTTTTCACGTCCTAGTTCATAACGAGATATTCCTTGTTCTCTTAACTTTTCTTCCACTTTAGCTTGAGTAGCAATTCCGGCATGGTCCATTCCTGGTAACCACAACACGTCATAACCCTGCATTCTTTTCATGCGTGTGATAATATCTTGAAGCGTTGTGTCCCAAGCATGTCCAAGGTGAAGACGTCCTGTCACGTTTGGAGGAGGGATAACGACTGTATATGGTTGTTTATCAGTATCCTCTTTTGTTTCAAAATACTTTCCTTTTAACCACCATGAGTAGCGATCTTTTTCTATCGCCTTTGGATCATATTTTTTAGGCATCGCTATTTCTTGATTATCCATCTATCTTTCTCCTTTTTAAAAGTGATTTTTCTGATTACTAATAAGCCTTCGTTCATCTTTTTTATGCGAAAATAAAAAAACCTTTCCGTCAAAAGGACGAAAAGGAGCAATTTCGCGGTACCACCTTTTTACTGAATAAAAAAACACTTCTCATTCAGCACTTAAAGAACATAACGGATTTTCACCGGCCTTCACTACTTATTTTTTCATCAAGGCTACTTCAGGGCGACCTTCCAAACAATCCACATGGAAAATTTTCAGCTTATATTTTCCTTTCTGTCAAGTGAATTCATTTGTACTCTTCCCTTTCATTGCATTTCAATATTGAGCCATCATTGTTCATTTCATATTTTATCGAAAACAAGATACATTAGTCAATCATTATTACCGCTTTTGTACGAAACATCCCACTTCTATCCTTAAAATAAAAAAGGAATGCACAAAATAGGTAATTAGCACGGAAATTCAGCCCTTTCATACAATAGAATAAAAGCTTATGTATTGTTAGGAGGGGCTTAAATGAAGAGAAGGTTTAATCAACAAGCATTGCAAACATGGATAAGAACTGCCAAAGATGTGTGTAGACAATTTATTATTCCCCTTGCTGTTTTTCAGACGATTCGAACGATTCTATTACCAACATCCTTTGATGTCATCTTATTAGCGTTGTTTATATTAATTGCCATCGCTTTTTATTTTGAATGGATTTAGTCTAGTTCCTCGACAACGCTATTTTTTGTATTTCTTTCCTTCTCTTCTAATTTCATAATGATATATTCTGTGTTTTTTAGCTGCCAATATTGATGTTGTAGCTTGCGGACATATTTTAATTCATTTTTCCTTTCGTTTCTATTTAAAAAGTATTCTTCAACGAGCCGACAGATCGCTCCAGGATGTGCCAAATAACTTTTAAACAAAGTCATTTCATCATCTTTCAATGGGAAGTATTTAAAATAAGTTTCCAACCATCCGAGACAATCTTCTGATCTTCGTGGATAGGTGTTTAAGGCACGAGAAAGAAAGGGTAAAAGATCATGTATAGGTGAGGCTTGCCGCGCCTCTTCAAAGTTTGTAAAATAGCCATATCCTCGCTGATCATACAAAAAATGCTCCAATGAAACTTTCCCATGAATCATTACTGTTCGTACTTTTTTTAATTTTTTTGCTTCCTCATCCCATTGCTCTAATTTCTCTCTTGCGTATTTTAACGCTTGGGTTGTATCTTGGTAAAAGGTACAAAATAATAGTTGAAAAGGTGACATATACCATTCATGTTCACATTTTTCAATATATTCTTCCATAAATACCTGTTCTTTTTCCCATTGTTCAATTGTTTTTTCATAAAAACCTTTCCGAACGTCTTGATCGACTTCCATCTCTTGAACAGATATAAAGTGTAGGCGAGCAAGTTCACGAAATAGTTCTTGATGCTTGTCAAATCGACCTTCTTTCTCTAAATTGTCAAGCCATGGCATTAAATAATAAATGCTATTACCTTCAAGGACAGCAAACCGGTGATCCATCGTTGGGTAGATAGGGACTATTCGATTGTAACCTCTTTGATATAAGGTAAGGACATGTCGAATAAAATCCATACCGTGTTGAGCATCAATTTTCTTTAAAGCGAAAGAACCGGTATGCGAATATATTTTCAGCACTTTTCCATACTGTTCAATATGATTTGGCTTTATATGATATTGACTCAAGACTGGTGTTATTTCCGACAGGTTTTTATTCATTTTCTCACCTGCTTTAAAGGTTTGCAAATCAAGGTGTTAAGCACCATGTATTGCTGTTTCTTTTTTAAAATAGCATTTTCAAGTGGAGAATAAGTTTCCCCCATTCAATCAGTAAACAGATTAATTAGAAATGGACAAGCACAAGAAACTTTGCAAGGAGATCATTCAATATCCACCACTGCAAAGTCCTTGTAACTTTAACGTCTTTAAGGGCTACAGCAAAATGCGAAACAGATATCACACTGGGATCATCTCATCATTGAAGTACCCAATATTAGGAGTTCATTTTTTTAATTATGTTGTTTAGGGATATACAGTACTTGCCCTTCACGTACGTCGCCTATCGATTCTAACTTGTTCACTCTTAATATTTGCTGGACATTTACTTCGTATTTTTCCGCAATATTATCTAGTGTTTCGCCTTCTTGAACGATACAAACTTTTAAGCTAACCGCCGCATCTTCTTCCTTACGAGCAAAAAAGTCAGTGAGCGAAATCCCTTTTTTACTCTTTTTATCTTTGGTGCTCTTTTCTTTTTCCTTCTCTTGATCTTTTTTCTCCTCTTTCACACTTGTCTCAGATGATGAACTCGAACTACTTTCAACTGGAGATGATGAAGTGGACTCTTCTTCCGCCCAGGAGTTAGTTGTAGTTGCGGGAGAAGAACTGCTTTCAACTGGCAGTGATGAGGTGGATTCTGCTTGTTTATGTGATTTTTTAAATAGTTTTCCAATCCTATCCTCAAATGCATTATAGTCAAATATATTCATATTAATCGGTTGATCTTGTTTATTATTTAAGGTTACTTCTGGGCCCTCTTCTTTTTCCTTTCTAGCTTCCACTTGAAATGGTTCATACATTTCTTCATCTTCTATTTTATTATTCTCTTCCCTACTATCCGTTTGCTTTTCATATTCGCTTTTTTCTTCCTTTTTTGTTTCGCTGTTCTTCTTTTTTCCTACTTCCCTATTGGAGAGGGGAGACGATGTCACCGTTTGTTTTTCTTCATTTTTATGAATAAACATTTCCACTTTTTCTTCTTGATTTTCGTCCACTCTCAATGGGACTTCTTCTTTTTCATCGAAGTTCTGCACATTTTTTTGCTCATGTTCATCGTCTATTCTTTCCGGGGTTTTTTCACTTTTTTCTTCTTCCGCTTCTGCTTCATCTTTTTGCAAGCGATCATCCTCTTTTTCCTCCTGCTGTTCATACATACCAGTCATTACCAATTGTGCATTTAATTTTAAACATGTGTTTTCAGGTAATAGATAATCAAATGTTTCTACATAAACATCCACTTCATTGATATTTTTTAATCTGTCTCTTGGCACAGTAATATCGATCGGAAATGAATGAATGAATTCAGTCACTCCATCTTCTCGACTATTTACTGATTGAACAAAGGTTGCTGCCATCTTTGTCTCTGACAGTATATCTGTATCTGTGTTATCCGTGTCAATAACATATTCGCCGGATAATTCTAATTCACCGCGGATATAAACGAGTTGATCTGCTTCATGAATAGTTATATTCGGATCCAATGAAATGGAAAGTAATTCTGCTACTTCCTGTCCTTTTTGAAACCAGATTGTTTCTTCTAAAGGAAACCGTATAGATGATTGACGATTTTCAGTCAAGGATATTTCCTCCCTTCCATCCGATACACAAAATGACTATATCAATTACAACTTATGAATGAAGGGAAAAAATTATGATGTTCAATCTAAAAATATTAAATGAATTGTTAATGGGAAAGACAAAAAAGATGATGATGATAGCTTTTATATATAAAGGAGGAGTCTGAAAAGGTAGATAAATAATGTTTATTTCCGTTTTGTTGCGGGCGTTTTTCGCGGATTTTGCTTCAGCTTCTTGGCTAGATCGCTACGCTTCTGTGGACTTTAGCTCAAACTTATTTCCCCAGAAATCCTCCTTGTCACTTCGAGCTAATTGAATTGTTGATTTGATAGGTAGCCTACAAGCGTCGTACCATTATCCAATTATGCATTATACATCATTTTTCCTTTAACAACCAAAAAGTCGAATCGGAAAATAAATCGTTCCGCTTCGACTTTCATTAGACTCTTATTGGAAATTATATTATTTTTTTATCGTTGCAAATGCTTTCTCTGCAGCTTTTATTGTGAATTCGATATCTTCTTCACTATGAGCTAGTAGATAAGAATAGTCCCTCAAACTGTGAAGGTGGTAAAAAGACACCGTTATTTGCCATTTCACGATAGTAAGCAGCGAAAAGCTCTAAATCGGATGTTTTAGCAGTATCATAATTTACGACATCCTCATTCGTGAAGAAAATACCAATCATCGAACCTGCACGGTTAATCGTATGAGGAATTTGATGCTTTGTTGCAGCTTGTTTAAACCCTTCTTCTAATTGATCTGCTTTTCGCATAAACTCATCATATGAAGTAGGCGTCAATTGTCGTAATGTTTCATAGCCAGCTGTCATTGCTAACGGATTCCCTGATAATGTACCTGCTTGATAAATAGGTCCGCTTGGTGCAATTTTTTCCATAATTTCCGCTTTACCACCGTATGCACCGACAGGTAGTCCGCCACCAATTACTTTTCCTAAACATGTGAGATCAGGTGTTATGTCAAAATACCCTTGAGCACAGTTGTAACCGACACGAAAGCCTGTCATCACTTCATCAAAAATAAGCAATGAACCATACTGTTCAGTTATTTCTCGTAACCCTTCTAAAAATCCCTGTTGTGGCGGAACGACTCCCATATTTCCCGCAACTGGTTCTACAATCATACCCGCAATATCCTCACCAAATTGCTCAAATGCATAGCGAACACCGTCTATATCATTGTATGGAACAGTAATTGTATTTTTCGCAATTCCTTCTGGTACACCTGGACTATCTGGTAACCCTAGTGTTGCCACACCAGACCCTGCTTTAATTAATAAAGAATCACCATGTCCATGGTAACAGCCTTCAAATTTAAAATTTTATTCCGACCTGTATAGCCACGAGCAAGACGAAGCGCACTCATTGTTGCTTCGGTACCTGACGAGACCATTCTAATAATTTCAATGGATGGCACACGTTCAATAACTAGTTTTGCAAGTTTATTTTCTATTAAAGTTGGTGATCCGAAGCTTGTCCCGCTTTCGACTACTTTCTTTAGTGCGGCCACTACATCGTCATTGGCATGGCCTAAAATTAATGGGCCCCAGGAGAGGACATAGTCTATGTATTCATTTCCATCGATATCATATATTTTCGATCCTTTTCCTTTCCATGAAAATAGGATCCATATCTACAGATTTAAAGGCGCGAACTGGACTGTTCACTCCGCCTGGCATTAAAGTTACTGCTTCTTGAAAAGCCTGTTTAGAATTTTCATATGAACGCATAATTATTAGCCTCCATTTTTTAATTTAGACTCTCTTATCAGCTAAGTAACGTGCCACATCTTTAGCAAAATAAGTAATGATTAAATCGGCACCAGCTCGTTTCATGCTCGTTAACATTTCCATTACGATTGCTTTTTCATCTACCCAACCATTTGAGCTGCTGCTTTAACGAGTGAATATTCCCCACTCACATTATAAGCAACAACCGGTAATTGAAATCTATTTTTTACATCACGAATAATATCTAAATAAGAAAAAGCAGGTTTCACGATTAGGAAATCTGCTCCTTCCTCTATATCCGATTCCGCTTCACGCAATGCTTCTAAGCGGTTGGCTGGATCCATTTGATATGTTTTTCGATCGCCAAATTGAGGAGTGCTATTTGCTGCATCTCGGAATGGACCATAAAATGCAGACGCATATTTTACTGCATATGACATAATTGGAATATCTTCATATCCTGCTTCATCAAGACCTTTTCGAATAGCAGCTACAAAGCCATCCATCATGTTTGAAGGAGCAATGATATCCGCTCCTGCTTCCGCTTGGCTAACCGCTGTTTTTACTAGTAAATCTAATGATGGGTCATTTAAAATTTTGCCGTCTTCAACAATTCCACAATGACCATGGTCTGTATATTCACAAAGCATGTATCGGCAATAACGAGCATATCAGGAAAATGCTTTTTTAATCACACGAGTAGCCTCTTGGACAATCCCATGGTTATGGATATGCTCCTGTACCTTATCATCTTTTTCATGTTGGTACACCGAATAAAATAACTCGATTTAATGCCTAATGAAACAATTTCCTCTAATCTCTTCTTTTAAAACGTCTAAGGAAAATTGAAAAATTCCTGGCATCGAAGAAACTTCATTTTTTACATTTTCTCCCTCTACAATAAATAACAGGAAAATCAAGTCCTCAGTATGGAGATGAGTTTCACGCACGATCGATCGTCATGTTTGCTGATTGGCGCAGTCGACGATGGCGTTTAAATTGATTATCCTTATTGTCATTCTCTTCCTTTCTTCGTCTTCTATAATTAGGTTAATGATAAGTATACAATGATCTCTGCTAACATGGCAGCAATCGTATACGTTGTCGGGACAAATGTCACTGAAAATCCATGTTTTTCAATCTTTCTTTTTCGTTACAGGTCCAATACAAGCAATCTTAATATTTTTCGCCTGTTCAAGCAAATGATTTTTACTAATGATTTCATAAAAGTGCTTGAAAGTGGAAGGGCTTGTAAAAGTGAGCAATCCAAATATTCCTCTTTGAATATAATTCATCGATCTTTTTCACTCTCGTCGGAAAGTATGTTTCATAAACTATCATTTCATCTGCTAAATTGTTCTTTCCGAAAGGCATTTGCAATTGTTTTGCTTGCTAAATTTCCTTTTGCAATTAATATTTTTTTAGAAGCATAGCCTTCAATAAAAAACTCTTGCGAAAAATCTTCCGCAGTATATAGAATGGGCATAAATTTTGATTTTAATCCATATTTCTCCAAAAATTCTTTCGTTTTTTCCCCCTACAACGGCGAAGCGATTTTCAAGCATTTTGTGGCTGATATGTGTAGTCTAGTAGACAATTGTTCAAAAAAATACTTCACCCATTTTTGCTCGTGAAAATAATCCAATCATATCTTTTTTATATTGTTGATAATATTTAGAGCATGATATCTCGATGGGCTCGAAGTCGATAAGAGGCACCATGATATGGTGTCCGTCCCCCGTTTGATGTGTTTCAATTCCGATCTTTTCCCTGATCGCCCCCCGGTAATCAAGAACCTCCACCCTTTAATGGCAACCGGTTTGTCATGATTGATCTAACTCCTGCTTTACTTGATCAATCAACTCCTTTCGCCTTGCTGACCTAATAACTTTGCCGCCTCATCTCCCTGCTTCATCTGGTTCTGTTCCCGATACTCTTTCTTTATAAATTGTTCTTGCCATCTGGCGATGCAACAAGTACCGTTAAGTCAATTTGATCTTCTATAATGTCCGCATATCCTGCAATTGGCACTTGGCAACAGCCCTCCATTTTATGTAAAAACCTCGCTCCGCTTCAACAGTAACATCCGTCGTTTTCGATGTCAATCTTCTTTAATTGTTCTAATTAATTCGTGATCATCTTCACGACATTCAATGGCTAATGCCCCTTGACCGATCGCAGGCAAACAAATTTCAGGGGCTAGAAACTCCGTTATGATGTCTGTTTCCCCACCGATCGTGCCGACCCTGCAGCCGCTAGGAATAATTGCGTCATAATCTTCGTTTTCCAAGTTTTTCGAAACGAGTATTCAATATTGCCACGAATCCATTTTATTTCAAGATCAGGACGTTCAGCTAGCATTTGAGCGCTTCTCCTTAAGCTCTGTTCCGATAATTGGAGCCGGAGGCAAGGTCTTTCAGTTTTACATGACCTTTCGAAATTAACACATCACGGGGATCCTCTCGTTCAGGAATACAGCCAATTATTAAGTCCTTCCGGTAATTCAGCAGGCATATCTTTCATACTGTGTACGGCCATATCAATTTCTCCATCGATCATGGCTTGTTCAATTTCTTTTACAAATAATCCTTTTCCGCCAACTTTTGAAAACATCACATCAAGGATGCGATCCCCTTTGTCACAATTTCTTTTACTTCAAATTCGAATGGCGCACCTAGCTTCTCGAGCTGTTCACGAACCCATTTTGTTTGTGTCATGGCTAAATTGCTTCTCCGTGAACCGATAACGATTTTTCTCATCTTTGCCTCCTGCTAGTCGTAAATGTTCACTTATGCCAAATATGAAATGTTGATAATTGACTTATTAAAAAGAAATTGATTAATAATAATTAAAAAAGGCAGCGATATTCCATGTAGCTAATTTTTCTACCGACATTTCTTTTCTGCTATGCAAATATAAAATAATACTATAAACGTAAAATAATTAATGAACCAATTATTTTTGGATCATACCATTGAAAATTGGACAGTTTGATAAATGCCCACTGTAATCCAAGGATGAGGCTTAATAACAGCATCGGTACCCCGATGACATTTAATACATATGACATTTTCTCTAGTTTCGCTAAATCCTCAATCGCCATAGCTTTTTTCCCACTTTTTTCTCTTTAAAACTTGTATTGCAACAAATAAAGGCATGAAAAAACAAATGAGAAGGAAAATGCTCCATATGATAAAATCGCCATCGTAATATGGATTAAAAGCAATTCCGAAACAAGTTGTTCCGCCATCGCCTCTGTTGTCATTTGGCGGGGTAAACGTATGAATAGCCATAATACTAAACCCAATAATATTGGTAAAAAAAACAGTGAAGTCTACTCTTAAAATTCGTTGATAATCAATGAGAGGCTAATTAGTACCCATGAATAGAAATAAAGGCCTTCAAAAAAGTGTAAATACGGAAATCTACCTGTCTGTCATATAAAGAAACAAAAAAATTGTTTGAAAAATCCAAACAATTGAAAGATTCCGAAGGCGAAGCGATTTCCTTCCGGTTTTGTTCAATAAAATCAATAAAATATAGCAAAATGGACATGGCATATAAAATAATGATTATTTCTTGCAGCCTAGTCTATACAGACAATATTAACCATATATAATCATCCTTATTTATGACTGGAAATGTTAGCTGCGACTTTTTCTGACATAGGCTGCCTTTTTATCAGCTTCTCCGTTGTTGTCTGATTAGCTCATGCGTTTCTTGCTCAATGTCAAATATTTGCATAAACAGCTCCAGCTTTTCTTGGCACTCGGCATGCCAGCATATTCTTTCACTTGCAAAATCCGTAATTCTTTAATAATTGATTAATGATGCTTTTGTATGTTTATTTAAAACTTTATGTTCACGTTCAGTAAGATCAGGTATTTTTCGTTCAATATTCTTCATCGTCTCTCCCTGAATCGTTAACGCTTTTTACGAAGTGTTCTAATAATCGGAAAACCCAAGCTATTAATCCACTCATTAAATGATATAATCTCTTTTTCAATCATTACCTTTGCTTCAGCCGCTTTTCGACGTTCAGCAATATTCGCTTCTACTATTCCTTCCAAGTCATCTATATCATAAAGAAAACATTATCAAGTTCAGCAATATCCGGATCTAAATCTCGTGGTACAGCAATGTCAACCATGAATAAAGATGTTAATTGTTTCTTTCTTCTCTATTCTCATCATCATTTCTTTTGTTATAACACGAAATCTTTCGCACCAGTTGAGCTAATTAAAATATCCGCCTCAACCAACGCATTTTCTAGATTTTTCTATCGATTGAACTCGGCCGGAAAACGTTTAGCTAATGCTTCTGCTTTTTCAGAAGTACGGTTGATTACCGTCACTTGCTCCGCTCCACTTCCGTGAAGTTTTTAATCGCAAGTTCTCCCATCTTTCCTGCACCGAGGATTAATATCTGCTTGTCCTTAACACTTCCAAAACTTTTTTGGAAAGTTCCACAGCAGCATAACTAACTGAAACTGCATTTTCGCCAATCTCAGTTTCTGTGTGAGCTTTCTTTGCTAACGTAATTGCTCGTTTAAACAACTCATTGAATACAGTTTCCGTTGTTCCTGATTCTTGAGCAAGCAAGAAACTATCACGCACTTGCCCAAATATTTGCGATTTCGCCCACAACATTGAATTTTAAGCCCGAAGTTACCCTAAATAAATGCTCTATCGCTTCTTCCTGTTCATAAAGAGACAAAGGTAATTCAGTTCTTCCAGATCAATATCAACCAATCGGCAAGAATTCTTTTACATAATATCGCCCTGTATGAAGCTGTCAACAACCGCATATATTTCTGTCCGATTACAAGTTGACATAATCACATTTTCTAAAACACTCTTTTTTTGTTTTAATGCCGCATCGCTGGAGCTAAATCCGCTTCATTAAAGGACATAGGCGTTCACGTATTTCAACAGGGGCAAGTTTATAGTCTAATCCAACAGCAATAATGTGACATTTAAGTGGCACCCCCAAGTAAAGTAACTGTTACAATTATATTATACCGTTTAATCCTTTCATCTTCTGTGAAAAGTGTGAACATAAATTGAAACATCTTAAAGTAATTCATCGTAAAGATACAAAATATGAACTACTGGTAAAATATAATTATAAAGTTTTTTTAAAAAATCGACAACCTCTTCATCTGTAACGTTACCAAATTTATGAGCATTATTCAAGGAAACAAGCTGAGAGTGAGGACTTCATGAAAAAAAAAAAGCACAATTTCCCAGGACTTCTCTTATCTTTTTTGGCTTATTTTACTATTTACAGCGCTATGAAATCCCTTTTCTAGCACATTTATCTAGCTGGCCGACATTGCTCATCGTAGTTGGACTTGCTTTTTTATTGCAGCCTATTTGCGAAGGATGTTATTCTATCTTTCCTGATGTTTTACGGGTTTGGATTACACTTTCATCTGATTAATCAATTTTCCGCATGGCCCGATGATGTTGGTATTTTTATCTTGATTATTGGTTTTGGCCTATTATTACAACTTCGAAAAAACGGCCCCGGCCTTTTTTTTAGGTTTTTTGTTTTTAGTATTGTCCATTGTTATGTTGTTTTATAACTATGTTATTGAGTGGACAGACAATCTTACATACGATATTACACCGATATTCGATCTTTGGCCGCTTCTTTTTATCGTTAGTGGAGTATTTTTATTGTTTTTCAAACGAACGTAATATACAAGCATCTACATACTAACTAAACGATAAATAACACCACAGCATACGGAAAATTATCCGCATGCTGTATGTGAAGATGTTGTAAGAACGTGTTTAAAGAACGGAGTCTAAAAATTCCTTCGTTCTTTCTTTCTGTGGGTGATTAAAAATATCCTCAGGTTTTCCCTCTTCAATGATTTCGCCACCGTGCATATAAACGACCCAATCAGCAACCTCCTTCGCAAAACCCATTTCATGCGTTACTACAACCATCGTCATCCCTTCTTCAGCTAATGATTTCATCGTAGATAATACTTCTCCAACAAGCTCAGGATCTAAAGCAGAAGTAGGCTCATCAAAAAGCATGAGATCAGGATTCATTGCTAATGCACGAGCAATGGCAACTCGTTGGCGCTGACCGCCTGATAATTTAGAAGGATACACGGCTTCCTTATCTGAAAGTCCAACTTTATCCAAAAGTTTCCTTCCATTTTTTCTTGCTTCTGCTTTTGGTATGTTCCTAACATAAACTGGTCCTTCGATAACATTTTCCAAAACAGTCCTGTGTGGGAATAAGTGGAAATGCTGAAAGACCATCCCGACTCGTGATCTTACCTCATTAAGGTTGTGTGTATGTTTTTCAATTTTCTCTCCTTCGAAAATAATATCTCCGCTATCCTTCATTTCTAAAAAATTTAAGCATCGCAATAACGTACTTTTGCCTGATCCACTTGCACCTATTAAGCAGACTACCTCACTCTCGTTAATCTTCATATCTATATCTTTTAAAACATGTAAATCACCAAATGATTTATTTAACTTTTCAATTTTCATTAACTCTTTCCCCATTCAATTTCCTCCTGTTCTATTTCTATCATATTAATCGCTTACTGCCATTCTTTTTCAATGAAACTAACTAATATAGAAAAGATGAATACGAGAATGAGGTAATAGATCGCTACGATTAATAAGTACGTCATATAATCAAAATGTTTTGAGCCGAGGGTAGTAGCAACACTGAATAATTCATACATACCGATAAAAGAAGCTAAAGATGAGTCTTTTAATGCGATAATAAATTGATTTCCAAGCGGTGGCAATGCTCTTCTTATCGCTTGTGGTAAAATAATTCTCCGCATCGTCAATCTGCTAGTCATTCCGAGCGACCTACCGGCTTCCATTTGTCCTTTATCTATTGATTGAATTGCCCCGCGGAATATTTCAGCAATGTATGCACCATTATGGAATGCCAACCCTAAAGTAACTGCCCAAAAACCAGATATATTTAATTCAGTCAATCCGAAATAAAAGATAAAAATTTGTACGACTAATGGTGTACCTCGAACGACAAATATATATAAATCAGCAATCCATTCTAGCGGTTTCATATGCGAGATTTTCAAAAATGCGAAAAACAAACCGATAAATATTGCAATAAAAACAGAAATGACAGTCAGTTGAAACGTTAAGTACATACCTTTCAAAAATAACGGTGATGTATCTATTAAAGCTTGAAAAAATGTCACATTATTCCCTTCCTTTCGCTTCGTAGCTTTTTCTTTCGATCTGTTAAGATGAAAAAACGAATGCGCAAACAGAGCACATTCGTTTCCTGCTACTCTTGATTTGGGTCAACAGTAATATCAGCGTCAAAGTATTTCTCACTTATTTCTTTTAACGTCCCATTTTCACGCAATGTTTTTAAAGCTTCATTTACTTTTTCTAGTAAAATATCATTATCTTTTGCTACAGCAACTGCTTGTTCAGCTCGCTCGATTTGCTCTTTTCCTTCTATCTTCATCCCGCTTTTCATTGCTTCCTTTCCAGTTACAGCATCAGTAATAACAGCATCATGTTTGCCCTGATTCAACGCTTCAAGAGCAACCACATCACTGTCATATTGTTGAATATTATCTGTTACTTCTTCCGCATTGACGACATAAGTGGATCCTTTCGATACAGCAATTTCTTTTCCTTTTAATTGATCCAAGCTTTCCACAGAACTATCTGGACGAGTGAAAATTTGTGGAATGGAGTAATAATATGGAGTTGAAAAGTTAACTTCTTTGAGGCGTTCTTCTGTGATTGTATGACTTGCTACAGCAGCATCAAAACGACCGGATTTCACACCTTCTACAATCCCCGAAAATTTAAATCTTTCTTGAGCTGGCTCTAACCCAAGTTCTTTTGCTATTGCATCACCGATTTCAATATCAAAACCTTTCATCTTACCATCATCGCCAACATAGCTAAAGGGCTTAAATTCTCCTGAAGCAGCAAATGTAAACTTACCTTTTTTGGCAAGCTCCATACCATCCTCAGTTGTTACACTCTTTCCACAAGCGGAGAGTAACATAAGTGTTAAAATAACGAATAAAGCATATATTCTTTTTCCCACTAGGTTAAATTCCTCCTCGATTTTTTTAAGACATATATAATCATAACAATAAGTGTAATTTTTAAAAAATTCACTATAGTGTGATATGATGGGCTTATTTACCTTCTCATGTTATTTATGAAGTTGAGCTAACTTATCCTTAAAATTACAAGCATACACTCTCTCATACTTCATTTGCCTAATCAATAAAAAAGTCCGGCATTGCTGCCGAACTATTTATTCCATCCATTGTTGTAATATTTGCCAAGCTTGGTCTTTGCCCATTCCTGTTTGGGCAGAGAATAATATGATGTGATCTCCTTCGGTAATATGTAAAGATTCTTTAATGATTTTTTTATGCTTTTGATATTTTCCTTTTGGAATTTTATCCGCTTTCGTAGCGATTATCATACATGGGATCTCATAAAACTTGAGAAATTCATACATCATAATGTCATCCTTAGTTGGTGGATGACGGACGTCGATAATTAAAATAACAGCAGTAAGGACGGCCTTTCCAATAAGTATGTTTCAATCATTTCTCCCCATGCTTCACGTTCTTTTTTAGAAACTTTGGCAAACCCATATCCGGGAACATCGACAAAGTAAAATGTCTCTTCAATTTTATAAAAGTTTAAGGTTTGTGTTTTTCCTGGCTTTGCCGATGTTCGTGCTAGTTTTCTCCTATTAATCATCTTGTTAATAAAGGAAGATTTTCCGACATTCGAGCGACCTGCTAAAGCAAATTCGGGAAGTTCATCATTTGGATACTGTTCGGGTTTCACCGCACTAATTATTAACTCCGCATGATTCACTTCCATGTTGTATCACCTGCATAGCAACTTTTAACACATCATCCATATGGGAAACAGGAATAAGCTCCAAGTCTTTCTTAACACTTTCTGGTATATCATCGATATCTTTTTCGTTTTCTTTCGGTAATAGTATAGTTGTTAAGCCTGCACGGTGAGCACTTAATGTTTTTTCTTTTAATCCACCAATTGGTAAGACTCTTCCTCGAAGCGTTATTTCCCCTGTCATACCGACTTCCTTTTTAATCGGTTTACTTGTGAATGCAGAAACTAAAGCTGTTGCAATCGTAATACCTGCAGATGGACCGTCTTTAGGTACGGCACCTTCAGGTACGTGAATATGAATGTCATATTTTTTATGAAAATCATCTTCTAAAGCAAGTTCATCTGCTTTTGACCGGACATAACTAAGAGCTGCTTGGGCAGATTCCTTCATCACATCTCCTAATTTCCCAGTTAAAGCGAGCTTACCAGTCCCTGGGGTAAGGGATACTTCAATTTGCAGCGTATCACCGCCAACCGTTGTATAAGCGAGACCGGTCGCAACCCCTACTGATCTTCTAATTCCGCCTGACCATAACGATATTTTGGCTTTCCTAAAAATTCAGAGAGGTTATTTTCCGTAATAATGACACGTTTTTTTTCACCAGACACAAGTAATTTTGCAGCTTTTCGACAAATAGCAGCAATCTGTCTTTCAAGGCCACGAACACCTGCTTCTCTCGTATAATGGCGAATAATCTTTAAATGTGCTTCATTTCTAATTTGTAATTGATTCTTCTTTAACCCGTGTTCCTCCAATTGTCTATCATAGATGTTTCTTTCCAATATGGAGTTTTTCTTCTTCTGTGTAACCAGAGATTGTAATTATCTCCATGCGATCACGTAATGGTGCTGGAATTGCTCCTAAATCATTTGCGGTAGCAATAAACATTACTTTAGATAGATCATATGTTTCTTCAATATAGTGATCACTAAAAGAATTATTTTGCTCTGGGTCCAGTACCTCTAATAGCGCTGCAGATGGATCACCGCGAAAGTCATTTGCCATTTTATCCACTTCATCAAGTAAAAAAACAGGATTAATCGTACCTGCTTTTTTCATCCCTTGAATAATTCGACCAGGCATTGCTCCGACATACGTTCTCCTATGTCCGCGAATTTCCGATTCGTCACGCACGCCTCCTAAAGAAATTCTTACAAAATTTCTTCCAAGTGATTCAGCTATCGAGCGTGCAAGGCTAGTTTTACCAACGCCAGGTGGACCAGCTAAACAAAGTATTGGTCCCCTTAACGATTTTGTTAATTGCTGCACTGCTAAATACTCCAATACTCGTTCTTTTACTTTATCAAGTCCATAGTGATCTCGATCCAATATCTTTTTTGCCTTGGAGATATTAAGATCATCTTTTGTAGCTTTTGTCCACGGTAATCCAATGAGCCAATCTAAATAATTACGAATGACCGAACTTTCTGCAGATGTAGCAGGTACTTTTTCATATCTATTTAGTTCACTCATGGCGCTTCTTTTACATGATCTGGCATTCCTGCTGCTTCGATTTTTTTAGTTAGCTCAGCAACCTCACCTGTTTTTCCTTCGCGATCACCGAGTTCTTTCTGGATCGCTTTCATTTGCTCACGTAAATAATATTCCTTTTGTGTTCTTTCCATTGATTTTTTTACGCGCTCATTAATTTTTTTCTCAAGACTCAATACTTCTCGTTCATTATTAATCATTTCGATCACACGAATGAGTCGTTTTTTGACATCGATAGTTTCAAGGATCTCTTGTTTTTCTTTAATTTGAGCGGTAAGTGTGAAACGATAATATCAGCTAGTCTCCCTGGTTCACCAATATCAGAAACGGTGAAACGGTTCAGCTGATATTTTTTCGGACAACTTTATGTATTGTTCAAATTAATCAAGCGTTGTTCTCATCAGTGCTTCTTCTTCTGTATCAGATATTTCTTTATCTTCAAAAGTTTGTATTTTGGCAGCAAAAAAGTCTTCATTCTTCAATAAATTCAACTATTTTCGCCCGCTTTAATCCTTCTACTAGGACGCGGATTGTTCCGTTCGGGAGCTTCAACATTTGCTTTACTTTCGTTAAAGTCCCCATTCATAAATATCATCTTGTGTTGGGTTATCTACTGTTAAATCTTTTTGTGTTGCCAAAAAAATGATATGGTCATCCATCATTGCTTGTTCTAACGCTTCTATCGATTTTTCTCGTCCGACATCCAAATGCAAAACCATTGTTGGATACACAAGCATTCCCCGCAAGGGTAAAAGAGGAAAAGCTTGCTTCAATTGTGTCGTCATATTTCGTGCACCTCCAATTACAACCCATAAGTAGAAACATTGTCAAATATTACCCTGTGAATCTGTGTACAATTTTACCCTATTTGCAAAAACGTGTCCATTACAGTGCTATTCTTACTTGGCATACCGTTCAATTTCGTTTTTATCATGTGTATTTGAAGCTGACAAAAATAATGACGAAAATCGATTTGGAGTATCATTCCAAATCGACTCCATTTACACAGTTTTTTTATTCGACTGTTCGACCATTTTACGGAAGGTATGCTCTTTGTCATCGTGCATATCTACTAATGCTTTTTCAAATACTTCTTCTATATGGTGGACAGGAATAATTTTTATCCCTTTTATTTCTTCTAAAATCACTTGTTTATTTTCATCAGGAATGAGAACCATTTCCGCACCTGCTTGTTTTGCCGCCTTTATTTTTGCATATATTCCACCGACAGGTTTCACTTTTCCGTGGATGCTTATTTCACCGGTCATTGCAACTTTATGTTCGACTGGTATTTTATAGATTGCTGAATAAATACCTGTTGCCATTGCAATTCCTGCAGATGGTCCGTCAATTGGAATCCCACCTGGGAAGTTTACATGAATATCATATTGCTCTGCAGGGACCCCCATTGTTCGCAATAAAGTGATTACATTTTCGATTGAACCTTTAGCCATGCTTTTACGTTTAATGGATTTACCTTGGCCACCAATACTCTCTTCTTCAACAATACCGGTTATATTAATGGAACCTGTTTCCTTTACTGGAATAACAGTTACTTCAATTTCTAATAAGAGCACCGCTATTTGGCCCTGTACAGCTAAACCATTTACAACACCAACTGATGAATAGGAAGCAATTTTTCTTTTCAGTCTTGGAGCTAATTGACTAGATTGAATAATCCATTCGATATCTTCTTCAGAAATTATTTTCTTTTATCAGTAATAGCGACACCTGCAGCAATTTGAATGAGATTGACTGCTTCCCTTCCGTTTCGAGCATAAGAAGCTAATGTGGACAATGCCGAATCATTATCGTTAATCCAACTTTTTCAACTGCTTTTTTAGACACTGTAATAATTTCATCATGGTCTAATTCGCGAAAAAAAACTTCCATACAACGGGAACGAATGGCCGGAGGTATTTCTTAGGTGTTCTCGTCGTTGCCCCGATCAGGCGAAAATCAGCCGGTAACCGTTTTGAAAAATATCATGAATATGATCGGAATTTGATTATTTCCTCACTGTAATATGCACTTTCCAAGAAACACTTTGCGATCTTCTAATACTTTTAACAATTTATTCATCTGAATCGGATGAAGTTCACCTATTTCATCAATAAATAGTACACCACCATGGGCATTTGTTACCGCACCTTGTTTTGGTTGAGGAATACCAGCTTGTCCCATTGCCCCAGCACCTTGATATATCGGATCATGAACAGAACCAATCAGTGGATCGGCAATTCCCCGTTCATCAAATCGTGCTGTGGTCGCATCTAGTTCAACAAATTTAGCATCTTCTTGAAATGGGGATGGTGATGTTTTCTTTGCTTCTTCCAACACTAGCCTGGCTGCAGCTGTTTTTCCAACACCAGGTGGCCCATAAATAATGACATGTTGTGGATTTGGACCACATAGTGCTGCTTTTAATGATTTGATTCCATCCTCTTGCCCGACAATATCATCAAATGTTGTAGGTCGTACTTTTTCCGCTAGTGGTTCCGTTAAAGATATCGATCGCACTTTTCGTAAGTTCTTCCATTTCCTTTCGTGATTCTCTATCTATTGAAATTTTTGTATCCGTTGATTTTTTAATAAGTTCCAAAAATATAAACCAATTATAATGCCGAAAAACAATTGTATAAGTAAGGCTAATCCTGTCAATTCATCCTTTTTTCCCTCCTCTATGAACTATTTGCTATCATTCGTTAGTATTTCCTTCAATGGAGGGAATAAACAACTTTTTATTAAATGATAGTCATTGCGATACGGAATTAATTTCTATCATAATATCATAAATGAACATAAAAAAAGCCTGCATGAAACGTCTAGGCTCTTTTTCTTATTAAGCAGATGTCTTTTTTTTCTTACTTATGCGACGTTCTCTTCGTAACAAT
Organism: uncultured Bacillaceae bacterium; assembly: GCA_963748745.1. Classification (GTDB taxonomy): domain Bacteria; phylum Bacillota; class Bacilli; order Bacillales; family Bacillaceae_C; genus CAVVKR01. The sequence goes on along the minus strand of CAVVKR010000054.1, from coordinate 76,144 downwards.
AAGCTTCGGCGGTTTTTCTTCTAATTACCGATTCCTTTGTAATGATACATTTTTCAATATCATCCCTTGAAGGTATATCATACATCACATCCAGCATAATATCTTCTATGATGGATCGTAGCCCTCGGGCACCGGTTTTTCGTTCAATGGCCTTTTTAGCAATTTCCCTAAGCCTCTTCTTCAAATTCCAATTCAACACCATCCAGCTCAAACATTTTTGATATTGTTTTACTAAGCATTTTTTGGTTCTGTTAATATTTTTATGAATGCATCTTCATCGAGTGCTCAAGACTTGCAATGACTGGTAAACCGACCGACAAACTCAGGAATCAAACCATATTTCAAGCAAATCTTCCGGCAATACTTTTGATAAGAATTTCTTCCTCTTCATTGTTTTATTTTCAGCACCAAATCCAATCACCTTTTTCCCTATACGATGTTTGATAATTTGATCGATCCCATCAAAAGCACCACCACAAATAAACAATACATTGGTTGTATCAATTTGGATAAATTCCTGATGTGGATGCTTTCTTCCTCCTTGAGGAGGAACGCTTGCAACAGTACCTTCCAATATTTTTAGTAATGCTTGTTGTACACCTTCGCCAGATACATCACGTGTAATGGAAGGATTTTCAGATTTTCTAGCGATTTTATCAATTTCATCAATATAAATAATCCCTTTTTCTGCCTTCTCGACATCGTAATCTGCGGCTTGGATAAGCTTTAGTAAGATATTTTCAACATCTTCACCAACATAACCAGCTTCTGTAAGAGAAGTAGCATCAGCAATTGCAAAAGGAACATTTAAAATACGTGCGAGTGTTTGCGCCAGTAATGTTTTCCCACTTCCAGTCGGACCGATTAAAGCAATATTACTTTTGGCAAGCTCTACATCGTCTACTTTGCTGTTAGAGTTGATCCGCTTATAGTGATTATAAACGGCAACAGCAAGAGATTTCTTTGCTTTATCCTGCCCAATTACATATTCTTCTAATATTTTGCGGATTTCACGCGGCTTTGGAATATCTTTAAGTTCAACTTCCTCTTCCGTGCCGAGTTCTTCTTCCACTATTTCATTGCAGAGATCGATACATTCGTCACATATATATACACCAGGTCCAGCAACAAGCTTGCGAACTTGATCCTGAGTTTTTCCACAGAAAGAACATTTTAATTGTCCTTTTTCATCGTTAAATTTGAACAATGATTTCACCCCTTATCACACTAGTAAAGATAACCAAGCTTGAAGTGTAAGCGATTGGACCCCACCTTTGCTTGTGTTATAAAACAGTTTATGTAATGAATTGTAACATAATATATTACCAATGAAAATGTAAAGCACTTGCTATGATGTATTGGATACGAAGATATAGAGCTTATCTCCTTTGACAACTATTGGTGATCTTATGTTTTATTTATTATATGTATGCTTAGATTAAAATGTTGCCAAAAACTTATATGAAACATTTATGTAAAGTACGACTAGTTCCTGATCCTTTATTTAACGATATACCACTTACTCCATCATATTATACAACTGCTTGTTTTTAGATTGGTTCTTTTTTTCTTTTTTATCCGTCCAAAAATTGGCCATTCTTTTGTAAAAACAAGGCACGAATGTTTTTCGCGCCTTGTCATTGATGATCATATTTATTCATGTATATGCTTTTTATTTATTTTAAATATCATTCATTGAAATTATGCAACTGTTTTTTTATTTTCAACAAGAAATTCTACAGCTTTTTGAATTTTTAGATCTGCTTTCACTGCATCTAAATTATTGCCAAGTGCTTTTTCAATATCTTCGGTAGGAATCTTGTACATTTCAGACATTTTGTCGAGTTCTTCTTTTAATTCTTCGTCTGTTGCTTCTAATTTTTCCGCTTTAGCAATTGCTTCAAGTGTTAAGTTCATACGAACACGCTTTTCTGCGTCACCTTCCATTTGTTCACGTAAAGCATCTTCATCTTGACCAGAGAATTGATAGTACAGATCAAGATTCATTCCTTGCGATTGAAGACGCTGTGTAAATTCTTGCATCATGCGATCAACTTCATTTTTAATCATTGCTTCTGGCAAGTCTATTTCAGCATTTTCTGTTGCCTTCGTTACGAGTTCATCTTCAAGTTTTCTTTTTGCCTCTGCTTTCTTCGATTCCTCTAAGCGCTTGGTCACTTTTTCTCTAAGTTCGCTCAGTGTTTCGACATCCTCATCAACATCTTTAGCAAATTCATCATCCAGGGATGGTAGCTCTTTTTCTTTTATTTCATGAAGTTTCACTTTAAATGTGGCAGGTTTTCCAGAAAGTTCAGCTGCATGATATTCTTCTGGGAATGTGACTTCAACATCTTTCTCCTCACCTGGTTCCATACCAACTAGTTGTTCTTCAAAGCCTGGAATGAAACTACCTGAACCTAACTCTAATGAGTAGTTTTCTGCTTTACCTCCTTCAAATGGTTCGTCATCTACATAACCATCAAAGTCGATAACGACTGTATCCCCTTCTTCCGCTTTGCCTTCCTCTTTGACAACAAGTTCAGCATAGCGCTCTTGAAGAGCTGTTAATTCCGCTTCCACATCTTCATCAGTTACTTCAGTATCCATCTCTTCTACTTCTAAATCTTTATATTGACCAAGTTTTACTTCTGGCTTAACAGTAACCGTCGCTGTGAAGATAAGCTCTTTTCCTTTTTCAATTTGCTCAATGTCAATTTCAGGCTGATCTACAGGGTCAATGCCAGTCTCTTCTATTGCATTCATATATGCTTCAGGCAAAATAGCATCGATAGCATCTTGGTATAAAGCTTCGACACCAAATCGTTTTTCAAATAGTGCACGGGGAACTTTTCCTTTTCTAAATCCTGGTACACTTACTTGTTTCACTACTTTTTTAAATGCAATATCTAATCCTTTATTTACTGTATCAGCGTCCACTTCTACTGTGAGAACACCTTGGTTGCCCTCTTTCTTTTCCCATTTAGCAGACATACAATTCCCTCCAACAATCTATAATATTGATAGTTTAATGAAACTTCTTCTTTGATAGTTATTTTCTTTTCTATCCTTGATACATTTTATAATTGAAATAAAGTTGGTAAAAACAACATGATATAACCATTATATTATAACATAGCTTTTCATTGTTTCAAGAAAGAGCTATAGTTTTGGTGAAGAAATCGCTTCAAGCTTTTGTAAAAAATGAACCGCTTTTGTTAATGATGTCAAATTTACTTCATATTTTTCCGCTACTTTTTCTATCTGAATGGTTGGTTGATACATTTTTTCTCCAATAAAATGATAAGCTGCTAGCCATAATTTTGCAGAAAATGGACTAGGGTCAAATGGGTACAGAAGAAAGAAGTGGTGATGCATCATTGTTTTAAGCTGTGCATAGAGTGTAGGATTTTTCTGTTCGAACACATCTCTTGCTCTGTTTGAAATTTGAACATAAAGAGGAGTTTCAAAAACAGGTGGCAATTCCGCAGGTACTACTTCTTTTTGCAAATGGAATTTAGCAACTAATATTTTCTTATGAAAACCTTGTTCCTTCAATGCATTTAACACCATCGTCTGGATGAATGGATGCTCAGCCGGATTGTTTAGAAATCGGGAAATTTCGCTTATGTACGGCTGAATATTGATTTGCTGCAATTGAATAGCTGTTAAAGTTTGTTTTCGAATATCATCTGTATCAAATAAAAGATTGGTTTTAGCCAATTTTTCCTGCACATTTTCATTTGCTATGACCTTTTTGCTAAATTGTAACAAATGTTGATAATGGTCATATTTTTCGATTGGAATTTCGTTTTCTTCTATTAACATCTCAATAGTTTCTTTCACTTGACGATGTTCTTTTAATTGAATTAAAATCATTAAATATAAATCAGTTACTTCAAAGTAATCCCCAATTCCTAATGTCAGTAGTGTTTCGCATTGTTTTTTGGCTAATCTATAATCGCCATTTTCATAAAGAGCGAGCAAGTAAGTCATTTCGATTTCAGGATTATTGGGTGAAATTTCTCTAGCTTGTCGAAGATAATCAGTTGCTTCGGCAAATTGATGTTGTTCTAAACATTCTAAACCTAGCTGTAATAACCTTTTTTCCAAGCCAGGAAATGTAATGATTTTCTTCCCATTCGACATCTGTTCCTCATCCTCAGCTTTTTGTCGCATTTAGTGTAGCATGTTAGTCTTACATTTACAAAAATATTTGACATAATCCTAGCATTTTATCAAGTAAAATAAAACGTGTGAACATATTGCTTGTAAGCTGTTTAACATGCTGTTCCTTCTGCTCCTGGTATTTAAGTCGTGAAAAATCCCTTCAGATAGAGTGCATACATTTGAGGATTAGCACCTTGTATCTAAAGGGAATTATATTAACACTACTAACTATTAATTAGTTCTTTCTCATGAACAATGTCATGAACAACTTGGAGGCTTTCCACATTTTCAATGTTTTTAATTTTTTTCACTTCATTATCTGACTTTCTAAGTGCTATATGGTTTTTATTAAATTTAGAAGGGGAATCAATACCGCAAGATGCTCCAAGCATAAATAATCCTTCTCTCATCGTTGTCAGATAATTTGCTGTTCTAAATCTTTTTTCCTCAACAACTACACCTGCTTCAAGATGTGGCAAATGTGATGTGATGCCAACAGGGCAAAGGTTTGTGTGGCATTTCCCTGCATTAATACAACCGACAGTATTCATTGCTGCCCGAGCTACATATATTAAATCCGCTCCTAACGCTAACGCAACCGCCATTTTATTCGCAGTAGCTAACATGCCTGATGCAATGATTTTCACATCGTCTCGCACACCATATTTTCTTAATGTTTGATCTAAGATCAAAATACCTGAATAGATAGGAAGCCCAAGACTATCTGCCATTTCTTGATATGTGGCTCCTGTTCCACCTTCCGCACCATCAATCGAAATAAAATCAGGCTTTTCACCAGTTTCTTTCATATATCGTGCCAATTCATCGAACGAATGATTATCACCAGCAACCACTTTCACACCAACTGGTTTTCCTGTAATCGCTTGCCAATGAACAATTAAAGCAAACAAGCTCTCCATATCTGAAAATAAAGGAAAGCGATTCGGGCTTTCTACGTCTTTCCCCATCTCAACTCCTCTTATTTCAGCTATTTCAGGAGTAATTTTTTCTTTCGGTAACTTTCCACCGCGCACCTTTGCACCTTGTGCTAATTTAATTTCTATCGCTTTTACTTCTGGTTTCATCGCATTTTTCAAAAAAGTCTCTTCGCAATATTTTCCATTCTTGCGGGCGCCAAATAGACCGGAACCAACTTGGAAGATCAAATCAGCACCTTTTTCTTTTAAAATGCCTTTAACTACTAAATCGTTCACTGTTGTTAATGCGTCTTTTCCAAACCTTTTTTCTAATTCAAAATTAGAAGCATTAGGATTAGCACTTACATACTTGATGATTTTTCGGCTCGGTTTATCAGTAGGTAGTTCAGTAGTATTCATTACTTCATATACTTTAGATAGATGGTAAGGAGATATACCACCTTCCCCAGTATTCATAAAGCTTCCACCACTAATTGTCACTCCTTGGGCAAGGGCTTTGACAGCACTTTTAGATAAAGCGCCATAACTCATAGCTGAAATACCGATTAAACCTTTCACTTTAAATGGTTTCTCTCTATTTTTTCCAATGACAATGCTGTTTTCATCTGTTAAATGCCATGGTTTTATTTTTACTTTGTTTCTCTTTTCTTTTCTACTTGTAATAGATTCATTTACAATTTGGTAAGTATACGTGTTTATAAGAGAAGTATTGTCTACTTGTAATTCATCTACATTTAATGGAAACATCGAATTTGTTAAATAAAAATCTGTTTTCTGAAAGTCCTTTTTTGATCCAAACCCAATGACTGTGTTTGCATACTTTCCAGCTTTAGCAATCGTTTCCTGCGTATCGCGATCAACTGGTTTCCCTTCCTTATCGTTTAGAAACCAATATTGTCTAAACTCCGGACCAATCATCTCAAAAATATATCTTAATCTTCCTAAGACTGGATGTGTTTTTAAAATAGAATGCTGATTTTGGTATTTGTCTTTTAAAAAAAGATACACGATCAGCACAATAAAGCCATAAAACATCACAAGTGGCAACATTTTTAATAAAGAAAGTATTATAGACAGCTCAATCACCCTGTTTCAATTATATGAATAAATCTGCTATTGGACGACAAAATGTTACGATAAAAAATTTGTGTATAAGCTATTTATTTATTAAAAAAGATTAGCTCAAACACATTTGAGTATAAGCTTAAAAGTCATCCTTGTCCAATAATGATTACTTATCATACAAGAGAAAATGTATAAAAATAATGGATAGATAAATATACTTCATTAGACACCATTTTATAACAAAAAAATACTTAAAGCGATAATCATTTTTAAGCTTTAAGTATTTTTTATTATTCTTTATACTCGTTGATTGTTTACATAATTTCATTTGAACTTATTATCGTTGAAACACTTTCATTTCGCTTCAAAAACTGAATCATGTTTTATCCTTTTACAAAATCTTTTACATGTTCACGTAATTCACGTTTTAAAAACTTGCCAACCGACGTTTTTGGAATTTCGTCCATAAAAATCACATCATCAGGTAACCACCACTTAGCAAACTGAGGCTTTATAAACTGAATAAGCTCTTCTTTTGTTACTTGTTTTCCTGCCTTCAAAACAACACAAGCTACAGGTCGTTCTTGCCATTTTGGATGTGGAATGGAAACTACAGCCGCTTCAAAAACAGATGGATGTGCCATTAACGCATTTTCCAAGTCAACGGAAGAAATCCATTCTCCACCACTTTTAATTAGATCACCTGTCCGGTCAATTATTTTTATCGTTCCTTCTTCGTCTATTGTGACGACATCGCCTGTGTATAACCAACCATCTTTAAAAGCATCTTTCGTCCGCACATCATCGTAGTATTCGGATGCAATCCACGGACCTCGAATGAGAAGTTCTCCCATTTCTTTACCGTCATACGTAATCTCATCTCCATCATCATCAACTGCTTTTATTTCTAATCCCGGTACAACCATGCCTTGCCTAGCGCGAATTTCTAAACGTTCTTCTTCAGGTAATTCCGTTTGGTAACTTTTCAGACGTGCTAGAGTGACGAGTGGTGTTGTCTCTGTCATGCCATAAGCGTGGATAAAAGGGATGCCAAAGTCAGATTCAAATGAACGTATCATCTCTTTCGGTGCAGCTGCTCCACCGCAAAGAATAGCGCGTAAATGGCTTGTATCATACTGACCTTTTTCTAACTCTTGTAGCAGTCCTAACCATATTGTTGGTACACCTGCACTTATTGTTACTTTATATGCATCTATCATTTCAGCAATTATTTTTGGTGTCATCATTGGTCCGGGAAATACTTGTGTCGACCCTAGCCAAGTAGCAGCAAATGGAAGCCCCCAAGCATTTGCATGGAACATCGGTACAACCGGCATAACACGGTCAGACTCTGAAATCCCAACTGTATCAGTCATGCCTAGTACCATACTATGAAGTACAATTCCTCGATGAGAGTATGTAACCCCTTTCGGCTTTCCTGTTGTTGCTGATGTATAACACATTCCTGCTGGATCATTCTCTTTAATATCTGTTGCGAAAGAATATGTCTCATTTCCTTCAACGATTAACTGTTCATATGAATAAAGTGGAGTTAATGACGAGTGGGGTAAATTATCATCATCACTCATTACAATAAAAGCCCTGACTGTTTTTAATTGATCTTTTACTTGTTCAATAATTGGTAATAAGTCAACATCAACGAATAATACTTTATCCTTGGCATGATTAATAATATAGACTAAATGTTCTTTGGATAAACGAATATTAATAGTGTGTAAGACCGCACCCATCGATGGTGCTGCAAAATATATTTCTAAATGTCTGTGGTGATTCCAAGCAAATGTTCCTACACGATCTCCTTTTTGCACACCTAAATTCTCTAAAGCATCTGCTAATGATCTTGTTCGTTTAGCCATTTGCTTATACGTTAAACGTTGAATGCCTGTATGTGTTCGTGAAATGATGTCCTTTTTGGGAAAATATTTTTCCGCGCGCTTCATTAAAGTTACGAGTGTTAGCGGTGTATTCATCATTGTTAAACCCATCCCCTTCATCAACCGTATTTGGCAAAAATATATTCCTTAAAGCGGCCTCAGAACAATGACAAAATAATGAGATTCCTTTTTTAAAAAGGTGATAAACTCACTTCTATTTAATCTACTTTCAGCAAGAGTGAATAATCCGAATTTTTAATGTAGGTGTTGTCATCCGATCAAAAGAATATTGCAATATATTTACTAACAGTTGCCTAATATTAAGGAAACCAAAAAGTAAGAACAGGAGGATTGCTTAAAACTAGCTCATAACAGGAGGACAAATGTTGTGATCACAATTAAGCGAGTCTTTCAATAATAGTAGCATTAGCCATCCCGAAACCTTCACACATCGTTTGCAAACCATAACGTCCTCCAGTTCGTTCTAGTTCATGCATCATTGTAATCATTAATCGACCGCCACTAGCTCCTAGCGGATGTCCTAGTGCAATTGCCCCACCATTTAGGTTTAGTTTTTTAGAGTCAGCACCGGTTTCTTTTAACCAGGCTAAGGGAACAGGAGCAAATGCTTCATTCACTTCAAAAACATCTATCTCATCAATAGATAGACCCGCTCTTTTAAGTACCTTTTCGGTTGCAGGTATTGGCCCTGTTAACATGATCGTGGGATCGGAACCGATGACAGAACGTGCTACAATCCGAAAGCGTGGCTTTAAGCCAAGTTCAGCCGCTTTTTTATCAGACATTAATAATAGGGCAGAAGCGCCATCACTCATCTGACTCGAGTTTCCTGCAGTAATTGTACCATTTTCTTTAAAAACAGGCTGTAATTCCCTTAAGATCTCAAATGTCGTATCTGCGCGCGGGCCTTCATCTTTCATAACAATTTGTTTTGTTCCATCTGTTAGCACTACTTCAAGTGGCATTATTTCATCTTTAAAGTAACCGTTTTTCTGTGCATGAATGGCCTTTTCATGACTTGCTACTGAAAATTGATCCAATTCTTCACGGCTAAAGCCCCATTTTTCTACGATCATTTCTGCAGACAGTCCTTGATTGATGATGTCATATTTTTCCGTTAGTTTCGTGCTGTAATCCACTCCTTCCCGGTTAGAAAACATCGGTACACGAGACATGCTTTCAACACCACCTGCAACGACAATATCCATATCACCACTAATGATTGCTTGAGCTGCAAAATGAACAGCTTGCTGACTTGATCCACATTGACGATCAATAGTTGTTCCCGGTACTTCCATTGAATAGCCTGCAATCAGGGCAGCTTGTCTGGCAATGACTCCTCCTTGTTCGCCACTTTGTGTCACACATCCGAAAATGACATCATCTATTAATGCTGGGTCGATCCCTGTACGTTTGATTAATTCCTTTAACGGCTCGGCCGCAAGATCTTCTGCTCGAATCCTACTTAACAGTCCATTTTTTTTCCCAATAGGAGTCCGAACAGCTTCCACAATAACCGCATCTATCACTTTCATCTTCCTTTCTATCTATTGTTGTTCTCGTCTATAGATCTATATGACTAGCAATGATCTTTTTCATTATTTCATTTGAACCTGCGTAAATGGAAAAAACAGCTACATCGCGAAATCTTCTACCAATGTCATATTCCTCCATATAACCATATCCACCGTGAAGTTGCATACAATCTGTTGCTACTTTTTTGACTAAGTCGGTGATCCACCATTTTGCCATCGATACTTCAGTAACGATCTCTTTATTCTCCATATGTTCCATAATAAGACGATCAACAAATGTTCTGCCAATTTCAATTTCTGTTTTCATTTCCGCAAGTTTAAACTGTGTGTGCTGGAATTGACTAATACGTTTACCAAATGCTTTCCTTGCTTTCACATATGCTATTGTTTGCTCTAACATCCATTCGGCACTTGCAATACTTTGAATAGACACCATTAAGCGTTCTTGTTGTAATTTATCCATTAAATAGTAAAAGCCTTTTCCTTCTTCTCCTAGTAAATTTTCTTTTGGGACACGCACATTGTCAAAAATTAATTCGCATGTGTCATTAGCATGCTGACCGACTTTTTGCAATTTTCTCCCTTTCGTAAAGCCAGAGGTTCCAGCTTCTACGACGAATAAACTTATTCCTTTACGAGCGGGTTTTGCATGCGGATCTGTTTTACAAACAACGATAACAAGATCTGCACAATATCCATTTGTAATAAATGTTTTTTCCCCATTAATAATATAGTTATCTCCATCTTTGATTGCTGTTGTTTGTACTGCGGCTAAATCTGAACCAACATTCGGCTCTGTCATCGCAATTGCCGAGATTAAATCACCTGTAACTGCACCGGGTAACCAACGTTGCTTTTGTGCCGATGTACCATATGACTCAATGTATGGGATAACAATGTCATTATGAAGACCGATCCCAAGTAAGCCGACACTTACTCGATCAAACTCTTCGGATGTGACAACAGCAAAGCCAAAATCTGCTTCCAGTCCACCGTACTTTTCATCGACTTGTGGGCAAAGAAATCCCTCCCTCCCTAACTTTTTCCAAAAAGATCTAGGGATTTCTTTTTGTTTTTCCCATTGTTCCAAATATGGAACTGCTTCTTTTGCAAGAAATTTACGCAAAGATTGGCGGTATATTTCATGTTCATCTGTTAAATAAGCTCTTTTCATTACATTTACCCCATTTTCATTTTTATACATGTGGATCAAAATAATAATCGTTCATATTTTTTCACAGCCGTAAACTAATTATTTAGGCTGCATCCTGATCGCACCATCTAACCGAATCGTCTCTCCATTTAACATTGGGTTTTCTATGATGCTTTTAACAAGTTGGGCATATTCTGCTGGATAGCCAAGTCGCGATGGAAACGGTGTCATTTTACCGAGTGCTTCTTTCGCTTGCTCAGGTAAACTCGCAAAAAGTGGGGTTTCGAATAAACCAGGTGCGATCGTCATGACCCGAATGCCGACATTTGCTAAGTCACGAGCGATAGGTAATGTCATTCCAACAACACCGCCTTTGGACGCGCTGTATGCTGCTTGACCAATTTGTCCATCAAACGCTGCAACGGAAGCGGTATTAATAATGACGCCACGTTCTCCATGTTCATTCGGTGTATTCGCGCCCATCTTTTCCGCTATTAAGCGAATGACGTTAAAAGTTCCCACCAGATTAACTTGAATCACTTTAGAAAACGAGTCCAGATCATGTGCACCCTTTTTATTGACTGTCCTTTTAGCAATAGCAATTCCTGCACAATTTACGAGCACATTCACTTTACCGTACGCTTGGATCGTTGCTTCGATAGCATCTTGAACACTTGCTTCATTCGTTACATCTGTTGAAATAAAACGTACATTTTCTCCTAATTCATTTGCTAATTCCAAGCCTTTTTCTTTTTGGAGATCAAAAATAACAGCTTTTCCACCTAGAGTAATAATATTGCGAACGGTCGCCTCTCCTAAGCCCGATGCTCCTCCTGTTACAACTGCTACACAATCTTTCACATCCATTCGTTCATCCACTCCTCTTCACTTTTGATTTTTGTCTACACAAACTAGCCAAAACAACCATATGCCACATCATCTTATTTCAGAACTATTCGCATGAGGTATCTAGTAATCAAAGATGCTACCTCTTTTTCATTCATTTTTCCTTCTGATGAATACCATTGTGTTACCCAGTTCATCGCTCCTAACAAAAGATTGCGAACAACTTTAATATCGTTAGCTGAAAATACCCCCTCCTTTACCCCAGCGGTTAATAATGCATCATATTCTACGGCATATTCATCGCGCAAACGTAAGATCTCCTCTAATTGATGAGCTGAAAAAATTTGTTTCGGATTGATCATAAGTTCAAAACCTGATTTTTCGCGAATGGCATATTCAATATGGACAGATATTGCTAACGCTAACTTGTCTGTTTGTGATATCTTTTTTCTCTTTATAATGCGAATGTTTTCGATACTTTGCTGTAAAATCATTAATTGACTTTGAAAGACTAAATCTTGCTTATCTTTAAAGTAATAATATAAAGATCCTTTTGTCATCAATAAATGTGATGCAATCTCCTCCATCGTCGTTCCGTGATAACCTTTCTTTGCTAGTAAACGTAAAGCAGATTGCAAAATTTCTTCTTTTTTCTTCGCTATTTTTCTCATGCGTAATGACAATTGATTCACATCCTATGAACCATAATTTTCCCATTGTTATTAAAATTCTAAACATTTTAATTTTGAATGTCAATTAATTTTTTAAATCTTGGTTTAAATATTATTCTAATTATCTCGGTGTGAAATGACTGACTCATTTTCCCATTATATCTGCAAATGTAAGCAAGCATCTTAATATGAATAATGTATATATATTCCTAAGCATTGTTACATACCTCTAAACTGAACATAAAAAGGAGACAGGTTGAATATAATCTAATTGATAATTATTTCAGATTTAATGGTTACTATTATCGGTAAAGAGGTGGGATAATGGCTTATACAGATAATTATGAAAGGGACGTCTATGGAATAATAGCTTTCTGGTTGCGGAACGATTATGATCACGGTCGATTTTTTGACAGGGAAATAAGTCATCATGAATTGGAATTAGCCCGTGCAAACCAACATATGATTCATCGCTTAGGAGAAGTATTAAGAAAAGCGGATTCAAAAAAGGTAGAGCTTGGTAGTTTAATTAACGAAGCACACCATGTTACACGCGAATTTCATAGCTTACTCACCTTTACAATGGATAAAGCTTTACACTGTGAAGTCATTATTTCAACACCTACATCACTTCTTGATCACATGGTACGAGAAGCAGAAGAGTCCCAAAGGGTGTTTAAATTAATACAAAGTGGTAAAAAAGTTTCACCAGCGGATGCAGCCATACATGAAAGTACTTTTTGGTTGAGACAAATGGCAGATCACCTTAACTATATACACCATTATTTAGACGGGTCTAATTATGAACTTCATGACAGGGTAAGAAAAATGATGCAAAAGTTTGAACGGCTACTTCTACAAGCAACTGCACTTAAAACGATGATACGCAAACCGCGCAATCAAACACTACCTATTTTAACAAGCTTTAAGCAAATGATTATTAAGGAAGCTAAGGATCTTGAAGCCTTTAAATTAGAGTTAGATGATCTCATCAAACAATGTGCAGTCGTTACAACTTCACCACCTGACTTATTAGAACATATTGCCAGAGAAGCCCATCACTTATGGAGAAACTTAGAAGATGGGATTATATCATAATATAAGATTACAGTGCTTAAGTTTTCCATGACCTACATTCCAAATTTTTTAGAAGTTAGATCTGCTTCAGGACGGCATCTATCCATGAAGAAAGTACGATCCATGTATGCCGTCCAATGAAAGTCTATATTCATCGAATTGCCCAAATGTAACCGTCAAGTAAAATGAACACTTTTTGCCCATTAATTTTGAACATTTTATGATTGAAATATAGACTTCCTGTATTTGATTCGATGGCTTTCACCGTTTAAGTGAATAACTTCTGACCGATGTAAAAGACGGTCTAATAATAACTAAATCTGCTTTAAGAATACGATTTAAACTGTATCTAGGCTTTCCTCAAATATTCTTCTCTTTTCAAGAGGAGAATTATGATACACGCTGCCCATTTTGTATGGGTGCTATGCCAGGTCCAAATTTGGTTTCTAGTACTGATTATCTTGTGATTATTCTATTGTTCCGTATCAGTAATAAGCGAAAACAATAACTTGATGTCGTATAGTGCAACTGATGTCAGATGGAATGTCCTCATATTCTTCGAGTACAATATGAGCATTGACACCATCAAAACCAAATGAACTTATTCCTGCACGTCGAGGATGTCCCCATATGGTCAATTGTTCGATCCCATGGCTGTGGCTTGTCCACAATATAAAATGCATTATTATCTAGACGAACATATGGATTAACTTTTTTAAGATGCAATATCCCCGGAAGTACCTCTTTAGATGTTATTCATTCAATTCATTCATACTTTCTAGCCAATCTTGTACATCACTATTAAGGTCATCTGACATTATGTTAATAACTTCATCAACTAACCTACTATCTAATAATTCATCAGGAGTTTCAACGAGAATAAATAAGGATTCAGCTACGTCTGCTCTTATATATGGATTTTCATGCTTCGCTAACAGCTTTAGCTCTTGCAAGAACCAATTCGGATGATCATAATTAAATTGGAAATAAGCTAGTACTCGATGTATTAACTCTAGATTCGTACCTCTAAAGATCATTTCAGCTTCTTTTTCACTCCAAGATTCAATCTCTTCATCTTCTTCAATCTCTTCATCTTCCTCTTGAGCATAAAGCCCTTGAATCAATTGATCAAACGATTCAGCCAATTCAAATGAATCATTATTCTCCGTATCAAAATAGACGACGGAAGGGTTTTTACTACTACCTCTATAATCCAAAGCAACCCACGAATGCCCATCTCCATTTATGAGAATTAAACTATCAGGTAATCCCCACTCTTTTATTAAATTGTCAGTATCAAGAATTCCTGGATCTTTCCCCACTCCATAAATATATTCAATCTTGATATGATCATGAGCCCACGAGGTTGGCCTAGAAGTAGGAAAGGCATTATTAATCAACATACCTCCATTTTGTTCCTTAATTAGCTTCTTATACAAAGTGGGTAATTGAACACCAAAATGTTTCTCTGCCTCTTCAATCTTTTCCTCACTAACAGGTAACAAACGATATGGATCATCAATTTCCTTACTCCAAACACTATTTGTCATCTTTTTATCCCTTTTACTATATAGTTTAAAATTCTGAATACACTAATTCATAACGAAGCATGTATATGTATCAATTGCTGTTATAGTAAAATCATCAATCACTTAGCATCTCGGCTTTATAGCTTTAGCTCTTATCTTATAAAGCAAGAAGCAGGATATATGTATTTTCGTAGATTCGAGATGATTTGTAGCTCTAGCGGTTCGGATTATTCATCATGCTCATATTCTAAGTTTTACAGGAGATAGTTATCGGGTAAAAAAACTTTCTACAATCAATATGGTTAGTATGTAAGCTTAAACATAGAAGAGGTTTGTTACTACTTTAGAAAAACTTTAAACTTTCTACATTCACTGAAACCATACTAACATCGCTTCCGTTTTCTGTGTACCTATATTTATCAATTTCATTAAGGCTTCTGATGATTCATGGCAGCTAAAAAAGAGGAGGAAGGAAGATGAAAAGGCATCGGTTGAAGTTTATGAAAAAATGGCTAGCTTGTAGTGTGTAAAAATCGTATTCAATCATATTCTTACAAAGTCCTCTAACAATTAAAAACACTCTCAAATGTTTCCATACCAACATTTAAGAATGAATAAGAGATGTTTAATCGTATTTTACAAAAATCTAGGATACGTCCCAGGAGGGATTCGAACCCCCGACCGACGGCTTAGAAGGCCGTTGCTCTATCCAGCTGAGCTACTGAGACATTTTTTAAAGACATTTATTATTATATGAATTAAAGCCAAAAATGTCAATAGTTTTTTTAAAATTTTCCTATTGCAATAAAATATTTTATTGCAATAGGAAAAAAGTGCTTAAAGAGTGAATGTTCGTCTAAATTTTTCTATTTCTTCGTGATGGTCATTGTAAAAATAAACAGTTACTACTTCATTATCTATTTCTATTATAGCATATGATTTTTCTGTATACATGCGCGGTAAAAAAATACTACCAGGGTTTAAAAAAATAGTTTGGCCAATCTTTTCGGCTCCGAGGCGGTGAGAATGTCCAAAAAACACAAAGTCCGCTGCTTTTTCTTCTGCTCGATAAGTTAGGTTTAATAATGACTTTTTCACATGATAAAGATGACCATGTGTCACTAAAATCGTCCGCTCTCCAATCGTATTTATTATTTCGAGTGGGAATTGCTTTTCATTATCACAATTGCCTCGCACGGTTAAAAAACCATCTATTGCTTCATCATTTGAGTGAAGTTCTGAATCTCCACAGTGAAACATAGCATCTACTTGATCAATGTACAGTGCTTTTATTTTTTTCAATTCCTCTTTTAAACCGTGACTATCACTAACAACGAGTAACTTCATTTCTCCTCACCTTTTTGAATGAGCGTAGCTAATTTAGCCTCTAATTTTTCTAATGCATTAGCACGATGGCTTATTTGATTCTTTTGTTCAGAAGAAAGTTCGGCCATGGATTGTCCTAACGCATTAACATAAAAAATCGGATCATAGCCAAATCCATGATTTCCCATTCGTTTCGGGAGTATTTCTCCTTCACAAGTACCTGACACGACGATTGTTTCTTTGCCTGGAATCGCTGCTGCCAATGCACAATAAAACCGAGCAGATCTTTTTCCTCGTGGAACATGTGCCATTTCAGCAAGCACTTTATCAATATTTGCGTCATCATTTTTTTCTTCACCTGCATAACGGGCAGAGTACACACCTGGTCTACCATCGAGTGCGTCAATGACAAGTCCCGAATCATCTGCTATGACAATTGTTTCATATTTTTTTGCAATCGTTTCTGCTTTTAAAATCGCATTTTCTTCAAAAGTGCTGCCTGTTTCTTCAATATCAATGTCCTCTGGTAGATCAAGAAGTGTTAATACTTCTGTATGATCATTTGCAATTATTTCTTTAAACTCATTTGCTTTTCCGCTATTTTTTGTTGCGATGATGACTTTATTTTTCATTTGATTGTTGCTCACTTTGCTTATTTTCGGCTATTTTTGTAGAGAGCGTTTCACCAAGCACTTGCTTTTGATAGTTAATTAAGTCATTTATCCCCACTTTTGCAGCAGCAATTAGTTCCTGTAGTTCTGCGTAGCTAAAAGTAGCTTCTTCTCCAGTTCCTTGAAGTTCGACAAACTCTCCATTACCTGTCATGATGACGTTCATATCAACTAAAGCATTACTATCTTCCTGATAGTTTAAATCCAAGACTACTCCCTTTTCTTCTACTATTCCTACACTTGTAGCCGCAAGAAAATCTGTAACTGGGAAGCGTTTCAACTCTTTTTCTCCAGTTAATTTTTCTAATGCTTGAACCATCGCTACAAAAGCTCCAGTGATGGAAGCAGTACGTGTTCCGCCATCCGCTTGGATTACATCACAATCAACCCATACAGTCCTTTCACCGATTAGTTTCAAGTCAACAACTGAACGTAACGCTCTACTGATTAAACGTTGTATTTCCATCGTTCTTCCGCCTATTTTTCCTCTTGCTGCTTCTCTTATATTTCGTCGCTTTGTTGCCCGAGGAAGCATAGAGTATTCCGCAGTTACCCATCCTTTACCTTCTCCACGCATAAAAGGTGGTACTCTATCTTCTATACTCGCTGTACAAATAATTTTTGTGTCACCGACCGTAATGAAGACAGATCCTTCTGGATGGATTAAATAGTCTGTTTCGATATGTACCGGTCTTAATTGCATATTTTCTCGTCCGTCAATTCGCATTTTTTTACTCCCTTCAAGCATAAAAAATCAAAGAAGAGGCGGAGTGATTCTACCCACCTCGTTTCATTATATACAGTATAGCAAATAATATTTATTTAAAAACTGTGCGCATTGATCTTTTCTGGTCGTGATACTGGCTCTGTGATTGGTTCTCCTTTTCCATTCACAATCTCTGTACTTCCATTTACCTTTACTTCTATATGTTCTATCTCAGGCAATTCAGTGAGCGATAATGCTAATGAATTTAACACATAGTCTGAAATCATTTTCTCTTCAGAACTACCAAAAATATGCTCATTAAAATTCAATATTACTTTTCCGTCATCCGCAACAGGATCTTCAAGAAGCTTCGCCTCCGGTAAAAATTCTGTCACTAAGTTCGACTGATAACTAGGACCAGCAATTAGCTCGTTAACGACAGCTGTAATATCATTACTTTCTGTGTTAGAAACTCTTTTTGTAACTGGTACGTAATAATAATCTTTCCCTTGTTGTGCTAAGTAGTAGACAACAACTGGACGTGTATTAGTAATATCTGTTACACCTGATGCATCTGTATTGATTCCATTGCTTCGCGTTAATCCGTCTGGGTCTATTTTCGTACCATTGACCGGCATTTCGGTTAATAGTTCGCCATTTATTTTGATACCTACTTTTTCTATCCCATCAAATTGTGTTAAAGTCCACGTAATTGCTTGAAGGATTTTCTCTTCATTTTCCGCTTGATAGTTTTTAAATTCAGGCGAAAAATCTACTGTTGCTTTCCCATCTTTCACATCTACTCCGTTGACAACAGTATCACTTGGAAGTACAGCTCGGAATCCGCTTGGCAGTAGATCAGACACTTCTCCATTTTCCACCAAATATTGCATAGCTTGTTTAGCAACACTTTCTGTTTCAGGGAGTGCCATCATTTGTGGTACGACATATCCATCCTTATCAATTAAAAAAAGTTCTGTCATTATTTTCGTATCTTTTTTTGCTTCTTGAGCAGATTCATCCTCCTCAGTAGTAACATCTAGTTTTTCCTCTTTTAAGTAGGATATATCTTGTGGTGGATCTATTTTTTCTTTTTTCCCCCCAACCAAACCACAGCCGGACAAGATGATACTAAAAATCATGATTGTCACAACAGTGGTAGTTTTTGCTCCTTTAAACATTTCGTACCCCTCCTAAGACAGTTTGTACTATATATACGAGCCCTTTGCCTAATTTAGACCCGAAACTATTTAAAATATGAATAGAAAAAAACCATTCTGATTGAGATGGCTTTCAGTAGTCATCCAACAGAATGGTTTCGATATGAAGTTGCTCTAATCCAAGCCAGTTAGATGCAATTTCCCTAAATATTTCTTTTGATCCAGTAGTATAAAATAGATATTCCGCTTTTTTTGCTGGTGGAGATAGTAATTGATAATGATTTAAAATAACGCTCATTTCTCTCGCAGTTTCTTCACCAGAACTTACTACTTGAACATGTTTTCCCACTACTTTTTGAATACTTGTTTGTAAAAGAGGGTAATGCGTACACCCAAGGATTAATGTATCAAGACCTGTCCCTTTTAGAGGGATTAGTGACTCTGCAACAATTTTTTTGGCTATTGCACTATGATACTCCCCACTTTCCACTAAAGGAACAAATTTTGGACATGAAAGTGGAAAAACGTTGACACGATCATTCACATTTTTTAATGCTTTCGTATAGGCGCCACTTTTTATCGTTCCGATCGTTCCAATAATACCTACTTTTTCGTTTTTCGTTAATTTTAATGCTGCTCGCGCTCCTGGTTGAATGACACCAATAACAGGGATCGGAAGTTTTTTTCTCATTTCATCCAACACAACTGCTGTGGCTGTATTGCACGCTATCACAAGCATTTTTATTTGCTTTTCCATTAAGAAGTTTGCCATTTGCCAAGTGAATATTCTAACTTCCTCTACATGCCTTGGTCCATACGGACATCTAGCAGTATCTCCAACATAATAAATCGACTCTCCCGGGAGTTGGCGCATCACTTCCTTCATAACAGTTAAGCCACCAACACCTGAATCAATAATTCCTATTGCTCTTTTCAAACATTTCGCCTCAATCTTTCTTCATTTCATGATGTAATTTATTAAGAGTTTCTTTTAAGTGTAAAATTTCTTCCGACGAGTAATGTCTGAGTGTCTTTTGCAAATACTCTTGCCGTTTCCAAATAACCTCTTCAATCAGTTTTTTTCCTTTTTGTAAAAGATTAATTCTGACGACACGACGATCATTCGGATCTTTTACTCGCATAACTAATTTATTTTTTTCCATCCGATCAATTAAATCTGTTGTCGTACTACAAGCTAAGTACATTTTTTGAGATAACGCCCCGATCGTCATATCGCCTTCTTCAAATAACCATTGCAAAGCGATAAATTGTGGAGGTGTAATTGTATAGTTGCTTAAAATCTCACGCCCTTTTTGTTTAATAATACCAGACATATAGCGTAAATCCTTTTCTATTTCAGCAACAACCGCTTGATCATGATCCTGTAACTTCTCATTACTCATGGAAGATAACCCCACCTTATAAAAAAGACTTTATCTTATAGCATTGTCGCTCTTTTTCATCAAAAATTCAAGAATGGAGTACTATTTATCACCTCTCAACTTCATATTCCATCAAGTTGCTGAAAGCAGATTTTCCCTTCAGTTATATGTTGATGCCTTGGATTTACTTTGCTCTTCGTTTTCCTGTGCCAACGCACATTTTCAGCATTTTTCCATTCATAAGCCCCCTTATGATGCACTCCCATTCTTAACCTCTCATATGATATTCTGACAACCAAAATACCCATCCCCGCGGTTTTAAGCTGGCAAAGGCAAGGAGGGTTACAATAGTTGAAAGAGGATAAATATAACCATAAACCATTGCTTACAAAGAGGGAAAAGGAAGTATTCGAGCTGTTAGTTCAGGATAAAACGACAAAGGATATAGCAAATGAACTATTCATTAGTGAAAAAACAGTTCGGAATCATATTTCAAATGCCATGCAAAAGCTTGGTGTTAAGGGCCGCTCCCAAGCTGTCGTGGAGCTTCTTCGCATGGGAGAATTAAAGCTTTAAGAAAATAACCGGCTTTCCTTATTGAAAGCCGGTTTAACACAACAACAGATTCCAGATTGCTTTCATAAATGAAGTATTATTAATTGTTGAAAATTCACTATTTTCTGTCTTTTTTATTCATGTTTTACATTGATTTCTATTGAAATTTATGAGTATTTGAAGCTGCATTTCACGGAAAAATAAACAACTGTTTGAATTTGAACATCAAGAGGAGCTAATGTTGAGGTAGGAGCATTGTCTATTTCGCATTCAGGTTATTGCATGACAATAAACGCATCAAATCCTTTTTGACGTGCTTTAGTAACTAATGCATCGGCATTTTCTTTTTCAGCAAAGGCACCAATTTGCACCTTATATAGTTCATCTTCCAAAAACACATATGGAGTAAAACCAGCTTCTTTTGCTTTGGCTGCTAACGCATCAGCATTCGACTTTTTGGAAAAAGCACCTATCTGTACTTTGTACAATGTGCCCCCTCCACTTTTTTTCTTTAAACCTAATGCTTTAGCTAATCCATTGACATGTCCCCTAGCAGCATTGTTTAACCAAGTCGAACTTTTCATTAAATTCGCATCATTTGCATGATCGATAAAACCATTTTCTGTTAAAATAGCGTGCATTTTCGTTTCTCTTAATACGTGAAAATTCGCTTTTTTCTTTCCACGATTATGCAGGCCAATGAGCTTTACAACTTCCTCGTGAATCGTATTTCTCAACTTCGCTGTAGTAGAAGAATCTGAAAGACCACTGTAAATATAGTCTTCATAACCTGTACCGCCACCAGCGTTAATATGGATAGATAGGTAAAAGTTCGCTCCCCACCCATTTGCGTTGTCTGTTCGTTGCTTTAAGCTAACGGTTTGATCTCCTGTTCTACTCATTCGCACAGAAACACCTTCATATTCATTTACTAACATGTCACGTACTCTCGTTGCAATTTGCAAAGTCACATTCTTCTCTTGCAATCCATTTCCTACCGCTCCTGAATCACTTCCGCCATGTCCTGGATCAATAAAAATTTTTGTCATTTTGAAATCCCCCCTATAGTATATTTTATACAAAAAGCGGTCAATTTGATTGGACTGGCTGATTAGTTCATTATATTTTGTTTTTCCCGCAACATTCCTAAAATAAACAAATTTTTATTCATAATCCATTAATTGTAACATTTAAACGTTAAACTAATTCTTTCTCGACTTCTGAATGTCATTTCATAAGTGGGGACCATGATGTGTACCGGATCCACCTCGTTACAACAAACACAAACTTATGACTTAGGGGAAACTGGTAAACGTTAAAAAATGCCTTCACGCTTTGAGAGGAGAAAAGGACCATAAAATTAACTTATTTCTAAACATTTTGATCATTTATTTGAAATTTGTCCAACACAAAGTATAATAAAAATGGATCTTATTATACTCGATTAGCCTTGAAGTTGATGAAAAACAACGGAATCACCTGTCACTATCCGTCATATACCTTCTAGAGTTATAAAGCAAGTAAATTTAAAGTAAAGGGCTACATACAACCTACCTAAAAACATAGAAACGACTATTGTAAAATATGAATAAAAAAGCATCGACAGAGTATCAAAATAAAGGGAGAATTCGGATGAAAAGATTATTTATTATTTTATCAACAATATTTTTAGCAACTGGACTTGTCGCTTGTGGGAATGATGATTTAGAGACACAGGCAAAAGAAGAAACAAACGATACAATCGAAACGGATGACAATAATGAAATAGGAAGTCATGCTAATCCTGTACCATTAGAAGAAAATATTCAATTGGATGATATTATTCTTGATTTGAAAGGCGACGATTTAGAAGAATATGAAATAAAAGTAGAAATATCTATATCGGAAGTTATTCAAGGAAAAAAAGCGCATGATATTTTAAAGAAAGAAAATGAATTTAATGAAGAAGCTCCTAAAGGGTTTGAATGGGTGCTTGTAAAAGCAAAAGGTAAAGTAGTCGAATCTGAAACAGAAGAGGTTACATATCCATTCTATGATTCAAATTTTCAATTCGTTTCGAACGATGGGAAAGCTTATGATGAAGAACTCTCTGCGGTCACACCGAACAACCTATTTGAAGAACTAAAGGTTGGAGAAGAAGCGGAAGGATATATTTCAGGTGTAGTTAAAACGGGTGATCATTTCCTCATTCAATATGAAACAATGGGGGACAAAGAGGTTTATTTTCAAGTAAAGTAACCTCTATCGTCTCCTATCCATAAAACAACCTAGTAATCTGCATTGTTACTAGGTTGTTTTATTTTAATCTATTATTCATTTACTTGACACCTTAAAATAGCCTGTTATTATTAGTCAGTTTTAACAAATTAGTAAGAATTATCATGAAAAATCTGGCATTATTTAGTTATAATAGATGGAAAGATAGACATTTCATCTCTTTTCTTGTTGAAAAAATAGCGATTTATCGGACCGCCGAGTGACTACAGCAATCTACCCTATTTTATACATACATTCCAGCGAGATGAAAGCTATCTACCTATTAAATGAAGGGGGAATCTTTCAATGAAGAAAATCAGTGCTATTTTTTTTGTTCTTTTCCTCATTTTCTCTTTATCTGCATGTAATTCAACAAGCACTTCCTCACCTAAGAAGAATGACGAAAAGGAAACAAAAAAGGAACAAGCAATGGATCAAGAACTGGAAGATACTAAAAAAATGTTTGAGCCACTTGGGGAAATGCCGATTCCAAAAGACAATCCTATGACAGATGAAAAAGTTGAACTTGGAAAAAAACTATTCGCCGACTCTCGTCTATCAGGTAACAATAAATTTAGTTGTATGACTTGCCATATCCCAGGTGCTGGTTATGGGGACGGACTTGAAAAGTTTATTGGCTTTGAAGGTGCCGAAGGTCCAAGAAATAGCCCTACAATTATTAATTCCGGTTATTATGAAGAAAACTTTTGGGATGGACGAGCAAAAAGCTTGGAAGAACAAGCACTAGGACCAATTGAATCCGAGATTGAAATGAATCAAGACCTCGATGAATTAGTCAAAGAGTTGAATGAAGTTCCTGAATATGTCCTTGAATTTGAAAATGTGTTTGACGATGAGATTACGATAGATAATGTCACAAAAGCAATTGCTGCGTTTGAACGAACGATTGTCATCAATGATACACCATTTGACAAATTTCTTGAGGGTGATGATGAGGCCATTTCCGCTGATGCAAAAGATGGAATGAAGCTTTTTGCTGGAAAGGCAGGATGTATCACTTGTCATGCAGGACCGATGCTTTCTGACAATAAATATCATAATTTAGGTATTACAGGTGATGAGGGACGTTATGAAGTAACGAAAAAGGAAGAGGATAAAGGAGCATTTAGAACACCTGGTTTACGTGGAGTTGCTCACACAGCACCGTTTATGCATGACGGGAGCCTAGAAACATTAAAAGATGTCGTTGAATTTTATAATAAAGGAGGAGGAGAACATCCAAATAAAAGTCCATTAATAAAACCATTACATTTAACAGATAAAGAAGTCGATGCACTTGTTGCATTTTTGGAAAGCATGAGTGGGGAAGTTCCCAAAATAGATATGCCTGATGTCCCATAAAATATTTCATGATCAAGCAACTAATATGAATGATCAATGACGATATAGATGTGAAAATGTGATTTCAGAATGTACTTGCGTTCAATAGTAAGCCCAATCCCCTTTTCCTAGGAGTTGGGCTTATATCAATATCTCTCAACGAAGCTAAGAATAACATAAAGATAAACTCTCTCAATATTTAACTGCTTCCCCTAAATGAATAAGTCATTCTTCCCGCTAGAATTTAGGAATTTCTCATACGAGGATCAAGCGCATCTCGTAAACCATCACCTATTAAGTTAAAACCTAAAACAGTAAGCATAATTGCAATGCCTGGAAAAAAAACAGTCCACGGAGCGTTGATTAAAAAATCTTTAGAATCAGCCAACATTTTTCCCCATTCTGGTGTTGGTGGTTGTGCACCCATTCCGAGAAAACCAAGTGCTGCCGCTTCGATAATAGCTGTTGCAATAGATAGTGTTCCTTGAACGATGATCGGAGCCAAACTGTTCGGTAGGACATGATGAAAAAGAATTCTTCCATCTTTCATCCCGATTGCTCTGGCTGCCGTAATATATTCTTCCTCCTTTACACTTAAAACACGGGAGCGAACAAGGCGCCCAAAGTTGGGAATATTGATGATCGCGATGGCAATAAGCGCATTTCTCAACGATGGACCGAGCATTGCAACAACCGCAATCGCTAGTAAAATACTTGGAAAAGCAAGTAAGATATCAAAAATACGCGAAATGATCATGTCAAGCCACTTACCATAATATCCGGCAATAAGCCCGAGCAAAGAACCAACAATCATTGAACCGCTAACAGCTCCAAAACCTACTGCTAGCGAAATTCGAGCTCCATAAATAATTCTGCTAAAAATATCTCTACCAAATTCATCTGTTCCAAACCAATGGTTCCGAGATGGGGGGAGATGTTTATTTCCCATTTGTTGTTCATTCAAATGATAAGGAGCGAGCACATCAGCAAAAATAGCAATCAAAATAAAAGTCATCACTAACCCCAATCCAATCACAGCAGCTTTATTCTTCCGAAATTCCCGCCATGCTTCTCTCCAGAGAGAAAGCGTTTTCTCTTCAGATGCTTGCTTATTTAATGGCTTGTCTGGTGGTTGCTTCGCTATTCCTGTCATTTTTTACCTCCTATTAATATTTAATGCGTGGATCAATAGCAACATACAAAAGATCGACAATGAGATTAATCATGACAAATATAAATGCAACCACGAGAATTCCCGACTGAATCACCGGATAGTCTCTAAATTGGATTGCATGATAAATATAACTGCCTATTCCTGGCCAACCGAAAATAGTCTCTGTCAATATGGCACCACCGAGTAAAAGTCCAGTTTGCAATCCGATTACTGTTAAGACCGGAATAAGAGCATTTTTAAAACTATGTTTGTAAACGACAAAAAACATTCTCATCCCCTTCGCTCTCGCTGTTCGAATATAGTCCGAACTCATTACTTCAAGCATACTGGATCTAGTCATGCGAGCGATAATTGCCATTGGAATGGTCGCAAGTGCAATACTAGGTAAAATTAAATGTTTCATCACATCCAGCATTTGATCAAACCGTCCTTGTATAAGTGTATCCAGCAAATATAAATGCGTAATAGGTGCAACAGGGTCACGAATATTATCCCTTCCTGTCGTTGGAAGTAAATCGAGTTGAATAGCAAAAACATATTGTTCCATAAGACCGAGCCAAAATATTGGCATGGAAACCCCGATTAAGGCAAAAAGCATTGCAATATAGTCAAACCATGATTGTTGAAACCAAGCTGAAATAATACCAGCGTTCACACCGACAATCATTGCAATAAAGATTGCAATAAGAGCTAGCTCTATCGTAGCAGCCAAATAAGGCCATATTTCCGTTGCAATCGGCTTTCCCGTTCGGATGGAAACTCCTAAATCGCCTTGAAATAATCCTTTTACATAATGAATAAATTGAACACGTAGAGGCTCGTTCAATCCCATTTGTTCCCTAAGAGCAGCAATTGCTGTTTCAGAAGCTTGTTGCCCTAAAATTAACTGAGCTGGATCTCCCGGAATGGCATGAATAAGTGAAAAAACAATGAAAACCATCCCAAAGAGTACCGGAATAAGCATGATCAATCTTCTCACCATATAAGCAAACAAATGATCACCCCTTTATGAAAAAAAGGAGAGTAACCACCCCCCCTTTTTTAAAAATTACGTTATTCAATTACGGAAACATCAGCAAAGCTTTGTGAGCCTGTCGGATGTGGAGTAAATCCCTGAACTGAACTCTTCCCTGCTAACTGTGGTACGGAGTGTGCAAGCGGAATCCACGGTGCATCTTCGTGAATCATTTCTTGAGCCTGATAATAATATTCATCTCGCTTCTCCGCATCCGTCTCTTTCTGTGCTTTCAATAATAATTCATGCAGTTCATCATTGGCATAGCGAGAATAATTGTTTGAATTTATATTATCTTGATCCAATAAAACGTAGAGAAAATTATCAGCATCACCATTGTCTCCTGTCCATCCAAGCATAAACATCGGTGCTTCACCTGTACGAACTTTCTCTAAATATGTCGCCCATTCCATGGTCACAATATTCACCTCTACACCGATTTTTTTAAAATCCGCTTGAATTGCTTCTGCTATTTTCTCCCCATTAGGCATGTATGGGCGTGGCACTGGCATAGCCCACAAATCTATTTTAAAGCCATCACTATACCCAGCTTCGTCAAGTAGTTGTTTTGCTTTGTCCAAGTCATATTGATAGTCTTTAATCTGATCATTGTAACCGTTAATAGTGGGAGGAATAGGGTTTTTAGCAGGCTCAGCTGTTCCCTCGTAAAAGTTTTCAATAATTGCTTCTTTATTAATCGCATGACTCAGTGCTTGGCGAACTTTTTTATTGTTAAATGGTTCTTTTTCTACGTTAAACCCTAGATAGCCAACATTCATTGATGGTCGTTCAAAGATTTGTAGATTATTATCAGCGTTAACACGATCTACATCACTTGGATTTAAACCATCCATTAAGTCGATTTCCCCTTTAATAAGGGAATTTAAACGAGCCGAATTATCCTCTATCACTTTAAAAATGACTTTGTCCACTTTGGGAAGTTCTTCTTTCCAATATTTTTCATTTTTCACGACGGTAATCGTATCATTTCTTTTCCACTCTTCAAACTGAAATGGACCGGTTCCAATCGGATGCTCTATATATTTTTCTCCTTTCTCTTCAAATGCAGTTGGACTGGAAATCGCAAATGGAGGCATTGCTAAGTTTTTTAAGAAAGGTGCTTGTGGTCGTGATAAAACAAATTGTACTTCATATTCGTCAATAGCTTTTACCTCTTTAATAACAGCATCCTCATCACCGTGAAATCCACCAAATTGGGAAACGAAGTATGGAAATTCCGCTTCATCTTTTCCATTTAACCAACGCTCGAAATTCTTCACAACAGCCTTAGCATTAAAATCAGTCCCATCATGAAATGTAATTCCTTCTTCTAATTGAAAGGTATACGTCAAGCCATCATCAGAAATTTCCCAGTCCTTAGCCAAGTGGGGAACAATCTCAGTGCTTTCTTTTTCATATGCTACGAGCGTTTCCAACACTTGGTGAGTGACGATTAATGATTCTCCATCAGTGACCGTCGATGGATCAAGTTTTACTGCATCACTACCGCGTCCATAAATGAGTGTGCCACCAGCCTTTCCTATAGTCGCTTCATCTCTTTGGCCCTTTCCATCCTTAGGAGAAATACCATTACATCCAGCAAAAATGACAGAAAGAACGAATAAGAAGACACATGAAAAATACAATCGTTTGTTCATTTATATCTCCCCCTTTATCAAAGTGATTTAACTTTCTATTAATCATAAAGATGACAGGCAGTATAATGATTATCATTTACTTTCTGCAATGGTGGACGCGTGTTTCTATATTACCTTGGGACAACGTGTATGAAATGTGCAGGGTTAGGTACATCATCTTGCAAAATAATCCGCTTTCTTTTCGTCTCTGTATCAGGGATCGGGACCGCTGAGAACAAAGCTTCTGAATATGGGTGTCTTAGCTTTTCATAAAGTTGTTCACTATCGGCTAATTCTACTATTCTACTAAGATACATAACAGCAACCCAATCACATATATGTCTAACTACTCCTAAATCATGAGAAATAAATAAAGAAGTTAAATGAAGCGCGTTCCCTTGCTTTTTTTTCGTTATATTTGTATGTATTCTAACCGTTTCAATAAGTTGTTCGCCAATTGAAAAAAACAGGGTTTAAACTTGTCATTGGTTCTTGAAAGATCATCGCAATATCATTTCCACGAATGTGACACATTTTCTTCTCAGAAGCATGAGCAAGATTTTCTTTTTGAAATAAAATATTTCCTTCTACTTTTCCCGAAGGTGTTATTAAACGCATAATTGAAAGCGAAGTAACACTTTTCCCACTTCCAGATTCACCGACAATACCTACTATTTCTCGTTCGTTTATTTCAAAACTAATATTTTTAACAACTGGTATGACGCCACTGTCGGTGATGAATGATGCTTTTAACTGCTGTACGCTTATTAATATAGCGTGTCCATTATTTTTCTCCTCTCATAAGCGATACTGCACCATTTGTGGATATGAATAGCAGAGTGAATTGTGAGCTCGTCCCTATGTAATCATATGATTCGTAATCTTGTTTATTCTTCCTTTGTTAAGATTTTTAACACTTAGCAGTCTCGTACGTTTTATAGTGCGACTTAAAAAAGAAGATGATGTAAAAGGGGCTCGGACATAACGAGCTTCAAATAATAAAAAAGGATTGAATCAGCAAATTTTGTTGATCCAATCCTTTTTTTATTCTGTCCGATTCCATGTTTTTATCATGATCATTGTTAATGGCAGTGTATTTCCTTCAGTTTACTGCCATTAACGCAAATCCTCTTTCATTTTTGTTTACTTAAAAATCATCGAAATAACGATATGTTGACTGGAAAGAAAGACAGTTGACTCCTGTGGGAACAGCAAGAGTCCGAAGATCCACGGACGAGGAGCACAGAAGCTGAGGCTGTGCCTGCGGAAAGCAACTGTCTAAAGTGAAAGTCAACATCACTCAATAAAAAATGAAAGGAGTCCAGTTTTATCATCAACTGAACTCCTTTTTCTTATTTAGGTGGGTTTTGTCCCAGCCTCTTTCCTTTTACTTTTTCAGTTTATTTTTTTCTTGCTCCTCCTCTTCAAGCTTTCTCCATAGGATTTTTCCACTGGATGTTGTTGGAAGGGATTCTCGAAATTCTACATAACGGGGATATTTATAAGCTGCCATTTGCTTTTTCGACCAGGCAATGATTTCTTCTTCCGTTACACTCCCTCTATATTCATCATTTAAGACGATAAATACCTTCACTGTTTCTCCTCTTTTTTGGTCTGGTACACCGACTACACAAGCTTGTTGAACAGCTGGATGTTTATAAAGTTGACTTTCTATTTCAGTTGGCCAGACATTGTATCCAGACGCATTTATCATTCGTTTTACGCGATCGATGATAAAATAATATCCTTCCTTATCTCTTATGCCGATATCACCCGTTCGAAAAAATCGCTTGCCATCGATTTCAATAAATGCTTGTTTATTGTCTTCCTCGCGATTATAGTAGCCGACAAAAACTTGTGGCCCATTAACGACAATCTCCCCTTCTTCTTCATCGCCCAATTCCTGTAAGTTGATAGGATCAATAATCCGAGCATCTACATCGAATGAGGGAATACCGAGACATTGGAGTTTTGGGCGGTGTGGAGGGTTAAAGTGAGTGTGTGACATTGTTTCTGAAAGCCCATAACCTTCCACAAATTGAAGTCCAGTTAAGTCAAATAATTTTTTACCTACAGCACTAGGCAAAGAGGCGCCACCTCCAGCAATTACTAATAATGATTCCATATCTCTTTTAGACAAACTTGGGATTGTCAAAAAATCAATTAACATCGTACTAATATTGACCCAATGTGATACTTTTTTCCGTTTAATTATTTCTTTTGCATAATATTTATCCCATCTCGTCATGATAACCAATTCGCCCCCTGCTAAAATAGGCGCATGCATACTATGCAACATCCCTGTTACATGAAATAATGGTAAAGTAGTTAAGGAAACAGTGCTCGCTGTTACATTCAGCCAATGATAAGCAGAATAAATATTCGCTTGTATACTTGTATGTTTGTGCAAACATCCTTTTGGTAAGCCAGTAGTACCAGAGGTGTAAGGCATAACAGCAAAATCTTCTGCATTCCCAATTTCACTACTTGGGCTTTCATTTGCTTCCATTGCTAGTTGCCAGCTATAGTAATTAGGATTGGAAAAGAGCTTCCGTTTTTCCTTTACTTCTATTGGAAGCCGCTCATCTGTTTTTTCTGGCAAATAATCAC
The DNA here is from genome assembly GCA_963748745.1 of uncultured Bacillaceae bacterium. GTDB lineage: Bacteria > Bacillota > Bacilli > Bacillales > Bacillaceae_C > CAVVKR01. Next base: position 45,414 of record CAVVKR010000054.1, on the reverse strand, counting down.
TATACGTCGCAATTACAATTTGTTCTAAAGGGCAATCATCTGGCAATGACTCAATACGCTCGAGTAACTCTTGACTCACTAGTCCAGTTTGAATGTCACCATCTTTAATAAAGTAGTTTAGTTCTTCAGTTGTATTCATTGGGTTAATAGGGATGACAATAGCATTGGCTCGTAAAATAGCATAATATCCAATAATAAATTGCGGAGAATTTTGCATGTATAACATAACCCGATCGCCTTTTTCAACATGTAGTCTATGTTGCAAAAAGCCTGCCATTCTCTCTACTTCAGTAAGTAATTGCTTGTAAGTATAAGAAGCACCATAATAATAGATAGCAGGCTTATTTGGATACCTTTTTGCTGATACATATAGATTGTCAAAGACATTTGTTGAAGGCACTGCCAATGTTTTCGTTACTCTTTTCGGCCAAAATTGAAAATGGTTTTCAGTCATACGATCCACCCCTTATCATTTTTTGCATGAAATGTCGGTATCTTGTTAAAGTATATAAAACTGAACATTCTGATATTTAGTTTTATCCAGATGAAAAGGAATACCATTAATCTGATCACTAGTTATTGATATTCACTATTTTTCCTCTCTCCCAACAAGGTACAACAGGATAAATACTTTTTGGGCAACAAATGACACTTCATTTTCATAGTTATATTGAATGAGCTTTTTCCCTAATCTTGATTGACAAAGCATATGATAAGCATCTTCTTCGGCACTTTTATAACAGAGATAGGCTGCTTTTGCCGCATCTGTTAAGCGAAAGGATTGATGCTTTAATAAGCAATGAATCATATAGCCTGCCCCATAGAAGTCTTCTAAACAAAACGCTCCTTGTGAACCTGAACAGATGAGAACGATTGTTTCGTTATTGTAATTTGTTAATATTTCCTGACCAACAGCTTGGGCATTTAAAAGGCTTGCTGCATATAACCTTTTGGCTTGCGAAGAATGATTGATAGCTACTGTACCATTTGTAGTTGATAGGATCACCAATTTATCCTTTACTTCTTTTTTTAGTTCGCTTGGGAAAGGTGCTAAAAACCCTGCAAGTGTCCGCCCCTTATATTCTCCTGCTAATAAAATGGAGGAACGTGGGTGTCTAGTGGATACTTCTTTTGCTTCCTGCCAATTTACAACGGGAATCACTGAAGTTCCTCCCTCTTGTAAAATAGTTGCCATTGTTGAGGTTGCTAATAAAATGTCGAAAACAACAGCGATTTTTCCAGTTAACTGATTACTCATAATATCTTCTTTTTTCAAGACTACATGAATGCTGCTTGTCATCGTCACACTCCTACTTTTCAAATGCGGTATCCAGTGAATGTTGAAGGAAAACCTTAGTAAAATCTTCAAATCGTGCAAAACGTTCATCATTCGTCTGGCCTTTTTTATATCTAGCATAAATTTGTTGGCAAATCACTGCTAATTTGAAGTATGCAAACGTTAAATAGAAATGCATATTCGCTATATCTCTTCCGCTTTTTTCGCTATAGGCTTCAATAAATTCTTTCCGGGTGTAAAACCCTTCATTGATTGTGATTGGTGGTTTACCAAAGCCCATTTTTAACAAGTGAGGATCACTCTCTTCAATCCAATAACTCATAGCAACCCCTAAGTCTGCTAATGGATCGCCAATAGTCGCCATTTCCCAGTCAAATAAACCGGTCATTTTTGAGACATCTTCAGAAAATAAGGCATTGTTTAATTTAAAATCGTAATGAATAATCGTAGGTGATGGAGAAGTTGGGATATGACCAATCAACCAAGATTTTAATTGGTTGAACTCGTTCATTTCGACTGTTTTTGCTCGTTCATACCGTTTTAGCCAACCGTAAACTTGTCGCTCCATGAAACCTTCAGGCTTGCTTATTTTTTCAAGTGGTGTTCCTTCATATGGAAGTGAATGCAGTTCAACTAATGTTTCTACCATTAACTCAGAGAGGTGACGTCCTAATGCCGGTGTTACTTTTATGCCTTTTGGAAAGCTCGTATCAACGAGCACTCCGCGTTTTCTTTCCATTATTAAAAATGGCTTTTCCATAATAGAAGACTCTTCACAATAAAGATAAGGCTTTGGTGCTAATGGAAATATCGTTGATAACGTTTTCAAAATAAGATACTCTCTTTCCATATCATGGGCTTTTGGTGCAACTGGACCAAAGGGAGGACGGCGCAAAACAGCTTCCCATTCTCCAATTGTTAAGGCATAAGTAAGATTCGAGGCCCCCGTGCCAAATTGTTCAATTATTAATGGTTCATCTGGTAAATCGTTATACTTCTTTCGTAAAAATGCCTCTAATCGAGAAACATTCAATTCCTCTCCTTTGCGAACAGGAATAATATATGACACTACAATCCACTTCCTTTCTTATTGTCTATATTTTCTACCTTCAATAGAGAAGATAGAAATTTATTTTCTTTTCGATCGATGCTCTCTTTCTATTTTCTAACAATCTCTCTTTCTTGTGCTATTCTGTTTCATACTACTCCTCGTTGTTTTTAACTTGTTGTTGAATGCCACCAATTAATATTTGATGAAAGATTTCTGATACTTGCCGATCACTTACTTTCCCCGCTGGATTAAACCAAAAATAGCTCCAGTTAGCCATTCCTAATATTCCGAAAGTAATAATATCAGGTGGTAAATCCGAGCGAAATTCACCTTTAGCCATCCCCTCTTCAACTAGGTGTTGAATATTCTCTTTAAATTGATCCCTTTTCGGGAGAATAAGCATGAGATGCTTTTCACTTAGGTTTCTCATTTCACGGAAAAACACTTGTGCACGCAATCCTTCTTTTTTAATATCACTTATGAGTTTAAAAATAATATCGTATAATTTTTCTTTACATGACTTTCCCGGATCACTCATTAAGATTTCTTGATTTTCTAATAATCTCTCAATATATTGCAAATGAATATCCATTAAAAGCTCTTCTTTACTATGAAAATAATAATAAAATGTCCCCTTTGTTACTTTTAATGCATCCATAATTTCTTGAATTGATGTTTCTTTAAAGCCTTTTTCTGCAAATAGTTCAATACTCTTTTCTATGATTTTATCCTTCATGCTTTTACCTCTCACTTCATTATAGATTTCAGTGTGATTATACCACATGAATGCATATATATCGTAAGATGAATAGAGAGGATTCATCTCTGTTCTTCTCTTCATTGGTTAGGGGACAACGACATATTGTAGTTTTTCATACGTCATTTTCTTCCTATTCCTCAGCAGTATCAATATCTCTACATCGCATGCATCCCACCATCTACCGAAATAACATCACCAGTTATATAATTAGATGCATTGGAAGCTAAAAAGACCGCTACACCTTTTAAATCTTTTTCAGATCCAAAGCGTCTTAATGGTGTTTTTGCTAAAAAGTAATCCTTTCCATGTTGGATAATAACCTTGGACATTTTCGTTGGGAAAAATCCAGGTGCAATCGCATTCACTTGGATATTATGTTCTCCCCATTTTACAGCTAAGTCTTTTGTAAAGGTAATAATGGCACCTTTACTAGTGTTATAGCCAATTGTATTCATATACTTTGGATCAGTACCGCCAAACCCTGCTATCGATGAAATATTTATGATCTTCCCTGACTGTTGTTTAATCATCTGTTTTCCAACTGCTTGCGACATGAGAAAAGTACCTGTTACATTAACATCGATTACTTTTTGCCAAGCCTCGAGTGGCATGTCTTCGACTGGTGCTCCCCAAGTTGCTCCACTATTATTTACAAGTATGTCTATTTTTCCAAACTCCTTCACCGTTTGCTCCACTAAATTGGTAACTTCTGCTTTATTGGTAACATCACATTTTTGTGCTGCTACTTTTATTTTGAATTTCTTTAACCGCTCAGCTACTTTCTCACAGTTTTCAACCTTACGTGAACATAAGATAACATTGGCACCCTGTTCAGCAAATGCTTCTGCTATTTGTTCTCCGAGCCCCCGACCTCCACCTGTTATGATTGCTGTTTTTCCCTCTAAATCGAAAAGTTCTTTTACACTCATTTAAACATCTCCTTTCTATTTGCATGTTCCCTCAGTTCAAGTTTTGCAATTTGGGCTTTATGCACTTCATCTGGACCATCCGCAAGTTTTAAAGTCCGGGCGTTGGCCCAGTGAGCAGCAAGTGTTATATCATCACTGACACCTTTTGCACCGAAAGCTTGTATCGCTCGGTCTATTACTTTTAATGCCATATTTGGCGCTACTACTTTTATCATGGCAATTTCTTTTCTAGCTACTTTATTTCCTACTGTATCCATCATATATGCCGCTTTAAGCGTCAATAATCTTGCCTGTTCTATTTCAATCCTCGATTCAGCTATCCATTCTTGGATGACTCCTTGTTGTGAAAGTCGTTTTCCAAAAGCGTTCCTTTCTTGTACCCGCTTACATAAATCATCAAGTGCTCTTTCTGCCGCACCGATTAGACGCATGCAATGATGAATACGACCCGGTCCTAATCGTCCTTGGGCAATAGCGAAACCTTTTCCTTCATCCCAAATAATATGATGAGCAGGTACCCTGACATTTTCATAATGAATTTCCGCATGTCCATGTGGTGCATGATCATATCCAAAAACAGGGAGCATTCTTTTAATATGGACACCTGGAGTATGAAGTGGAACTAATATCATTGATTGCTGTTCATGTCGCGGTGCTGTAGGATCAGTTTTTCCCATCACAATAGCTATTTCACAACGAGGATCACCTGCACCTGATGTCCACCATTTTTTCCCGTTAATCACATATTCATCTCCATCTCGAACAATACTTGCCTCAATGTTAGTCGCATCACTACTCGCGACATCTGGTTCTGTCATTGAAAAACAAGAACGGATCGTACCATTTAGCAACGGTTTCAGCCATCTTTCTTTCTGTTCTTCACTTCCATATCTAGCGAGAACTTCCATGTTACCCGTATCCGGTGCGTTGCAATTAAACACTTCAGGTGCGATCATACTTCGTCCCATCAACTCACATAACGGAGCATATTCAACATTAGAAAGACCTAACCCATACTCACTGTCTGGTAAAAAAAGATTCCAAAGACCTTCTTTTTTTGCTTTCTCTTTTAATTCTTCCATAATAGGTGGAACAGCTGACCACCGTGATGGGTGCTGATTAAGCTGTTCTTCATACTTTTTTTCATTAGGATAAATATAATCTTCCATAAAATTTTCCAATTTTTTTTGAAGTGCTTTCACTTTGTCAGAATAAGAAAAATCCACAGTATCCATCCTCTCTCTTACATACTAACCAGTTGGTATGTATTGTACAATTTAATAATATACTATTTAATTATTAAATTGCAACAATTTTTTGAAAAATTTTATACTTTTTCGATTACTGCAATTGTTACTAAACGGGGGATTCTTGCAATCTATCTAATCTTTTATAGATAAAGAGGCAGCGGGAAGTTAGCGAGGTAATATGTTTGATAATTCTTAGTACATACTTTAGCTATTTTTATTCATCATTGCTTTGATCTGTAATTAGATAAAAAAATGTGCAGTTGGAATAAATACCCTGCACATTATTAGCAAATTAATTAATAAAAACTAAGAAATATTATTCAGTTTTTTCTTTAATTCTTCTGAAAATGGTACACCTTTTCCAGTTTTTATAGACATTTGCACGATTGTTCCTCGGCCAACAAAGCAAATATCTTCATCATCTTTTACTGCCATATAATGAATATCAACAGATGATCTACCAATATTCTCCGCTTTTACATATACCTTTAATTCATCATTAAAAAAGACTTGTTTAATAAAATCACATTGTAAATCAGCAACAACAGGTATCGTTTCGCTATTTGCCTGTAACCAATCTTCCATTAATCCGATATGTTTAAAAAATTCAATACGCGCTTCCTCAAAATAAATAAATGGAACTGTATTATTTAAGTGCCGAAACATATCCGTTTCGGAAAACCTCACTTTTACTTGTTGATAAAATTGAAATCCTTTTTTCCATTCATTCATATCTTCAATATAAGCTATTTTGTTCAAGACTATCTCTCCTATAAAATGAATCATTATTCATTTTTATTATAGCCTTTATTTTAAAAAGAATAAAGTGAAGTCAATAGATTATGAAACATCTCTTTCAAAGAAAAAAGCTTTCAATCATGATGATTGAAAGCTTTTTTAGATGCTACTTAGTCTACCATATGGTCGCTACCAAAGAAGTTACGGAACATTTGGACTGATGCCGCACGGTTTACTGATGCGATAGAAGTTGTTAGCGGAATCCCTTTTGGACATGATTGAACACAGTTTTGAGAGTTTCCACATCCTTCAATACCGCCTTCAGCCATGAGAGCTTCTATCCGTTCATCTTTATTCATTTGACCAGTTGGATGCGTGTTAAAGAGACGCACTTGTGAAATAGGCGCTGGCCCAATGAAGTCTGATTTACTGTTAACATTTGGACATGCTTCTAAGCAGACACCACATGTCATGCATTTAGAAAGTTCATAAGCCCATTGACGTTTTTTCTCTGGCATACGCGGACCTGGTCCTAGGTCATAAGTACCATCAATTGGAATCCAAGCTTTTACGCGCTTAAGAGAATCAAACATTCTGCTACGGTCTACAGTCAAGTCACGAACAACTGGGAATGTTTTCATCGGCTCCAGTCGAATTGGTTGATCCAATTGATCTACCAGTGCTGTACAGGATTGTCTTGCCTTTCCATTGATAACCATTGAACAGGCACCACAGACCTCTTCTAAACAGTTCATATCCCAAACGACAGGTGTCGTTTTTTCCCCTTCAGCATTCACTGGATTCCGACGAATTTCCATTAATGCTGAAATGACGTTCATGTTAGGACGATAATCGAGTACGAATTTCTCTTCATATGGCTCAGAATCAGGACCATCTTGTCGAGTAATAATAAATTCAACTTTTTTCTGTTCAGCCATCCTTATTTCACCTCATCTTTCTTCTTGGTGTAATCACGCTTACGAGGTTTTATAAGTGAAACATCCACATCTTCGTAACTGAATGAAGGCGCTGCATTTTCGGCATCGTAATTGGCAATTGTTGTTTTTAACCAATCTTCGTCATTACGATCTGGGAAGTCTGGCTTATAATGGGCGCCACGACTTTCGTCACGATTATATGCACCTAATGTAATGACGCGAGCTAAATGAAGCATGTTTTTCAGCTGACGAGTAAACGGCGCAGCTTGGTTACTCCATTTGGCTGTGTCATTGATGTTAATATTTTTCCAACGCTCCATCAGCTCTTGAATTTTTTCATCTGTTTTTAATAGTTTTTCATTAAAACGAACAACAGTAACGTTTTCTGTCATCCATTCACCAAGTTCCTTATGAAGCATATAGGCGTTTTCTTCTCCGTCGAGAGACATGACTTTATTCCATTTCTCTTCTTCGAGCTTTCGATGGCGTTCGAAAACAGAAGAAGGAATAGCGTCAGCACTCTTTTCTAGTCCATTGATATATTTAACAGCATTTGGTCCAGCAACCATACCGCCGTAAATAGCTGATAGCAGTGAGTTTGCACCTAGACGGTTAGCACCGTGTTGTGAATAATCACATTCTCCAGCTGCAAATAGGCCAGGAATATTGGTTTGTTGTTCATAGTCGACCCACAGACCGCCCATTGAATAGTGAACAGCCGGGAAGATTTTCATTGGAACTTTACGTGGATCTTCACCAGTAAACTTCTCATAAATCTCAATGATTCCACCTAATTTAATATCCAATTCTTTCGGATCTTTATGTGAAAGATCTAAGTAAACCATATTCTCGCCGTTGATACCGAGCTTCTGGTTAACACATACATCAAATATTTCACGTGTAGCAATATCACGCGGTACGAGGTTTCCGTATGCAGGATATTTCTCTTCTAAGAAATACCATGGTTTACCGTCTTTATATGTCCAAACTCGTCCACCTTCACCTCGAGCAGATTCACTCATGAGACGAAGCTTGTCATCCCCAGGAATAGCTGTTGGGTGAATTTGAATGAACTCCCCGTTTGCATATGAAGCTCCTTGCTGATATACAATTGATGCTGCAGAACCTGTATTAATAACTGAGTTGGTAGATTTACCGAAGATAATACCTGGACCACCAGATGCCATAATTACTGCATCCGCTGGAAACTCTTTAATTTCCATTGTCGTTAAATCTTGTGCGGTAATTCCGCGACATACACCTTCATCATCTAAGACAACACCTAAGAATTCCCAACCTTCATACTTCGTTACAAGACCTGCTACTTCATGGCGACGTACTTGTTCATCGAGTGCATATAAAAGCTGTTGACCAGTTGTTGCACCTGCAAAAGCAGTCCGATGATGTTGTGTACCACCAAAGCGACGGAAGTCTAATAGTCCTTCAGGTGTACGGTTAAACATAACACCCATTCGATCAAGTAAATTAATAATACCTGGTGCTGCTTCACACATAGCTTTTACCGGTGGTTGATTTGCTAAAAAGTCCCCACCATAAACAGTATCATCAAAGTGAATAAAAGGTGAATCTCCCTCACCCTTCGTATTTACCGCACCGTTAATACCACCTTGAGCACAAACAGAGTGAGAGCGTTTAACAGGTACTACTGAGAATAAATCCACCTGTTTCCCTTCCTCTGCTATTTTGATTGTTGCCATTAAGCCGGCTAAACCACCACCGACTACAACGATTTTTCCATTACTCATCGTGTGACTCACTCCTTTTTGCCGTTATCCAACTACACATGAGTTCTTACTTTTATCCGACAAACATTTCCGGATATACAAAAGCTAGCAGTGCGCGTATACCTACAATTGACAGCAGGACAAATACACCTAGCATGACATAGGTTGAAATTTGTTGTGATCTCGGAGTTTGAGTAATCCCCCATGAAACCAAAAAGGACCACAAGCCGTTTGCAAAGTGAAAGACAGCTGAAACGACTCCAACTATGTACACAATTAGCATAAATGGATTAGATAAGATATCTTCCATCATTTGGAAATTAACTTCTGCTCCAAATGCAGCTTGAATACGAGTTTCGTACACGTGCCATGCAATAAAAATCAAAACAATGACACCGGAAATTCGTTGGAGCTTAAACATATAATTCCTAAAAAATCCGTAGTTCGAAGTATTATTTTTTGCAGTGTATGCAACATATAAACCATATATCGCATGAAAAAGCAATGGTAAATAGATTAGTACAAATTCTAGAACGATACGGAAAGGAAGATTCCCCATAAATCCTGCTGCTGTGTTAAATGCGTCTTCTCCTCTTGTTGCAAAATGGTTTACTACTAAGTGTTGCACTAAGAATAAACCAACCGGGATGACTCCCAGCAATGAATGCAATCTACGATTTATGAATTCACGATTTCCTGCCACAATTTACCCCCCCTTAGTAATAAAAACTTTTGTACCATTGAATGTTTATGCAGTTTCTTAGAAGTCAACAATGGCACGACTGAAATACAATAATCATGTGACATGTCCATTTTACTCCCAACGTCTAAAACCGTCAAGAATCCTAACTGTCGCATTATTAGTTATAATGAAGAGTACTGACGAACATTGTTTAAAAAGCCTGACTGTTGACAGTAAGTAAAAGACAATTGTTATCTTTTATTATATCCTGTCAGATTAATTTTACCATAAATGCTATATTTTCATGCCGAAATGCTTGCTTTATCATATATAATAGCTATAGAGAAAGAGGGGAGAAATTTGAAGTTAAAATCACGGACTGAAAAACAAGTAGAACAAAACAACATCGAAGAGCTTGAAACATTTCCTTTGTTCGGCTACGAATTAATAAGAGAAATCCTTCTTCCAAGCATTTTAGGTGATGAGGCACCTGATATTCTTTACTGGGCAGGAAAAGAAGTAGCTCGCAAATTCCCATTAATGTCAACCGATGAAATTATTTCATTTTTTGAAGAAGCTGGCTGGGGATCACTTACAATCGCTTCATCCAATAAAAAAGAAATGATATTAGAATTAACTGGCCCTTATATTACGAGAAGATTAGAATTACTGGAGGATGTTTCTTTTACATTAGAGTCAGGTTTTATAGCTGAACAAATTCAATCACAAAAGAAAATGATTGCAGAAGCTTTTGAAGAGGTAAATAAACGGCAAAAAAAGGTTGTCATTACTGTTCGTTGGGATCGTAAAGATAGAGATGTATGATAAATGTGAAAAACAAGCTTTTATAGTGAAGTTTCTTTCATCCATAGAGAAGGGTTCAACCAAGCTGAGCAACTGCTTCGCTTGGTTGATGCTTATCATTAGGCTTGTGTATGTAACAACGCTTTCTCTGCTTTTAATTGATGAAGTCCAAAAGCGCGGTGGAGAGCTTCTGTAGCTTCAATCATATTTTCTTTGTCAATCACTACTGATACTTTAATCTCAGATGTGCTGACCATTTTTATTTGCATGTTGTTCGTAGCAAGAACTGAAAACATCTTCGCAGCGATGCCAGGATTAGAAATCATGCCAGAGCCAACGATAGATACCTTGGCCAAACCAGATTCATATTCGATTTTCTGATAGCCAAGTTCATTTTTGTTCTTTTCTAACACATGTAGCACTTCTTGCAAATCTTCTGTCTTAATAGAAAAGGAAAAATTCGCTTTATTTTGTTCCGTTAAACTTTGAACAATAATATCAACATTTAAATAATGAGCAGCTAAGGTGGTAAAAATGGTATCAAGACTCATCATTTTTTTATCATCCCAAAATATCGTTACTCTTGTGATGTCTTCTTCAAAAGCAACCCCACGGACAATTAAATTTTTTTCCATCGATATTTCCTCCTCTATTCGTGTTCCTGCCTGTTCTTCTGTACTTGAGCATACTTCAATTGGAATTTGATGATTTTTTGCTAACTCCACAGATCGTGGATGGAGAACACTTGCGCCCAGATTAGCAAGCTCTAACATTTCGTCATATGAAATAGATGGAAGCTTCCGCGCTTCCTTTATATAACGAGGGTCAGAAGTAAAGATTCCTGGAACATCTGTGCAAATAACACATTTTTCCGCCTGCAATGCTGCGGCTAAGGCAACAGCACTTGTATCAGATCCCCCTCTTCCTAATGTTGTTATTTCACCTTCTGTTGTCATTCCCTGAAAGCCAGCGACGATAACAATTTTCCCCTCCCGCAATTTTTTCTCAATCTTTTCACTTTCTACATCAGTAATCCGTGCATTACTATGCAATTGTTCGGTAATAATTCCAGCTTGCCAGCCAGTGAAAGAAACTGCTTCATGTCCTTTCTCTCTTAACGCCATGGATAAAAGGGATATCGTTACTTGTTCGCCGGTAGATAGTAGCATATCCATTTCACGTTTATTCGGATTATCTGTAACTTCATCTGCTAATGCCACTAACTGATCAGTCGTTTTTCCCATCGCAGAAACCACAATAATTAATTGATTTCCTTTCCTTTTTTCTTCAATAATTTTATCTGCGACACTCCGAATTTTTTCAACATTTCCTACGGATGTTCCGCCAAATTTTAGTACGACCAAGCTCACACATTCGTCCTCCTTTCATATAGTTACAAACCGACTATCTCATACAAAAAAAGCAATGAGACCGTTATCTCATTGCCTGTGGTGCGTAATCATTTACTTACATCGCGAACACATTTGTGAGATAGCACTCCAAGATTATCATCTTGACAGCTCTAAATTTATTCAACTTAGAACCAGCGGAATAAACATGAGTCGTCTCCCACTTCGGCGTATCTTCCCTTTCTAAGCATTTCTTCGAATCTCATGCTTCTCCCTGCCTATACTTTTGAAGACCGCACCTCTACCATCACTTTAACACTATAAAGTGATCAAGTTATTAAGTTTGAAATATTATAACATATTACTTCGTTTTGATTCAATCATTTCTTTTTTATTTTTTCAAATAAAACCTTCGCTACATTTTTAGGAATACCGATTGCTATAAAATCATCTACTTGCGCTTCTCTTATTTTTTTTAATGATCCGAAGTGGCTAGAATAGCTTATTTTTACGTTTTGGTCCGATCCCAGGAATATCATCCAATATGGAATTAAATGCACTTTTCCCTCTTAATTGTCGATGGAAACGTAAGCGCAAAACGGTGGACTTCATCTTGAATTCTTTGCAGAAGATAGAACGCTTGACTATTTCGCTTCAGCGGGACCGTTTGAAGTGGATCCCCATATAATAATTGTGATGTTCGATGTTTTTCATTCTTCGCTAAATCCAGCTACAGGAATGTCTAATCCTAATTCATTTTCTAAAATATCTTTAGCAGCTTCGATTTGGCCTTTTCCGCCATCAATAAGGATTAAATCAGGTAATGGTAAAGTTTTCTTTCAATACCCGGGTATATCGACGACGAATGACTTCTCGCATCGATTCATAATCATCAGGTCCAGACACTGTTTTAATTTTAAATTTACGATACTCTTTTTTCTCCGGCTTGCCATCGATAAAGACGACCATTGCTGAAACTGGATTCGTTCCTTGAATGTTGGAATTATCGAACGCCTCGATGCGATAAGGGGGGTAGATGTTCATCGCTTCTCCTAAGTATTCCACCGCTTTTATTGTTCGCTCTTCATTCTGTTCAATCATGGAAAACTTAGTTTTTAAGGCGATTTTTGCATTTTTTTCAGCTAAGCGCACTAAGTCTTTCTTTTGTCCTCTTTTTGGCTTAAGTATTTTCGTATTCAATAATTGTTCTGCTAACGTTTTATCAGCCATCTCAGGCAGTAAAATTTCCTTCGGTTTAAAATGATTAGGCTGTGCGTAAAATTGACCTAAAAAGGTGAGAAATTCATCTTCGGGATCACGATAAATTGGAAAAATAGAAACATCTCTTTCAATGAGCTTGCCTTGTCGAACAAAAAAAACTTGCACACACATCCAGCCCTTATCCACCCTATATCCGAATACATCTCTGTCTGTAAAATCAGTGGTCAGTAATCGTTTGCTTTTCCATCGTCGTCTCTATATGTGTAATCTGATCACGATATTCTTTTGCTCTTTCAAAATCAAGCTCCTCTGCGGCCACCTTCATCTTCGCAATCAATGCTTTCTTTACCTCTTTATACCCACCATTGAGAAAGCGAGTAATTTCGTCGACCATCTTTTTATATGTTTCTTCACTCACCTCATTAATGCACGGTGCTAAACATTGACCTAGATGATAATAAAGACAGACCCGATCAGGAAGTTTATTGCATTTCCTTAAAGGATACATACGATCTAGCAGCCTCTTTGTTTCATTCGCAGCATGGACATTCGGATAGGGACCAAAATATTTTCCTTTATCTTTTTTTACTCTTCGTGTTGTAATAAGACGTGGGTGGCGTTCATTCGTTAATTTAATATAGGGATAAGTTTTGTCATCTTTCAACATAACATTGTACTTAGGGTCATGTTTTTTGATCAAATTCATTTCTAATATGAGTGCTTCAATATCAGAATCAGTGATAATATATTCAAAGTCTTCTATCTCCCCGACAAGCCTTTGTGTTTTGCGGTCATGTGTACCAGTAAAATAAGAACGAACGCGATTTTTCAACACTTTTGCTTTTCCAACATATATGATGGTTCCCTGACGATCTTTCATCAAATAACAACCTGGTTGTTCAGGAAGAACAGCAAGTTTGTTTTTAATCGTTTGCTTCAATCCTTTCACCTCTGCTTCCTATCATCCACTCCTCATCATATTATCAAAAAATCCCGAGCCTTTAAAAAGGACTCGGGACTTGTGATTAAAAATACTTCATACAATAAATGCAATATTATAGATGCTTATTCACTAACTCAACTAGTGCGTCTTTAGGTTGAAAGCCTATTACTTTGTCAACTTCCTTCCCATCTTTCATTAGCACAAGTGTTGGAATACTCATTACGCCGAATTGGCTAGCAGTTTGTTGGTTTTCATCAACATCTACTTTGACAATCTTTACTTTGTCTCCCATTTCTGCATCTAATTCTTCTAGAACTGGCGCAATCATTTTACAAGGTCCGCACCAAGCTGCCCAGAAATCTGCTAATACTAATCCTTCACTTGTTTCAGTTGCAAAGGTTTTATCTGTTGCGTTTACAATTGCCATTTCTCATCCTCCTATTAAAAATTCCTAAGGTCAGTGTACCACTAGGAGTAAAATTGTGCTATTAATTTGCTTAACAGTAATATACCCTTAAAAAACGCTCTCTAATCATTTAACTTATTCCTCGTTCATTAAATCTATTCTGCTATATAAATGATTGACATAATTATTATATTCCTTTATTAACCTTTCCGTTACGATTCCGTTCAATCCAGGGTATTTTCTCTTTCCAATCTTAATAATTGGGACAATTTCTTGCACAGAATTTGTTAAAAATATTTCTTCAGCTTCCAATAGATGGTGCTTTTTAAATAATCCTTCCACTACAGGTATTTGCAGTTCAGTTGCAAGTTGAAGTACGAACTGTCTGGTAATCCCATTTAAAATGCCAGTTGTTAGTGATGGTGTGTAAAGAACCCCATCTCTCAACCAAAAGATATTTGTGATAATCCCTTCAGCTACATGCCCATCAGCTGTGAGAAAAATTCCTTCTTTAAGAGGGTCGTTTCCAATCTCCCTTTTGGCAGCAATATTATTTAAAAAATGATGAGATTTTACGCGAAAAGATATTTCAGGTGTATTACGACGCTGTTTTAAAATGACCCCTTCTTTTTCTATACGCCGATTCATTGTAGGAAGTTCTTTTTGAAAAACAATCACAGTGGGTTCATTGTATGGATCAGTTTGCAAGCCAATTTTTCCGACACCAGCAGATACATTAAAGCGGATCGAAGAATTAGGCAAGTCATTACTGTCACATAATTGCTTTATAATAGGTAGTGCTTGCTTTCTTTCCCACTTCTGTTCAATATGTAAAGCTTGTAAACTAACATTTAAACGCTCTAAATGATCATCTAATAAGAAGGGATGTCCATTGTATGTACGAAGCGTTTCGAATAGTCCCATTCCATATAAATATCCATGGTCAAAAGCAGATATCTTTGCAACAGATTGTTCGACAAATTCCCCATTAAAATATATATACATTCAATTGTTCCCCCCTCTTTACATACGATAACATGTAATAAAATTTTTTAATAATTGCTTGCCAGCTGCAGTTAGTGATGACTCTGGATGAAATTGAACACCTTCAATTGCAAATTCACGATGGCGAATAGCCATTATTTCATCTGTTGCTGTTCTGGCAGTCACCTCAAAACAATTTGGCAATGCTTCCTCACGAACTGTAAGTGAATGATAACAGCCAGCATCAAAAGGATTCATTAATCCGTGAAAGATCCTTTTTTCGTCATGATAAACGGGAATAGCTTTACCATGGATAAGCTCTTTAGCTTCGGTGATGTCTCCACCAAATGCTTTGACAACTTTCTGGTGGCCTAGGGAGACACCGAGGATAGGAATCTTGCCAGCAAAAAAACGAATTGCTTTATGACCAACATCAACTGCATCGTTATATTTTGCTGGACCAGAAGAAATGATAAGATATTTTGGATTTCGTTCAACTAATTCTTGTAATGTGATATTATCGCTCCGTTTAACAATTACATTTTCACCTAATTCACCGATATATTGTGCTAAATTGTACGTAAAGGAATCATAATAATCAATGATCAAGACCACGAACTTTTCTCCTCTCTGCTGCTTCTTTCGCGTTCCAAAGTGCTTCTGCCTTTGCAATCGATTCAACATATTCACTTTTTGGCGAAGAGTCATGAACAATTCCCGCACCAGCTTGAACATATGCTTTCCCTTCATGAACGATCATTGTCCGAATAACGATATTCAATTCAAGATCACCTTGAAAGCCAATCCAGCCAATAGAGCCAGTATAAATTCCTCGGCGCACAGGCTCCAATTCTTCGATGATTTCCATCGTCCTTATTTTTGGTGCTCCGGTAATCGTACCACCTGGAAACATTGCTTCGATAAGGTCATAGCCGTCTTTTTCCTCACGAAGTTTTCCACGTATATTAGAGACGATATGCATGACATGTGAGTATTTTTCAATTGCCATCCATTCATCTACTTCAACAGTCCCATAAGCACACACTTTACCAAGATCATTTCTTTCTAAATCGATTACCATCATATGCTCTGCCTGCTCTTTTTTATTTTCAATTAATTCTTTTGCAAGACGTACATCCTCTTCTACACTCAAACCGCGCTTTCGTGTACCCGCAATAGGTCTTGTGTGTACAGATTGCTTTTTCTTTTTCACCAATAGTTCTGGGGAACTGGAAACGAGTTGAAACTCCGGTGTATGTAAATAACTCATATATGGAGATGGATTCAGTTTTCTTAGTTCTTCGTAAACATGCAGGGGAGGAACACCCAATTGTTTCATCTGCCTTACTGTTAAATTAACTTGATAGACATCTCCTTGAGCGATATATGCTTGAATCTTTTCCACTGCTTGTTGAAATTCATTTTCTGAAAAAGAAACTTCTGTCATTGCCTCCTTCTCTTTATTTGTGGGGATCATTTCCACAGTATCCTCTTCATCCAGCCATTGATTAGTCAAGCTCTCTAATTTTCTCCTTGCTTTCTCTGCCTTTTTCTCGTCGTCTAATAATACAATCGATAAACAGTTTTTTTGATGATCAAAAATAGCCCATTCCTTAAAAACGAGAAAATATAATAATGGTAACTGTAAGTCATCTAAAGCTATCTTTGGTAATGTTTCAATATGTCTTACATAATCATAACTAATATAGCCAATTGCACCGCCTTGAAAATCAGGTAAATTAGGGGCTGGTTTGATCGTAAACTGTTCCATCCATTTTTTCATCGCTCGAAGTGGTTTACCTGCAATATGTAATGTTTCGTTCTTCGTTTGTATATCCACGCCATCTTTTTTGGCTCTGATGATAGCGAACGGCCGAATACCTGCTATACTATATCTACCTCCGCGCCCGCTTTCTAAAAGAACATGATAAGGCTCATTCTCGGATAATTTTCGATAACGAGTAAAAAAACGTTCCTTTGTAAAAGATATGTGCTTCGCAAAAACCTTCTTTACGTCCACTATCTACTTCACTCCTAAAAATTAATCTGCCTCTTAAATATACACGAAGTTATAGGCTCTTTCACTTTTCTCCTAAAAATAGTTTCGTAAGTTTTTTACCAATAATTCTTAGATAGATTGTTGATGTGAATTTTGGCAAAGTGTTTATTAGCGTAATCATGGCAACAAAAGAAGCTGGAACAAAAACCATCTAAATAAGAAAAAGGAGTTCAGTTGATGACAAAACTGGACTCCTTTCATTTTTTATTGAGTGATGTTAACTTTCACTTCAGATAATTGCTTTCCGCGGGCACGGCCTCAGCTTCTATAGCTCCTCGTCCGCGTCGCTACAGGGATCTTCAGACTCGTGCTGTTCCCGCCGGAGTCAACTGTCTTTCGTTCCAGTCAATATATCGTTATTTCGATGATTTTTAAGTAAACAAAAAGGATAACCTCACCATGAATCAGTTGGCTTTGCCCATAAATTTAGAAGTGAAACTTCAAGAAAATGATATCGCTTTTGCAGTAAATGATTTAATTGAAAGGATCCCAGATAAAGCATTCGAAAGTTTTCTACGAAAAGCAGGTCGTCTAGCTTATCATCCTCGAATGATGTTAATATACTCAATCTGTTTTTTCCGACAGGAAAATGGAAGCCTTGCTTAAAGATAGTTTTCGAATGATGTGGTTAGCTCAAAGTTATGAACCAAGTGACCGTACTATAAATCGATTCCATGTTGAACCAGATATTCAAGAACTTTTGCGTTAGTGTTTTATTCAATTGAAATAGGATTTTCATTAATGGTAGTAAACTTAAGGAAATACACTGTCATTAACAATGATCATGATAAAAACACGGAATCGTACAGAACAAAAAAAGGATTGGATCAACAAAATTTGCTGATTCAATCCTTTTTTATTATTTGAAGCTCGTTATGTCCCAGTCTCTTTCAAAAGGGTTTATGCTTTCAATTTTTTAAATTCTTCTGTGAGCATTGGAACAACTTCAAAGAGATCCCCAACAATACCATAATCAGCTACATTAAAAATGTTTGCCTCTGGATCTTTATTAATAGCTACAATGACCTTGGAGTTAGATGCACCAGCTAAATGTTGAATAGCACCTGAAATACCACAAGCGATATAAAGGTCAGGCGTTACTACTTTACCTGTTTGACCGATTTGTAAAGAGTAATCACAATACTCTGCGTCACATGCACCACGGGAAGCACCAACTGCTCCTCCGAGAACATCCGCTAGTTCTTTTAGCGGTTCAAAGCCTTCTGCACTTTTCACACCGCGGCCACCAGCAACGATCACTTTTGCTTCTGATAGGTCTACACCTTCTGTCGACTTTCTAGCAATCTCTTTAATGATAGTGCGTAAATCTTTAATTTCTACAGATAAGGAGTTGACTTCCCCGCTTCTGCTTTCATCTTTTTCTAATGGAGCGATGTTATTTGGACGCACTGTTGCAAAAATAGTATCATCTAGGATGACCTTCTTTTCAAATGCTTTTCCGGAATAGATTGGTCTAGTGAAAACAATTTTTCCATCCTCTTCTTCCACTTTGACTGCATCAGATACAAGACCTACATCTAATTTAGCAGCAATTTTAGGTGACAAATCTTTTCCGAGTGCAGTATGACCAAATACGATTCCCTCTGGTTTCTCCGATTCTACTACTCCCATGAAAGCTTGTGAAAATCCGTCAGATGTATAGTTTTTTAATTTTTCATCTTCAACTGTCACAACACGATCCGCACCGTAATGAATCATTTCCTCACCAAGATTACTTACATCATCACCGATTAGTACACCAACAATTTCTCCACCGTCAGCAACCGTTTTTGCTGCCGCAATTGCTTCGAAAGAAACATTACGATGCTCGCCATCTCTTACTTCTCCTAAAACTAACACTTTCCTAGCCATGAATATTACCTCCTGTATGTCATCTATCGTGATCAGTTATTTCCAATAGAGTCGTAATCGTTTTCATTATGTGATAAAATGAGCATTTTATGTTTTTTATATAGTAATACTTTTTTTATTACAATTATCTGTTAATGACCATTATATTACTTTCGCTTCTGTTTTTAAAAGTTCAACAAGTTCTTTTACTTGATCCTCTATTTCACCTTCAAGTATTTTTCCGGCTTTCTTCTCTGGCGGTAGGAAGATATCAACCGTTTCTGTTTTGGCTTCAACATCGTCTTCATCTAAATCCAAATCATCAAGCTCAAGTTCTTCTAGTGGTTTTTTCTTCGCTTTCATAATTCCAGGTAAGGAAGGATAGCGAGGTTCATTTAACCCTTGTTGGGCAGTGACTAACAATGGTAGTGTTGTTTCAATTGTTTCTGTATCTCCCTCTACATCGCGAACAACTGTTGCATTTGATCCGTCAATTTTGAGGTCGGTAATTGTTGTCACATATGAAATATCTAACAGTTCTGCAACACGAGGTCCAACTTGACCTGAGCCACCGTCGATAGCTACATTACCAGCGATAATTAAGTCAGCGTCTTTATCTTTTAAAAATTCAGCTAAAATTTTTGCTGTAGTATATTGGTCACCATCGTCGAGATCATCTTCTGTATTTATTAAAACAGCTTTATCTGCTCCCATAGCTAATGCTGTTCGAAGTTGTTTTTCAGCTTCTTCTTCTCCTACGGAAATAACTGTTACTTCTCCACCATGTTCATCACGAACTTGAATAGCCTCTTCCACCGCGTACTCATCGTACGGATTAATAATGAATTCAGCTCCATCTTCTTCGATGACACCATTGGAAATAGTTATTTTTTCCTCAGTATCAAAAGTTCTTTTTAATAGTACGAAGATATTCATTGTGTATGCCCTCCTAGATAGTTTGGTTTCATTTTTATTATATAGTATCAAGTAGAGAAAGAACTAGATTTCTCATCTTGTTCTTAACTAAACATACAGATAATAGCTTTTAGTAGGCATGTGGGGAGGCCCCACAAAGCCAAAAAGGAATCTTGTTATCATTCATTATACTTTTTTTCTAATTAGATACATTTTTATTTGGGATAACTGTTTTATTATTCGCCTTTAAAGTTTGGTTCTCTTTTTTCAATAAAAGCGTTAATCCCTTCTTGTCCATCTTTCGACATAAACATTTCACCAAATAGTTCTGCTTCTCTTTTTATCCCTTCATGGAATTTGTCCGTTTTTTGATAATTTAATAGTTCTATAGCTGCTTTCATTGAAACAGGACTTTTCTTTGCAATCTTAAAAACGAGCTTTTTCGCCTGATCGAACAATTCATCTTCTGGATAAGCTTTGTTTGCTAATCCCCACTGAACTGCCTCTTTCCCAGAAATCGGTTCGCTCGTAAACATCATTTCAGCAGCCTTAGCAGTTCCAACAAAACGTGGTAGTCTTTGCGTTCCTCCAAATCCAGGTATTAAGCCAAGTTGCAATTCAGGAAGCCCTAATTTAGCATTTTCACCAACTAAACGTAAATGACATGCCATTGCTAGCTCCAATCCTCCGCCTAATGCTGCTCCGTGAATGGCTGCGACAATCGGCTTCGGATAGTTATCCATTGTTTCGAAGAGGTTTTGACCATTTTCGGCAAGTTCCGCAAATTCTTCCCCACTTTTAATTGTCGTAAATTCTTTTATATCTGCTCCAGCAGAAAAGAATCTTCCGTCTCCATGTAAGAGAATAACACGTGTTTCTTTATCCTCTTTTAGTTCATTCAGCAGTTCAGAAAGCTCTGCCAACAAACCTTTAGCCAATGCGTTTGCAGGAGGGCGATTTATTGTAATAATCGCTGCCTTGTTCTCCTTCTTTACTGATAAAAACTTCATGTTTTCCATTCCTCCTAAGACATTGTTGATCTTACTAGCTTGCTATTACTTGTTACCACACCCATTAATTAATAGTTGATGAACTGTTGGCGCTAGTGCTACAAGATCGTATTTAAGTTCATTAAATACCCAGGTTGTCACTGTCTCATCAATAGTTCCAAAGATCATTTGGCGAGCTAATCTTATGTGCAAATCTGGATGAAACTCACCACTCTCAATTCCAAATTCAAGAATTTTATCTACTAGTTCTAAATAGCCCTTTAATACTTCATTAATTTTATATCTTAAATCTTTATTTGATTGTCGAAGTTCCAACTGTGTAACGATTGCCAAATGATGATCTTCGGAAAAAGTTTTAAAGTGTTTTTCAACCAACACTAATAACTTCTCCATTGCTGTCGATTTTCCTGCTATAACTTTTTTTAAATCTTCGACAAAAGCCCCCATTTTTTCACGAAATAGTGAAATAAGGATGTCTTCTTTATTTTTAAAGTATAGATAAATTGTGCCGTCTGCAACACCTGCTTGCTTTGCAATCTTAGATACTTGTGCTTTATGATAGCCGTTTTCAGCAATGACAATGACGGCTGCATTAATAATTTGTCCATATTTAGGTTTATTTCTTTTCAATCATGACACCTTCCTGCTATACGATACAAAAAATGAATGATTATTCATTCATAATTCTATGGTATTCTTTTTTAAATTAAATGTCAATAGCATTTGCATTTCAAAATAAAAGATAACGAAGAGACTGAAAAAAAAGTACTTCTATAAGAAGTATATCATTATCCTGATTTCTTGCCATCCTTAAACTTTTTTCTCTCTTCTTCGGCCAATGTTCGACGTAAAATTTTCCCTACGGCTGATTTTGGAAGATCATCTCGGAATTCGTATATTTTAGGAACTTTATATGCTGCTAAATATTTTCTAGCATACTTATCCAATGCTTCCTTTGAAACAGTTTCGTTCTCTTTTAATACTATATATGCCTTTACAGTCTCTCCGCGATAAGGATCTGGCACACCAACAACTACCGCTTCCTGAATCGCTTCATGTTCATAAAGCACTTCTTCTATTTCACGCGGGTAAATATTATAACCACCAGCAATGATCATATCTTTTTTGCGATCAACAACATAAAAGTATCCATTTTCATCCATATAACCAAGATCTCCTGTATGCAACCAGCCATCCTTTAACACTTCAGCAGTTTCCTCTTCTCGTTGCCAGTACCCCTTCATCACCTGAGGACCTTTCACGACAATTTCACCAATTTCTCCAGGTGGTAAAGGCTGACCAGTTTTTAAAGAACGAATTTCAGAAACTGTATCGGGCCATGGTACACCTACGCTTCCTTTTACCATCGATTGATCCCATATAAAGTTTGCATGTGTAATCGGAGAGGTTTCGGTAAGTCCATAACCTTCCACAAGCTTCCCACCTGTTACTTGTTCAAAATCCCGTTTAACTTCATAAGGTAATGGGGATGCTCCACTAAGACAAGCTTTAATTGACGATAAGTCATAGTCTTTTAAATGAGGGTGATTTAATAAACCAATATAAATAGTTGGCGCTCCCGGGAAAAATGTCGGTTTTTTCTTATGAATGGTCTTCAAGGTCGTTTCGGGATCAAATTTTGGCAGTAAAATCATTTTATACCCTTGCATGATGGATAATATTAAAATGGTTGTCATTCCATATACGTGAAAGAATGGTAAGACACCTAATACGGACTCTTCTCCTTTTCCACATTTATAAAGCCATGCATCACACATTGTTGCATTTGCGATCAGATTTTTATGTGTCAACATGACTCCTTTAGGAAACCCTGTTGTCCCACCTGTATACTGTAGCAATGCTATATCTTTTTCAAAATCAAAATCGATTGCTAATTTTTCTGGTTCCGCTTCCGCAAGTACTCTCTTAAATAAATGATTGTTTCCACCATGCTCTACATCAGCTACAATATCATATTGCTTTCTTTGCACGAAAGGATAAATAAGACTTTTTACAAAAGGTAAATAATCCCTGATAGCGGTTACAATAATATGTTCTATAGATGTTTGCTTGATGACTTTTTCCACCCTTGGGTAAATGACATCAAGTGTCACTATGACTTTTGCATTAGAATCTTTCATCTGATACGCTAATTCTCTTTCCGTATAAAGAGGATTCGTCTGTACGACTATTCCCCCCGCATAGAGAACACCATAATAACTAATGACAGATTGTGGAGAATTAGGGAGCATAATAGCAACTCGATCGCCTTTTTGGACACCTAATCCTTTTAGATAATTAGCGAACTTTAAGGCTGAATCGTATAACTCTTGATAAGTGATTTCCTTCCCTAAAAAGTCGATTGCTATTTTTCGTGGGTATGTTTCGGCTGCCTCTGTTAAAAAAGACTGTACTGGTTTTTTTTCATACTGTAACATCGGGCGAATTTGCTCTGGATATTGAGATAACCAAGGTTTATTGTTCATTATATCCTCCTTTTTTATACCTTTAAGAGTATTTTAAATATTTTATTATTTCACTTAATACTATATAATATGTTAACAATCGTTACAAATTGTCTATCATTTTTTTATCATAGATCATTAAAAAAGACTGCTATAAAAATAGCAGTCAGCCGGAAACAAAAATAAATACTATCCCTAAGATAAAAAAAATCGCACATAAGACGATAAGTATTTTTGATAACCTTTCCATTGTGTTCGCTCCTTATGCAATACTAATACTTGCGCCGATGACATATGAAAGTCCAATCGAAATAACCATTGAAATAAACCCAACGGCTTTATTATTATTTTCAATTTCTGTATCTATTTTAAATTTTGGGGTTAAAAATTCAAAAATAAAATAGCCAAGAATAAGCATAGTAAAGCCAAAGAATCCCCAACCAATCATTGTTAGTAATGAATCGTGATGAAGCACAGAGTGCCTAAAAATATTTGCCATTCCGAAAATTTTCCCCCCCGTAGCCATCGCTACAGAAATATTGCCATTTTTTATTTCTTCCCAATTTTTATACTTAGTAACTAGCTCAAATAATACTAGAAAGACAATAATACAGAGGACAACAACACTAAAATGCCCTGCTGATTGCACATATGGATTTTCCCAAAATGAATTCATTTCTCCTCTAAACTCCTTCATTTAAATTTCTCCACATTGAGAGCAGTAGTCCTCCTCATCTTAAAAATTGGGATAGAACATGGCGTGAAAGTGAGACTGAAAGAGGCGCTCCCAGAGTGAAGATCTCTTAACTAAGTAATAGCAGGCAACATCACGAGAGGTGAAAAGAATGGAAGATTCTCCTGTGCGATTTCAACGATACAATCATTTCAATTCAACAACGGTAACACCGCTACCACCTTCTCCTGCTTTACCGAGCCGCATCCGTTTTACAGAACGATGTGTTTTCAAATATTCTTGTACCCCTTTTCTGAGTGCCCCTGTTCCTTTGCCATGAATAATGGAAACTTGTGGATAACCTGCAAGAATGGAATCATCGATATATTTTTCGACCTTGTGAATTGCATCTTCATATCTTTCCCCACGCAAATCCAACTCTAAAGGAACATGGTGACGCTTCCCTTTTACTGTAGCAAGTGGCTTTGTTTCTATTTTTTCCTCTTCTTGTAAAAATTCGATTTCAGATTCGTTGACTTTCATTTTTAATATTCCGATCTGAACCAACCACTCATCTTTGTTGATTTGCTCTAATAAACTCCCTTTTTGCTCTAAGCTAATTATTTTTACTTTATCTCCAGGTTTCAGCTTTCCTTTCTTTTTTGAACGATGAACATTATTCTTTTCTTTTTTTATGTCTATTTGAGGCTCAGCTTTTTCAAGACGCTTTCTCGCATCAATAAACTGATGTTCTTTTATCGTTGCTTCATTTTCCTGCTGCATTTTACGCAAGTCTTGGATCACGTTCTCCGCTTCGACTTTTGCTTTTTCAACTAGCTGCTTTGCTTTTTGCTCTGCCTTTTTGTACATCTGTTCTTTCTGGGCATAAAAAGATGACAGTTGCTCTTGTAACTCATGGTGAAGCTCTTCTGCCTTTTCTCTTATTAGTTGCGCTTCGGTTAATTCATCCTCCGCTTCGTGTCTCCTTTTTTCTAAGGATGCGATCATGTTTTCCACTTTCTTATTGTCGACGCCGATATAAGATGTTGCCCGTTTGATAATCGATTCGGATAAGCCTAGGCGCTTAGAAATTTCAAAAGCATTACTTCTGCCAGGAACACCGATTAATAATTTATAAGTTGGGCTTAAAGTTTCTACATCAAATTCAACACTTGCATTGATAACACTTTCACGGTTATATCCATACGCTTTTAATTCGGGGTAATGCGTCGTTGCCACTACTTTTGCACCGCGTTCATATACTTCATCTAAAATGGCAATGGCAAGTGCAGCCCCTTCCTGCGGATCTGTGCCTGCACCTAATTCGTCAAACAACACTAGACTTTTGTCATCTACTTGCTCTAAAATATCGACAATATGAACCATATGTGATGAAAATGTACTGAGGCTTTGCTCGATTGATTGTTCATCACCAATATCAGCAAAGATATCTTTAAAAACAGCTACTTCTGAACCTTCTAATGTCGGTACTTGTAAACCTGCTTGTGCCATAGAGTGTACATAGACCCAAAGTTTTTAAAGCAATGGTTTTTCCACCGGTATTCGGCCCGGTAATCACCATTGTTGTATAGTCTTTTCCTAACATAATATCATTTGCGACGGCTTTTTCCTTTGATATTAATGGGTGTCTTGCTTGTATTAATGAATGATTCCTTTATCATTTATTATAGGTTTTGTTGCCTTTGATTGCTTTTCCATAACCGCTTTCGCAAACATAAAATCCAATTCTGCTAATAACTTCCGTTATGACTGTTAATTCTTCTCGTATTCTCCACCAATTCTCAGATAATTCGATAAGGATGCGCTCGATTTCTTGTTTTTCCTTTAATTGAGATTCACGCAGTGATTATTCAAATCTACAACTGACTTGTGGTTCAATAAATAGTGTTTGACCTGAGGATGATTGATCATGGACAATGCCCCCGTAATGAGCTCGATACTCTTGTTTTACTGGAATACATACCGTTCATTTCGAATCGTAATAATCGCATCCGAAAGCATTTTCTGAGCATTTTTTGCTACGTATAACTTTCTAGCTTCTCCCTTATCCGCCTTCGTCCCTTCCGAAGTTTCCTTCGTATGTGCCGCAGTTTTTGGCTTGCATGATCTAAAATATCACCATTTTCATCGATTGCATTTTTAATTTTCTGTTCCAAGATGTCAGACTTCGGAATTTGTGAAACTTTTTCTTTTATAATAGGAAGTGGTACACTTCATTTTCTTCAAGTAAATGTTCTATAAATCGTTTCATCGTTCCGTGCCAGCAGAGATAGTACTAGCTATTTCCATCAGTTCTTTCGCTCTTAAGATCCCACCTATCTCCGCATGTTTTACATATGGTGCTATATCGATAAATGCCACTTAATGGCGCACTTCCTTTTAAGCGAATGATCTTCGCGGCCTCATCTGTTTCTGCTTGTAATCGCGTCACTTCTTCATAAGTAGAGGATGGAGTTAATGCTTTTACTTGTGCAGCTCCTAATGATGAAGCAGTATAATCAAGCAATAACGCTTTAATTTTGTCAAATTCCAATGTTTTTAATGTTTTTGCTTGCATATGTTTAGCAATCCTCCTACATCTATTCCGCTTTTTTGCGCTTTAAAAAAGCTACAAGTTGATCAGGTTCCATAGCATTTACAACTGATTTTTTCCCAATCCATCCCTTTTTCGCTGCTCCAACACCTACTTTCATATAGTCTAGTTGTTCAATTGTATGTGCATCTGTATTAATCACGACATTTATGCCAAGTTCTTCGGCTTTTCGCAAGTGTTCTGCAGCTAAATCTAAACGATTTGGATTTGCATTTAATTCAAGTGCAGTATTTGTTTTTTTCGCTAATTCCATCAACATGTCAATATCAACAGGATAACCATTTCGCCGACCTATCAATCTTCCAGTAGGATGTGCGATGATATCAACATATTGATTTTCTAAAGCTGTCTGTAAACGCTCCATTATTTTTTCTTGTGGCTGTGAAAAGCCGGAATGAATTGCAGCGATGACAATATCCATTTCCTTTAACATTTGATCATCATAATCTAATGTCGCGTCTGGTAATATATCCATCTCCACACCGGATAAGATGAGAATATCGTCATACTTTTTATTCAAGTGAGCGATCTCTTCTCGTTGCTTTCGCAGCCGTTCTTCGGTTAAACCGTTCGCTACTTTTAAATATTTTGAATGGTCGGTAATAGCCATATATTTATAGCCTTTTTCTCGACATGCTAACACCATCTCTTCCAATGAAAAAGCGCCATCAGACCAAGTGGTATGCATGTGGAGATCTCCTTTTATATCGTTTAAGGAAATCAACGGTTCTTTATGATGATAAAGATCTATTTCTTTGCCGTCTTCTCTTATTTCAGGTGGGATAAATGGCAATCCAAAATGATGGAAAAAGTCACGCTCAGTCGAAAATGTGAGCACTTCTTGATTCTCTTTTATTTCAATGCCATATTCGCTAATTTTTTCGCCGCGTTCTTTGGCAATTTGTCGCATTCGGATATTATGATCCTTTGAACCTGTAAAGTGATGTAAAGCAGTTGCAAACTCTTGCGGTTTTACAAGACGAAAGTCAACTGAAACTTCATATTGATCATCTAAAACAATAGATATTTTTGTTTCACCACTAGCAATCGCTTCTTTTTTTCCGTCCAATTGAAGTAACTGTTCTTTAACGGAGGATGGATGCTCAGTAGCAATAATAAAGTCGAGATCCTTTATTGTTTCCCTTTGCCTTCTTAAGCTTCCAGCTCGTGAAAGTTTGCTAATTTCTTTTATTTGTGTCAGCTGTGCTTCTATCTTTTCCGCGAGTGGGAGCATATAAGCAATAGGTAATCTCTCCGGCCTGTTTCCTACTTGTTTGATGCTATCTAAAATATTATTAACAGTTTTTTTCCCGAAACCTTTTAAAGTGGCCACCTTTCCGGTTCGACAAGCTTCTTCTAGCGTATGAATATCTTTAACGCCAAGCTCTTTGTAAAGTCTCGCAATTCTTTTGCCACCGAGCCCTGGAAGTTGTAATAAAGGAATGAGCCCTTCAGGTACTTCCGCTTGAAGCTCTTCTAACAAAGATGATGAACCTTTCTCTATATATTCTTCAATAATCGCATTCGTTCCTTTTCCTATTCCAGGAATTTTCAAAAAATCATCAATCTCCCGCAAACTTCTATCATCATTTTCCAATGCAGTTGCCGCTTTTCTAAAAGCGGAGACTCTAAAAGGGTTTTCTCCTTTTAGTTCCATATATAAAGCAATCTGCTCTAATAAGCGGATAATATCCTTTTTATTTATTTGCACTTTTCATCAACCTCATTTTTTTATCCATCAATATATATCCATTGTTTTATGCCTTGTTTAATTTTAGCAAATGACTGTTATAAAGTGAATCACTCCGTCTATCGAAAACGCAAAACCAACATAAAGAAACTCCTCCTGTATGAAAGGAGAAGTTTTGTGAAAGGATGATATTATTCTAACCATACATTCATTTTTTGAGTAATGATCGGTGTATGATGAATGATCATTTTAGCAATAAAAGATTTATCTATTGCAGTTTGAATAGATTCAATTGGCAATAAAGCAGCAATATATAATACAATGAAAAAAAGAAAATAAATTTCAAGAACTGCTAGAGATCCACCTAACAGTTGATTTACTTGTTTTAACACAGGAATATGAGCGACAAAGTCTAACATCGAGCCGATCATATGGAGCAGAAATTTGACAGCGAAGAAAATAATCGCGAATGCAATAATACGATAAAATGCTTGATCAAGGTTTGTCGTCTCAACGGCCATCGTAAACGTACTTACCGGATCTTTTGATGGATAAGGAATCCATAACTCTAGTTTTTCCGCGAGCTCATCATAATATATATAAGCGGTAATCAATGCGATAATAAAACCTGCAAGATAGATCATTTGAAGGATGAAGCCCCTTCGTAAACCGATAAAAAAACTAATGACAAATATGAAAATGAGTGCTAAATCCAGCATGATGCGTCAGTCCTTTAGCTTTTTATATTCTATTTCGAGCAATTCATACTGCTCCATTAATTTTAGATAATCATTCATTGCATTCACAGCTGTTAAAACTGCTAGTTTATGAATATCCAATGTAGGATTCGCTGTGCTTGTTTCACGCATTTTTTGATCTACCATTTCTGCGACATGACGAATGTGACTTTTTGATTCAGGGCCTACAATGGTGTATTTTTGTCCATATATGTCAACAGTAACCCGATTTTTTTGTCCATTTGACAACATAGTTGCCTCCAGTCTTAAAGAATCCTAAACAATATAATACCATGAATAATTAGGCTTTGAAAGATTTTTTCCATCCTAGATTGTCAATGAATCAGAAAAAAGAAACGTTAAAGGAGAGAAATACATTGTCAAATAGAGTGATAAAAGTCCCTGCACAAATGATGAAGAAAATGAAAGACTATTATAAGGATGATATACAAGAAAAAACACCACCAGGCGGTCTATTTCTTGCTAGATTAGAAGGATGTACGATCACCGCATACCGTTCTGGAAAAGTTATGTTTCAAGGTCGAAATTGTAATACAGAACTACTAAAATGGGAGAAAGATGCAGAAGTAATGACAAATAAAAAAAGAACAGCTGGCAATCACCTTCCTCCGCAAATTTCACAGTTATCTATCATTGGTTCTGATGAAGTTGGAACTGGAGATTATTTCGGACCTATTACAGTTGTTGCTTCATATGTAAAAAAAGAACAGATCCCTACACTTACAACATTAGGCGTTAAAGATTCCAAACATTTATCAGATACGCAAATTATCCAATTAGCAAAAACACTCATTACAACTTTACCATATAGTTTATTAACCTTACCGAATAAAAAGTACAATGAATTACAAAACAAAGGTATGACACAAGGAAAAATGAAAGCACTGCTTCATAACCAAGCCCTTAATCACTTACTCGCTAAAATTTCACCTGAAAAGCCTGAGGCAATCTTAGTGGATCAATTTGTTGCTGCAGATACATATTTTAAATACTTACAAGGACAAAAAAAGATTTGTAAGGAAAATGTATACTTTAGCACCAATGGGGAAAGTGTTCATCTTGCTGTTGCCGCTTCCTCCATTATTGCTCGTTACGCTTTTTTAAAAGCGATGGATCAACTAGGTAGAGAAGCGGGGATAAAATTACCAAAAGGAGCGGGACATCGAGTAGATAAAGCAGCAGCAACATTAATAGCTCAAAAAGGAGAAGCAGCTTTAACTCATTTTACAAAGCTTCACTTTGCCAATACCGAAAAGGCAAAAAAAATTGCTTTTCGGTCATTATAGAAAAAGCAAGGCTTCTTTAGAAAACCTCGCTTATTTTATTAGATGTTGATACTTTTCACTAATAAGTGATACTTGGTGTATACATTCATCTAAATCCATTTTTTCAACATCCAAATCATTTATTTCTTTATAAAATAGATAGAGCTGTTCTAAATACTGTAGTTGTTGTTCGTTGACATGTCGATTTTTACTCTCTTTCATTTCCGTAAAAAAGGCCATACTCCCAGCGATTATTTCCTCGGGAATATTTGTTGACGGTGCTTTTGCGTGAAATTGATTGTTGATTTCTTGAAGCTCTGTATAACTCGTGAAAATCCTTTCTGTACTCACAAGTAGCTTGTTCAGTTGATCCTTAGCTAGTTGTTTATTGTTGCTTATCTCTTCAATCGGTACTCGGAATAATATTTCATCTGTTTCTACTATTAGCGACATAAGATAGCGTTGAATCTGTTGTTCTGGGTATTGTTTGTTTAATGTTGTTTTTTTTAGTGATAACCATAAGAAAATAACAGATGTAAAAATAAGTAAATAAATAAGCAGACGATTTCTTTTCATAAACTGCCTCCGCAAATAGATGACATCCTTAGAAGGAAGATATCCCTTGCTAAGCATTCAGCTTTATCGTTAAAACAGGTTAAAGATAAAGAAGGTCGGCAAGGTTGGGTTAATCGTCATTACGATCACTTCTTTCCTTTAGTGAATGCAAGAAGCGAAGACGCGAACGAAATGTTCGCGTCAATCATCTTTTTTACTACCTTAACTTCTTAAATCAGCTCCAGCTTGTTCTTTTACAGCCTGAATAACTTTTTCATGTGCCTTGACGACTTCTTCATCGGTTAACGTTCTTGCTGGATCAAAGTAAGTGAGTGAAAAAGCAATCGATTTTTTCCCTTCTCCTAGATGTTCGCCTTCATATAAATCGAAAATGTGAATATCCTTTAATAAAGTTCCACCAGCTTTGTCAATAATTCCTCGCAACTGATCTGCTGTCACTTCTTTATTCACAACTAAAGCAATATCCCGTTTGATTGCAGGGTATTTTGGAATTGGCGTATATTGCAATTGTTGTGTAGTGTCTAGTATCGGTTTTAATAATAATTCAAACACATATGTTTCTTCTAAATCAAGTGATTTTTCTACCTGTGGATGAACTTGACCGATAAACCCGATGACTCGATCATCCAACAATATTTCTGCTGTTCTTCCCGGATGCATTCCTTCTATTTTTACTGCACGATAACTTACTGATTGTTCCCAACCTAGCTGTTGAAACAAGCCTGCAAGCAAACCTTTTACGACGTAAAAATCGACTTGCTTTGTTTCCCCTTGCCAATCATTTGCAACCCATGTTCCTGTCATCGCACCAGCTACATGCTCTTGTTCAATAGGTTGTTTGTTATCTTCTGTTTTTAAAAAGACGGATCCAATTTCATAGATACTTACCTGTTTATTTTTACGAGCCAAGTTATAAGCAATGGAGTCTAGTAGTTGTGGAACAATACTTAAGCGAAGATGGCTTCTTTCTTCAGACATCGGCATCGA
Organism: uncultured Bacillaceae bacterium; assembly: GCA_963748745.1. Lineage (GTDB taxonomy): Bacteria > Bacillota > Bacilli > Bacillales > Bacillaceae_C > CAVVKR01. The sequence goes on along the minus strand of CAVVKR010000054.1, from coordinate 13,454 downwards.
TAACTTAATAGGTTTACGTTTCTCTAAAGCATACTGAAGTGCTTTTTCTTCACTTGTTAGTGAATAGGTCACCGCTTGGTAAAGACCAGATCCTTCTAAATATCTTTTTACAATCCGGCGTCTCCGTTGTTCGTTCGTTAATCCACCTGGAGTTGCCTCCCCTTTTGGTAAAGATTTGGGTAGACGATCATAACCATATAGACGGGCTACTTCCTCTATTAAGTCTTCTTCAATCGCTATGTCCCCCCGTCTCGTCGGGACAGTGACTGAAATTGTACTCCCTTGAACATAGACTTCAAATTGGAGACGATTAAAAATGGCTGTTACTTCTTCCATTTCAATCTTTGTAGCTAAGATTTTATTTATTTTATCTAGTGTAATCGAAATAATTGTTTCTTTTTCTTGTAAATGGTTTTCTTCAACAGAACCATCTAATACCTCGCCATCAGCATATTTAACCATTAATTGTGCTGCGCGCTCTGCAGCCTCATGAACCCGACTTGGATCCACTCCTTTTTCAAAACGTAAACTAGCCTCACTTCTTAACCCATGGTGTTTAGATGCTTTTCTAACTATCGGTCCATTAAAATACGCCGACTCAAGTAAAACAGTCGTTGTCTCTGTCTGTACCTCTGAATCTTTTCCCCCCATTACTCCAGCAAGAGCAACGGGTTCTCTTCCATTTGTAATAACTAATTGATCGCTCTTTAGTGTTCGTTCGACATCATCAAGTGTAACAATTTTTTCGCCTTCTTCTGCTTTACGGACGACAATTTCTTTTGATCCGAAACGATCATAATCAAAAGCATGCAGAGGTTGGCCATATTCTAAAAGAATATAGTTTGTAATATCAACAACATTGTTATGCGGACGAACTCCTGATGATATTAAATAAGTTTGTAACCATAGTGGCGACGGACCAATTTTTACATTTCTTATCACTTTTGCCACGTATAAAGGATTTTCTTCTGTTGCTTCCACATGTACGGAAATATGCCTGATCCGCTTTTTCAGTTCTCGTAGCATATTCTGGACTTGGCAATTTCACATCACGCCCTAATATAGCAGCTACTTCATAGGCAACACCAAGCATGCTTAAGCAGTCAGATCGGTTTGGTGTTAAATCAAGCTCAAATACTGTATCATCTAAGTTTAATAACGGAATGGCATCTGCACCAACTTCCACATCTTCTGTGAATACAAATATACCGTCAGCATATTCCTTTTGAACTAGCTTTCCTTCGATGCCTAGCTCTTGTAAAGAACAGATCATGCCGTTTGATTCTTCGCCACGTAATTTCGTACGTTTAATTTTAAAGTTACCTGGAAGAACAGCACCTACTTTTGCAACAGGTACTTTTTGACCTTTTGCTACATTTGGAGCCCCACAAATAATTTGGACTGGATTTTCCTCTCCGATATCCACTAGACATTTTTTAAGTTATCAGCATTTGGATGTTTTTCACAAGCAAGCACTTGCCCGACAACGATCCCTTTGAGACCAGCATCCAATTGTTTCAAACCATCGACTTCAACACCGCTACGTGTAATTTTTCAGCTAGTTCCTCCGGTGTTATATCTTCTACATTTACATATTCATTGAGCCATTTATATGAAACTAACATTTGCTATTCCTCCGTTCATTATTCAACTATTGCAAATTGCTTGAAAAAGCGAACATCATTTGTATAGAAATGACGAATATCATCAATGCCATATTTCAACATCGCGATCCGCTCTACTCCCATACCAAATGCAAAACCAGTGTATTTTTCCGCATCAAATCCAGCCATTTTGAGGACGTTTGGATGAACCATTCCTCCGCCGAGAATTTCTATCCACCCTGTTTGTTTACATACATTGCACCCTTTTCCTTTACATATTTTGCATGAGATATCCATTTCCACCGAAGGTTCTGTAAACGGGAAGAAGCTAGGACGAAATCTTATTTCACGATCATCACCGAACATTTGCTTTGCAAATACTTTAACGTTCCTTTTAAATCTGCCATCGTAATGTTTTCATCGAGATGACAAGGCCTTCAATTTGCGTAAATTGATGGGAATGTGTTGCATCATCATGGTCACGTCGATATACTTTTCCTGGACAAATAATTTTTACCGGGCCTTTTCCTTCATGCCTCTCCATTGTTCGAGCTTGCACTGGCGATGTTTGTGTTCGTAGCAATATTTCTTCTGTCATGTAAAAAGTGTCCTGCATGTCACGAGCAGGGTGATTTTTCGGCAAATTTAACGCTTCAAAGTTATAATAATCGGTCTCCACTTCTGGACCTTCTGCAATTTTATACCCCATACCGATAAACAGATCTTCAATTTCTTCAATTACTCTCGTTAATGGATGACTGTTTCCTTGTTTTAACTGGTCTTCCTGGTAGTGTTACATCAATCGTCTCTGCGGCCAATTTTTTTTCAATTGCTTCATTTTCAAGTACAATCTTTCTATCTTCAATCTTCTCTGAGATTTTCCCTCTTACTTCATTAGCCAACTTTCCCATTTTCGGACGCTCTTCAGGAGATAATTTTCCCATCCCCCGTAACACTTCAGTAATAGGGCCTTTTTTACCGAGATAAGCAACACGGATATCGTTTAATTCTTTTAGATCCGTTGCAACATCCACCTTTGAAATTGCTTCCGTTTGTAACTGTTTTAATTTTTGTTCCAATTGTGATCCTCCTTTTTACTTAACCAGTGAAATCATGAGTCTCATTTTAAATATGAAAAAACCTCATCCCTAAAAAAGGGACGAGGTTGTCGTTCGCGGTACCACCCTAATAAACATGAATGATACAATGAAACATTCATGTTCACTTCATTACAATAACGGCTGTTACCGGTGCATCTTTACGTGATTAACGGTCCTGATGCCAACTCAGGAGGTGAACTTCCCTTGCTTTCTCCATAAAAATACTTTCAGTCTGTGGTATTTTCTCCCTTTATGAAAATATGCAAGCTACTCTTCTCCATCACTGTCTTTTAACATCATACATTTAATTGTATTTATTATAGTACTTTAAGATGATCTTTTCAAATGCCTTTTTGCAAATGATATAACAGTATACCAGTAGCGATTGCCACATTCAATGATTCACTTTGACCATAGATAGGGATAAACAAGTTTTTTTCCGTTGATTGAAGTAAGTGATCACTAACTCCTTCTCCTTCGTTCCCTACAATAAGTGCAAAGGACTTTTTCGGCTCTACTTTTTTAAAAACCGTGCCATTTTCTAATGCTGTTCCATAGATAGGGACTTTTTCCGCTTGTAACTTCTCGATCCAAAATAATAAATCACCAGATATAATAGCGATGTGGAAATGGCTTCCTTGTGCTGAGCGAATAACTTTTCGATTATATAAATCGACACAGCCTTTTCCTAAGATGACTACGTCAATACCAGCTGCATCAGCTGTCCTCACCATTGTACCGATATTACCAGGGTCTTGCACTGCATCTATTAGTAAAAACTGTTTTCCAGAAAGCGTATTTAAATGAACTTCTCGCTTCCGACATACCGCAAATATTCCTTGTGGTGTTTCAGTTGCAGAAATATACTTACTAATTTCATCTGTAATTTTCGTTATGGAAACACCCTTTATATCCCATGTCGACGGAATAGCGACACTACTAATGATCTCGAGCACTTCCTCTTTATATTTTAACGCTTCCTCAACAAGATGATAGCCTTCTACCAGATACGTTCCCGTCTTTTCTCTTTCCTTTTTCGTTAACAACTTACGCCATGCTTTTACTTGCGTATTTTTCATTGATTGAATAAGCTTCACAAACACAACTTCCTCTCTATGTTCGTCAATGGAACATTATAATTTAAAATACATAATAAATCCAGAAAGTGAAAACCTATACACAAATATGATAGAAAGGAGCAAACAAATGAATATTAACCTTCGTCATGCCATTATTAATAATGTTTCAGACAATAACCAAAGCGAATTAGAAGCAACGATTGTTGATGCCATTCAAAGAGGAGAAGAAAATGCTTCCAGGCTTAGGAGTGTTATTTGAGGTCATTTGGAATCATGCAGATAAATCAGAAAAGCAAATGATGCTGGAAACGCTTGAAGATGGATTAAAACACTAATGTGTCTAACCAGCCTGCACTAACAGGATGCAGCGCAAGCGGATGCTATACTTAACAAAACAGCCAGTCCATCATTCGGACCAGCTGTTTTTTATTATGATCCATATGTAATTCGATGAACCGTATCACTGTCTAATCGTTTTACTACTTCCGTAATAAGCTTTACTGCATTTTCATAGTCTTCGCGATGCAGTAGGGCAGCATGAGAATGAATATAACGTGTTGCAATTGTAATCGATAATGCTGGCACACCGTTTGCAGTTAAGTGGATAGAACCAGAATCAGTTCCGCCCCCAGCAATCGAATCAAACTGATAAGGAATATTTAATTCATCCGCAATCCCTACGACAAACTCTCGCAAACCTGTATGTGATACCATCGAACCATCATACAATATAATTTGTGGACCTTCTCCCTATTTTACTCTGTGCTTCCTTTTCACTAATTCCAGGAGTGTCACCTGCAACCCCTACATCAACAGCAAAACCAATATCAGGTTTAATTTTGTGTGCGGATGTTTTCGCACCACGAAGGCCAACTTCTTCTTGAACAGTTCCAACACCATATACAACGTTATCGATGTTTTTCATTTTCTAATTCTTTAACACATCAATTGCAATTGCACAACCAATACGATTATCCCAAGCTTTCGCCAATAGCATTTTTTCATTGTTCATGACAGTGAATTCAAAGTAAGGAACCATCATGTCGCCAGGACGAACCCCCCATTGTTCTGCTTCTTCTCGGCTAGATGCACCAATATCTATAAACATATCTTTTATTTCAACCGGTTTCTTCCGGCTTCTGGAGATAAAATATGAGGAGGCTTAGAGCCAATTACTCCTGTTATGTCCCCTTTGCTTGTCACAATTGTTACTCGCTGTGCAAGCATCACCTGTGACCACCAACCACCAACTGTTTGAAAACGAATGAAGCCTTTATCATCTATTTGTGTAACCATGAAGCCTATTTCATCTAGATGGCCAGCGATCATAATTTTAGGTCCATTTTATCGCCGACTTTTTTGGCTATTAAACTCCCTAACCCATCTGTTTCCACATCATCGCATAAGGTTTTATGTATTCTTCATTACTCTCACGGTTCCCGCTTCATTTCCGGAATTCCTTTTGCATCTGTTAAACTCTTTTAACATCTGTAGTCTCTCATCTAATTGTTTCACTATTTCTAATCCCCCTATTAAAAATTCATTTTGAATATATTTTCATTATATGCAAGTATACCGCTATTTACTAAAAAACATTAATATCCACTATCTTGACGATTATAATTCACTTCATTTTTTGCGATATATGCTTTTTGGATGTCTTCTAATGAAAATCCTAATTGATTACCTAAGGCTAAATATAATTGGAATCGGTTTTTGTAGTCAGCAAATGATTTTGTTTGAGCGAAACGATCAATTGCTCGATAAACTTTTAGAAATAACTCGAACGTATCTTCAGCTTGACCAATTTGTTCATTTACTAAAACAAGTTGTTTTTAACTCAAAATTCAATGAAATACCTAATGATAAAATAAAATGGACACCATCAACAAACTCCTCTAAAATAACGGAACGATTGGAAGGTGGCTTATTGCTCCAAAACTTAAAACATCTCGTTTCATTGGCCAATTCCCCCACTTCAACGAACAAAGCCAAAATCTTTTTGCCAAAAAGATCAACATTCTCTAGTTGATGTTTCTTTTCGATATATTGGTCTAATTTTTTTTGCATTGTAAACCATTCTTTCAAATGCAAGTTTAACACCCTTTTCATTCTTGTAAATAGATAACTGAAACTAATTGAATAATCATTCGTAAATACTGGCGAGTGCCCTAGAAAAAATGAATGAGAAATATGGAGGTGATAAGTAATGGTATTATTATCACGGCTAGCAATCTTACTCATTATTTTTTTTACTACGTACTACCTTATTAAATATATCATCCATCCAAAACGAAAACTAGAAAATGCGCAGCAAAAAAAGACTTTATATATAGATAACTCACCAAATAATGTTAGTAAAAACTTTTTATTGACATATCAAGGAGCTCTTTTTGAAGGGGAGAAGAGTTTGGGGATAGTAGGTGATACATTTGATGTAACTGCTATCTTCATTCGGGTTAAAGATACAAATCAACTGCTAGGATTTACTTATGAAGATCTTATCCAGATAGAAACAGAAATCAGACTTCGTTATCCACATGCTTCAATCGAGTGGCAAAGTCCGATGAAAGAGCTGCTCCAAAATAAGCGCTCATCACCAAAAAAATAAAAGTCTAACATAACTCTCTACTCCATCTACATGGCTCGTTACGGAAAATGAATTAGTGAAGCAATGCACAATGACTAATAAAGAAGAAAATGAAGGATTTGCCTCCTCACATTTGAAAGAATTCTGTCCATTTGATCACAACCATTTTTTCACGTAATAAATGAAAGACAATGGTTAGACAGATTAAAAGAAAGACGATGATACTAGGGTTAAATGCCGTAATAAATTCACCAAACACCGTATAGAAGAATGCTAAAGGGATATTAGTCAAAATGGAATTTTTCACATAATCGCGGAAAGCTGGTTTCCACTCCATAAGCATGCATTAATAAATGATAATGAAAAAATGGAATTAGGCGCAAAATAGCAATTTGTGCAACAGTAAACTGTGCATAAGTTCCAAACCATTTCATTTTTACTTTCATTAATTTTTCATAAATAAAGGACATCTGTTTGACAAAAAAATAAAAACAGATGGAAAGAAGTAGCAATCCTATAAGGGAATAAATCGTCCCAAGGAAGCTACCAAATAAAACCCCTCCTGCTATACAGACGACAGCAACAGGTATAAATAAAAACTGCCGAAGCAAGTGAAATAAAATAAAAAAAATAGGTGCTAAAACACTGCCCCCCCTCAAGGAATGAAAACAACATAAGTAATTGTTCCTTTATCGTCTTCACCTGCTTTCATCTCTGGTGATTCTACTACAATATATATTGGTTATCCTCCACTATATGACAGTCAACAAGTGAAAAGTACAATGCTTTCGCCTCTTACTAGCTACGTATGATTAAGAAATGAATACGTGTAAGTATTACTCGGCGAGATACCTACATTTACAGTATGGATACAAGCAAGATCGCTACATCAAGCAGTGTCGAGCTTTTCGAAAAAGCATCCAATAAAAAGAGGCTGGGATTAAACCCATCTAAATAAGAAAAAGGAGTTCAGTTGATGATTAAACTGGACTCCTTTCATTTTTATAAAAGGAAATTGCCTTCTTTTTTATTGAATGATGTTGACTTTCACTTCAAACAGTTGCTTACCGCAGGCACGGCCTCAGCTTCTGTAGCTCCTCGTCCGCGTCGCTACGGGATATTCAGACTCGTGCTGTTCCCGCGGGAGTCAACTGTCTTTCGTTCCAGTCAATATATCGTTATTTCGATGATTTTTAAGTAAACAAAAAGGACAACCTCTCATAAAATGAAAGTAACCACTTGTGGATCCAGTTTTTGAATTCTCGAAGGCTAATTTTTGTTTCACTCAATTTTCCGTTAGAGGAAAATCGAAAGTAGCAAATGAAAGAGGATTTGCGTTAATGGCAGTAAACTGAAGGAAATACACTGCCATTGACATTGATAATGATGAAAACACGGAATCGTACAGAACAAAAAAAGGATTGGATCAACAAAATTTGCTGATGCAATCCTTTTTTTATTATTTAAAGCTAGTTATGTCCCAGCCTCTTTTTTTCCATTACTATTTTTGTAATTGAGCCTTAGCTTTATTTGCTAATTCGGCAAATGCTTTTTCATCATGTACGGCTAAATCAGCAAGCATTTTTCGGTTTATTTCAATGCCTGCAACTTTTAATCCGTGCATTAAACGGCTGTAAGAAAGACCGTTCATGCGTGCTGCTGCATTAATACGTGTAATCCAAAGCTTACGGAAGTCGCGCTTTTTTTGCGACGATCACGGTATGCATAATTATATGATTTCATTACTTGCTGATTTGCAACTTTGAATAATCTATGTTTGGAACCATAATAACCTTTTGCTAATTTTAAAACTTTTTTACGACGTTTGCGGGTTACTTTACCCGCCTTTAACACGTGCCATATTATTTCCCTCCTAGTTGATCGATTGCAATCATATTACTTCATATTATCTAACAATTGGCGAATACGGCTGATAATCTCCTTTTGATACCATTGCTGATTTACGTAGTTTACGTTTTTGTTTTTGTGATTTATTTGCAAACAAGTGACTTGTATAAGCATGTGAACGTTTTAAGCTTCCTGAACCTGTTTTTTTGAATCGTTTTGCTGCGCCACGGTGTGTTTTCATTTTTGGCATAGCTTTTTCCTCCTCAAAACTATTACTTTTCATTTTTTGGTGCTAAAATTAGAAACATGCTTCGACCATCCATTTTCGGTTTTGATTCAACCGTTGCTATATCTTTGCATTCTTCTGCAAATCGATTGAGACACGCTGCCCTATTTCTTTATGTGTGATCGCACGACCTCTAAAACGAATGGAAGCTTTCACTTTATCGCCTTTTTCAAGGAATTTACGACCGTTTCGAAGTTTGTATTGAAATCATGTTCTTCAATTGTAGGACTTAAACGAACTTCCTTCAAATTGATTGACTTTTTGATTTTTACGTGCTTCTTTCTCTTTTTTTTGTTGTTCAAAACGATGTTTCCCATAGTCCATAATTCGAGCTACAGGTGGTTTTGCATTAGGTGCAACAAGAACAACATCAAGATTTACACTCTCGAAGCGATTTCTATGCTTCATTGCGGGATTTAACTCCCAATTGCTCTCCATTATGATCGACTAGTCGAAGCTCACGGGCACGAATGCCTTCATTTACCATCATATCTTTGCTAATGGTTAGCCACCTCCAAGATTTTTAAGCTCCAGTTATTTTTCTGAAAGCTCATAACCCAGTCCATTAACTTTTACAACATTAAATGAGAACAAACATGATTAAAATAGAGAACCGTACACTCGATTCCGCCCAAATGATATAAAGACTTGAATACTTTTTATAGGCAATAAAAAAAGTGCCGGTTATAGAAACCCGCACAGCAATTCGAATACAAATGAAAAATCGATTTCGTCGAATGGCAATAACTCTCGAAGCCTGCCAACTGCAATGAAAGCATGAGATCAGGCGAGAAGCGGGCCTATCTATCTTCCGAATACAATATTTAACTTTACATAAGAACTATACCATGATAGTGTTTCCATGTCAAATTAGATTTTCACGTGGAGAAGTTATTCTTTCTCCTAAAAAAGTTACGATCGTATTAGTCTCACTTATAACAAGCATAACAGTTGCCTATGTAATGGATTCATCGATGAGAAATATAAAATAAACAAACAAGCATCCCCGTCCATTTCCATATATTTACGGGGATGTTCTTTCCTTGCATTTTTTCCATAAGCTTAACATAACTCTTATTATTGCTGAATTTTATTTACTTCTTGTTTTAATGATTGTAAAAATGACGAAAACGGAATTGTTTCTGATTTTTTCTCACCATATTTACGCACATTTACTGTTCTCTTCGATCTCTTTATCGCCAAGTACAAGCATATACGGGATTTTTTGCATTTGAGCTTCACGGATTTTGTAACCCATTTTTTCATTTCGTTCATCTAAGCTCAACTCGAATCCCTCTGTCTTCAACTGTTTTTACACTTCTTGCATAATCCTAATGAACTTCTGGAGAAACAGGAATAATTTGTACTTGCATAGGTGCGAGCCATGTTGGGAAAGCACCTGCAAAATGTTCAATTAAGAATACCAATAAAACGATCGATTGAGCCAAAAATTGCACGGTGAATGACCACTGGACGAACTTTTTCATTGTTTTCATCAATATACGTGAGGTCAAACTTTTCAGGCATTTGGAAATCGAGTTGAATTGTTCCGCATTGATGGCTACGTCCTAGTGCATCTTTAATATGGAAGTCGATTTTTGGTCCGTAAAATGCACCATCCCCCTCATTTAATTGATAATTAATCGCTAGATCCTCTAATACATTCTTTAGTGCCTCTTCCGAATCATTCCCAAATCTCATCACTTCCATAGAGATTGTTCTGGCCTTGTTGAAAGTTCAACCGAATATTCAAAACCAAAAGTTCGATAAACTTCATCAATGAGATGAATAACTTGCTTTATTTCGCTTTTAATTTGATTATGGTCTCACAAAAATATGCGCATCATCTTGGCAAAATGTTCGAACGCGTAATAGTCCGTTTAAAGCACCACTAAATTCATGGCGATGGACTTGACCAAATTCAGCCATACGAATTGGTAAATCACGGTAAGAATGAAGACTATTTTTATAGATTAACATATGTCCTGGACAGTTCATCGGCTTCATCGCAAATTTTTCGTTTTCCACTTCTGAAAAATACATATTCTCATGGTAATGATCCCAGTGACCCGATTGCTCCCACAGACGTTGGTTCATCATGAATGGCGTGCGGACTTCTGCATACCCCGCTTTCGTTTGAAGTGCGCGTGAAAAGTTCTCTAGCTCTGTACGTATTATCTGCCCATTCGGTAAATAAAAAGGCATGCCTGGTGCTTCCTCAGAGAACATGAATAATTCAAATTGCTTTCCTAGTTTTCGTGGTCCCGTTTTTTTGCTTCCTCAAAAAATTTTAAATGCTGTTCCAAGTCTTTCTTTTTCAAAAAGCTGTACCATAAATACGTTGCATCATTTTATTATCGCTATCTCCTCGCCAATAAGCACCCGCTATGTTTAAGCTTAAATGCTTTTATCTTATCCGTTGACGGCACATGCGTCCGACGGCAAAGGTCATATAAATTCACCTTGCTTATAAATTGTTACTTGCTTTCAGCAGGAATCGCATCAATTAATTCTAGTTTATACTCATCGAGCAAATTCACTAAATCTTATTGCTTCGTCACGGCTCACTTCTAATTACGGTTACTATTTCAAGATTTTCACTTACAATTTTTTTCATTTCTTTTTCAATCTTTGGTAAGTCATCAGGAGTCAAGGAATCTCAATATCAATATCGTAATAGTAGCCATTTTCGATCACTGGACCAACACCAAATTTTGCATTTTTGATAATAGACGTTTGACAGCTTGTGCCATTAAATGAGCTGTACTATGTCGTAAGTATTTCAAGTGCTTCCGTCAGATTCTTGTGTAACGATATCGATCGCACCCTCTTCTTGGATTGGGCGCCTTAAATCATATTAGTTTTCCATTAAATTTACCCGCAATTGACTTTTTTCTTAAGTCCAGGACTAATTGATGCAGCAATATCTTCTGTTGTTGTTCCTAGAGGAAACTCCTTTACAGCTCCATCTGGAAAAGTAATTTGGATTTGTTTGTGACATTTATGTTCTTCGCTCCTTTTTTATTCATTTTTGAACATAAAAAAAACTCGCTCCCGCGGAAAGGGACGAGTTTGTATCACGTGGTTCCACCCTCATTTTCAATATGTGAAATACTACTATAATTACCTTATGATCGATAATAGCTCACATAATGACTTTTGGGTTAGAGAATAACGGCTGTTCCCGGCAATCACTAGTTCATAATGTTCATGATTGCCGTTAAAGGTGGTAAGTATTCATCCGTTTTAGGGAGCTTCCAGCCACGACTCCCCTCTCTGTAAAATCATCGATTGAATACCCTTGTCCTTATCATTACTAGTTAAAATGTTCGATTGATCATGGCAAATGCAAGTTAATTATATATGTAAATAATTATAATAGCTTGCATCTTGAAAATCAAGGATCTGACCTACTTATTCACGATTGAACATTGTTTTTTTCTCCCAAAATTGCCGTGTAGAACATTAGGTGCATGCGTTCTTCAAAAATATTCTTCATCGTTCGAATCAATCCTTGCTCAGGTTTATTTGTATACACATATACTTTTAGGTCGCGATCGATAATAAAGGTGCGATTGTTTTTGAATCGATATAATCGTCGGATGATTTGTTAACAATCGTTTGTCTAATAAGTTTGTCAACACATCAGAGGAAATTTTTTGAAAATCCTTATCATAAAAAACAGAACATTTCTCCATATAAATGTGAACAACTTTCTTTTTTCGCTCTCTTTTATAGATATAATCACGCAACATTTGAATATATACTTGGTAATCTTGTTCCATTTTATACTCATCGATTGCCACTTCAATATATTCTATTAAATAATCAAAATATTTTTAAATCTAAATTTAAAAAATGAATTAAACGACACGCTTTTAGGTGGATCAAATAAAGATTGGATAACATCGGAAATGATTTCCTTTTCGTCCACTTTCCTTACAAGTGCGGTTAATTCCGGTCTTTCCCATTAAACATTTCACAAACAATCCACTCTTTGTCTATTTCAATTTCATCCTCATAATAAAATTGTTTGAATAAAATTTCATGTGTCCATTCTTTTCTTTTTTTATGAGTTATAAAGGTGATAATGACATCTTGCAAATCAGCAAGTGAAACTTGATGAAGATCGACCGTAATAACAAAATGCTTCTGTTTTTGAAATTTTGTTTCTTATATGTTGATGGTAATTGTTTATTATATAAATGCTCATGAAACCAAATAGCATCATGTAAATGTTTAAAAATAAACTCCAAAGCAATCGCCCCTTTTTGGAAATCTCTGTTTTATATATATGGGGAGCTTGTTCATTTTAGAAGCAGGAAAATGACATTCAATTTCTTCGATTCGGTCCATCAATCCTTATTGGCATAGCTAAATATTTTATCCGTTCAATCATTCTAGCTGCTTTCATTTCTTCAACTTCTCCACGCTGTGAATAAGTAAGATGATGTTTTAGTTCATCCAAATTGAAATTCGATGAAAAGAAAGTAGGCAAATGTTCATGCATACGAAACTGTAAAATGGCTAAGAATTACTCCGTCGAGCCCAGCTTGGACATCGATTCTGCACCAATATCATCTAACATTAAGATCGGTGCCTTTTTCACAACATCCAACTTTTTATCTAAACTTCTGTCCGCTAATGACTGTTTCATTTCCCGTAAAAATTACGGTACATATACGAGCATAGAGGGAATTCGTTTTTCTGCTAGCTGATTCGCAAGTGCACCTAACAAATAGGATTTTCCGACCCAAATCCACCATAGATATATATTCCCTTCATTTTCTTACCAGAAACATATCGGTCAGCAAAACTAGCAACATATTCAAATGCATGCATTCTACCATCTGTATCAAGATCGAAGTTTGCAAACGAAGCTTCGAGCATGTCCTTTAGGAACATGCAGGCTTTGAATAAGTCTTTGTTGCTTTCTTTTTTCATCAT
>CAVVKR010000053.1:0-27432 GCA_963748745.1 uncultured Bacillaceae bacterium | reverse complement strand
TAGCAAGGATTTTCATGTCTTTATCCGTTAATGAGTCTAATTCTTCCTTTGTTACACGTTTCTTGCGAATTTTATATATTTCTCCATCTGTTAATTCTTTATCTTTCAATTTAGCTAGTTCTTTTTTTGAAATTTTCTTCTCCGCTTCATCACTATTTTTTAAAAGCCAATAATCTCTTTTATCACTATCTGTGAAACATCTGTTTCTATATCAATCAACTTTGCCAGATTTTCCGCAATTTTAAGCATCTCTTCAGGCTTGATTAGTTTTGGTCGTGTATATGTAATGGCATTTAAAGGCGTATTACCGACAACTAACTTCCCTGTGCGATCAAATATTTCTCCTCTTCTTGGCACCGCGGTTTTGACAATCGTATCATCCGTTGTTACCTCTCGCTTATAATCTTCTCCTTTGACTATTTGTACTACTCCTAATCGAAGCACTAAGAGGGAGAATAATAAAAAGATGATGAAGAAGAGGAGATTCATTCTAAATGGTACTGCTTTTTTCTTTCTTATTATTTTTCAATGAATCATACCCCTCCCCAAACCTTTATAACATCCATTTATTCATTTTGATAAAATCAAAAAGGAGGAGGTTATCCCCTCTCACACTATTGTAAAAGAAACGAACATTTTTTTCTTATAGATAGGTGCAAACTTTATAGCAATTATGAAATAACACTTGCTTGTAAATTTACTTTTCTACAAATAAATAGGCAATGGCATGTCCAGCACCAATAATTAAGAGTAACATAGGGATACTTTTTTCTTCATTGAAAAATGAAATAGCAACAATAAACAATAAGATCGAAACAATGCGACCACCATTTAAAAATAGCTCGCGAACAACAATATATTCAATCCTCATTTCTGCTGCTTTCCATCCTCTTCCAATGACATCATATGTGATTGAAATGTAAGGGACTAATAAGACAGGATAGGCAACTGCGATAACGGCAGCATATAGCAAAAGACGTGCATACGTCACATCGGTGATGATAATAAAAAGGGCTAAGTATAACAATACACCACCAAACAAAATGGCTTTGTTACGATTCTCCTTTTAATTACTTTACCGACTAATAAATATACAATGAAAGCGATACCTGAATGAACTAAATTAAATGTTCCGAGAGCGAATTCACTCCCAGTAGAGATAAATACAAAAACAGAAATGACAAATATAAACGTTCCTTCCCTTAAACCTTGGAAAAAATTGGGCGTTTGTTATCATTCGCCAGTTTTCTATTATATTCTCTTTCTTTTATAATTTGCGTAAACGCAATATTCCCTTTCGCTCCTCTCCGCTGTAAAAAAAAGCTTATAAATAACTGCCGTTGCAAATAGGCTTAAAGAAATCCAAAACACAATTGTATATCCTTTAAACGAAGTAAAATCGAGTGATAATATATTCCAGCAACGATAGGGCCCAATCATTCCACCGAACGAATTACGTGTACCTAAAAATCCATTAAAAAAATCTCTTGTTTCTGGTTCAGTTATTTCAAAGGTTAGTACATTATAGGCAAGCCAATAAAAACCATACTACTCCTAATAGACTTCCTAATAACACTAAATAATGTAGAAGCCTTTTACCAATAATATAGTACCATTAAATAAAATAGAGCTAAAAAAATCACACCTATTCTAAGAACGATAATCCTGTCAATTTTCTTAGCCCACCGCCCAGCTAAAATAAATGTAAGCGGTTGCGAAGACGACAATCGTAAATTAAATAGGGCAAATATCTAAATATTTGCCCGACTGTTTCCATAAGTAAATATTTACAAACGTATTGGATAAAGCAACACTTAAGAGAGTATAACCCACCGATAATTAACAATAAGGTTAAATCCTTTCGTCAGCTCTAACTTCCCCTAGCCATTTACTAAATTACTCATTTAACAAAACTTCCCTTTTTCTTATTACTTTTGTTTCAAGAAAACAAGGAGTTTATACTTAAAAATCAATGAATAAAGAAAGTCATATTTGACTGGTTTCCAGTAAGCACAAGCAGATCTTCTCTTTTACATGTTGTCGCTGGTTCAAATTGGTTATTTTTATTGACGAGAAAAAGGAACTCTAGTGGACATTCGCTTTTTTCATTATAATTATTTTGCTTCGCTGTAACGTTTTGATACTTCATCCCAATTTACAACGTTCCAGAAAGAAGCAATATATTCAGGACGACGGTTTTGATATTTTAGGTAGTAAGCGTGCTCCCATACATCTAAGACCTAAGAATTGGTTTTTTACCTTCCATTAATGGGGAGTCTTGGTTTGGTGTGCTTGTAATTTCTAGTTCACCATTAGTTACTATTAACCAAGCCCAGCCAGAACCAAAACGAGTTGTAGCTGCTTTTGCAAACTCTTCTTTGAAGCTTTCGAAGCTACCGAATTTATTGCTGATTGCATCAGCTAATTCGCCAGTTGGTGCGCCGCCGCCATTTGGAGAAAGATTTCCAGAATAGTGAGTGGTTCGCATGTCCGCCACCATTGTTACGAACAGCTGTACGAGCAGCTTCTGGAACCGCATCTAAATTAGCCATTAACTTCTTCAACTGATTTGCTAGTAATTCTTCATTTCCTTCTAATGCATTGTTTAAGTTTGTAACATATGTGTTGTGGTGTTTCGTGTGGTGAATGTTCATTGTTTCTTTGTCAATATGTGGTTCAAATGCATCTATGCATAAGGTAATTGTGGTAATTCAAATGCCATTTAAATTCCTCCCTATGTAACTATTTTTGAATTGCTTGAATCGTTGAATCATTCAAGCATTTTCAATTTAATCATAACAAATAATGAAATAGCCTTCAAACATATTGCTCTTATTTATTAGATAATATACCCTTCATAATTATATTTTATAATAAAAAAGAAAAACCGCCAAAAAGCGGTTCTCATAATGGACCCTGCAGGATTCGAACCTGCGACCGGACGGTTATGAGCCGTCAGCTCTAACCAGCTGAGCTAAGGGTCCATCCTTATTTTAATTAACTTAGTGACAAGAAAGATTATAAGCCTGTATCAACATTTTGTCAAACCATTCATGAACGAATAACGAAAACAAAGTAAATAACCATGATTAGTTGGATGATTCCCTTCGTAATCATACTACCAATAAAACCTAAAAAAGAACCTATCCCAATAGTGAATGCCTTTTTAAAAGGCGTTTTATTGACAAGCACTTCCCCTAATACTGCCCCGAGAAATGGACCAATAATAATACCAAATATAGGTATAACAAATGGGCCAATCAATAGTCCAATCGTACTGCCCCACACTCCAGCCTTCGAACCACCAAATTTTTTAGCTCCTATGATATTGGCAAGGTAGTCAGTTCCGAGTAATAGTAGTACAAAAAGTCCTTGGATGAGCCAAAACGTCATATTAAATGAAGAGAAAGAAAAGAAAATACCGTATGATAAAAAAGCAGCAAATAGGAATATCACACTTGGGATAATTGGGTATATGAGTCCGATGAATGCAATGATGATAAAAATAATGATCAACAACCAGTATACCCATTCCATTTCTTATCCCTCTTTCATATTTTAAATATGTCTTACACCAAGTACTGCTTCAGCAATATTAACCGCATGGTCTCCAATTCTTTCTAAGTTACTTACAATATCAACAAACACAATGCCAGCTTGGCCTGAACAAGATCCTTCATTGAGTCGAAGTATATGTTGTCTTCGAAGTTTTCTTTCCATTTGGTCAATAAGTGTTTCTTTTTTCAATACTTCTTTTGCCCGTTCAAGATCTTGTGCATGTAAAGATGTGATAGCACCCTCGACTGTTTCGATCGTAAGTGAAAACATTTCTTCCAAATCTTTCATTGCTTCGTCTGTAATACTTACTTTATTTGTTATCTGAAAGTCAACCAACTCAACTATATTTTCAAAATGGTCTCCTATCCGCTCAATATCACGTACTGTGTCAACTAATATATTATGCAAGGATGATTCCTCATCTGACAATGATGTTGTTGAAATCGAAACGAGATAATCGGTTATTTTACGATCCAAATCATTCAATGCTGATTCTAACTGAAAGGCATTATTTGAATGTTTTGTATGCTTTGTTTCAAGAAACGATTGCGTCTCCTTTAACCCATGGATAGCAAACTCGCCCATACGCCAAATTTCCTCTCGTGCCTGTCCTAAGGCAATTGAAGGGGATTCTCTAACAAAAGCTGGATCCAGATGTTTAGGTTTATAGGCAATAATTGCATCTTCGCCCGGAATCATTTTTGTAACGATATAAGCTAACACTCCAATAAAAGGAAATTGAATGAGTGTATTGGTGATGTTGAAAGTACCATGTGCAAAAGCAATGGTCATTTCCGAATTTAAACTTAATGAACGCTGAAAAAATTCAATAAGCTTAGTGAAAATAGGTAAAATGAGTAAAAATATTGTTGATCCAATTAAATTAAACAACACATGTGTAGCAGCTGCTCTTTTTGCAGCTACACTAGCACCTATGGCGGCTAGGACAGCAGTAACAGTTGTCCCAATGTTGTCTCCAAATAATACTGGCAATGCCGATTTTAAATCGACTAAACCTTGAGCAAACAAGCCCTGTAAAATCCCAATTGTTGCACTTGAACTTTGCACAATGACCGTAAAAATAGTTCCTACAACTACTCCTAAAATAGGTTGTTCACTCATACTTATTGTTAACTGATGAAACGCTTCTAACGAACGCAATGGTTTCATGCCATCTCCCATTAATTCAAGTCCATAGAAAAGAGCACCGAAACCAAAAAATACTTGTCCATATATATTTACTTTTTTATTTTTAAAGAAGAATAACATCATTGAACCTAGAGCCATAATCGGTAAGGCATAAGCACCTACATCAAGACCGATAATGAAAGCAGTCACAGTCGTTCCGATGTCGGCCCCCATAATGACTCCGATTGCTTGGCGTAATGTCATGAAGCCAGCGCTGACTAGTCCAACGGTAATAACGGTTGTTGCCGAACTGCTCTGAATTAATATGGTAACGATAATACCAGCAAACACCCCCATAATTGGGTTTGTTGTAAACCGGTCTAAAATATCGCGCAACTTATTCCCAGCGGATTTTTGTAGACCATCTCCCATTGATTTAATCCCAAATAGGAAGATCCCTAGTCCCCCTAAAAACTGAAATATCATTTGTTGGAAATCCACTTCCACTTCATCTCAACCCCTAAGATGCATTTTTTCGACAAATTTTTTCATCCTATATAATTATGGATAAAAACATCGTAAGAAGTAAAGGGTTTTTTTAAAAAAGTAACATTTACTTCATTTTTTCGACCCTTCATATTAAAATAAAAACAGACAAACATCGTATCGATAGAGGATGTGAAATTGTGAACATTTTTAAACAATTAATAAAAAGTTTATATTCACCGAAAGACATTGCTAAATTCAGATATCAAAAAATTGGAAAAACAATTGCCTATGTATTTCTTTTAATGTTTCTTTCGGTGTTACCTGGCATCTATCATTTTACTATGTTCACCGCTGAACTCATAAATGATGCAAAAGCAATCTTTGCTGAAGACATTCCCTCTTTTTACTATTAGCAATGGGACATTAACGGCTGATGTGAACGAGCCAATGAAATTTACAGGTAATGATATGCCCATCTATTTTGATCCTACTGGCACAATGAAAGCGGAAGATATTGAAAGCAAAAATAATGCAATGGGACTGCTAAAAGATGAGCTGATCATTGTCACAGACGGTAGGACTGCACAAACTTTTTCCTATACGACATTTGGTGATATCAATATTACGAATGAAACAATCACTACTTTTTTAGATACGGCCGCTGATGCAAGGTGGATTATATTACCAATATTTTTCTTATTGTTTTATTTGTTTACTGCTGGTATAGGATTTATAAAAGTTTCTCTATTTGCATTAGTTGCAGTCTTTATTGCTAAGCTGCTTCCAGCGTAAACTGGTTTATCGACATGGGTGGAGATTAACTGCAGTATGGCATCACATTACCCACCATTTTCTTTCGATAATGCAAATGCTGCAGAGTTGAGCTTGCCTTTCAAATGTTGCTAGACTGGATGATTACGCTCATCATCATTTACTTGAGTATTAGAGGAAAATGCCAAAACCAAAAAAGAGATAATACACCATTCACATACATTTATTTTAAAGAGAGCAACAGCATTTTTCTACATATTTTTTGCTTTTACAATATTTCTCCTCACTCATCTTACTTTATTTAGAAATACCGAACAGCTACATTTGTAGCTGTTTTTTTATTCATAAAAATAAACATCAAAACATAATCATGTTAATAGCCTGTACAAAAAATGGAGGTTAAGATGTAGTGAGAAAAATAATCGCTCTACTCGCTGTAATAATCATCGCTATAAGTATGTATATGACCTAAAATTTGGCACTATACCCGCTCACTCTATCCCCCCTCAAACGGAAAATAGTAATTATTATATGACAGTAAAAATAAAACCAGGAGAGATACCGTATTATCTATCGTTGAACACTATAGAAAGAACGACATACCTGTTCCTATTGGAGAAGTTGTGGAGGATTTTAAAAAGCTTAACAATGGACTTTTACCTGAGGAAATAGAAATTGGAAAGCATTACAAGTTCCCTGTATATATGGATGAGCAAGATTCGTGATAGTTATTCTTTACAGTTAAATAAAGCTCCTTTTATGTCTTTCTTGTCAATGTAATAATAAAATTGATACAATTGTTTATGTATACTACTTAACAAATATGATTCATTTAAATTTATAAAGGGAGAGACATACTCTTGGGTGAGATCATTCATCGTTCTAAAACACGTCCGGTCAAAGTAGGTAATTTAACGATCGGAGGTAGCAATGAACTTATTGTTCAAAGTATGACAACTACTAAAACGCATGATATAGAGGCTACAGTTAGTAAATAAATCGCTTAGAAGAAGCTGGATGTCAACTAGTAAGGGTTGCTTGTCCAGATGAACGAGCTGCAAATGCGATTCCAGAAATCAAAAAGCGGATAAACATCCCTCTTGTTGTTGATATTCACTTCGATTATGGTTTAGCATTAAAAGCCATTGAAGGTGGCGCGGATAAAATTCGAATCAATCCAGGCAATATCGGTCGCAGGGAAAAAGTCGAAGCAGTAGTGAAAGCTGCTAAAGAACGCGGGATACCTATACGAATCGGTGTAAATGCTGGAAGTTTAGAAAAACATATCCTTAAAAAATATGGTTATCCAACAGCAGATGGCATGGTTGAAAGTGCGTTGCACCATATTAAAATTCTGGAAGACTTAGATTTCCACGATATTATCGTTTCCTTAAAAGCTTGATGTGATTTTAGCGAATCGAAGCGTATGAAAAAAGGGCTAGATTCGTTCAACTATCCGATCCCATCTAGGTATTACTGAATCGGGTACATTATTTGCCGGAGACGATCAAAAGATGCAGCGGGCTTAGGAAGCACTTTTTGAACATGGAGGAATTGGAAATACACTTCGCATTTCTTTAAGTGCAGATCCTGTTGAAGAAGTAAAAGTAGCAAGGGAACTGCTTAAAGGATTTGGACTTGTCTTCCAATGCAGCTACAATTAATTTCATGTCCAACATGCGGTAGAATTGAGATTGATCTCCATTAAGTATCGCTAATGAAATGGGAAGAATATATCCCAGAAAATTAAAGCCCCTATCCAAAGTAGCAGTACTTAGGCTGTGCAGTAAATGGTCCTGGTGAGGCACGAGAAGCTGATATTGGAATTGCAGAAGCAAGAGGAGAAAGATTACTTTTCCGCCATGGTAAAACTGTTCGTAAAGTTCCCGAGGAAACAATGGTTGACGAACTAAAAAAAGAAATAGACATATTGGCGGAAGAATATCATGCGAAAAAAGCAAATGAACAAGAAAACGAAAATATGTAAAGGCGTGGAATGAACCACGCCTTTTTCTTTTCAAAATGCTCCTAAATTTTGAAAATGTATTTATCAATGCTAAACAAAAGGGAGAATGAACAAACCGATGACTAACAAGTACTGCCCCAATAACCATTGCCCAGACTCCGAGAGCAGTCGCACCTCTTCTTCTGGCGAAAAACCCCATTATAATACTTGTTGTTCCTAACAAAACCGGTAGGAAGAACAAAGAAATAATTGAGATACCTAATGCTATATAACCGAGAACAGTACCATCTACTACCTCTTCTCTATCTTCTTCCATATCAGTCGGTTGATTTACTGGGGCATCTATTTCTGCAGCCGTTTCCTCATTATAATCATGCTCATGATTATAGTTTTCATTATCTACCATTCTTAAGCGCTCATGTTCTTCTTGGCGCTGATCATCATTCATGATATCCCCTCACTTTCTAATAAAATAAGGAGCATTATTATTGTTCACGTTTCTTAGTATTTTAAATATGTTAATGTTTAGCACCTAAAGAACGATATACTAATTATTTAAATTGAGAAGGAAGTAGTGAGGAAATGATAGTAAAGATTGAAGGATTTAGGAGATGGGGTTTTTTGGCTATATTTTATGTAAAGGGAGACTGTCAAAAAGTTACGAGCAATGCCTTTTGACAGCCCTGCTTCTATTTTTGTTCATGCGCTTTCCGCAGGCTTGACGAGCCTTCCCGTCCTTGCGTGAGCTCAAACTAAGAAGACGCCACCTTCCACTGTTTTAAGACCTTATTAGCGGTTTTGATTCCTGTCCATTTAACAAGTAGGGCATTTACCATAAATTTCAAACTTATGTCCAGATATATCGTAGCCATTTAAATCTTCTTCTAATACATTCATCGGACATGTTTTTATTTCTTTCGTTTTTCCACAATCTAGGCAGATAAAATGGTGATGATGCTTTATCTCCACAGGAACAAACGAAAATGTTTTCCACCAAATAATTCTGTTTCCTCAATATTCTCAATTCGGAAAATAAGGATAAATTGCGATATACCGTATCAAAACTAATGGTAGGATATCTTTGTTTCATATGTTTCAATATATTTTTAGCTGTTAATACTTATTGCGTTTTGCAAAAAACTCAAGGATATCTAATCTCTTTTCTCTGTATGCTCTAAACCCGTTTTCCTTCATTATTTTAATTGCTTTTCTTACATTCATTATCTTCACCTCAATATACTTGATTGGGGCTGCCTGTTCTTGATTGAAATTTATTAAATAAGATGGCGAATAGCAAAATCGTAATAGCGATCATCACAATGTTCCCCCGGGGGCTAAATCAAATAATAAGCACTAATAAGCCCGCCAACAACAGAAATTTCTCCGAAGATAATTGCATAAAAAATCGTTTGTTTAAACCCTCGAGCAATTCGCATACTTGCTGCTACAGGTAAAGTCATTAATGAAGAAACAAGCAAAATTCCGACTACTCTCATTGATATGGCAATAACCAACGCAATTAAAACCATAAAAACAAAATGTATCGATTTAGCTTGTATTCCTGATGCATGTGCATACTCTTCATCAAAAGATAATAAAAATAATTCCTTATAGAGAAAAATAATCACTATTAAAACGGCTACACTAATGGCTAGGATAACATATAAATCCGAGCGACTAACAGCACTGACACTTCCAAATAAATAATTAAACAGTTCTGTGTTAAATCCATCCGCTAACGAGATAAATATACACTCCGAGACCGACACCACCGGATAAAATAATCGGAATCGCCAATTCCTGATAATGGGAATATACATTTCGTAATCGTTCAATCAGTAAAGAACCGAAGACAGAAAAAAGCATACCGATATACAGTGGATTGAGACCAGCGAAAACACTTACCTTTTTACTTAAATACAAACTTGCTGCAATACCGGAAAGGGTTACATGACTCAATGCATCCGCGATAAGTGATAGTCTTCTTACAACAATAAATGTACCAATTAACGGTGCAATCACCCCAATAATCATCCCCGTAATAAATGTATTTTATAAAAATTCATATTGAAAAAGTGCTTTAGATCATCTTTGTCACCTTCTTCTCTACTTCATAATTGCGATGATGCAGCAACCACTTCATGATTAAAAAGAGCTGATAACTCCCTATCGGATAGAAGACGGAATTGTTCTACACTCCCATGAAAATATAGTTCTTTATTTAGACATGCAACCTCGTTTACTCCTTTATAATTGCTCTCAAATCATGTGTGACTAATATTAGCGTAATATGAATTTTCGTATTCAATTCTTCCAACATGTTATAAAAGGATGCTGAACATTTTTTTAGGTCCACCCCTACCGTCGGTTCATCTAATATTAGGATGTCTGGTTCACTGACATGATGCTCTTGCAATAAATACCCTTTGTTGCTGTCCACCAGATAAGTCTCCGATATTTCGATCAATAAATGGCTCCATCCCCACTTTTCGAATGGCCTCTTTTATTTTTGGTCGCATATTTTTTTCCAATGAAGTGAAACAAACCAATTTTCTTTGTTAATCCACTCGCAACAACTTCATATACGGTAGCTGGAAAACCAGTATTAAAAGAGTTTGCTTTTTGTGATACGAAACCAATTCGTTGCCACTCTTTAAATGATGCTTGGGTTGACCAAATAAATGAATTTCTCCACTTTGTGGCTTTAAAAGCCCGAGGATTAACTTTAATAAAGTAGATTTACCAGAACCATTAGGGCCAATAAGTGCAAGGTATGTACCTTTTTTTATATTTAAGTGAATATTTTTCAGTACATTTTCGCGTTCATACCGAAAAGTAAATTTTTATATTTGTATGTACATTATTCGTCTTCCATCTAATTTTATTCTCACCTCTTTTAGAATCATTACGATTTACATATTGCAGTATACATGAACAGAGGGGTGAAGTCAATAGAATGAACTTATGCATGATTCTTTGACACATTAGACTTGTGCTCTGCATAACTTTTAATGAGGAGTGATTTCCATGAAACTAATAAAAAATATAATCAATTATAAAATGAATTCGATAACAGCAGATGAACTCTTAAAGTATGCAAATCAATTTCATGTACAATTAAATTCGGAAGAAGCGGAGAAAATTACCACATACTTACGAGGAAAACATTTGATATCTTTAATAATACAGAAAGAACGAAGATCATTAAAGAAATTGCTAAAATTGCTAATCCAGAAACTGCACGGGAAATAAATCGTCTTTTCATTCGATTTAGTCAATAACAATGTAAGAAAAAGGGAGAGATTTTTCTCCCTCTTCTTTTTCTTTTTCTAATCTTCATTCATGATAGATGTAAGTAGATCTTCACGAAAAGTTTTATTTTTTAACATTTCAATTTCATGTTTATAAGGGGGTTTCTTATTCTTTTTATCTTCTCCGACATAATGGTGTTTCTAAAATTTTAGGAATTTCCGTCAATTGCGGATGATGAACGATGTAATTAAGTGCATCGAAGCCAATATGGCCAAAGCCAATATTTTCATGTCTATCCTTTCTGCACCACGGTCATTTTTACTATCATTAATATGAAATACTTTTATCCGTTCAATTCCAATAATTTTATCAAACTCATTTAATACACCATCAAAATCATTTATAATGTTATAACCTGCATCATGGGTATGACAAGTATCAAAGCAAACAGATAGCTTCTCATTATGTGTAACACCATCAATGATTGCTGCGAGTTCCTCAAATGTTCTGCCACATTCAGTCCCTTTTCCAGCCATTGTTTCTAATGCAATGGTGGCCTCCTGTTCTGGTGTAATGACTTCATTTAAGCCTTCTATTATTTTTTTAATGCCAACATCCGCTCCTTTGCCTACATGTGCACCTGGGTGCAATACGATTTGCTTAGCTCCAAGTGCTTCTGTCCGTTCTATTTCCGAACGGAGAAAGCGAACACCAAGATCAAATGTTTCTGGTTTTATCGCGTTAGCAATGTTAATAATATATGGAGCATGGACCACCATTTCTTCAATAGCATTTCCTTCATATGGGCTTTACCTACATCAATATTCAAATCTTCTATTTTCTTTCTTCGTGTATTTTGGGGCGCACCAGTATAGATCATAAATGTGTTTGCACCGTAAGAGACTGCCTCTTCACTTGCTCCTAATAACATTTTCTTCCCCTTCATCGATACGTGTGAACCAATTTTTAACATTTACCTCTACTCCCTTGATAATATTTATTCTTATTTTCTCTTTTGTTTTTTTCGATTATGTTGTTTTGCTTGTTTTATCTTCATTTTTTGCTTGTAACCTGGCTTTATTTTTTTTGGCTTTTTAACAGTTGATCGCGTTTTTCCATCTTTTCGTGGGAATCGTTTTTTTCGCCTATTTCGATCACTGAGTTCGATCCATTCCCCTTTTCTAATGTCAACATGACGAAAGGTAATCCCCATTTTTTCTAATTGGTGAACCGCATGCTCATCACTCGGTTCATAAATGGTTGCCGCAATCCCTGATAAATTTGCTCGTCCCGTACGACCTGAACGATGTACGTAAAAGTCTAAATCACGCGGTAATTCATAGTTAATTATGTGACTAACCCCTTCAATATCTATCCCTCTTGCAGCCAAGTCAGTTGCAACAACATACTGATAATCAAGTTGGCGAATTTGCCTCATCATTTTCTTTCGTTCTCGTGGGCTTAAATCCCCGTGGAGCCTACCTACTTTTAAACCATTTTCGCTTAATTTGTCAGCAACTGTATTTGCCATTGCTTTTGTATTTGTAAATACAATTGCTAAGTAGGGATTATAACTGATAAGAATATCTTGAAGCAATGAAATTTTGTCCCTACTTTTTAATGGAACTAAAACGTGATCAATATTTTTAGCAGTTATTCGTTGCGGTTGTACTTGTTCATAAACTGGATGTTCCATATACTTTTTTAAAAATGGCTTTAGCTTTTCTGGAATAGTTGCTGAAAACACAAGCATTTGTAAATCCGTAGGCATTTTGCTAGCTACCTGATCAAGATCGTGAATAAAGCCCATATCGAACATTAAATCTGCTTCGTCGATAACTAAGATAGATGCTTTATGAATAAATAATGCTTGCTCTTTTATTAATTTATTCATCCGGCCAGGTGTCCCAACTACTATTTGCGGTGGCGTCTTTAATTTACTAATGGAACGTTGCTTGTCCGTCCCACCAATAATGCAACGGACCTTTAGTTTTTCATCCTCACTAGCATATTGATTAATCGTTCGGATTTCTTTGTAAATTTGCTGTGCTAACTCCCTTGTAGGGGTTGTAATAACTGCTTGAACCTCATGTAAATCCGGCTTGATTTTATTTATAATTGGTAACAAGAAAGCATGTGTTTTTCCTGTTCCAGTTTGTGATTGGCCAATTGCACTTTTTCCCGTCATAATGATCGGAATTAATTTTTTTTGGATTTCTGTAGGTTCCGTGAACCCAAGTTGTGCGATTGCTTTTTGAATAAAAGGTTTCAATTGGAACCGAGCAAATGTATGTTCAACCATTTTTTTGTTCCCTCCTAAGTAGCTTCGACTTTTACATTATATAGAACAAACACGCAAACATCTACTTCACTTGAATTTTTTTAAAAATGGACAGTCGTTTTAGCACCATATGCATATTGTATTATAGAGATAGCACGCGCGTACAGAAAGGAGTGTTATTCATTGCCACCCAATCAATTTTTCCCTCGTCCTGGACAGACGACACGACCCCCTTTTCAAATGATGGGAGGTCAACAATTTCGACAGCCGTTTCCAATGTCAGGCCAACATCAAACAGCAAATCCTGGTGGAGGAAATATTTTGTCAAAATTACTTCAAGGCTTTCGTTCACAAGGAAATGTAGGGTCTCCTCCAAATATAAGCAATGCTATAGGTGGATTTCAACGAGCTTCAGAAAGCGGTTCTGTGTTAAAAGGACTTACAGATCCCGGTAAACTTCAATCTATTTTATCCAATACACAACAAGTATTAAAGACTGCTCAGCAAGTTGGCCCACTCATCCAACAATATGGCCCACTTGTTAAAAACCTACCTTCGATGTGGAAATTATACAAAGGGTTAAAAGATGCTCCAGACAATGAGACGGAAACTGATGATCATCTAGAAAAGGAAGAAAAAAAGAAAGAAACAACTACAGTTAGTAATAAAGCAAATAAAGAGGATGTTCGTCAACCACTTTCAACGGAAGAAGAAACAAACGAACAATCAGAAGTTCAAACAGGTCAATCCATCCCTAAGCTATATATATAGTTGCAGTTTGCTCAGTGAGGATCTCTTTCCGCACTGAGTTTTTTAAAGTTACCACTAACTTTTAACAGGAGTGTAAGATAAACGCCAACATCGCATAGAAATCTCACATAAGCGTCTCTTTAATAGCTTTCTTTGTATTATGTCCCTTTGTCTAATATAATGGTTATGTACATTATTAGATTGTAGGCATCTTGCCTCAGTCAGGAGGGTTTACTTTTTATGAACGTAATTAAAATTGCACCTCGTGGATATTGTTATGGTGTTGTTGATGCAATGGTCATAGCAAGAAACGCTGCGTTAGATAAATCACTGCCACGTCCTATTTATATATTGGGCATGATTGTTCACAATAAACATGTGACAGATGCTTTCGCCGAAGAAGGGATCATCACGTTAGATGGAGAAAATCGGAAAGAAATATTAAAAAAAGTTGATAAAGGAACTGTCATCTTTACAGCACATGGTGTATCACCAGAAGTTCGTGAATTAGCAAAACAAAAAGGTCTTGTGACTATAGATGCCACCTGTCCTGACGTAACAAATACACACGAATTAATTCGTCAGAAAAAAGAAGAAGGCTATGAAGTTATTTATATTGGGAAAAAAGGCCACCCAGAACCAGAGGGAGCAGTTGGGGTTGCTCCGGATATCGTACATCTTGTTGAGACACTCGAAGATGTAGATGAGTTAGAGTTGACGAAGGATAAAGTTATCGTTACTAACCAAACAACAATGAGTCAATGGGACGTCGCAAAAATTATGGAAAAAGTAAAAGAAAAATACCCACATACAGAAAAGCATGAAGAAATTTGTCTTGCTACGCAAATTCGTCAAGAAGCCGTAGCCGAACAAGCTCGCGATGCGGATGTACTCATCGTTGTTGGTGATCCTAAAAGTAATAACTCAAACCGTCTAGCACAAGTATCTGAGGAAATAGCAGACACAAAAGCATATCGTGTTGCTGATGTTTCAGAAATAAAACTAGAATGGCTA
Organism: uncultured Bacillaceae bacterium; assembly: GCA_963748745.1. Lineage (GTDB taxonomy): Bacteria > Bacillota > Bacilli > Bacillales > Bacillaceae_C > CAVVKR01. The sequence continues at coordinate 12,223 of CAVVKR010000053.1, read as the reverse complement.
AAAGATGTTGAAACTGTCGCTATCACTGCTGGGGCTTCTACCCCAACACCAATAGTAAAAGAAGTCATTACATTCTTTGAACAATTCGATCCAAATGATGAAACTACTTGGAAGAGAGAAAAGAAAGTACCATTAAACAAAGTATTACCTAAAATAAGAAAACCTAAAACCAAAAATAAAAAAACGAAAGCTGTCAAAAAGTAAAATGTCTTAGGCACTCATATAATCAGACTATGTTCTAGTGCCTTATTATCGATGTATTAAAAAGCAAATGATGAAGTATAGATGAAAATAAGCCCTCTGTATGAATAAGATACAGTGGGCTTATTCGTTTATCAATTCAATGCAAAAAATGGATTAAATGAACGTAAATGGATCTGTATTAATTTTAGAGGTAATAATATCAACAGCAAAGTTTTTTCCGGCGCATTTTTCTTCTAATATGTCTTTTACTCCCTTTATCATTACTTTTTCCACATGATGACCTGGATCAATGACATTCAACCCTATGTTCATTGCTTCATGAGCTGTATGATAATAGAAATCACCGGTTACATAGACATCTGCACCTTTAAACTTTGCTGTCTGATAATATTTATTACCATCCCCTCCTAAAATCGCAACCTTTGTTACTGTTTCATCCAAATTCCCAACAACACGAACACCATCCACATCCAAGGCTTCTTTCACAAAGTTCGCAAACTCACGTAATGTCATAGCCCTCGATAACGTACCGATTCGTCCCAAACCTAGAGATTCTCCCTCATTCTCTAATCGGTAAATATCATACGCTACTTCCTCATATGGATGAGCTTTTTTCATAGCAGTAAGCACTTGCTTTTCCATATGTTGAGGATAAATTGTTTCCACCCTTTCTTCAGGAACAGCTTCTATTTGTCCGACTTTCCCAATATGGGGATTTGCATCTTCACCAGGTAGAAAGCGCCCTGTACCTTCTTTTGAGAATGAACAGTGGCTATACTTCCCAATCGCTCCTGCTCCAGCATTACCTAATGCTTCTCTCAATTCGTTAGCATTTTCCTTCGGTACAAAAACGGCTAATTTTTTCAATTGTTCTTCATATGTAGGAACTAATACTTCAGTATTCTGTAATTGTAAAGCCTGAGCTAGAAGGTCATTCACTCCCCCTCGCGCAACATCTAAATTTGTATGTGCTGCATAAACAGCAATATCATGTTTAATAAGTTTTTCAATGATGCGCCCACTTGGCTGGTCTGTAGCAATTTTCTTTAGTGGTTTAAAAATAGGTGGATGATGGGCAATAATTAATTGAACATCTTGTTCAATTGCTTCATCGACTACTTCCTCAAGAACGTCAAGAGTGATCATTACTTTTTGAATTGGTTTATGAAGTGTACCGATATGTAAACCAATCGGATCACCATCCAATGCATAACGCTTTGGTGAAAATTGCTCAAACAAATGAATAAGCTCTAAACCAGTTATTTTTTTCATTTTAGCGCCTCCTCAACTAATGATATTTGATGGATTAATTGTTCTTTTCTCTTTTTCAATTCTGTTGTTTCAACTGCCTTTTCCATGTTATCTAAAATTCGCTTCCACTTTTGTAACTCAGATGTCCATTTTTTCATTAATACTTCATTTTTTTCTTTTAATAAAAAAGGACCTATTAATAATTCCACTTCCTTTAATTCGTGTGGTTGTGATTCTTTCCTTTTTTCCGCTACTAAAATTTCATAAATTTTATCGTATTCTTCCAGTATTTCTTCTGCAACAAGTTCCCAACCATTATGCACCAGCCATTTTCTTATATGGATAGCACCGATATTCGGTTGAAGAATTAATCTTTTCACATTTTCTAACTTCTCTTTACCAGCAGTCAAAATGGATGTAATTAGCGCTCCACCCATACCTGCAATAACAATGCAATCCACTTCATTCTTGGCAATAACGCGTAATCCATCCCCTAAGCGGACATCAATATCGGCTTCTAACCCTTCTGTTTTCACTTGCTTTTTCGCAGATTCATATGGCCCGATGGCCACTTCCCCTGCTACAGCATAGGAAGCCTTTCCTTTTTTGACTGCATAACACGGCAAATAAGCATGATCAGAACCGATATCAGCTACTTTCGCACCGTTCGGAATATATGAAGCAATTCTTCTTAAACGCAAGGAAAGTTTATCTATTTTCATTATGTCATCCCTTTTACATCATTTTTTGATGAAAAAAGGCCTTTGCATCACGCAAAGAGCCTTTTATGGTTACTTATTCTAAGGTCTTAAGCCATTCTACCATTTCATCTAAGTTTTCTTCAGGAACGAGACCTCCAGGCATCATTCCCTGACCTTCAACTAAAATTTTCTTGATCTCGTCATCGGACAATTCAAGGTTGGTAAGTGCCGGTCCTGCACCACCTTCATAGTCACCGCCATGGCAACTAATACAACTTTGTTCCGCATGTGCTTCCGGATCAAATTCTTCCGTATCAGCAGCTTCTTCTTGAGCTGCTTCAGGGTCTCTTTCTTTGGCTATCTGTTTGCTATCTCCAAGACCTTTTACAGAAAGGAAAAATACTAAGCTGAAGCCAAAAACCATAATTATAATGTAAGGAATAACAGGATTGCGATTCATTCATTCTACCTCCCTTATGTATACATCCTTTTGTACAAAATACATATGTACAAACATCTCCTATTTTACTTGAAAATGCGGTAAAGGGAAAGCCCTAAAGCGAAAGATTCATGACATTTTCGCAAATGAGCCAAAAAAGTTATCGAATGTTCAATCTTTACCATCAGTTTATTATTTTTATTAGCAGTCAATTGCGACTGCCATTAATATAAAGGTATAAAATATATTCATCTTTTACTTGCATTTGCTTGAAATAATAGTAATATTATTTGTAAAGAAATAGGAGTTATTCATCTTGTAAAAGGGGCCTTTACACTTACAAAAAACTCCTTACTTTTAACATTATCATACTCTTTTTAAGGGAAAAAGCCAAATTTTTTGCATGATTGCTTCATTGTATTATCCTTAACTGAATGGAACGAAAATACACCTTGTAAACGTTTTCTAATTTCGCTATAATAGTTGTACATAAAATTCTAAACTATTTGATTTTTTAAACATAAAATTGAAAATATTTCTAAGTATGATTTGCATTTTAAAAAAATCTTAAGTAAAATAGGAAAAAAGAAGCGAAAAGAAAAAAATTAGTTTACTTTTAATAAGTAAACTAATTTCAAATAACAATGATATATGATTTTTTATTCTAGAAAATCTTTTAAACGTTTGCTCCGACTCGGATGACGCAATTTACGCAGTGCTTTAGCTTCAATTTGACGAATCCGCTCTCGTGTTACACCGAATACTTTACCAACTTCTTCAATGTTCTCGTTCGGCCATCGTCAAGGCCAAAACGTAATCGTAGGACATTTTCTTCCCGATCTGTAAGTGTATCAAGGACATCTTCTAATTGTTCTTTTAAAAGTTCGTATGCAGCAGCATCTGAAGGTGCAGTAGCTTCTTGGTCTTCGATGAAATCACCAAGATGTGAATCGTCTTCTTCACCGATTGGTGTTTCAAGTGAAACAGGCTCTTGGGCAATTTTTAAAATGTCTCTTACTTTTTCTGGCGTTAGATCCATTTCTTCACCAATTTCTTCTGGAGTAGGCTCTCTACCTAAGTCTTGAAAAGTTGTCTTTGCACGCGGATCAACTTATTAATTGTTTCGACCATATGAACAGGAATTCGAATCGTTCGGCTTGGTCTGCAATTGCACGAGTAATCGCTTGTCGAATCCACCAAGTTGCATATGTGCTAAATTTAAATCCTTTTTCATAATCAAATTTTTCAACAGCTTTAATTAACCCCATATTTCCTTCTTGAATTAAGTCTAGAAATAGCATGCCGCGACCGACATAACGTTTTGCAATACTTACAACGAGACGTAAGTTTGCTTCTGCTAAACGTCTCTTCGCTTCTTCATCGCCTTGTTCAATTCGTTTTGCAAGCTCCACTTCTTCTTCAGCAGATAAGTAAATCGACACGTCCAATTTCCTTTAAGTACATGCGAACCGGATCATTAATTTTTACCCCTGGAGGTACGCTTAAATCTTTTAAATCAAATTCTTCTTCCTCTTTCTCTTCATCATCGTTAGCAGCGTTCACTTCCTCATCTTCTGAAAGTTCAATGCCTTGTTCTCCTAAATAGTCATAAAATTCATCCATTTGATCTGCATCAAGTTCAAAATGAGATAGCTTAGATGCTATTTTGTCATATGTTAAAACACCATCATTTTTCCCTTTTTCAACTAATTGTTCTTTTGCTTGCTCTAACGTAAGCTCCGAATCAACTTCTTCTTTGGAACGAGCTGATTTTTCAGCCATCTGTTCCCCTCCTTCCAACTTTTCAAACAACTTTCTATTCATAAAGATTTTCGAAGTGTCACTATTTCTTTCGTAATTTCTTCCACTAATTTACGATCTCGTTTTCTAACAGCTTCTTTTTGTTCTTTTAGTTTTGCTTCTATTTTTAACATCTTTTTATGTTTCAACACCTGTTTTACATAATCTTCTAGTTCTTTTTCTGTTTTTTCTTCATTTAATGGCATCATTTCTATTTCAGTTACAATATTTTTTAGCTTTTTGTCTGGCAAATAGTCTAAAAACAGACTTATGTTTGGATTATTGCCTTCTTCATAAAACCCTAGAAGATATGTGACAATTGCTTGATGTTCATCGAAATGTAGTTGCTCTCCATTGAGCATATCCCTTATTTTATAAACTGCTTCTTCATCCCTCATCATATGTGCAATCAATCGTCTTTCTGCAGTATGATGAGCTGGATATAGTTTTGCTTCTCTCTGAAGTGTACCCTCTGTTGGATTTTGAAGTTGGATCTTAGCAGAGGCTACATTTTTTGTCGCATAGTATATTTGCCGTTGCTGATGCTTTAGCGCTTCAAGTGAAAGTGAAAAGCTCTCTGCTAGCTGTCGCAAATAATAATCGCGCTCGACGGCCTTTCGTAATGTTGTTATTTCTTTAAGAATCTCTTCTATATACTGCAGTCTTTCTCCTTCATTTTGCATATTTTTATCAAGCTTATAATACTCCATTTTAAAAGCCATAAATGTATCAGGATTCTCTATTATTTCTGTACAAAACTGATCAGGCCCATATTTTTTTATATAGTCATCAGGATCTAAATGATCAGGCAAATTCGCTACTTGGACATAAAAACCGTTTTCCTGTAAAAATGTACCTACTTTAAATGCAGCTTCCTTTCCAGCCCTATCACCATCAAAACAAATTAAGACTGAGTGAGATAACCGTCTGATTAAATGAAGTTGCTTATCAGTTAATGCTGTCCCCATCGTTGCTACTGCATGGTAAATATTTGCTTTGTCAGCCGCAAGAACATCCATGTAACCTTCAAATAATATGATTTTTTGTTTTTTGCGGATAGAGGTTCTTGCTTGATAATAGTTATATAAAACACTACTTTTATGAAAAATGGGCGTTTCAGGGCTATTTAAATATTTTGGATTTTTCCCATCTAAAGATCTACCTGAAAAGGCAACGATCTTTCCTTTCTGATCATGGATCGGAAACATGATTCTATTTCGAAAGCGATCAAAGTATGTCCGTTTCATTTTCCCGCTTAATAATTAAGCCTGCTTTTTCATCAATGGTAATGGATAACCCGCTTTTGTAAGGAATTTTACTGCAAAATCCCAGACTAGGTTTGCATAACCTATTTGAAATTTGTAATAATCTCTTTTGTAAATCCTCTTTTCAGTAAATATTCCAATGCATCTTGACCTTCCTTTGTATTTAATAGTATATGATGATAAAATTTACGTAATAGTTGATGTGCCTCTAACATTTGGATTTCTCAGCAGACAATGAGATCGTTCTTATTTTATTTGATTTCTAGATCAATCGGTATATTAGCTTTATCAGCTAACTTCAATAGCTGCTTCCATGAAATGAGATCCATCGATTTCCATCAAAAATGAAAAAACATTACCGCCTGCCCTACAACCAAAGCAATGATAAATTTGTTTGTCCTCTGAAACAGAAAAAGAGGGTGTTTTCTCACCATGAAAAGGACAAAGTCCGAAAAAATTTCTTCCTTGCTTTGTTAGTTGAACATATTCATTTATTACATCGACAATGTTAACAGATTGCCGGATTTCATCAATTTTTTCTTCAGGAATTCTTCGTACCACGAAAACATCCCCAATATTTTATATTGATCTCTGAATTTTAGTATTCGCTATGAATCGTTAATTTCCTGCAAATTTCGACAAAAATTTACAAATTGCCTACTGAAATTGATCTCGATCCTCTTTTGTAAATTTATTAGGTCCTTTTGCCTGTCTTCCCTTGCTGCCTTTCTTTAGCAGCTAAATAGCGCAAATTGGAGGGCAATTGTAATTCGATCGACTATCATATACTTTACCCTTAGGTGTAATAACATAAACCCCCTTAGGCATGTAAAGTCCATGCCAATCCAATATCTTGCGTAATAACAATATCACCCTGTCTTGGCATGATTAAGTATATATAAATCAACAGCTTCACGATCGGGATCAACATATACCCACTTTCCATTCACAGGATTATATCATTTTATGTGTATATGAAGCAACAAATACAACCCCATCTTAAAATTCGTAGCAATTTGGGAAATTTCTTCTTTTACAGGGCATGCATCTGCGTCGACGAAAATCGCTTGCTTTTTTTCATAACATTTTACTAATTCTACATCTTTCCGCATATTCCTTCTTCTTCATCTATTGTAAAATGCTAAAAATGAATGTCGACTAAATATAAGACATTATTATAAACTGTCATTTCCACAATTTGTTTACACTCTATATTTATTAGTTTAAATGTTTACTATAAACATAATTCTATACAATAAATCACAATTTTTTATTATAATACATTTTTTTTATTTGACTACTATTTAATTCTTTGTCATAATAATAGATCCATAAATTGGATGTCCTCATCCATTCGATATAAAAACACATAATCCTAAGATTATGTGTATTTCTCTATTTTGAATATTACTAATAATAACATTCGCTGTTTCTTCCACTGCTTTATTCGTTACATCAATAACTTTACATTTGATTCTTGCTGCTATTTGATCAAAATAGCTTAATTTCTTGTTAATTCGTTCAATATTTGCATAGCTTGCCTGATCATTTAAACCTAAAGATTTAAACGTTCTCTCGAATTTTATTTAATTTTTCTGGGCTGATCTTTAAACCGAAACATTTTTTGCGGATCATTTGTAAATAATTCTTCCGGAGGATCCACCTCAGGGACGAGCGGTACGTTTGCTACTTTGAATCGCTTTAGCGCTAAATATTGTGAAAGGGGAGTCTTAGAAGTTCGTGGATACACCTATTAGACACAATATCTGCTCTTAAAATCCCACGTGGATCTCTACCATCATCATACTTGACTGCAAATTCGATCGCTTCAATTTTTCTAAAATAATCATCATCTAGTTTTCGAACAATTCCTGGTTCATATATAGGGGTTTTCCCATATAGTTGTTGAAATTTGATCCATAACTGGGCCAATAATATCAACGGCATGTAATTTCTCTTCTTCAGCTTTGTTTTCATATAGTCTCGAATTTCTGGGTTTACAAGTGTATATGCTATCATTGCTTGATCTATCTTTAGCAAGTGAAATAACTTCATCGATATGTCCCGTTTCTTCCACATAGGAAACCTTTTTTCACTGATTTGAACCATTAAACTGGCTGACAGCTGCTTTTGTAACTAATTCGGCTGTTTCACCGACAGAATCAGATACAACATAAATAATTTGTGCACCATTCTCACTTCACTCATCCTATTTGACCTGTCTAATATATATAAATCTATCTTCATTCTGCGAACGCTACAAATGCTTTTGTAATATTCGTTTTTGTAATTCTGCCAATCACTTCGTAACCTTTCTCTGTCTGCTTCTACAATTGGGAGCGCATCAATTTGCCTATCAATCAGTTTTTTAGCTACATCAATTAACAAATCATCTTTTTTACATACGGCAATATTTGGCATTCTTGTCATTATAATATTAACTGGTATCGAGCCAGTTCTTGTTTTCCAATACTTGCCCCTAATAGATCCTTACGCGAAATAACCCCACTAAGCAGAGATTCGTCATCCACTACAAATAATGTCCGACATCTTCTAGAAACATCTGTACAAATAGCATCATAAACAGAAACATTTTCCTTTACAACGACTGGTATCGATTGGTAATCTTTCACATAAAATTCTTTAAGTTATCTGTTAATAGTTGAATACCTGATTTCCCTGTATAAAAATATCCTACTCGGGGTCTTGCATCTAAAAATCCTGCCATTGTTAAAATTGATAAATCAGGTCGTAAGGTCGCTCTTGTTAAGTCCAATTGGTCCGCAATATGCTCACCAGTAATTGGTCCGTTCTCTTTCACAATTTCCAATATTTTTTGTTGCCTTTTGCTTAACTCTATCTTTCTCACCACCTAATAGATCCAAATTAGACAAATAATAATGATAAAAGTGTTATACTGTTTAATTATTATTATATACTATTTACAGTCAAAAAAGAAGGGTATGAGCAATGAAACGGACGGTAAAATTCCGTCCGTTCGAGTTTTTTAGGCGCAGTAGTTTACTTTACAATGATCTCAGTCATCTTCGCATAACCTTTGGATAATATCAGCTAAGCTTTTTCATTTGTGAAAGTCGATTTTCTTTTAATTTATCATTATCTACCATCACCATTGTATGATCAAAATATTTTTCAATTACACTCGTAAAGAAGCTAATGATTTATAATTTTTGTTCCATGTCCATTTGATTTATTTTCTCCTCTAAACGAACATAGTTTTCATACAAGTCCTTTTCATATTTATTATCAAATAAGCTTGGATCGATAGAAGTGATATCCTCTGCCCTTTTTTGGCAATATTTAACACTCGGCTTAATGCTTCTATCGTTTGTTTAAAGTCTCTTCATCCTTCGATGCGTTTAAGACTTTTGCTCTTTGAACCATTTTTAGTAGCCCATCGAAAGGTCCCTTTTAGAATTGCTTCAATAATATCGTATCGAATGTTGAGCTCTTGAAGTGTATATTTTAAGCGTAATTGAAAGAAGTCAATACAATTCTTGAAGAGAGCATCTACATCTTTTATCGGAATACCATTATCTTCGACTATCTTAATGGCTTCTTTTAATAATTCAATGACTGACAAATTCCATTGACGATCTAATAATATTTGGACAATCCCCGTAGCTTGTCGTCTTAAAGCATATGGATCTTGTGAACCAGTCGGAATAAGTCCGACAGCAAAACTAGATACGATCGTATCGATTTTATCCGCAACGGCAACGACAGCGCCCGATATTCGTTTGAGGTACTTCTATCATTTGAATGTCGCGGCTCATAATGTTCTCTAACCGCAGTAGCTACTTGTTCATCTTCCCCTTGGAGTAGGGCATATTTTTCCCCCATATACACCTTGTAATTCGGGAAATTCATCTACCATATTTGTTACTAAGGTCAAATTTACAAATTTGCGCTGCACGGTCTACATAGCTTTATCTTCTTCCGAAAACGATAGCATTTCAGCTAATTTATTGGTCATTTTGCGTGATCCGTCTACTTTTTCAGCTAACGTTCCAATTTTTTCATGATAAACAATCTTTTCTAGTTCCTTAATGCGTTGTCAATCTCTAATTTTTGGTCTTCTTTATAGAAGAAATCAGCATCCGCAAGTCTAGCTCGTAACACTTTTTCATTTCCTTTCGCCACGTTTTCAAGATGCTGTGGTCGCCATTGCGTACAGTGATAAAATATGGAAGAAGCTGCCGTTTTCATCTTTTACAGGAAAATAACGCTGATGTTCTTTCATCGTTGTGATGAATACTTCTGCTGGCAAGTTGCAAGAAATTCTTCATCAAAAGAACCATAAAGTGCTGTTGGATATTCTACCAAGATTATTTACTTCTTCCAATAAGATTTCATCTTTCGGAATGATCCAACCTTTTTCTTCTTCTATTTTTCTAACTTGGCCTTATCGATTTGCTTTCTCTTGTTCGGATCAGCAATCACATACTTCCTAATGTGCCTCTTCATAATGGTCCGCTTCAGTTAACTTTGCTTTTTCACCTAAAAAACGGTGTCCATATGTTATATCGATCCGATTTCACACGCGCAATTGAAAAAGGAACGACTTCTTTCCAAATAATGCGACTAACCATCTAATCGGTCTGATATAACGTAAATTTCATTCCCCACGCATGTTTTTGGAAAATGTAAGCCTGTCACCAAATTGCTTCAATTCAGGGAGTAATGTGAATGTCTTTTTTCCTTTTTAAATTTATTCACATATCATATTCCACTTCTTTTATTTCTTTAAAATAAATATCTTCCGTCGTCATTCCTTGGCCACGTGAAAAGCCAATGGCTGCTTTTGTCCAGTTCCATTTTCATCAAGGGCGATTTTTTTTGCCGGTCCTTTTGCTTCTTCTTTCATATCTTCCTGTGCTTCTGCTACGTCCTCGATAAGACAGCCAAGTCTTCGCGGAGTCGAATAGGCTTGAACATCTCCATATGCAATTTTTTTTTCTTGAAACCATTTTTCAACGTTTTCACCAAGTTGATTCATGTGAGTCACAAATCGCGCCGGTATTTCTTCTAATCCGATCTCTAGTAATAAATCTTGATTACTCATTTTTCTTTTCCTCCTTCTCTTTTAACATTGGGAAACCCAAGCTTTTCCCGTTCTTCATAAAATGTTTTTGCTACTTTTCTCGCAAGTTTCTCACTCTTGCCGATATAACCTGTTCGTTCTGTAACGGAAATCGCACCCCGTGCATCAAGCAAGATTAAACGTATGCGAGCATTTTAAAATATAATCATATGCAGGATGAACAAGTTCTTCATCCATTTGGCGATTCGCTTCTTTTTCATACGTATCAAACAGTTCAAACAACATGTCTGCATCAGATGTTTCAAATGTATATTTTGAATGTTCATATTCTGGCTGTAAGAAAATATCTCCGTACGTAAATCCTTCGTCCATTCTAAATCAAATACATTTTCTTTATCTTGGATATAAGAAGCAAGTCGTTCGATACCATATGTAATTTCGACGGAAACCGGTTTGCACTCAAGTCCACCAACTTGCTGAAAATAAGTGAATTGGGTAATTTCCATTCCATCAAGCCATACTTCCCAACCAAGTCCTGCACAGCCAAGCGATGGGTTTTCCCAGTTATCCTCGACAAAGCGAATATCATGCTCTAAGCGGGTCGATACCAAGTGCTTTTAAGGAATCAAAATACAATCTCTTGAATATTATCTGGAGATGGCTTCATGATCACTTGAAATTGATGGTGCTGATATAAGCGGTTCGGGTTTTCTCCATATCGTCCATCAGCTGGGCGTCGTGAAGGCTCCACATATGCTACATTCCAAGGCTCTGGCCCAATTGCTCGCAAAAAAGTATATGGGCTCATTGTGCCTGCACCTTTTTCCACATCATAGGCCTGCATTAAAATACAGCCTTGTTATGACCAATGCTTTTGCAATGTTAAAATCATTTCTTGAATATTCATTATGAAGCACCTCCACAAAATGATGTTTTCAATATAATTTTTAGATAGCATTTAAGTAGATAAAAAACTCCCGTCTCTATGCTTGTTTTATACGCATAGGGACGAGAGTTTTCCCGCGGTTCCACCCTACTTGCCGTCAAGCGGCCACTTTCTTTATCACTGTTCAGAGAATGCCTTCCCTAATGCTTTGTACTTGGCTTTCACCACCCCAAGCTCGCTTTTACAAAGTGAATTTAGGTACTCCTTTCTATCATTACAGGTGTATTTAGATTTTAGATGTATCTGATATACAAAATACTTGAAAGTTCATGATCTGTCAACATATTTGTACGCATTACATCATATCGTTTAAACGATCCATTTGTTCTAAAAACCGTTTCGATTTTAAACGTAAACCAGAAAACTCATCATAATATAAGTTGATTGCCTTCGAATCTCTCTTTTTGTTTCTGGTTTGACGGATATTAGAACCAAGTATGTGTATATCAAAATAATAAAAAAGACGCAAAAGTTTAATCGCTGATTGTGACAATGGGAGATGGTAAGGATCTTTGGTAAAACATCTGTGACATAATAATCCATTTTCTCTTA
>CAVVKR010000052.1:0-13227 GCA_963748745.1 uncultured Bacillaceae bacterium | reverse complement strand
AAATGCGGCGAAAATGGCTATTGGCTTAGGAGCACAAGTGACAGTTATTGATGTGAATACAGAGCGATTACGCCAATTAGAAGATATTTATGGAAACGATATTAACACATTAGTATCAAACCCATATAATATTGGTCAGGCAGTAAAAGATTCTGACCTGGTGATCGGAGCTGTCTTGATTCCTGGCTCGAAAGCGCCAAAGCTTGTTACGGAAGAAATGGTAAAATCAATGGTTCCTGGTTCAGTCCTCGTTGATATTGCCATTGACCAAGGTGGTATTTTTGAAACGAGTGATCGGATGACGACGCATGATGATCCTACATATGTCAAACATGGAGTGATCCACTATGCGGTAAGTAATATGCCTGGAGCTGTTCCAAGAACATCTACTATTGCTTTAACAAATGCAACCGTTCCATATGCATTACAAATTGCGAAATAAAGGTTTCAAACATTTAATGTTTAGAAACAATCGTTACTGAAAAGGTTTAAATACACTGAATGGTTATGTGACCTATACAAATCTTCGAGATCGACCTAGATTACCATATAAAGAATGGGAAGAAATTATTGAACAAATGTACCAAAGCGATGCCGATTGATGATCGGCATCGCTTTTTTTGAGTTGGTAAAAATATTTACGAAATAATCTGAAATTCTTTTGGGAATTTAGTGAGTACTTCTACCCCATGCTCTGTCGACGAGGATATGATCTTCAATCCGCACACCTGCTACTTGCGGGACATAGATACTGGTTCGATGGTGAACCATGCCATCTTGTAAAGAGTAACTCATTTGTTTCAGTGATAGAAGGGTATTCATGGACACTAATACCTAACCCATGTCCAAGGCGATGGGGAAAATAGTCACCGTATCCGGCAGCATTAATTATTTTTCTAGCAGCAATATCTAAATCTTTCACTTTCCTCCTGGCTCGACTAGTTGCAAAGCTTTCTGTTCAGCATCGAAATACTGTTTGATCAGATTTCCTCTTATTTGCATAACAGTCCCCATATGCATTGTCTCTAGTAATATCAAGCAGTATACCGTTATAAACAACGCCGAGGTCAAATAGAATTAAGATCTCCTTTCTTAATCTTCGTTTGACCAGGTGTGCCATGTGGGAGGAGGCAGCATTTTCACGGCCAATACCATCGTGGAAAGGGACATTACTAATTTCCTTTTTTCTTTACTTCATACTCAATTACACCAATTATGTCTAATTCTGTTTTAACTTCTTTTATTTCATTTCGCGACTTCCACTGCATAATCGGCAAGTTCACAAGCCTTTTTTAAATAGGCAATTTCTCGCTCGTCTTTCACTAAACGTAATTTCGTAACTTCTCTTCTATGGAAGTGAAACGAATATTTGCAATCGTCGTTGAAGTTCCTCATGACGCTCTACATTTAAATGTTCTTTTCGAATTGCTGATGTTATGTACTTGTTCACTCTCTTTAATATATGCTTTGCTACAGCTCCCATGGATCATCAATATCCGAATAGCCAATTATATCATACGGCCAACCTGGCATTTTTCGCATCTGCTTTTCCATGTCAGGACAGATTAGAAACGGTTCTTCTTCAGGAAAATAGCTAAACCTAATAAACGTTCATGTGATCACTATGAAAACCACTTAAATAAAACACATTTTCTGTTGAAGTAATAAAAACGACATCTGTCCTTTCATTTGTTAGCCATTTCTTGATTGATTCTAATATTTCTTATGCACGAATGGTTCCTCCTTTTGTATTTTATTTGAGAATATCAGTCAGAACATAGTTGTAAACGTTTAGTTTTTCTAAAAAATATGTTGTAAATAAGTATATAGTAATAAAAGTTCCATTTTGAAAAGGATGAAATCAAACAGAAATTATAAGAGGAGTGTTTGCAAATGAAAGTATCTTATCATGGTCATTCAGTTGTGAAGGTCGTAACGGATGATCATAATAGATCTTTTTGATCCTTTTATTTCAGGAAACGAATTAACGGATTTACCTTTAGACGATGTAAATCCTGACTTTATCATTATTACCCATGGTCATTATGATCATATTGGTGATACGGTGGAATTGCCAAAAAACAGAAGCATTAGTGATTGCCAACCACGAAATTGCCACATATTTAGGTTGGAAAGGATTAGATACACACCGATTATCATTTGGAGGATACTTATGAATTTGATTTCGAAGTGAAGCTTACTCCGGCTTTTCATGGCTCGGCGTTTTGATTACTGATGACAAAGAATCATTTATTTAGGTATGCCAACAGGTGTGCTTTTAACAGTAGATGGAAAAACAATTTACCATGCTGGTGATACCGGATTGTTTTCAGATATGAAATTAATTGGCGAACGCCATCCAATTGATTTAGCCTTTTTACCGATCGGGGACAATTTTACAATGGGACCTGAAGATGCGGCTTTAGCAGCACGATTTTTACAAGCTAAATTAGTAGTACCAGTTCATTATAATACGTTCCCACCGATTAAACAGGATCCACAAAAGTTTATCGATTTATTAAAAGATAACAATGGAAAAGTGATGAATGCTGGCGATATACTCACTTTTTAATCTGGAATTTTCATCTTATATTTGCGCTCCCATCGTGAGCGCCTTTTTTTATTAAAAACGTCTTTTTTAGGAAATGACGTCCTATTTCAGCATATAGTGAGCAAGTACTATTTTTAGGGGGCGATGTGATGAAAAATAGATATTTGCTCTGTTTGCTTTTATGTATGTGCATGCTATACTATGCCATTCCACGCTTTTCTCTTCAAGCTGGAGGATTGGAAAAGTATTTCTTCTTAGCATGGCTTTTGCTTGTTTCTTTGTCGTTGCTGGGAATTCTCTGCATTGTTTACACACCAAGCAAAAAAGAAACCCCTCATCCAATAGCGCCTGATCGAAAAAAGCGAACTCGTTCCTACTAGCATTGAAGTGCCAAGCTTTTACCGCTATAATATTGTCTAGAGAAATGAGAGTACGGAATTTTTGAAAAGGGTGAAAAGCTTGACAACTAAGCACGAACAAATTATTCGGTATATCGATAAACTTCCGGTAGGAGAAAAAATATCTGTCCGCCAAATTGCAAAAGCACTTAAGGTAAGTGAAGGAACTGCTTATAGAGCAATAAAAGATGCGGAGAATAAAGGAATTGTTAGTACAATTGAACGCGTAGGAACGATTAGAATTGAGCAAAAAAAGAAGGAAAACATTGAGAAGCTGACATTTGCAGAAGTCATTAACATTGTTGACGGACAAGTTTTAGGTGGCAAAAAAGGCCTACATAAAACATTGAATAGGTTTGTCATTGGTGCAATGAAGCTTGAGGCGATGATGAGATATACTGGAGCGGGGAATCTTCTCATTGTAGGGAATCGAACGAAAGCGCATGAATTAGCATTAAGAGCAGGTGCAGCAGTTTTAATTACAGGTGGATTTGATACAGAGGAAAATGTAAAAAAGCTTGCTGATGAATTAGAACTCCCCGTTATATCAACAAGTTATGACACATTTACTGTTGCAGAAATGATTAATCGTGCTATTTACGATCAACTGATAAAAAAGGAGATTGTCTTAGTAGAAGATATTTTAACAACAGTAGATGAAACTGCTTACCTTACAAATAAAGACAAAGTCGAGGATTGGTATACAAGGAAGCGTGAAACAGTGCATAGCCGTTTTCCAGTCGTTGATCAGAATATGAAAGTATTAGGAATGGTCACCTCTAAAGATGTCATGGAACAACCTGATGATGTATTCATTGAGAAAGTGATGACAAAAGACCCACTGACTGTCGGTCCGAAAACGAGTGTAGCATCTGCTTCACATATGATGATATGGGAAGGAATTGAGGTTATTCCCGTTGTCAATGATCATCAACAATTACAAGGTATCATTAGTAGGCAAGACGTATTAAAAGCGATGCAAATGATTCAACGTCAGCCACAAATGGGTGAAACGATCGATGATACAATTACCTTTCATCTTTCGGCAAAAAAAGGCCAAAGGGAAAGAATTGAAGATGTGTTCTACTTTGAAGTTACACCACAAATGACCAATCATTTAGGGGCCATTTCATACGGTGTTTTTACAACCATTATGTATGAAACAACGAGTCGAATGCTTATGCGACAAAAAAGAGGCGATATTGTCATTGAGAATATGACGATTTATTTCTTAAAGCCGGTGCAGATGGAAAGTACCATCGAAATTCGCCCAACCATTCTCGATATCGGGAGGAAGTTTGGAAAAATGGAGGTTGCTGTTTTTAACGCAGGAAAAATGGTCGGGAAGGCATTACTCGAGTGTCAACTCATTGATAAGTAATTTTTTGTTTTAAAAGCCGCTTATCGTAAGCGGCTCCCGTCTTTTTACTTCCCATTCGTTTTTTCGAATTCTTTGATTGCATGTGGTAAATAGAAGCGAAAAATCTTAAATCCTGTTATTGCGCTTAATATTCCGATTACTATAAATACACCACTAACGATGTAAGCAACAGGGTGTTCATTCACAATAAAAGAATTAATACCAAAAAATGCGACGAAGGCACCGAGGGCTGTACGGGATTTTCCAGAATAATATTTTTTGCCCATTGGTAGTTTGCTTCGAATTTGCTTCGTTTTATAATACAAATAAAACATGAGTGAAAAAACAATGATAATGACAAGTATTTTTTGCATGATACTCCCCCAAAACATTGGTATGATGAGAATAGAGCGATTCATTTTTGAAAAAATGGATGCACTCTTCTCATTCTTCCATTGTAACGGTAAGAAAAATAAATTTCCAACAGAATAGCTTTGTTAAAAGTAGAGATGAGTAGGAAGGAGCAAAATATGATAAATGAAATTTTAACGACTATTGAACAATACGACACAATTATCGTTCATCGACATGTACGACCAGATCCGGATGCTTATGGGTCACAAGGGGGATTAGTAGAAATTTTGCGAGCTTCTTTTCCACATAAAGATATATATGCCGTTGGAAACCCTGAGCGTACGCTCGCATATTTAGGTCAATTAGATGAAATTCCAGACGAAGCATACAAAAATGCACTTGTCATCGTTTGTGATACAGCCAATGAAGGTCGCATTTGTGATAGACGTTATAAGCTTGGGGAAAAAATAATTAAAATTGATCATCACCCAAACGAGGATCAATATGGCGATCTGTCATGGGTTGATACAAATGCCTCTTCCACATCTGAAATGATCTATGAACTTTATTTAGCTGGTAAAGAAAAAGGACTTATTTTGAATGCGAAAGCTGCTCGACTCATTTTTGCTGGAATTGTTGGGGATACAGGAAGATTTTTATTTCCAAATACTTCGCCAAAAACGTTTCGATATGTGAGTGAGCTGATACGTTATGAATTTGACCGTGATGAACTGTACAATCGGATGTATGAAAGAGAACGGAATGTGATCAAGTTACAAGGATATGTCATGCAGAACTTTGACATACGCCCAAGTGGAGCAGCTTCCATCAAATTAAAAAAAGAAGATTTGGAAAAGTTTGATGTAGAACCAGCAGAAGCTTCATTACTCGTCAATTCCCTCCGTAATATTAAAGGGGTTGTAGCGTGGTGTTTCTTTATTGAAGAAGAGGATCAAATTCGAACAAGACTGCGTTCGAAAGGTCCGGTTATAAATACAATTGCCAAAAAGTATAATGGGGGAGGGCACCCATTAGCTGCTGGGGCATCTATTTATCAATGGGAAGATGCTGAACAAGTAATGCATGATCTAGATGAAGTTTGTCGACATTTTCAACAATAAACTAGATTTTTTGTCATTGCGAAGAATGTTTAGAACGGGAGAGACTCGCTGTTACAAATCATCAAATAATTTAGAGGGCGCACTGAGTTTCTCTCAATCCCCTTCCACACGGAAATAATACGAAAGTGTTTACGGAATTTATCCTATAAATGAAAAAGTTGGCCATGCTATTCATTGGCCAACTTTAATTCCAATACTAAGGTCACTTTTGTGTAAAAGTACATCTCTTTGATTGTTAATTTATACCTTCGATTATGCAGGGTGATCGTTTTATTTTCGATCATTTTTTTTATCAGTTCCCTGTTTTTATAAATGGTGATCAAATCTTTTGCTAATAGAGAACTCACATCTTTCTTTACTTCTTCCTTTGCTTCAAATATACTTTGAGAATCTTCGATATGATATTTTTTTGAATGAATAATCTCCACTTCAATATCTTGCACAGTTAATATCTCTTCATTTTTTTTGTTCAGTTCTTTGTAGTCCTCCTGCCATATAGCAAGGCTTTCTTTTAAGTCTGTAATTGTTTTTTTCTGCTTTTCGATTAATCTTGTTTGTTCTTCTTGAATGGAACCGAACATGAATAAAAAAATAAGCCAGCTGATACATCCGCCGATAACAGCTCCAGCAAATAGGCATTGCCACCATGGGTCATTATATAATGGCGGAATTCTCATGAAATATGCTCCTGAGTCATCCACGAAATGATTAAAGATCCAGTTTTGGCTCCTCCTATCGCAGATAAAATGAGAAGGAATTGTTTAAATAAATCTTTCGTTTCTCCTTGTAGAAAACCTCTTTCAAAACTATAAACGGTATCAAAAGTGCCACCGATAGCAGCGATAATTGCCCAAATCCTAAGATTGCTAGCTATTCTAGAAATTTCAGTTAACGAAGGTTCTCCGGTAACAAAGGCGGAAAGGCCACCGATAATTGATCCGCCAAGCATGACGCCGACAGCGATAAAATAACTATTAAAGAAAGCAGGGAAAAAAGCCTCATTCATGCTTAACCAACTCCAAAAAAAAGATTAAAATGTTGCAAATGAAGGAGTAACGCGAATCATTCTATATATACATATGGGACAACTGCTTTCATTATGATAAAAGTGAATCATTCATATGGCATTATGATAAAGTGAATCATTTATAATGGGAACATATTTTCTTTTTTACGAGACAAGAATTATAATGGAATATATATTGAAAAAAGGGTGTGAACTAATTTGACGTTTATTCACCTGCAAGTAACGACTGCTTATTCTTTATTATCAAGCACAATTTCTATACATCGACTTGTGAAGTATGCAAAAAAGCTCGACTATGGGGCATTAGCAATTACTGACCGAAATGTGATGTATGGAGTCGTCCCTTTTTATCAGGAATGTAAGCGACAAGGGATTAAACCGATTATTGGAATGACCGCTGATATATTAAGTGAAGTAGAGCATGGAAAATCTTATCCACTTCTGTTACTTGCGAAAAATGAACAAGGTTATAAAAATTTAATAAAAATATCAAGTACGATCCAAGCGAAAAATGCAGCACAAGGTGGGATTTCACTTCAACAGTTGCGAGCATATGGAGCGGGTTTATTTGCTATTTCCCCAGGGATAGAAGGAGAAATAGAGCAGTGTTTATTACAAAATAATGATAAAAAAGCGAAATTGGTCGCAAATTTATATAAAAGTATATTTAGGGATCATTCTTTTTTTCTTTCTATACAAAGACAAGGAAGGGAACATGAGGAAAAATTGCTCCCTCGCCTGAAGCAGTTAGCTAGTGAGCTACAGATAAAAATGGTAGCTACCAATAATGTGCAGTATTTGGAAAAAGACGAAGCTTTTGCACATGAATGCTTATTGGCGATAAGAGATGGTGTAAAACTTACTGATAGGAAGCAAGCAAATGAATTAAGAAATGAATGTTATTTTAAAACGAAGGAAGAGATGTCCGCCCTTTTTAATCATGACCAAGAAGTTTTACAAGCGACAGAATCAATTGCACATCAATGCAATGTTTCGTTAGCATTACATCAAAAGCTGTTACCAAAGTATCCTTTACAAAAAGGAGAATCGGCCGAAGAAACATTAATGATACTATGCAAAAGAGGGTTAAAAGAACGAGTAAACGAACCTTCACGTGCATATTGGGATAGACTTAAATATGAGCTGAATGTCATTCAAGAAATGGGTTTTAGTGACTATTTCCTCATCGTCTGGGATTTTATGAAATTTGCCAGAGAAAAAGGAATATTGACTGGACCTGGACGCGGTTCTGCCGCTGGTTCACTTGTCGCTTATGTGTTAAGAATAACGGATGTAGACCCACTGAAACACCAACTATTGTTTGAACGATTTTTAAATCCAGAGCGGATTTCGATGCCTGATATTGATATTGATTTCCCAGATTATCGACGCGATGAAGTGATTGCATATGTAAAAGAAAAATATGGGGAGATGCATGTTGCTCAGATTATCACATTCGGAACTTTAGGAGCAAAAGCCGTTATTCGCGATGTTGCTAGAGCGTTCGGTTTTAGTCCGCAGAAAATAAATCAGCTTGCAAAGCTTATACCGTCAAAGCCAGGTATAACACTAGAAAGTGCGTTACAACATTCCAGTAAACTGCGACAGTTTATCAACGGATCTTCTCTTCACAAACAATTGTATAAAACAGCACTATTATTAGAGGGCTTACCGAGACATACATCAACACATGCTGCTGGAATTGTTATTAGTGACAAACCGTTAATCGAGACTATTCCAATCCAAGCAGGACATGACTATACATTTTTAACCCAGTATCCGATGGAAATACTCGAAGAAGTCGGCTTGTTAAAGATGGATTTTTCGGCTTAAGAAACTTGACAATTTTGGAGCAAGTCCTTATTTCGATTGAAAAGGGACAAGGTAAAAAGATTGATATTCATTCTTTACCATTAAATGACAAAAAGACATTTGAATTACTACGAAAAGGAAATACGACGGGAATATTTCAGTTAGAATCAGAAGGGATGCGAGAAGTTTTAAGAAAATTAAAGCCGAATGAATTTGAAGACATTGTTGCTGTAAACGCTCTATATCGACCTGGTCCAATGGAAAACATCCCTATATATATTGCGCGTAAACACGGAAAAAAACAGGTTCAATATCCACATCCGAACTTAAAGGACATTCTGGAAATTACATACGGAGTGATCGTTTACCAGGAGCAAATTATGCAAATTGCATCAAAAATGGCAGGCTTTTCTTTAGGTGAAGCCGATTTATTGCGAAGAGCGGTTAGTAAGAAGAATAAACAGATACTAGTAAAAGAAAGAGCTCACTTTATAAGCGGGATGATGAACAGAGGATACGACAAAATGACTGCCAATAAAATACTATGATTACATCGTTCGTTTTGCCGATTATGGATTCAATCGCAGTCATGCAGTAGCATACAGTATGATTGCTTACCAACTGGCCTATTTAAAGGCTCACTATCCTCTTTATTTCATGGCAGCCTTACTTACTTCAGTAATCGGAAATGAAGAAAAAATTGCTGATTATATTACGAAAGCAAAGCAATCGGGTATAAAAATTCTTCCTCCTTCTATAAATAAAAGCTATTTTCCATTTGTAGTAGAAAAAAACGCTATTCGTTTTAGTTTAGCTGCGATTAAAGGGGTAGGTGCTGTTTTCCTAAAAGAATTGATTCAAGAACGAAGAAATGGAGCGTTTAAAGATCTGTTTGATGTTTGTATCCGTCTCTCATCCAAAATGAGAAAGAGACGGTTGCTAGAAGCGCTTGTGTTTGCTGGGGCCTTTGATGAATTTAATAAAGATAGAGCTACCTTGCTAGCAAGTCTTGATGTCGCTATTGACCATGCAAATCTCGTCAGTCCAGAACCTACGAACGATCTATTTAGTAACTCCGAGGAGTTTCAAATAAAACCGAAATATGAAGAGACAGAACCGATGCCAATGATTGATAAGCTAGCAAATGAAATGCAAGTGTTAGGCTTATATTTGTCAGACCTCCTATTCGCCCGTATCAAACAATTATTTAAGCAAAAAGGGGTAACACCATTAGTTCAAATAACGAATGAATATCATAGGGTAAAAGTCGGGGTATATATTACGGACACGAAAACAATTAGAACAAAAAAAGGTGATGCGATGAGCTTCATCCAATTAAGTGACCCAACAGGAGAGATGGATGGTGTCGTTTTTCCTAATATTCATCGCCGATATAGCCAACTATGTCAAAAAGATTCAGTCGTACTAATCGAAGGAAAGCCGGAAGAAAGGAATGGAAAGCGACAACTGATTGTTGAAAAAGTTCAAGATATTGAATCAGTTAAAAATGAAAAAACATTCATGTTTAAACATTTTGGTAGCCACTGTATAAGCAGGACGTTTTAGAAACGATCCATACGATTCTTCATCGATATAAAGGAAACACTCCTGTGATTATTCATTATGCAAAATCGAAAAAAACGATTCGCTTAAACGAGAGTCATTGGGTCAATCCAACGAATGCTTGTATAAAGGAAATAAGCGAGCTAGTTGGGGAGAGAAATGTAGTTTTGCAATAAATTTTCTTTACTTGTATAAAAGTTATGTTATATTGTTTAGAAAGAATTATGTGGTCTGGCCACTAAAAAACAAAATATTGATGAGGATCTTGATGTTGTTAGTGAAAAAAGGAGTGATTTTTGATGACAATACGTGAAGCCGCTTTACATATGCATCGAATGAATCAAGGTAAATTAGAATCAAAGTCAAAAGTAGTTGTAAAAAATGCCGAGGATTTAAGCCTCGCTTACTCACCGGGAGTTGCTGAACCATGTAAGGAAATTTATGATAAACCAGAAACAGTGTATGATTACACGATGAAAGGTAATATGGTTGCAGTAGTATCAGATGGTACAGCTGTTTTAGGATTAGGAAATATTGGACCGGAAGCTTCGTTGCCTGTTATGGAAGGAAAAGCTGTTCTTTTTAAGAGCTTTGCAGGTGTGGATGCGTTTCCTATCTGTCTAAAGACAACGGATGTTGATGAAATTATCAAAACAGTAAAACATTTAGAACCAACTTTTGGCGGTATTAATCTTGAGGATATTACTGCTCCAAATTGCTTTTATATTGAAGAGAGATTAAAAAAGGAAGTAAACATTCCTGTCTTTCACGATGATCAGCATGGGACAGCCATTGTCACTGTAGCTGGTTTAGTCAATGCTTTGAAACTGGTAAACAAAAAAATGTCAGAAATTAAAGTAGTTGCGAGTGGTGCTGGTGCAGCAGGAATTGCCATTATTCGTCTTCTTCATCATTACGGCGTGAGAGATATTGTCATGTGTGATTCCCGTGGTGCCATTTATGAAGGTCGTCCAGAAGGGATGAATCAAATTAAGGCCACTGTTGCTAAATTTACAAATAGAGATAGAGTAGAAGGTTCCCTTGCGGATGTTGTTAAAGATGCAGATGTGTTTATCGGCGTATCTGTATCAGGTGCACTTACAAAGGAAATGGTTGAAACAATGAATCGTGATCCGATTATTTTTGCAATGGCGAACCCGAATCCAGAAATCTTGCCAGAGCTTGCAAAAGAGGCAGGTGCAAAAGTTGTAGGTACCGGACGGTCTGATTATCCGAATCAAGTCAATAATGTTCTTGCTTTTCCTGGTATATTTAGAGGTGCGCTCGATGTTCGTGCAACCCATATCAATGAAGAAATGAAGCGAGCCGCTGTTGAAGCGATTGCTGGTCTAATAAGTGAAGAGGAATTAACTCCGGATTATGTCATTCCTCGCCCCTTTGATTATCGAGTTGCTCCTGCAGTAGCAGCTGCAGTTGCTAAAGCAGCAATGGAAACAGGAGTTGCTCGTATCAAGGTTGAACCAGAGAATGTGAGAAAACATACGATGGACCTTGCTGTTATCGGAAAAAGTGAGGAATAAAAGTAGTGGGTTCAGGTAGTAACAAGACAAAGCTGTATCTTGAAATTGTCGACAAAATCCGACAAATGATCGTAAGAGATGGGCTTCTTCCTGGTGATAAATTACCCTCTGAACGCGAGCTTTCGGAACGTTTACAAGTAGGCCGTTCATCCGTTCGAGAAGCATTAAGAGCCTTAGAATTGCTCGGCTTAATAGAAACCGAGGAGAGGAGAAGGAACATTCCTCCGAGATGTCCGTAATCATCAGTTAGTTGAAATACTTGGTGGATTTATTTTACAAGATGAACATATTAAAAAGGATCTCCTTGAGACAAAACAACTAATAGAAAAGGATGCGATTACGTTTAATTCAATCAAAAAAGGGTGCTGATTTCCTTATGGAGTTTCAAGAAAAACTTCAAAATGATCGCATTTATTATAAAGATGTATTTTATTTTCATTTAGTCAAATTAACTGATAACGAGCTACTGATGAAAATATGGTTGCTTAGTAAAAGATTATGTTTGTAAGAAAGCATACACACAAAAAATTGAAAACAAAGAGCCTTATATAAAACTTCTAAAATTATTGGAAAAAGGCCATACTGAGAAGGCATTAGAAGTATATGACATTTTACAAAGAAGCTGAAAAAATAACAAACGACGTTTTTTTACATTTTTTATAGTAAAAAGCTGTTACAATAAAAATGTTGGGTTTATTAACAGCTATTTTACGAGGAGGATTCACCTTGTTAAAAGACATATTCGCAAAATCGAAAAAGAAAAAAAAATATGCGACTATTCCTTCAGAAACAGGTAAACAAGATGTCCCTGCTGGAATAATGACAAAATGTCCTCAATGCAAAAAAATTATGTATACAAAAGAATTGCGATAAAAATTTAAAGGTTTGTCTGCATTGTAACTTTCACCACCAAATGAATGCATTTGAACGGGTGAATAGCTTCTTGGATGAAAACTCTTTTCAATCGTTTGATAACAATCTTGTCACGGAAAACCCGCTAACTTTCCAGTTATTCTTGAAAAAATAGAGAAAGACAAGAAAAAATCTAAATTAAATGAAGCCAGTTTTACGGAAGCGGGAAAGTGAACGACAATGAAATCATTATAGCTGTGATGGATGCGACGTTTAGAATGGGAAGTATGGGCTCTGTAGTTGGCGAAAAAATAACCCGTGCTATTGAAGAAGCATATGAACAAAAGCTCCCATTTATCATCTTTACAGCTTCTGGCGGCGCCCGGATGCAAAAGGAATTCTTCATTAATGCAGATGGCAAAAACGAGTGCAGCATTGAAGCGCTTTAGTGGATGATGGAGTTAATCATTTCTCTATAGGACAAACCCAACAACAGGAGAGAAGTTTTTGCTAGCTTTGCATCTTTGGGAGATTTCAACTTCGCGGAACCGGGAACTTTAATAGGATTTGCAGGTCGCCGGATTACTGAGCAAACCATTTTAGAAGAACTCCCTGAAGAATTTTTTTTCAAAACAGCAGAATTTCTAT
>CAVVKR010000051.1:0-93646 GCA_963748745.1 uncultured Bacillaceae bacterium | reverse complement strand
CAAAACTGTTGGGGTATATTATTTTTTTGTTCATCATGGTGATGCTATGATGGGGTAGAGAGTTAAGTTTTCACTAGAACGGTAGTACATGAGAACTTTTTTATCCACATCTAATCGTAGTGGCTCGTTTTTAAGAAACACTATTTAGTGCGATATAGAGTCCCACTGAAAGAAGGATCACCTTAATAGGAGTGTGAATATAATTGTTTACCGTCGGTGTGATAGGTCCTCATCCATCTGTGAAGAGAATTTTAGATGTTGCAAAAGAATTTGAAGACGAAATGTCCTTTCAACCTTTTACATATAAGTCCGCACATGAAACGGCCCAAATTGTGCGGGACTATCATCAGCGTGTCGATGCATGGCTGTTTTCCGGACCGATTCCCTATGCAATCGCGAAGGCAGAACTCGATGATCATGAAAGTTTATTCGGCATTTTTTTCCTCGAATCAGGATTTTATCAATCTTTTTTAAATTTACTTTATCAAAAGGAAGATTGCTTGAAAAAATTAGTATTGATATTCCTGATGATGCAGATGTAGCCAATGAAGCATTACAGCAGCTAAATATGAAGCCCGGATGATGTGTATATTAAAAAGTTTGAAGCACATATTGACTATATGGAGTTATATCAATTTCATAAAGCTCTGTGGGTAGATGGGAAAATTGATGGTATCTTAACATGTTATCCGCAAGTGCAAGAATTGTTAGAAAAAGATGGCATAGCAGCTCAATGGATTAGTACAACGAGATTGGAAACATACCAAACACTACAAATACTTGCGGAAAAGGCGCGGACTTCCTACTTCAAAAGTACGCAAATTGCGGTATGTATTGTTGAAACGCTAGGATTAGAGATCAGATTTCAGGCAGATTCGCTTTCTTTGATATGCAGTATACCGATTTAAAGATGAATGAGGAACTTCTCTTTTTAAGTCGTGAATTGAATGGGTCTTTTTTGAAGATCGGCGACGGTAGTTATATTATTTTTAGTTCACGTGGAGAGTTAGAGCATAAGATACAAGTACTTCAACATACCATTCAAAAATTAACCCGGGCATGGAATCAACAGTATTAGCAGGAATTGGCTTCGGAGATTCTGCTTTAACTGCTGAATTAAATGCTAGGCGTGCAGTCCAACACTCGAAACAAGATAAGACAGAAAAAATTATTATTATTGATAATCAAGGAAAAATTGTTGAGTATATCAATGAAAAAGAAAACTTATCCTATTCATCTGCAAGTAATGATGAAAAGTTAGTGAAAAAAGTTGCAAGCACATCATATTAGTGTGCAAACTTTTGAAAAAGTAAAAGCTTGTGTTGAAAGAAAAAGGTGGAAGGAATTCACAACGAAAGATTTAGCCTTACAGTTAAATATGAGTGACCGGAATGCGCAAAGAATTATTTCATCCCTTTGTAAGGCTGGTGTCGTGAAAAATATTGGTGAGGAAAGAAAGCAGAGTAAAGGGCGACCAAATAAATTATATACTTTGAGTCATTATTAATGAGGACTGGTAGTTTGCTACCGTCACTTTTTTATGTTGAAAATTTCAATTTTACATAGATCTTCTTCTTTTCAACGGTGAAAAGACTTTCCCACTCGCATGAAACCAACAAATCTTACCCAACTTTCTCAAATAATATCCATATTTTTCAACAAAATAATGATTGAAAAGTTTCGGAATTCATTTATAATATATTTAACGAAAATGTCGTTAAATATTCGTTAATAAGGAGATGTCGTATTTTGATACCAGTAAATCTGACAAACATGATTGAAAGGGTTTTCGTTGATGTATTAAAGTGGCGAAGACATTTGCATGAACATCCTGAATTATCTTTTAAAGAAGTAGAAACTTCTCAATTTATTTACGATACACTATCGCAATTTGAAAACTTATCGCTTTCAAGGCCGACAAAAACAAGTGTTATTGCCAAATTAAAAGGTGCAAAGCCGGGCAAGTATTAGCGATGAGAGCTGATATAGATGCACTTCCAATCCGAGAAGAGACCGGACTTTCATTTGCTTCAAAAAATGAGGGTATCATGCATGCTTGTGGTCATGATGGACATACTGCCATGCTGCTTGGAGCAGCCAAGGTACTAAATGAGTTGCAAGCAGAAATAAGCGGTGAAATTATTTTTATTTTCCAACATGCTGAAGAAGTACCACCAGGTGGAGCACAAGAAATGGTAAAGGCTGGTGTAATGGAAAATGTAGATAAAGTGATTGGCATGCATTTATGGTCGACGATTCCTGTAGGAAAGATCGGTGTGACACCTGGAGCAGCAACAGCTGCATCAGATCTGTTTGACTTAACGATTCATGGTAAAGCTGGACATGCTTCCTCACCAGAAACTTCCACCGATGCACTTGCAATCGGTGCTCAAATAGTTAATGGGATCCATCACATTGTCTCACGGTCTATCAGTCCTTTAGAGAGTGGTGTTTTATCTGTTACAAGATTCCATAGTGGTGATGCGTATAACGTCATTCCTGATACTGCTACCATTGGTGGCTCTGTTAGAGCATTATCCCAAGAAGTGAGAGAGAAATTGCGCAGTCGTATTGAGGAAGTTGCAAATGGTATTGCTGCAGCACACGGTGCAACAGTAACGTATGAATATGACTATGGTTATGACCCAGTTATAAATGATGAACAAGTAACGAATGAATTAGTAACTATGTTGGAAAATATTTTTTCAAAGGAGCAGGTCGCATTCATTCCGCCTATGCTAGGAGGAGAGGATTTCTCCGCATTTAGTAATGAAGCTCCTGGATGCTATGTGAGAGTAGGGGCGCAAAATCTAGCCAAAGGAATTGGCTATCCACATCATCATCCATCATTTGATATTGATGAAGAAGCACTGAAAATCGGACTAACTATTTTTGTTTATGCTGCTTTACACCTACCAAACAATATAACAACGCTGAGGAGGGACTTCATTGAAAATTGAAAAAAATAATCAGCAACAAATCAAAGCGAATAATGATGCACAACATGGTTTTTTCAATAAAATGCTTAATAAAATAGAATATGTCGGAAATAAATTACCTGATCCGATTGTCCTTTTTGTTTTTATTGCAATCATTATTTTATTAAGCTCTTTCGTTGCATCGCTGTTTCAACTTTCGGCTGTGAACCCGGTTACAAATGAAGAGGTCGTCGTTAAAAATTTATTATCAAAAGAAGGAATCATCGAAATTTTAACCGGTATGGTTCAAAATTTTAGTGAGTTTCCACCGCTAGCTGCTGTGTTAGTCATTATGGTCGGTGTTGGCTTAGCAGATGAGAGTGGTTTTTTCTCTGTATTAATGAAACGGGCTGTTATGTCTACACCTAAGAAAATTATTATTCCGACAATTATTTTTATTGCGATTATTGGGAATGTAGCTGGTGATGCAACGCAAGTTGTTCTTCCACCAATTGCTGCTGCTGTCCTAATGGCTTTTGGATACCATCCGCTCGTCGGATTAGTCGCTGCTTATGCTTCAACGCTTGGTGCTTTTTCAGCGAACTTATTAATTGGGATGACGGACACGCTTGCTGCAGGCTTTACAGAAATTGGTGCACAAACAGTTGACCCTAGCTATACGGCAAATCCGATAATGAACTACTATTTTATTAGTGTTTCAGCTATCTTTCTTTTAATCGTTTCAACATGGGTGACATACAGGTTTACAATTCCCCGCTATGGTACGTATGAGGGGGAAGCTGTTGAAGTGGAAGAAATAACAGCTCAAGAGAAGCGTGGCTTGAAGTGGGCTGGAATTTCATTTGTTGTTTTCATTTTAATCGTTTTAGCAATGATTATTCCGAGTAATGGTCTTTTACGGAACCCGGAAAATGGATCAATTATTCAAGATTCTCCCCTAATGGACGCTGTTGTACCATTAGTGATGATTTTTTTCCTTATTCCAGGATTGTTTTATGGAATTGGTGCAAAAACGATTCGTTCATCTAAAGATCTTGCTGAACAATTAGGAAGAGCGATGAGTACAATGGGGCCATACATTGTCCTAGTATTTGTTACAGCGCAAATGCTTGCCTACTTTAATTCTAGTAATTTAGGCCCGATTATAGCTATAAAAGGAGCTCATCTTCTTGAAAATATTGGGTTTACTGGCGTGCCGTTGTTTATTTCTTTTATTCTCTTTGTTGCTTTTATCAATATTTTGATAGGAAGTGCTTCGGCCAAATGGGCAATACTAGCACCTATTTTTGTGCCAATGCTCATGTATCTAGGATATCACCCTGCATTTACACAGGCACTCTATCGCATTGGCGATTCAATTACGAACCCGATTACACCAATGTTTCCATATCTAGTTCTTTTATTATCATTTGCTAAAAAATATGATAAAAATGCAGGTCTTGGAACCTTAATTGCCGGATTATTCCCATATTCCATTTTCTTTGGAGTCTTCTGGATTATTCTTATTATTGTATGGTATTTATTAGGTATACCTGTTGGTCCACAAGGTCCTATTCATTTATAGCGAAAAGCACGCTTGTGAGCGTGCTTTTTCGATCCGTAAGCCCATTTGATATCAAAAAACAGTATGAAGACTTTGAAAAGACCTGTTTAAAAAAGTTTTTTCACCTTGCAGATCAGATGTTTCTCTGTTTTTATGAAAAAAACTGATTTTATTATATAACAGTTGTTGACTAATTATTTGTGTTATAGTACAATACAATTAATCAAATAAGCGGAGGAGATCAAAAATGATTAATAAAGTGACGGAATATTCTACAAAGTCTGAGCCGAAAATCTGTGTTGAGTGCGGAAATAAAATTGAAGAACAACGTGAATCATATATGTACCAGTGCGAACACTGCTTAAGAAACGTTAGTGAATAAGAGAAAACTGCGATGGATAAATAATAAAAAACAGTAGTACGTTAGTATTTCCTGCGTCCTAGGAATGAACATCTCCATCCCCGTAACGCTTTTATAGAAGGTGATACGGGTTTTTTTGCGTTGAAGACAACCAGACTGTACTTTTAAGAAACCTATGTGAATATGTATCGATAACGAGAAAAGCTTTATTATAAGTGGTACTTTTTTAAAAAAGGTATGATTGTGAGAGTTATTCATTGTCTGTACATATTTTTTGAGAGAAAATGGAGACTGGCATTTATTTTAAAAAAGATATATAATAGCATTTGTGCCTAAAAACTGTATACGGATCTCGTTAGGTGAGGTTCCTGTGTGGATATATGCTACTGCCCAGCAATGTCGAGAGACGCCAATGGGTTAGCAAGGATTATCGATATAAGGTGATCTTTAATGTAGCTGGAATATACCCTATGTCACACAGTGCTAAAACTCAACGAATAGGGGTCGATGCACTCAATATTGACCATGTATAAAAACATCCTATTTGTTGATAGGATGTTTTTTTGCTTTTATGGGAGGTGGTTAGAAATGGACAGTTCGCCCGAACCGAAGTCACGATGGCGATGTTTCAAAGCATATCAATTAAAACAAATAATTAGTGTCCATTTCTTGAGCTTTGAACAGAGGAATGGTCCAAGAAGGAGGCTCTTATCATGTATACAAAAGCGAATTTTAAGAAAAAATCAGCGGAAGAGCTGATGATGACGGAGTTTTTAGTCATTCATGAAGATAATACAATATTAGACGCAATTACTTATTTTCGTAAATTTGGAAAAAACAAACCAAATCTTTATTATATGTATGTAATCGACAGGGGAGGAAATTTAACGGGAGTGGCTTCTGTACGGGAGCTATTCACATCGGATGATCACTTACTTGTAAGGGATTTGATGATGAAAAACGTTACTTCTGTTCCTGCTGACTTGGATCAAGAAGAAGTAGCTAGACTATTTGAAGAAAAGGATCATTTATCGATGCCAGTAACAAGTGCTGGGAAACTAATAGGTGTGATCAATGTTGACGATATTTTAGATGTAATGAAACAAGAAGCAACTGAAGATTTCCAAAAGATGGCGACTATCACTCCTCTAGATGAAAACTTGCAAACAGCTAGCGTTTTAACGCTATACCGGAAAAGGATTATGTGGTTAATCATTCTTGTGTTTATGAATATTTTTTCCGGTGCTGGGATTGCTTTTTTTGAAGATACAATTGAATCAAATATTGCATTAGTTTTTTTCTTACCATTACTTGTGGACAGTGGCGGTAACGCTGGTTCTCAAGCAGCAACCCTTATGATCCGTTCCATCGCTACTGGAGATACGAGATTGAGAGACTGGTTTAAACTTTTTACGAAAGAAATTTTCGTCGCTTTTCTCTTAGGGCTTACGATGGCATTAGCTGTATCAAGCATCGGTCTTTTTAGAGGCGGTCCGGAAATTGCACTTGTTGTCTCCTTAACAATGGTATTAATCGTCATGGTTGGTAGTTTAATAGGGATGTCCTTACCATTTATTTTTAGCAAGTTCAAACTAGATCCAGCGACTGCAAGTGCACCGCTCATCACGTCTATTTGTGATATTGTTGGTGTTTTAATCTACTTTTCTATTGCAACAATATTTTTAGGATTTTAAGTGAAGTGAGGGTAGAACGTAAAAGGTGATTATTTGGAATAACAAACAACAATGGAAATTGAAAGCCAATTGAAGGTGTTTTCGGAAAAGTAGGTGAAATAGATGACACATACAGAAATGATTTTTAAACTGTTTATTGCGTCAATAGTAGGATTATTCATTGGTATTGATAGAAGTTTAAAGCAAAAGCCACTCGGATTAAAAACTTGTCTGATTATTTCTGTTGCAAGTTGTCTTGTAACAATTGTATCGATCGAATCCTTCCACCGTTTTGCAACCCCTATCTACCGGCATATGGATCCAATGCGTTTAACAGCTCAAATTATCAGTGGAGTCGGTTTTTTAGGTGCAGGAGTCATTTTGAGAAGAAATAATGATGTGATTTCAGGTTTAACGAGTGCTGCTCTCATTTGGGCAGCATCTGGGTTAGGTATCGCTATTGGCGTTGGTTTATATATTGAGACATTTTTTGCTTTTTTGCTCTTCATTTTGGCTGTTAATGTTATTCCACATATCATTAGAATGGTTGGTCCAAAAAAATTAAAGCAACGAGATTTTTCAGTGAAAATTGTGATGGAACCAAACTTAAAAATGACCGCTTTGTTAAAGACGATTGAAGGAAAAGAACAGCTGAGTACGAAGGTGAAAAAAGAGCGGGAAATGGTCGTTCGTCATGTGAAGATTAAGGATATGAATGACGGAAATCAACTAATCGATCTCCTTATTTCTGCACCTGAGAATAAATACACAACAGAGATATATTATTTTCTAAAAAAAATAGATCATGTGCTCCATGTGGAAGTAGAGCGTTTGTGAGTAGATGTATAGGAGGAATGGTAAAAATGTTAACAATTCATAATTGGGAGGAATATACTTATTTTTTACTCCTCCATTTAAAAAACGGTGAGAAGGAACAGTTTCGCACAGAGTTTTTAGCTTTGGATGCGAATAGCCAAGTGGATTTTTATTATATGTTGAACAAGCAACAACAGAAGCAATTTTTCCAAACTATTTACCCGGATGAGTTTTCCGTTATTTTTACTAAACTCAATGAAGATGAGCAAAGCTCTGTCATGGAAATAATGAAATATAACTATTTACTAAAGGTGATGCAGCATCTACCTAAAGAGATGGTAACCAGCTATTATCCCCGGTTCGTTAATTGTAAAAAGATTCTAGATGAATGAGGAATATGACGCTCGTAACTGTTTTTAAAGAAGGCCATTTTCACAATATACACATGAGAATGGCCTTTTTTCACCAATGAAATGAGGATAACACTTTCAAGATTTTGTGCTTAACAATTTTACCGATAGCCGCAATTGAACTAGGTTTTTTTATAGAGATTTTCCAAACTACATAATGTTTATAAAACCTTTACCAATCATTAACCAAGCTGTTATATTCATACATTACAATAGGGTCAAAAGAGT
This sequence comes from uncultured Bacillaceae bacterium, assembly GCA_963748745.1. Lineage (GTDB taxonomy): Bacteria > Bacillota > Bacilli > Bacillales > Bacillaceae_C > CAVVKR01. The sequence goes on along the minus strand of CAVVKR010000051.1, from coordinate 85,676 downwards.
GAAAGGAAAACGGAACAGCATATTTTCTTGCAAATGTTCATCTCATAGATAGGGCTATTCACTAACATACGATATTGCTTATTCACTCGACCTTCACCTTATTTTTGGAGGCATACAAGTGAAAGATTATGAAACGTATATTTTTGATATCGATGGTACGTTATTAGCCCATCATAAACCACTTCCAGGCGCAGTGGAAATTATCCGATTTTTACGAAAAGGGAAAAAAACAATCTTCTTTGTAACTAATAATCCCTTTTCGACAAAAACGAAGCTTTGGCAAAGCGTTTAAATGCATCGCATATTGAAGCATATAGCTCAGAAATTATTACTCCCATTCAAGCTGTTACATCTTTTTTACAAGAAGAAAAGCATGTCAGCACCATTTTAGCATTGCTAGATCCAACGATAAGAAAATACCTTGAATTGCAAGGATGGAGAATCGTTGCTTCCGAAGACAAACCTGATCGTTGCAGTCACGTTTTGCTTGGGTTGCATGAGCAAATAAACTATATCGATTTCGCTGTTGGTTTACAAATGTTAGATAAAGGAGCAAAATTAGTTCTGTTAAATAAAGATCTCTTTTGTCCAGTAGAAAATGGGCGAATTCCTGATACTGGTGCCTTAAGTGCTGTATTTGAAAAATGCTGTAATGAGAAGCCGATTGCCATTGGCAAGCCGAGTATTTGGATGCAAAAAGTGTTGGAAAAACATGTTAAAAGCAAACCGAAACAAACTTTGTTTATCGGAGACTCTCCATTTACAGATATAAAAATTGGACGTGCATTGAAAATGCATACACTGTTAGTTAAAACCGGTGTAACGAATTACCAAAAAGGAAAAGTCCGATCTACCTATGTACACCGTTCTTTGGAACAAACATTGAGGCGATTAAAAAATAACTATTGAAATGTTGATAACAGAAATAAGTGTTTCTAGATCATCACAGGATCGAAATAAGATGACGATGGGTAGAAAAGACTATTTTTGTTTTATTTTGAAAATAATGATAAAAAAGGAGGAGAACATTCACATTTATTGAATAAAAGGGAGAGAGAAGAGCACATGTCCAATCACCTCTATTATTAACTAAATAAAAGTGGATAAAATACAGGAGGGGAAACATGAAGAAACGCTTGCATATTTTTACAAAGCTGTTGTTCGCATTTGTGATAGCAATTCATGTATTGCCATCGTTTACAGATCATTCCTTTGCTCAGGCAGAAGGCCCTCTAGATCCTGCACCTGAAATTGTTCCATCAAATCCGAATGGATTGAATGTGCTTTTCGATAATACTCACGGGCAAACAGCTGGAGCAGCTGACTGGGTAATTGATGGCGCTTTTTCAGATTTTGCCAATGCCATTGCTAATGAGGGCTTCCACGTAAAAGAGCTTCGCCAAACAGTACCGATTACTTATGATCATTTAAAAGACTATGATGTGTTTGTTATTCCGGAAGCAAATATTCCATATAAAGTATCGGAACAGGAAGCAATGATTGAGTATGTTGAAAAAGGCGGAAGTATTTTCTTTATTTCAGACCATTATAATGCGGATAGAAATAAAAATCGCTGGGATTCTTCAGAAGTGATGAATGGATACCGGCGTGGTGCTTATGATGATCCTACGAAAGGGATGAATGTTGAAGAAAAGTCGTCTGAAGCGATGCAAGAAGTGGACAGCTCTGACTGGCTTGCTGACCATTTCGGGATTCGTTTTCGCTATAATGCGATTGGCGATGTAAGTGCGGCAATGATTGCTAGTCCGGAAGAAACGTTTGGTATTACGAATGGAGTAAATACGGTTGCAATGCATGCAGGGTCCACTTTAATGATTACTGATCCAAGAAAAGCAAAGGGACTTGTCTATCTTCCGAATGGGTTAACAGAGGATGATAAATGGAATCATGCTGTTGATAAAGGTGTTTATTTTGGTGGTGGGATTGAGGAAGGACCATATGCTGCGATTTCGAAACTTGGGAAAGGGAAAGCTGCATTTATCGGTGATTCCTCACCAGTAGAAGATGCAACTCCAAAATATGTTCGTGAAGAAAATGGAGAAAAGAAAAAAACGTATGATGGTTTTAAAGAAGCGGATGATGCAACCCTTTTAATCAATATAATCACTTGGTTAGCAGAAAAAGAGGATTATCCAAATTTCGAAGAAGCAAACATTCCATTAGATGAGCCTTCACCAATCCTTGATATGGAAATCCCCGAAAAATCAACAGAGCCACAACCTGAACCATGGGCTCCACCAACACCAGGATATAAATGGTATGATCCATCTACTTTTGCACCTGGATCATACGGTTCAACGAAAGATGATGAAGAGGAATCCAGCTATTCCATCGTTCATCAAGAGGTGCTACCAAACAAAGAGTTATTTCAAATAAGGGTTGTCATTGATCAGCTAACACCTGGTGAAACGGTATCTCATTTGCGAGTTGGTATTTATTTAGATGGGGGCGAACAAGTAGCCAAATTTCAAGCAATGAAGATGCGACTTGGCCTTCTACTTACGGATACAGTGAGCCATTTTCCGTAACTGCTGATGCCACTGGGCGTGCAACAAAAGATTTAACAGTAAAAATAAAAGAAGAAGTAAAAGGAGATGCGAAGATTCGTATAAAAGAGGGAAGTAATAACATCCTCACGAAGGAAGTTTCTATTGATGATGTGGAAAGTGTCCCACTCCCTGATACGGAAAATCCAGAAAAAATAACGATTGCGCAAGCGAGAGAGCGGGCTGAAGGCGAAATTGTGACCGTAGAAGGAGTGATTACCTCCCAGCCTGGTGTATTTGGTGATAAAGGTTTTTATATCCAAGATGAAACAGCTGGAATCTATGTTTTTCAACATGAAGTTGGTTTTCAAATTGGTGATATTGTAAAAGTAACCGCACTAACAAAAAAGTTTCACAATGAATTAGAACTTGAAAGTATACAAGCAATTGAAAAGATGGGAACAAAAGAAAGACCAAAGGCAAAAACAGTATCAGAAATAAATGAGGCTGTACAAGGTCAACTTGTAACTTTAGAAAATGTTGTCATCGAAAATATTACTCCATACAAACAGGCGTTTGAGTTCGATCTTGTAGGTGATGAGAAAACTGCTCGCGTACGTGTCGATGAACGAACAGGGATCACTTTTGATAGCTTTGTAAAAAAATATGCTGAAGGTAATAGAGTGAATATTACTGGAATTGCATCCTTTTTTAAAGATGCATTCCAATTAAAATTATTCATGATGGATGATATTGAACCTGTAATACAGAAAGATCGAGAAGGACCAGTGATTCATGATGTTGCGATATTGTCTTATTTTTTAACAGATACTTATAAGGAAAAAATAGTAGTGACAGATGAAGGAAGTGGTGTTGCTGAAACAGAAGTAACATTAAATGGAATGACAATTGAAAATCCTATTCAGATTGAGCCACTACAATTAGCAGTTGGTTCTCACGAGCTGCGAGTGAGAGCAGTTGATCATGCGAATGTGGGAATGACAGTGAAAGGGTATTTACTTTAAAGGTAAACATGGATATTGATCATTTGGATGATCTCCTTGTGATTGGTGAGAAGGAAAGACTCATTAAAGATGTGGGAATAAGCAAAAGCCTTTCTGCTAAAATTGTCTCCATTCAAGCAGCAAAGAATAAATTAGTACGTGAAAAGAAGCTCAAAGCGCTGAGAAACGAAGTAAAGGCATTGTCAGGAAAGAAAATAGATCACAGATATGCACCTCATTGGTTTTTTGCTGCCTCCTAGTATCAAACAATAGTTTTCGAGATTACAAAAAGCAATAACAGTCCTGGAAGAAGAGGTAAATAAGTTGCTTGAGTGTTATCATGAGACAGTTGTAAAGCTGTCATCTTATGCGTAGTCATTTATTTTTATCATCAGATGGAGCGTTTCAGGTAAGAACACGTGCATAAGCTAGGATAGTGATAAGCAGAGGTTGCATTAGCGATCGATCTGCTTTTTTTATTATCATGTTGCTTTGAATAAGATGAAGGACTTACAGATGAAAAGGAAAATTGAAGGCATTTTGTAGCATGGTCCATTTTCACATAAGAGAGAAGTAAAAATGTTTGAATAACCTTTTTTTACTTATTTGAAACTTTCCTCCAAATCAAACGTTATATAGTACAGTTGAAAAAATTGATTTAGCATTTATTATCCTAATGTCAATTATCGAAATAATAGAAACATTTTATAAAAATCATGAATATTTGTCATTATCGTTATTAGCAATATTTCAATAGGAGGGGAAAAGAATGAAAAAAGTATGGATTTGGATTGGTGCTGGTGTTGGATTAATCGTTCTCATTGGAATTATTTTTATATCTCTTCTACCGAAAGGATTAGAAACAGCCAGTGGAGAATCGGAAGAAGGCATTGAGGTTCAAAAAGTAACTGAAAGAAAACTAAATGAAACCATTTTAGTGACAGGGAAAGTTGTCCCTGAAGATGAACAAAAAGTATATTTGGACCCTGAAAAAGGAGAAATTGAACATTTAATGTAAAAGTAAACCAGAACGGTCCAAAGCGGGAGATCCATTATTCGTTTATGACGGAGGACTGAAACAATGCGGAATTAATAAGCAATTCGTTAAAAGAAATACTGAATCACAAAGTAAATGCTGAAGCAAGAGCAAATCAATCAAATAAATACTCAAATTGCTGAAGCAAAAAATGAATGGCAACAACCAAGAGGTTGATCAATGAATTGCATAATCAAAAAAGGCAATTAGAACGTTTATATCAACAAACAAAAAATGAAATAATAAAGCACACAAACGAAATTAATGATAGCAAGCACAAAAGTAGATGATTTAACGGTGAAAAGTAAAATTGATGGGGTAGTTGTTAAAATAACAAAAGATGTTGCAAAAGCAGAGGGAGGAAGTCAAGAGCCAGTCATTCATATTATTTCAAATCAACCTTTTAAAGTAAAAGGTAAGTGTATCCGAATCAGATACAATCAATATTCAGCCTGAACAAGAAGTAGAGATTCGACAAAATCACAAAAAGATCAAGACATGGAAAGGGAAAGTAGAATCAGTATTCTCAATTTCCTGAAGAGATCCGGTGAGCGGATTTGAAGAGGACAAGGGACGTACGAAATATCCATTTACAGTTGCGATTACAGATGATACATCTGAATTACGTCAAGGGTTTCATGTAACGATGGATGTAAAAGTAAATGGTAAAGCGGGAGTATTAGCCGTACCGAGTGAATCGATTCTTTATGAAGGTGAGAGGAAAAGATTTGTTTTTATTGAAAAGAATAAAAAATTAGAACAAAGAGCTATTGAAGTAGGAGTGATGAAGGGGATGATTATGTTGAAATTGTAGAGGGGGTTAAAAAAGGCGAACGCGTAGTGTTATATCCGATGCGCTGAAATGTTTGATGGAATGGAAGTGAAGTCAGTTGATGAAGTTAAGTAATATTACAAAAGTATATAAAAATGGCTTGCTTGAAGTTCCTGTACTTCATGGTATTGATTTAACGTTGATGATGGAGAGTTTATGGCGATTATGGGTCCTTCAGGATCTGGAAAATCAACACTTATGAATGTCATTGGTTTTTTAGATACACCCACATCTGGGACGTATAGATTAGACGGAGAAGAAATTACGACTGAAAATGAGAATACACTTGCTAAACTACGGAATGAGCATATTGGTTTTGTATTTCAACAATTTTATTTACTTCCTAAATTAACAGCACTACAAAATGTTGAACTTCCTCTTACTTATGCTGGTGTAAGTAAAGCAATACGTGTAGAACAGGCGAAAGAAATGCTTGAAAAAGTAGGACTTGGGGAGCGTTTGAATCATTTACCAAACCAATTATCAGGAGGACAAAAGCAACGGGTCGCTATCGCAAGAGCAATGGTAAATCATCCTTCGATTATTTTAGCAGATGAGCCAACAGGAGCGCTCGATACAAAAACAAGTACTCAAATTATGAACTTATTCCAAGAGTTAAATGAAGAAGGAAAAACAATCGTTATTGTTACCCATGAGCTTGAAATTGCTGATTATGCAAATCGGGTCATTGTCATCCGTGATGGAGTTATAACAGAAGATAGGAGGAATGATAAATGAACATATGGGAAAGTTTTAAGATGTCATTATCCTCTATTTTAAGCCATAAACTACGTTCGTTTTTAACGATGCTAGGAATTATTATCGGAGTTGGTTCAGTTATTATTGTTGTCGCACTTGGACAAGGAACGCAAAATAAACTGAAAGATGAATTGTTCAGTACGGATAAAAATGTGATCGATCTTTATTATAATGGAATGGAGGATGAAAGTGGTACTTTCGTCGGTTCCGAAACTTTTTATGAAGAGCCTGAATTGACTGAACTAGATCTTGACTTTTTGAAAACACTTCCAGGGGTAAAGGAAGTGATTGGCACAAATAATGGTTTCGGGACGTTAGTATATCATGATAAGCAACAAGAAATGGGGATCACAGGTGTTGACGATAATTATTTTTCAGCATTGAATATCAAAATGGTTGACGGTCGCTCTTTTACTGAAAGTGATGCTGGCAGTATGAGTCGAATTGTCATGATTGATACGGTTGCTAAAAAAAAATTGTTTAAAGATGCTGATCAAGTAATTGGGGAAATCGTCGACATTAATGACAATCCTTATCGAATAGTAGGTGTATATAAATCCCCTATTCCGGAATCATTTCAGTTTGATGATGGTGGAGAAATCCTGATGCCACGTACACTTGTTAGTATGATGTTTGATGGAGAAGAAATAGCAAAAGTACAAATTGTCGCAGATGATCCGGAAATGATAGCTGAAACTGGTGAGTTAGCAGCTCGAAAATTAACGGAATATAAAAAATTAGAGGAAGGACAGTATGAAACATTTGACATGTCCGAAATAGAAGAGGGAATGAATACTTTTTTCACACTAATGACCCTTTTTATTGGTAGTATTGCTGGTATTTCTCTGCTTGTTGGGGGTATTGGTGTGATGAATATTATGTTTGTTTCTGTGACGGAACGGACGAGAGAAATTGGGCTTCGCAAGGCATTAGGTGCAACGAGAGGAAAAATCTTACTACAATTTTTAATAGAGTCAATAACACTTACTTCTATTGGGGGACTAATCGGTATTCTTTTCGCTGCTTTTGTGGCTTTTCTCATTTCTGTCCTTTCTCCGTATAGCTTCGATTAGTCTATTAGTCGTCATGATTGGTGTTACCTTCTCTGCATTGATAGGTATTGTATTTGGAATTATTCCTGCAAATAAAGCATCAAAGCTTCATCCGATTGATGCGTTAAGATACGAATAAAAAGCAAAATCCTGTTAGCTTTTTCGACAGCTACAGGGTTTTCTTTTTCACTACATTTTTTTTATCAGTTTTTCCGTATGCTTTGCTTGTAAATAATATTAATTTCTTTCAGTAGTTTAATTGTCGTTTCTCTCTTCATTCGGGCGCCTGCCATCGAGATAATGTTTCCATCTCCGATTACAATTTGATATTTTCGATGGTATGTAATCTCTTCCTGCATAAAATCGCTCCAAGAGAGATGAGTTTCAATTGTCGGTACGGTTAAATCATTTTTCCAATATAATCCTGACTGGCAGATCGCTATTCCTTGCCTGCCGGTACCAAGGAGTGTTGTATCAATAACGAAAATAATTTCATCATCTGCTTTCAGATGATAATTTTTTAATGCTTGAAAATGTACTTTACGGGGGATGTCCGGATATAAAATAAGCTTTTTTACGACTATTTTGGAATTTTTCGCAAATGGGAAGTAGCTATCTGTACGAACCATTGTTATCTTTTTTGGCTCTTTGTTCATTGGCAAGTATACTCTTTTATCCGTTACATCACTTAAACATTGTTTTAATTCCTCTAGTAAGTTTGCAAACTGTTCCGCACTATAATTACTACCAGAAATTTTTCCATTTCGAAACCATTTTCAAAAATAATACTTGCATAATTTCCTTTTGCTGTGAAATTGAGTTGATCTAACTTATCCCAAGTTATCATGCTTTTTTCATGAATCCATTTGTAATAAATCCCAGATGTGCACAATGCTACTCCACTTTTCCCATTATTAAGCATGGAAGAGTCCAAGAAAGCAATAATGTCATCTGTGAGTGGAATGGGAAAAACTTTTCGTACGTTCCTACGGACTTTTTCAGGCAACTTTACTACATAAAAAGAGGATGCTTTATATTGTTTGCATATATGAATAAACTCTTCACTAACAGCCACTTTTTATCCCCCTATCATGACGTACACTTTTCTTCTTAATTATAAGTACGGTTTTTGATGAAAAAGTTACATCATTCGATGATTTTATTTCGAAATGAATGGAAAATGTCACCCGAAAACGAATGTATAAGACTATAAAGTAAATATATGATTCATATAGTGAGATATTTACAATCATTCAGCTTATTTGGTGGAAAATGTACTTAATTGTCTCCTTATATTATATACAATCTTTGACGTTGACACATCTAATCAGCTTCTATATTCATTATACAACGAATAAATATCCTAACAAACTCTTTAACTTAGTAAAGATTGTAAAGATGATAGAATTGGCAAACGTGGTAATAAGGGGAGGAGAGAATGTTACAAAAAATCAATCGTTTATGGGAAATTTTATTTATATCGACAAAGCTTGGGCTTACATGGACCTGCAAGTAGTCAGGTTGGTATTGCGATTGTATGCTTCGGGGTGGGATGAGTGGTGGAATCATTTCTTGGCTTAGTTTTACACTTCAATCTATTGCTATCCTTGTCCTATTTGCCTATTTTATCAGGTGGGTTTTCTTATACATAGTGGCTGGATTCACGGTTTGAAAATTGTTGCAGTTGCGGTTGTTGCACAAGCAGTACTAGGTATGGGCAAGCAACTGTCACCTGATGGCCCAAGACTTGCTATAACCATTTTAACAGCAGCAATTGTTTAACAAGGGGCACTCGGAATTCGTTTTGGGAAACATCAAGGGACGGGTAGTATTTTTTGAGAAAAGCACTCAATAAATCTCTCATCCTAAACTCTCGACGATTCCCACTTTGTCTGTTGTGACATACGTGCCGATAGCCGTATTAATTTGGCTATCGACAGTCTATTTTAACGGACAAAACCACTTAAACATGCGTATTAATGATTTAATACAGAACCTTCATTACTTGTTGATGGCAATGAAGTTGCCTTAAGACGAGACGATCGATCCGCTTGACAATTGCCCCTAATTATCAGAATAAATTCATTAAAACCATAAGAATAAAGTTAGTTCCTTTTACCTATTGCCAATAATCAGATGCGTTGTTATATTCCTGTTACTATAGTTAAACGGAGGGTAAAGTGGTAAAAATAGTTAATAGTAGGTTCTTCAAACCCTTTATTATTATTTTAGTGCTAGTTGTTGTAGGTCTTAATGTTTCACCTATGTCAACAGAAGCATCCATGTCCAAAGTGGAAATAGCCATTCGAACAAGCCACCATGAAACTGGAATTATTATTTTGGAATCGTTAAAATTTAACGAAGACAAAACGGCATTTGTTCATTTTGATAGGGAATATGCTGAAAGTAAAGGTCTTGGGGAAAAGGAATTAGTAAATATAGAAGTGTTTTTTGAATTAGAAAATGAAGCGTTTCAGTTATTTAAAGATACAAAACTAGAACTAGAAAATCAAAATGATAATGGATACTCTCTAACGGTAAAAAATCCATTAAAGGATATAGCAATATTGGCTGCTGTCATTGCCTCCATTGCATTTGTTGGTAAAGCAATAATTACAAAAATAACTAATGATTTATACACATTGGGAGCCAAAAAGTTTTGTAGATCAAAGTGGCCAAAAAAATATAAAAAAATAAAGACTGGCTGTAAAGACTTAGGTTATAGCTAATTAAAAAGAAGGTGACAACATGAATAAATATGAAATATTATTTACCTTTAATAAAAAGGATTTATTTATCCTTTTGGGAATGTATTTATTTTTTTACGGGATACTTAACTTTATATACCTTTTTTTAAAGGATATCTTTTCTTTAATTTTTAAATAATCTTAAGGGGAGTAGCGATATGGATTTCACCTATTCCCCCTTTATTTTAATTATATCCCTAATTTTTTACCATCTGTCAAGCCGTTAGCACTTTCAGCTAAAAAAAGAGTAGGAATTATTTCGCTACTCCTATTTGCTCTTCTTTTTGTCGGTCTACCGCTGTCTAATGTTTATTTTGAAAGCAAATGGATATCGCTTTTTGACACTTTTTATCGTGTCGGTGCGTTGGTTTTTGGGGGTGGACATGTAGTACTTCCACTCTTAGAAAAGGAGGTTGTTAGTATTCATCTTGTGAATGCAGAACAATATTTAGCTGGTTACGGTGCTGCCCAAGCAGTTCCGGGGTCCATTTTTTACCTTTGCTAGTTACTTAGGTGCTTTGATTGGTGGAATGAAGGGAGTCATTGTTGCAACAGTAGGGACTTTTTTACCTTCATTCCTTCTTATAATCGGTACTTTACCATTCATCAATCAACTGCGTGAAAAACCGAAGTTTCTAGCGGCTTTATTAGGCATCAATGCAGCAGTTGTGGGGATCTTGCTCGCTGCGTTATATGATCCTGTTTTCGTTAGTAGTATACATACATCAACAGATTTTGCAGTAGCACTTATTTTATTTGCTTTACTTTCATTTAGACAGTTTTCCCCTTTGCTTATTGTGTTATTAGGAGCAGTCACTGGGTCTATTATTACCTAGTCGACCGGATACTGTTTTTGACGTAAACATGTAAATGTGGTATAGATCAGATAGGGAGTTCAGTATTCTTTCTTAAGTTATGAGCAACTTTTATGCGAAATAAGCATTTACTTGTATAATATTACATGACATACTCTGTATAAAATAAAAGAATTGGTGGGTTAAAATAATGAAAGTTCTGTTAGTAAGCGGTACAATTATTGGAAATACAACAATGACAATGTTAAAGCTAGCAAAAGAGCGCCTGGAAAAACTACCAGAAATCAATCAAATAAAGGTGATTGATTTGAAGGATGTATCTATCCAATTTTGCGATGGTCGTCCTGCTGATCAATATAACGACGATACAAAACAACTCATCCAAGATTTTATTGATTTTGATGCATATATTATTGCAACACCTATTTTCCAAAATTCGATCCCAGGCGTATTGAAAAATGTGTTTGATTTAATTCCACCTAAAGCGATGAAAAATAAACCGGTATCCATATTAGCAAATGGTGGAACATATCAACATTATCTAGTGATTGAAAACCAATTAAAACCAATACTTAATTATTTTAGGTCTTTTGTTACACCTAACTATATTTATGTAAATCCTGATCATTTATCAGAAGATGGCTCCATTGTGGATGAAGAAATTCAAAGCCGTTTTGAAGAGATGGTAGACATCTTCTATGAATACTTGTTAATGGCGAAAAAATTAAAGAAATAAATGTGAAGCTGAGTATACTGACTATTTTTCTCCAAATGAAAAAAAACCGTCCTCACCTATAAAGGAGAGGCGGTTTTTTTATTTTTATTAATGAATTAAGTCACTTTCTTTCGCTTTATTGACAAAGTTGGAGCTTAACTTATTGAACGGTTTCTTTAGAAGTATCCCACTGAATATCATCACTCCTGCATAAATGGCAAGCATTTTCATATCTCTCATGACAATTTCCGGGATGACACCACCGACTGCTTCTCGCATCAAACTAATAGCATAGGTAAACGGTAAGAATGGATTGATCGTTTGAAAAAATGGTGGCGTGACTTGAATAGGGAAAGTTCCCCCTGAACCAGCAATTTGTAGCACAAGCAAAATGATGGCTAGTGCTTTTCCAACGTTTCCAAAGATGGATACTAACGTATAGACGATTAAAGTAAAGACAGCACTGATGAGTAAACCATATAAAATAAACGATTGTTTATCGGCAACATATGCTTCAACGATATAAATATCGCCAACTGTCACGATGATTGATTGTAAAAGGCCTAATGTTAGAAATGTGAACAAACGGCCTAAATATATTTCATAGCTTTTAAACTCTCCATTATTATAGGAGACTTCAGTTGTTAACAAAGATATGAGGAGCAATGATCCAACCCAAAATGCGAGCGTCGTGAAAAATGGTGACATTGCTGAACCGTAATTTGGGATAGGAAAGAGCTGTTTCTCTTTTAAGAGGACAGGCTCTGCAAAAAAATCACTTTCCTTTTCAAAATCATTTTTTAAAAACCCGATAATTTCCTCTAAATCTTCTCTTTTTTTGAAATCACGTATTCGATCCGCAGTTTCTGTTATTTTCTCTTCGACCCCTGGCAATTTATTTTGAATAGCGATAATATCCTTTTTGCCAGTAGCTATTTTATTGGAAGCGTTTTGAAGCATCTTATCCACTTCAGGAATTGCTTTATTTGCTTCCGTCATTAAAGCTTCTGCATCTGTAGCAGACTTCTTTGCCTTTTCAAAAGCGGATGTGATCTTTGGTTTAATTTCAGAATCGTAGCTGTTGTTTAGCCCTTGAACGACGTCGTATGAAGTTTTTGCTACATTTTGAACGCGCGAGACCATTTCATCTGTTATTTTCTCTTCATTTACTGTCATATCTTTAATGGTTGCTAATAAGTCTTTTTGTTCTTGTAGATAGCTCTTCATATTCTCTAATTGTTTTGCTTCAGAAGCGAGTATTTCTTCGTCAGCAACTTCATTTAACTGTTTAAAGGTGTCAGATAGCTTGTCTGAAAGAGCAATTCCTGCTTCAAGATTTGCAAGTGCTTCTTCAACTGTTCCTGTCGCAATTTCGGGATCAAGATCAGTTTGCTGTAACATCTCGCTCACATCTTCAACAGAATGTGCAATGTCTGTTAGCAGGGCTAAATCTTTTTTTATAGTTGGCTCGATTCTTTCACCAAGTTGTTTTCCTTTGTCGAGATATTCATTGATGCCACTCGCTAACTCTTCCGCATCTTTTGATATTTTTGCGGCCACAGGCACATAGCTTTGCGTTTTCTCAATGACCTCAGCTGCTTTATCTGCTTCGTCTAATGCAGTGTTTACAGCTGCTGTAAACTCTGGAAATCGTTTTTCTAATGTGAAGACGAGGTGTTCTAATTTTCTAATTGACGGTAACTCTCTCTCTAATTCTATTCCAAGATCATTAAACACTTTAAAGATAATTTTGTTAGATGTTTTAACGAAATTGGTACTTACTTCATCTACGACAGAAGTGGCACCTTTAGAAGTTATTTTAGGGGCAATGGCATTCGCTTTTTCATTAACATAATAAATAATCTCCGGTTTTATCGGTTCACCAGTAATGACACTGCTAATATTTTCGCTAAAATCTTCCGGGATAATGAGACTGGCATAATAATCGCCAAGCTCGACACCACGGACAGCTTCTTTATCACTTTTGACAAATGTCCAACCGAGGTCTTCGTTATCTTCCATTGCATCGACAATTTCATCACCAATGTTTACTTTTTTTTCACGAATGGTTGTCCCTTTGTCATTGTTGCTGACAGCAATTTTTAGGCCTTCTGTATTACTATATGGATCCCATGAGGCGACAATGTTAAACCAAGCATATAGTGACGGTAAAATAACTAGTCCACCAATGGTGATTAATGCTGCCCAATTGGTGACAAGTCCTTTCAAATCTTTTATGTAAATCCGAAAGATGTTTTTCATGAATCATACCCCTTATGTGTCATTCTCACTATTTTATCGTAAATAGTTTTCATCCCCCCCCTATATTTATTTTCTATTCTAATTAAAAGAAAACAGGATGCCAAATAAAACGAGCAAGATTTGCAGGCAATGTTTCAATGATGATGAAAGGAGAGCAACGCTCCAAATATGTCTAAAAAAATGGGGGATGTAGCACTTATGAACATTGATTATAACAATCATTTATGTGAGGTTCCAACTACGACAATACGGAACTAAAAATCAAGAAGAAAGGAAATAACCTTCAAGCGTCGAAATAGTAATTTATACCCACGTATAACGACATTTCAAAATAAAATAAATGGGGGTTATCCACGATGTTAAAAGGAATAACGATTCTTGATTTTACTCAATATTTACCTGGTCCTTATGCAACTATGCGTTTAGCTGATATGGGAGCAAATGTGATAAAAATTGAACCTCCACACGGAGATCCTGCAAGGGCGCTTGGGAATGGTATCGTATTTGCTGCGAACAACCGAAATAAAAAGAGTGTCATCGTTAATTTAAAGGATGAACAAGAAAAAAAAGGATTCATACCACTCATAAAACAAGCAGATATCATTGTCGAAAGCTTCCGACCTGGAGTAATGGATAAGCTCGGAATCGGTTATGAAGCTGTCAGACAGTGGAATGAAGATATTATTTACTGCTCTATTACCGGTTATGGACAAACAGGAAGCTATCGTCACTTAGGAAGCCATGACCTTAATTATATGGCATTGAGTGGTATGCTTGATCAACTAAAGGATGAGAATGGTCGACCTGTGCATCCAACAACAACGATAGCAGACTTAGTCGGGGGACTGGCACTTTCGGAAGCGGTTTTAGCTGCTCTTTATACAAAAGAACGTTGTGGAAAAGGGACAAAAATCGATCTTGCTATTACAGATGCTTTATTAGCTTTTCAGACAACTCATTTACTATATGCTGAGCGAAATAAGCGAGAGAATGGCATTCCTGTCTTGGATGGGACAACTATATGTTATCACTTATATGAAACGAAAGATGGCCGTTGGATGAGTATTGCTGCTTTAGAGGAGAAGTTTTGGAGAAATTTTTGTGCATGGGCACAAAAGCCTCACTGGTTAGCTGCACATCATTCTAAAGCGAATGATGATAATCCTATCTATCAAGAGGTAAAGGAATTTTTTCAATCATACACATTAGAGGAATGGAAAAGGATTTCTCATAAAGTGGATGCATGTTTGGCACCTGTGCTGAATATCTCTGAAGTAATGGAACATCCATATCCAAATGAGAAAAGACACATTTTTTCGGCACCGTGGGGAGATGTTCAAGTCAAAGCGGCACCTTTTCTTTCAAATGTACAACGACCTCCAAAGTTAGGAGAGGATCAAACGGTTTTGCTCACGAAAAAAGAATAGAGAGAAAGCACATCTTAGTTCAACCTCAAAAAGTAACGATCATGGTTAGAGAAAACTATGTGAAAGGAAAGATTGGCTGCGATTAATTGGCAGAATGTTTGGAAAATAAACAGGCCATTACTTTTATGTGGCGGAGAGGGGACGAAGATGTTTGCTACGATTGGAAGTATCTTTGATCAAACTGTTTTGAAATATCCGAAAAAGGAAGCTTTAGTTGATGTGAAAACTGGACGTCGTTGGACGTATGAAGAATGGAAGGAGGATGTTTATCGGTTAGGTCAAGCATTTTTACAAGCAGGTGTGAAAAAAGGAGACCGAGTATCTACTTTTTTATTTAATACGAGCGAGTTAGCGACGACTCTTTTTGCCTGTGCAAAAATTGGTGCGGTATTTAATCCAATTAATTTTCGATTACAGCCACAGGAAGTTGCTTATATTATTCAAGATGCACAACCAAAAATATTGTTATTTGAAAAAGAGTTGTCACCGATCATCGAACAATTAGCAAAACAGTTTCCAGAAGTTCAGTTTTGGTCAATTGATCATCAACCATTATTCTCCTTTTCAATGGCAGAAAAGTTGCAAGATGTATCAAGTGAACTTCCACCTATCGAAGTGAATGAAAATGACTTATATGCCATTATGTATACAAGTGGTACGACAGGTCGCCCTAAAGGAGTCATACATTGCCATCGGGCTATAGCAGAGCAAAGTCTTATCTGTGGAACAGCTTTGAAAATGTCACCAAAAGATAAAGGACTAGTGATGGCACCGATGTTTCATTGCGCCGAGTTACACTGTTGTTTTATACCACGTGTGCATATCGGCGCCACCAATGTTATTATGCATCAATTTAATCCGAAAAAAGCGTTAAAAATAATAGATAAAGAGGAAATTACGGTATTTTTCGGAGCCCCTACGATGTGGAATATGATTTTACAAGAAGATTTGTCTGCATATAAACGTTCATCATTACGAATTGGTTTATATGGAGCTGCTCCTATGGCACCTGTTCTTGTCAAAAAAGTAAAAGATGAGCTTGGTATTGATTTAATTCAAGCTTATGGTCAAACAGAAATGGGTCCAGCGGTTGCTTGCCTGTTGGAAGATGAACAGTTATTAAAACCTGGTTCGGCTGGAAAAGCATGTCTCAATCATGAAATTCGAATCGTTGCTCCCCGAGATGGTGGCTTATCTCAACCAGATGATACGATGCCACCAGGTGTCGTAGGCGAAATCATTGTAAAAGGTCCATGTATGATGGTCGGATATTATAATCGGGAAGAAGAAACGGCACAGTCCCTATATAAAGGCTGGTATTACTCAGGTGATCTCGGTTATATGGATGAAGATGGCTACTTATTTGTTGCTGATCGCGTTGATGATATGGTCATAAGCGGTGGGGAAAACATTTATCCGCGCGAGGTGGAAGACATTTTATACGGTCATCCAAAAGTTTTAGATGTTGCCGTTATTGGTCAGCCTCATGAAAAATGGGGCGAACAGATTATCGCAGTAATTGTGAAAAAAGATGAAAGTTTAACGGTAGAAGAATTAGATGCACATTGCAAACATAGTGAAGAACTTGCAAACTATAAGCGCCCCCGTCAATATTATTTTGTAGATGCTCTCCCAAGAAATGCGAGCGGGAAAATTCAAAAATTTCTACTAAAAGAGCAGTTTGCAAAAAATAGTTAGTTGATTAGTGTATATGAAAACGCTCGATCATTATGTGAGCAATACCAACTGTCATCACCATTTTGATGAGGATATGGATGATCTTCAAACTGAACTAGTAGATGGTGAGACGACGAACAGTGATAAGAATTTGTTGGATGCTTTCCACGTCAAGGAGCATAACGACCATCACAAACAACGGGGGATGGGCTAAAGTAGGGGGAGGGTGGCCTCCCCACCATCTCAAGGGGGAAGCTTTACTTATTACTTAGGGAGCATTAACAATAGTCCAATAAGAGAGATGAGAGGAATAGCCATTGCGACAGCATTTCCCACGAAGGCGAACGTTGTCAATAACCCTTTTACTTCCTTGTGCATACTTTCCTTTGATTGTAAAAAGATAAAAAAAGAAGCGACTGCCATACTTAAAAAAATAACAAAAGCTGGTATAAATAATTCACTAATCTCTGTAACAGGCTCCACATTCATATATCCGTAAATTATGAATGCTGTTGGAATAAGTTCAGCAATTGCTACGCCGATAAAAAATCTTGTTTGGATTTTTTCTATATCGTCTGGGTTTTCTTTAATTTATCAGCTTGTACTTTAAATATAATCATAATGGATAATACCGCTATAACAGATGCTATCATAAATATATTTGCGATCACTTTTCAATCCTCCTTCTTTCAGATCAGCTTATTGACTGACCTATTTATTGATCATACGTTATAAACACGTGCTGGTTTCATTTTTTTAACTTGTTACATATAATTTACTTTTTCGCCTAACTAGTTTAGATGAGTGAATTCCCGCCGTCTCTTTATATTTTATACTACTTTTGCGACAGATTTCGACAATAATCTACCAGTTTCGTAGTAAACATAAAGTAGATGTAATGAATCCAACTAAACAGCTAATGAATAGGAAATGGGATGAGACAATCATATTCTGGTAATCGTCTATACAGAAACCAAACATAACTAGTAATGCTTTTGCTAGGAAGTAGGTATGATGAATAACGAAAAAAAATGAGCTAATATGTACAAATATATCAAATGAAACATATTTTTAATAAATATTATAACATATTGAAATAATATTTCTGAACGTTTACGATATTGGGAACGATACCATTTTTAATTTAAGTAAATTTATTTGCATATATTCACTGATAAATGAAACAGTAACGTCACCCCTTTCATTCATGTGATATTTACATATTCTTATCCGACCTTTCCATGAAAATTGACCTTACTGTTAAGAGTAACCCTATTGGTATAAATGTGTTACATTGTGATATAAATATTTGCTGTTTCCGATAAAACTTAAACCTAAAATGAGGCGATATTTTGCGTAAGATTGGTTATATTCGTGAGTTCTGCCAGCCAAGATCCTTCAAGGCAACTTAAAAAAGTGGAATGGATATTATTATCAAATAAAGATCATGTGCAAACAATGACTGTGAACAACTCCAAGAGATGTTAGATGATATACGATCTGGGGACTGTACGTTATATGAGGAGTAATCAAATATAATTTTCCATTTGATATTAAATTTTGTATACCTTTATTCAGTGAATACTATTATCATAAAAAATTTACAGGATAATAAATCTTTAAAACTATCTATATTTTGGGTATTTCCTCCCTCGTAATATTTTGATTATTGTAACACTTTCATTTTTTAATTATTATATTGATATAAACTTTGCTATAATATAAACTATAAAATTCAAAAGGAGGAGTTTTATGGTAAGAGAAAAAGGTTATCAGTTTTATGCCTTACTATCTGTAGTACTTTTTGCAATTGCAGCCATAAGTTTTACTATTGGTAACACACCACTTATAGCTGCTCAACTCGGACTTAGTACAGGGACAGCTATAGCGTTAGTAAACTTGTTAGATAATATTTCATCAGTCGTAACTGCACTGACAATCATTGCAGCGTTTACTGGTGTAGGGACGATTGGGTCAGCAGTTGCTGCGTCTGTCCTTGCCATACTCAAGAAAAAAGGGAAAGCTAAAGCAGCTGCTTTTTAAAATGTTATGCTAAAAATAAAAAATTCATTTAAACTTTATGATCTAAGTTTAATGGGTTATCTCAATTATATTGGGATGATTCTTTTTTCAAGTTTAACTATTCTAGCGGTCATTTTTTATCATGATTTAGTCCCTATCCAATACTTAAATATTTTTGCTTTTTTTTCTATATATATTATAGCCACATCAAACATCAATCATTGTATATTACCTTATAAAAAGCAACAACCTGGTTTGGTTTTTATTTCTAAAAGATTATTATTAAAACATTTATTCTTTACAATTAGAAAAGGGTATTCACTACAGTTACTTCTAGCTTGTTTAATATCGATCACTTTTATGTTTGTATTAAATCAATATTTAATTATTATATTAGCCTTATCTACTGTTCTAATATCCTTTTTATCTGAATTAACTTATGGATTGTTTCGTATACTAATAAGGCTACTTATGTTATTACAATTTTGGTTCATTCTAATGTCTTTGTTTGAAATATCTATATTAGTTTTAATTGGACAACTATTTATTATTTATACCTGTATAAGTTATTCTCATAGTATATCTTTAACAACTGGACTGTCATTTTTAAATAGTAGTTCTCAAAGGCGATATGCTTCTAGAAATATTTTAAATCTATTTATTACATATTTAATTAATAATAAGATATTTTTTTTATTGTTAGGGGTATTGGCTTCTGTAATAACTTACTTTGGACAATTATTTTTAAATAATATTCAGGAAATATCTGCGTTAATATTTTTTTATGTTAACTTTGCGACTATACTAGAAATTTTGATAGGATCAAAAAAGGAAGAAATTATGATCGATAAAGCACGAGTGGAAACATTGCAAGCCTCTTTAATTGTTCCTGCATTTAAGAGATTTAAATCAAGTTCCATTTATTTAATATCTCTTACATTGATCATTGTATGTGTATGTGGATTAATCGGAATAGTCTTAAGTACATTTGATATAACAATATTTCTTAAAAGTTTATTATCAATACCTTTAATACTTTTTGTAGGAATTGTATATTTCAGAAAAACTGAATTGTTAGTTAGTGGATATAAATACAAATTGTTAAAATTAACTCTACCAATTGTAATGTTGGTAATGATTACCATCTTCACTATGGTTTCGTGAAAAGAGGAGTGTAAGTGATACATAGAAGAAGCAAAGTTTTCTTATTTAATATATTATTTTTTGTTTATTAACTATAGATATAGGGGTTTTTTAGGATACACAGTTAATAAAGATTTGTTTAAGCCCGATCCACCTTTTACGGGGAATGATTTTCATGTTTTTGATTTTGTCATATAATGTTAAAAATTTCGCATGTATTTACTGGCTCCTCTATTTTCACTAATACTCCAATTCTCAGATTTTGTAGGTTCCTCCTTTCAAATTACTGTAGGTTTTAGAATCTTAGGATAGGAACACAAGGAGCTTTAAATAGATTAATTGCACATGCTCTATTAGAGTTTCCCGATATGTTGCTTTATCAAGGAATTAGCCAATATGTGCTTTATACATTAATAACTACTAAGTCAATAAAAGTTGCTTTGAATGGTAAGAAAATGATTCCTATTTATTATCATTAGTTATTTTAATAATAGCAGCTTTACTTGAAGGATATATATAAATATCAAAAAGGAGATTCGTAATGAGCATAGAATTTATAGAATGCACAAAAAAATTTAAAAATATTATTATTTTAGATGAAGTGAATTTTACAATTTCCACAGGCCTTTTTCGATTGACAGGTCGAAACGGAGCAGGTAAAAGCACCCTTCTTAGAATGATTTCTGGCCTCGATAAAAACTACTCTGGTAAAATCATTGCTAATAAAGGGCCAACTTTATATTTAAATGTTGATCCTATTGGTATCCATCCTTTCACAATCAGAGAAAATCTAGAGATATTATGGAATACATTTAATATTACTCCCTCTACGAAACAACTTTCCAAAGTGAATAATTTTTTTGATGGTAAATTAGATGTTTCATATAGTAAAGCATCTACAGGAATGAAAGCTAAACTTGGTTTATCACTGGTTTTTGTGAAAGATTGGGAAACAATATTAATTGATGAAACGATGTCATCTTTAGACTCAGAAAGTATTGATATGCTATCAAAACGTTTAGTAAATCTTTCAATGAAAAAAAAGTGACTATCATATATGTTTCACATAGTATGCTTAACAAGTACTTAGAAGATAACTCAAGTAATATTTCAATAGGGAGGGGTTCCCTTTCGTGGAAAAATACTCTAAAACAACATCATTTACCTTATTAATCATATACATACTAGTTACTTTTTTTTATATATCTTTTTCTATGGGAATAAACGAATTAACCGAGACATTAAACGATTTATACAACGATTTGAAAAAAACATTCGAAGTATCCTACTCAAAAATGATTCTAATAGTATCAGTTGTCACAACAGTTATAACAACAATAAGTTTCTTGGTGCAATATATCATCGCTAAATTTTTATTAATCATTTTTTCCCCAAACATCAAAAGTAATATGTTTTATGCGCTTATTCCTAAAACATTGATAATAATTATTAATATAATTTTTATGAAAATTGGGGATATATATATATATTGGTTTTATTTGCTTACTTCTGTGATAGGATCAATCATGGTCTTACTCTTTTTTCAATATAAAAAGGAAAACTGGAAAGCATCCATTCTCTTTGCAGCTCCTTTTATAACTGATGCTTTATTCTCATTCGGAAAAGAAGTATTTTAGCGAATAAGCGACAACTGCTCGTGGGCGAAGTCTTGGAAAATCGCGCAATAGGTTCACTTTAAGATTGTAACCTTGCAGATAGTATCAATGCATTATTTAATCAGCAACGAAATGCTTAAGATAGTTTTTAAAAAGAAAAATTATGAAACTGATTCATTCTAAGCAATAAAACATAGAAATAATATTTCTGAACGTTTACGATATTGGAAACGATACCATTTTTAATTTAAGTAAATTTATTGTAAACAATCTTGAGTTTGCATATATTCACTGATAAATTAAACAGTAACGTCATGTAAAATATGGGCTTTTAAAGGGGAAGTAAAAGAAAATAATGATAGAGTTTAAACAAGTGTCTAAAATATATCCTAATGGTACAGTTGGTCTAAAAGATGTCAATTTGACCATTCATAAAGGAGAATTTGTCGTCATTGTCGGTTTGTCCGGTGCTGGTAAGTCTACTTTGCTTCGTTCTATAAATAGGTTGCACGAGATTACGACAGGGGAAATTATGATAGATGGGAAATCAATTACGACTGCCAAAGGGAAAGAACTCCTTAGGATTCGACGTGATATCGGAATGATCTTTCAAAATTTCAATCTAGTAAAGCGTTCTTCTGTATTAAGAAATGTGTTGTCAGGTCGCGTTGGTTACCACTCTACTATTCGTACGCTTTTAGGGTTGTTTCCGAAAAAAGATGTTGCATTAGCAATGGACGCATTAAAACGTGTGAATATTGCGGAGAAAGCTTATTCGCGTGCAGATGAGTTGTCAGGTGGACAACAACAGCGTGTTTCGATAGCAAGAGCACTTGCACAGGAAGCAAAAATGATACTTGCGGATGAACCAGTTGCATCGCTAGACCCTTTTACAACGAGACAAGTGATGGATGATTTAAAGCGAATTAATGAGGATTTAGGAATGACAATGATTGTAAACCTTCACTTTGTTGATCTTGCTAGGGAATATGCAACGAGAATTATTGGAATTCGGGCAGGAGAAATTGTTTACGATGGTCCTGTAGAAGAAGCAACCGATGAAGTCTTTTCAGAAATATACGGTCGGCAAATACAAGAGGATGAGCTGCTAGGAGAGGCTGAATAATTATGGAGGTATTAAAAGTAAGAAGAATCGAAAAAATGAAAAGTTTATTAGCAGCTCTCTTTATTCTACTGATCATATGGGGAAGTGCTGTTCAAACGGGTGTTTCTTTTCAAGATCTTATCAATGGCTTTCCTAATATGCGAGCGTTGCTATATGAAATGTTTCCACCTGATTGGAGTTACTTTTACTCTATTACAGATCCAATGTTAGCTACGATTCGTATGGCAATTATCGGAACTACTTTCGGAGCAATGTTCGCCATTCCTGTTGCATTATTATCATCTAGTAATGTTGTAAAAATCCCCATTATTTACCATGTGTCGAGATTTTTTATGAATTTAATACGAACTATTCCAGAGTTATTACTTGCCGCCTTATTTGTACCTATATTCGGAATTGGCGAAATATCGGGAATATTGGCGATTTCTGTCTTTTCGTTTGGTGTCATTGCGAAGTTACTCTATGAGGCGATTGAAGCAATCGATCCTGGCCCATTGGAAGCAATGACAGCGGTTGGAGCAAATAAAATACAATGGATTTTCTTTGGAGTAATCCCTCAAGTAATTGCCCATTTTATGTCTTATTTTTTATATAGCTTTGAAATTAACATTCGCGCAGCAGCTGTTCTCGGTTATGTTGGTGCTGGCGGGGTAGGCTTGCATTTAAACAATGCACTAAGCTTTTTTCAGTACGATCGTGTATTAACGATTATCATTTATACATTTATCGTTGTACTCATTATTGACACGATTAGTAATAGAATACGGGAGAAATTAATATGAGCGACAAAATGATGAAACAACCGTTGAAAAAAAGAATTCGAAAATGGGCAATTATCTTCGTTGTGATTGCGATTTACATATGGGCGTTTGCTGGTATGCCAGCCGTTGCTCTAAAAGATTCGGCTGTAACAGCGATAAAAGGAATTGTTAATGGCTTGATACATCCTGACTGGGAATATGTATATGATCCGAGTGGTGAAGATTTGCTGAGGTCGTTACTGGAAACTTTAGCAATTGCTGTGCTTGGGACATTTATTTCAGCGATATTGTGTATTCCTCTTGCACTAATGGCTGCGCGAAATTTGACGAAACACCGATGGATTTCTTCCCTCGGAAAAGTAATTTTAAGTGCTATTCGTGTTTTTCCGGAGCTCATTTTAGCATTATTATTTATTAAAGCAGTCGGACTCGGCCCTTTTGCCGGCATCTTAGCACTTGGAATTCATTCCATTGGTATGTTAGGAAAGTTGATTGCTGAGTCAATTGAAAATATGGACTTTGGAGCAGTAGAAGCATTGACTGCTTCAGGAGCAAATAAAGTACAAACAATGTGGTTTGCCGTAGTTCCGGAAGTGTTACCAGCTTTTATGTCATACACATTGTATCGTTTTGAAATTAGTGTACGTGCGGCGACGATATTAGGGATTGTCGGTGCAGGTGGTATAGGTGCACCATTAATCTTTGCCTTAAATGGCCATTCATGGGATCGAGTCGGAATGATACTCATCGGCATTATTGTGATGGTGACAATGATTGATATCATTTCTGGCACAATTAGAAAAAGAATAGTGTAAAAATAAAGTTAGCTAGTTGTGGCGGTAGTTTTTCGGCTATTTTTAATAGATTGATGATTACGATAATAAAGAAACATCGTTTGTTAACGATGTTTCCATAGTTTATTATTTCCCTATTTGTTCTATCTTTTTACTATATTCTCTTACAATATCAAAATGAGAATCTTGGGACTTTTTATAGCCTACATGTGTATAGATTTCTTCAATAATTTTTTGTCCTTCGGGATCTTCACCGATTTTAATAAACGCATCTGTGATTTTTTCTTTCCACTCATCAGCCATGTCAGGGCGGACGCTAATTGTATCGTTCGGAATTTTTTCTGTCGTATAAACGATTCGTGTTTTATCAAACACATCTGGAATTTCATTTTTAACAATGTTACGGGCATCAACGAAAATTGCTGCCGCATCTACATCTTTATCTAATACAGCTTGGACACCTTTGTCATGGCCTTGGAGTTGTACACCTATCACATCTTTTTGTGCATCGATTCCTTTTTCTTTCATTTCTACAGCAGCCCATACGTAACCAGCGGATGAAGTTGGGCCTTGCCAGCCAACTTTTTTCCCTTTTATATCTTCTAGCTTTTGAATATCCGAATCTTCACGAACGAGTAGTCCAGCATGATAGTATTCTACTAATTCATCTGTGTTAGATCCATCTTCAGGATCAACACCATATCGTAATGCTTGGACTAACACATCTGCATAACCTTTTTCATGAGCTAGTACATAGTCGGTTGGTGGAAGGAAACCGAGATCAAGTTGTTTAGAACCCATTGCTTCAACAACGCCGTTATAATCTGTTGTCACTTTTACATCAACTGGAATATCTAGTTCATCTGATAATAACTCAGCTAAAGGTTTTGCACGTGCTTCTAATGTTTCCGCATTTTGCGACGGAACGAAGCCAATGTTTAACTCATCAGGGACATAATCGTTTGCTTTCTTTTTATTTTCGTTTTTACTCACGTCGTCACTTCCGCATGCTGCTAGTAAGCTAATTACTATGCTCAATGCACAAAGCAATGGAGCAAATTTTTTAAACATACATTTCCCCCCACTGATTTATCAATTTTTTTGAATCTTTCTTCTTCATCATATAACATTATAAACGGCAAATAAATGTTATTTTGGATAAAAACGAAATATTTTACGTTAATTTTACAAAGGAAAACTTGTAAAAAAGCTACTCGTTTAAAAAGAGATGATGATAAGATCTTTCTCTCACTTAGCCTTAGACATCATCTTGATCAACAGAACATACAGATCAGAATAAAAATAGGGAAAGGATTTATTGATAATGGAAAAATTAAAAATAGTTATTTTGCAAACGAGTGATATCCATGGCAATATTTATCCCCTTCAATATGGAACGAATGAGCGAGCTGACTTAGGACTTGGGAAAATTGCAACACTTATTAAACGCGAACGTCAAAAAAATAAGCATACGATATTGATAGATAATGGCGATCTTATTCAAGGGACTCCACTTACTTATCATTACGTACGCTTCCAGTCACACCTCCCTAATCCAATGGTGACGATAGCAAATGCCCTTCAATATGATGTAGCCGTCTTAGGTAATCATGAGTTTAATTATGGTCCAACCATTTTATCTGCAGCAGTGAAAGAATCGACATTTCCGTGGTTAGCGGCCAATATTTTAAATAAATGTAGGGAACCATTTTTCGGTACACCATATGTCATACATGAAATAAAGAAAGGGTTGCGAATCGGAATAATAGGACTAACGACTCCACATATCCCTAACTGGGAAAAGCCTGAGCATATTGAGGGAATGATTTTTGAGGATGCTGTCATTTCCGCCAAAAAGTGGGTTTCCTTTTTACGGGAGAAAAAGGGAGTGCATTTTGTCATCGTCTCCTACCATGGTGGATTTGAGTGTGACTTACAGACGGGAAAACCAACGGAAGAAATAAATGGTGAAAACCAAGGCTGTCAATTATTGCAGGAGGTTAAGGGAATAGATGTGCTACTCACAGGACATCAACACCGCCAAATTGCTAGAAAAGTGAACGATGTAGCTGTTCTACAACCGGGCAGTAATGGCATTGTTTTAGGAAAAGTAACACTTACCTTTGAGAAAAACAAACAAAGCTGGGTATGTACTGCCAAGCATCCGGAACTTTTATCTGTAAAAGATGTTAAAGAAGATACGCGGTTACTTACAAAAATAAAAACTTACGAAGATGCGACGCAAAAATGGCTAGATCAACCGATTGGAAAAATAAAAGGTGATCTGGTTGTTCATAACCCGATCGATATTCGGACAAAGGATAATGCCCTCATTGAATTGATTAATCGTGTCCAAATGGAAGCTGCCGGTGTTGATATATCTTTAACTGCACTATTTGATAATAACTCACCGGGATTTCCGGAACATGTGACGATGAGGGATGTCGTATCGAATTATATTTATCCAAATACGTTAAAGGTGATTCGGATAACTGGAAAAGATATGAAAGAAGCGTTAGAACGTTCAGCGGAATATTTTCAACAGTACGATGGCAGCGGGGAGATCAAAGTAAATCCAGCATTTACAACCCCAAAACCACAGCATTACAATTATGATATGTGGGAAGGAATTGAATACTTCATTAATATATCGAAACCGATTGGTCAGCGAATCGTGAAGCTCGATTATAAAGGAGAGGCTGTTGATCCAAATAAAGAGTATGATGTCGTCATGAACAATTATCGTGCGAGTGGTGGCGGAGAATACCCGATGTACGTTGACAAACCCGTCATAAAAGACATTCCAATAGATGTTTCTGAACTAATTGCAAACTATATAATGGAAAATAAAGTAGTGGAGGGGACAATGAATAATAATTGGAAAGTGATTTATGATGAATGATAATTTCATAAGTATAATAGATATAAGCGATTGTTAAAACCGTTCCTCGCATATGCGGGGAATACTTATCCTTTATAACATATTGTATATAAGGGATAAAAGGAAACGACGTGATTGTGAAGTGAAAATGCTTTCTATCAGCGTTTTGTCATCATTCCATTTATCGATGAGACATAATTGATAGATCATTACGAACAATAATATGCTTTAATCCCACTTGACGGATAGGAATAATTGTATTATATTTTGATTACTTGTTTTATTGAAAGGGGAGAGCTCATTTGAATACTTTATTCATCATCATCAATATGATCGTGATGGTTTTATTCATATTTTTATTATTTCAAATGCAAAAAAAGCATGTTTCCTTTTCTAAGCGTGTCTTTTTAGCTTTGGGACTTGGAATTGTTTTTGGGATAACGATTCATCTTATATATGGAACAACCTCTGTTGTCACCCAAAGTTCGATTGAATGGTTTAATATCATTGGAAGCGGTTATGTGAAGCTTTTACAAATGATCGTCATGCCACTCGTCTTTATTTCAATCGTCACTGCCTTTACAAAGTTGAAGTTGACTAATAATATTGGGAAAATCAGCATCCTTATTATTGGAATTTTAATTGGGACGACAGCCATTGCGGCCGCTATTGGAATCACGACTACATTAGTATTCGACCTAGAAGCAATCGAACTGGAAGAAGGGGATGCGGAAACTGCCCGCAATGAAGAGCTGGAGGAATCGATCGCAGATGTGGAAGAGATGACGATCCCACAGCAAATTATCGAGTTATTGCCAGGGAATCCATTTTTAGATTTGACAGGTGCTCGCTCTACATCCACGATTGCAGTTGTTATTTTTGCCTCGATTATTGGCATTGCTTATTTAGGTGTAATAACGAGCCTGAAAAAGCTGCCTTTTTCGCAAAAATGATTGATACGATCTATACTATTGTAATGCGCATCGTCACTTTAATCTTAAGATTAACGCCATATGGTGTGCTTGCTTTAATGACGGAAGCGACAGCGACGAGTGATTATTCATCGATTGCAAAACTTGGAAAATTTGTTGTCGCCTCTTATGTCGCGATCATCGTTATGTTTCTTATTCATTTATTACTACTTGCCTTGGCAAAGATTAACCCAATAACCTATGTGAGAAAAGCGTTACCTGCTTTAACATTTGCTTTTACTTCGCGTTCGAGTGCAGGAACTTTACCATTAAATATTAAAACACAGACGAAAGCATTCGGTGTTTCAGAAGGAATTGCAAACTTTGCTGGCTCATTTGGTTTATCCATCGGGCAAAATGGATGTGCTGGTATTTATCCAGCAATGCTTGCAGTAATGGTGGCACCGACAGTTGGGGTTCATCCGTTAGATCCGTCATTCATCGTGACATTAATCATTGTCGTTGCGATTAGTTCTTTCGGTGTTGCTGGAGTAGGTGGGGGGCGACATTTGCCGCTTTACTTGTTCTGTCTGCTTTGATTTACCGATTGCGATTGTTGGGTTATTAATCTCAGTAGAACCGCTCATTGATATGGGGCGCACGGCGTTAAATGTAAGTGGTAGTATGACAGCAGGTGTGTTAACAGCAAAAGCAACTGATGAATTGGCAGTTGATATTTTTCAACAGCCTCCGCAAAACTTAGAAGCTTAGTAAAGAAGAGTAATAGGAAAAGAGGCTGGGACATAACTAGCTTCAAATAATAAAAAAGGATTGGATCCGCAAATTTTGTCGATCCAATCCTTTTTTGATCTGTACGATTCCGTGTTTTTATCATGATCATTGTTAATGGCAGTGTATTTCCTTCATTTTACTGCTATTTACGAAATCCTCTTTCATTTGCTACTTTCGATTTTCCTCTAACGGAAAATCGAGTGAAACACAAATTAGCCTTCAAGATGCAAAAACTGGCTCCACAAGTGGTTACTTTCATTTTATGAGAGGTTGTCCTTTTTGTTTACTTAAAAATCATCGAAATAACGATATGTTGACTGGAACGAAAGACAGTTGACACCTGCGGAACAGCACGACTCCGAAGATCCCTGTAGCGGCGCGGACGAGGAGCTAGAGAAGCTGAGGCCGTGCCCGCGGAAAGAACTGTCTGAAGTGAAAGTCAACATCTTTCAATAAAAAAGAAGGCAATTACCTTTTATAAAAATGAAAGGAGTCCAGTTTTATCATCAACTAAACTCCTTTTTCTTATTTAGGTGGGTTTTGTCCCAGCCTCTTTTTACTTTACCTATTCAATGGAAACATTTTTGGAGGCGATAGATACCGCCTGAAATCAATCCAGAAATTTTTCACAGAATCATCGACACCTAATAGGTATTCTTGATGATGGATATAGACCATTGGTGCAAGCTCAACAAGTTTTTCTTGTGCGTCGCGATAAAGTGCTTTTCGTTTCTTTTCATCCGCTTCTTCACGCGCATCGGTTAAGATTTTATCGAGCTTATCATCTTTTAAAAATGTACCAATTACGAGGATCTCCAACATTTTTTGAATGGAAGAGCGGGTAAGTCGCATAGTCAGCATCAAGTGTTGGGGTACTCCAGCCAAGGATAAACATATCATGTTCCCCTTTTGCCGTTTTCTCCAGGAATGCTCCCCACTCTAATTCTTCGACTTTTACCTCTATACCAATTTCTTTCAGTTTAGCTTGTACGTAACGGCAGTATCGACACGTTGTGCATTATCATTTGTCCAGATGGTTGTTTTAAAGCCATCAGCATATCCTGCTTCAGCGAGCAATTCCTTCGCTTTTTCAGGATCATATGGCAAAGGTTTAACAGAATCGTCATAACCGAATACATCAGGTGCAATTGGTCCGGTTGCTGGGATTCCTGTATCTTCCCAATACGAGAAATAATTCCTTCTTTATCAATCGCCATTGAAATAGCTTGGCGAACTTTTATTCGTCATTAATGGTTCTTTTTCTGCATTAAAGCCGACATAATCGATGCTCGTACTTGGTTGACGCGAATGCTTGCGTTATCAAGACCGTCGACACGATCAACATCGCTTGGGCTAACAGGGAAGGTAATATGGGCATTTTTGGATTGAAGTTCTGCAATTCGCGTTGCGTCTTCACCAACGACTTTAAAAGTGACAGAATCTAACTTTGCTTTTTCTCCCCAATAATCATCATTTCTTACTAGTTTAATATGTTGGCCAGGCACCCATTCTTCAAACTTGAAATATCCTGTACCAGTTGGATGTTTATTAATATAAGTGCCAGGATTACACCGTTTTCCATTGCTTCATAATCCTTTTTAATGGACTCTAAGCTCATCATTCCGCCACCACTATGAGATAAGTGAGATAACAGCGGTGAGAAAGAATACTCTGTTTTCAATTGAATAGTATAATCATCAATCACTTTAATATCATTAATCATTTCAAATAAAAAGGCGCGTTGTGATGCAATATCTGGATTTTGAATTGCTCAGGTTTGCTTTGACATCCTTCTACATTAAAGTCAAAACCATCATGGAATTTAAGTCCCGCCTCCGCGGAGTTTAAATTCCCAAGTTAAGTCATCCACTCTTTCCCATGACTCTGCAAGTAATGGTTGAATTTCGTTGTTTTCATCATGGTAGACGAGTGTTTCATAGATATTATAACCGATATTACTTGATGGAACGTCATTTGTGCGTGCGCGTCAATTCCGACTGCATCAGAAAGAACAGCAAAGACAAGGTCCTGTGGTTTGTCTGAATTCCCATCTTTCTTTCCATCAGAGTCACTCTTTTCTTGTGCACATGCTGATAGCATCATAGAAAGCACAAGCATAAAGGCAACAGCAATAATTGATTTTTTTCCCTTTTGCAATTTTTTTCCCCCTTACAAAAACTGTTATTATTCTAACAATTATAAAACAATACTTTAAATATACCGCAAATTTGCTCCATAAACAACTAGTGCTTTTTAACTGTTTGTTCCTATATTTATCAATGTTTCCTAAATCAGGTAGAGTCTTAAAATGGTGACGATTGCGAAAAAAATAACTATTACACATCTATGAATTTTTAGGTTAATATATGAAAAAGGACTATTATAAAAATGAAAAAGAAGGGGTGTGGATAATGGATAATAATATGCTTCAAACTCCCCAGGCTCCAGAAGTGCCTGTAACAAATAGTAAACTAGCTAGTTGGAAAATATTTTTCAAAAAATTAAAACGGAATAAGGCAGCAATGGTTGGGGGGTATTTTGTATTTTATTTTTTATTATCGTTGCTATTATAGGGCCGTATTTAACAACTTATGATCCTACGCAGCTAGATTATTCTAGTAAACTTCAGGACCCGTCTGCGAAATATTGGTTTGGCACCGATCATCATGGGAGAGATATTTTTACCCGATGATTCACGGAATGTCGCTTACTCTTTATGTAGGTTTCTTTTCAGTTACGCTTGGTGGACCATTGGCGTTATTTTTGGGTTATTTCTGGCTATTACGGAGGTAGAATTGATACGCATTATTATGAGAATCGATGGATATATTACTTGCTTTTCCTGGGATTTTGCTTGCTTTGCAATTGTTAGCGTTCTTGGTGGAAGTTTAAATAATGTCATTATTGCAGTCGGCAATTTTTTCTATTCCTAGCATTTGCTAGGATTGTCAGCGGTTCAACTTTACAGTACGAAAATTAGAATATATTGATGCGATGAAAGCATTAGGTGCAAATGATATTCGAATTATTTTTAAACATATTTTACCGAATATTATGTCGCCGATTATTGTTCAAGCTACTTTAAGAATTGCAACGGCCATCTTAACGGCATGCTGGTCTTTCCTTTCTTGGAATGGGTGCGCAGCCACCAATGCCAGAATGGGGAGCAATGTTAAGTGATGGACGTAGTTATATTTTTGATTATCCTCATGTTGCCTTTTTTCCAGGAGTTGCAATTGTGATTGTTGTTCTTGCTTTAATATTTTTGGCGATGGATTAAGGGATGCACTTGATCCTAAAATGAAAAAATGAAAAGAGGTGAATGCATTGATTAAATTTATTGTTAGACGTATTATACAAACAATTCCTGTTGTTATTGGCGTTACGATCTTAGTATTTTCATTGATGCATCTAATTCCAGGTGATCCTGCACAAGTTATTGCAGGAGAAAGTGCACACCGGAACAAAGTTGAACAAATTGAGAGAAGGCTTGGTCTTAAATGATCCAATTCCGTTCAATATGGGAAATTTTTAGGAAATATTGTGCAAGGTGATTTAGGTGATTCAATTAGAAGCAATCGTCCTGTATTAGATGAAATTAAATATCGATTTTGGATTACGTTTGAGCTAGCCGTTTATAGTACGATTTTAAGTGTTTTTTTAGGATTGATTGCGGGAATTATTTCAGCTGTTCGACATTACACGGTTTCTGATGTTGTTATTATGATTATTGCATTATTTGGTTTATCTATGCCAAATTTCTGGCTAGGACTTATGCTTATTCAATTTTTGCAATTGAAATTAGGAATATTGCTTTCCGTCAGGATGGGGTACGCCTGGGCAACAAGTCATTTTACCTAGTTATTACATTTGGTACGTCGGGGCGGCCATCATTGCTAGGATGACTCGTTCAAGTATGTTAGAAGTGATTGATCAAGATTATATTCGAACAGCTAGGGCAAAAGGTGTTCGTGAACGAGTTGTTATCTATAAACACGCTTTGAAAAATGCACTGATTCCGTCGTCACTGTTATTGGTCTTGAATTTGGCGCATTGCTTGGTGGCACAGTTGTTAACGGAGTCCGTGTTTGCAATTAATGGGATGGGAAAGCTTATTATCGAGGCAATCCAGGCACGTGACTTCCCAGTTGTACAAGGAACTATCTTAATTGTTGCACTACTATTTGTCTAGTTAACTTAATCGTTGATATTTCTTATCGATTATTAAATAAGCGAATTGAACTTAATTAGAACGAAAAATGGTGGTGTTGATGTCTTATTTGTAAAGTGAGAAAAAGATGTATGTCATAGAGGTGGTAAAGGTGAGTGAGAATGATACGATTCTAGAAGTGAATAATCTACGCACATCTTTTTTCACCGAGGACGGAGAAGTAAAAGCAGTGGATGGCGTGAGTTTTGATGTTCAAAAGGGAAAAACACTTGGGATTGTAGGTGAATCAGGCTCTGGAAAAAGTATTACATCATTGTCCATTATGCGCTTAGTGAATGAGCCTGGTAAAATTGTCGATGGGGAAATTTTGTTTAAAGGTGAGGACCTTTTACAAAAATCAGAAAGAGAAATGAGATCGATGCGCGGGAATGTTATCTCAATGATTTTTCAAGAACCGATGACATCCCTTAATCCGGTATATACCGTTGGCAGGCAAATTGCCGAAGCTTTCGAAATTCATCAAGGAAAAAGTCGAAAGGAAGCATTAGCAGAGGCGAAAGATTTACTGCAACTTGTTGGGATTCCTTCACCAGAAAAAAGAATTCATCAATATCCTCACGAATTATCGGGAGGGATGCGACAACGAGTCATGATTGCGATCGCCCTTGCCTGTACACCAGACTTATTAATTGCTGACGAACCGACGACTGCATTGGATGTAACGATTCAAGCGCAAATTTTAGAATTAATGAAGGATTTGCAAAATAAGCTTGGAATGACAGTGATCATGATTACTCATGATCTAGGTGTTGTTGCTGAAACATGTGATCATGTTGCTGTTATGTATTGTGGAAAAGTGGTGGAATATGCGGATGTCCTTTCTCTTTTTAAAAAACCAAAACATCCATATACTATCGGCTTACTTCAATTCATTGCCGCGACATGATATAGATCAAGAAGAATTGCAAGCAATTAAAGGTACTGTCCCAAGTCCAACCGAAATGCCAAAAGGCTGCCGGTTTGCACCACGCTGTCCGTATGCGATGTCCATTTGCCATGAGCGTCTTCCAGAGTTGAAGAAAGCAGAGGATAATAATGAAGTACGATGCTGGATGTATACGGATGAATGGGAAGGCGATCGGGAGGTGCAAATAAATGGCGAAAAAAGAACTACTCAAAGTTAAAGGATTAAAACAATATTTCCCGATAAAGGGAGGATTTCTTGGTCGGACGGTGAATCATGTAAAAGCAGTAGATGATATCTCATTTGTCATTCACGAAGGTGAGACAGTCAGTGTTGTCGGTGAATCAGGATGTGGGAAATCGACTACAGGTAGAGCAATACTGCGATTAGAAGAGCCGACAGCAGGAGAAGTTATTTTTGATGGCATTGATTTATTATCATTAAACAAAAAAGAGATGCGGAAAAAGAGAAAAGATTTGCAAATTATTTTTCAGGATCCATATGCTTCACTAAATCCTCGACAAACAGTGAGTCAAATTTTAGAAGAAGCAATGGAAATTCAAAAGTTGTTCCGAAAAACGATCGCCGTAATAAAGTAATCGAATTATTGGAAACAGTAGGTTTGGCTGCTCATCAAGCAGATCGTTATCCTCACGAATTTAGTGGTGGACAAAGACAACGGATTGGCATTGCACGTGCTTTATCAGTCAATCCAAAATTGATCATTGCGGATGAGGCTGTTTCTGCTTTAGACGTATCAATTCAAGCACAAGTGTTGAATTTAATGAAACGGTTGCAAAAAGAGTTTCAACTTACTTATTTATTTATTTCTCATGATTTAGGTGTTGTGCGTCATATATCAGACCGTATCATTGTTATGTATCTTGGAAAAATTGTTGAAATCGGTGATAAAAAGTCATTGTTTGATCATCCGCAACATCCATATACGCAAGCACTTCTTTCTGCGATTCCATTACCTGATCCAGAAAAGAAAAAAGAACGGATTATATTAAAAGGAGATGTTCCTTCTCCGATTGATCCACCAACTGGCTGCCGTTTCCATACGCGTTGTCCATTTGCGACTGAAAAATGTCGTCAAGAGGAGCCGAAGTTAAGAGTGACAGAAAATATGAGTGACACTCATCAAGTTGCTTGTCATTATGTTGAAGAAATAATATCTGGAAAAATGTAATCATATAAATAGCAAAAAAGGGCTGTCCAATGAGTCATGAAAAATGACAGGGGACAGCCCTTTTTTATTTTGTTCAAGGTGGACGCTTTCCGCGATCTTGGCTTCACCCCTCGCCCGCAAGTGGGGAACGACGGGGTCTTCCGCTCAAGTTATTTTCGCAGGAGTCACCACCTCTTTACTCTTACATTCATCGAATTTTTAATGATGTTAGAGATGTAAAAAATCGTCTCCCATAAAATGACCAAATTCATATTTGAAGGAAACGCTTTTTTATGTGCAATTCAAAAGCGATAAAAAGGCATCTAATACAATGCTAACTTTTCAACACTTTTATAACCGTCAGACGCATGCGCTTTGTTGTCTGGGAAAGGAAAAATTGCCTTTGGCATCAGAACCTTAATACCTGGCTTATGAAAGCTCGCTTGTCGTAAGGTTCCATTTTTTTTAACCAATCTCAAAAAAGAGTTCAGTCTCTTTAAAATGATAGAGACTGAACTCTTTTTTTATTGATATACGGTAAAGTTAGATATTTTTTAAAGGCTGTCGATTAAAATTAGCAATCTCTTATACAAATTTTCTTATGATTGAAGTTGAGGAACTTTTTCTAACATTGTTCCATTCTTTTCGAAGTTTGTATGCCATGAAAATGCTTTTTCAAGTACGTGTGGTGTATGTCCACCTTTTGTTAATGCTTCTTCATAGTACTCTTTGATTTGATCTTTATACATTGGATGCACACAATTATTGATAATTTGTTCAGCACGTTCTACTGGCGCAAGGCCACGGAGATCAGCATAACCTTGTTCTGTAACGATGACATCGACATCATGCTCTGTATGGTCAACATGTGAGACGAACGGTACAATACTAGAAATATCACCATTTTTGGCAATAGATTTAGTGACAAAGATAGCTAATCTAGCATTGCGTGCAAAGTCTCCAGAACCGCCGATTCCATTCATCATTTGCGTACCTCTAACATGTGTAGAGTTCACGTTTCCGTAAATGTCTACTTCCAGTGCTGTATTAATCGAAATAATTCCCATACGTCTAATAAGTTCCGGATGGTTGGAAATTTCTTGAGGACGCAATACAAGTTTGTCTTTATATTTTTCTATGTTAGGAAAGACCTCTTTCGATTTTTGCTCTGACAATGTAAATGAACAACCAGAAGCAAACCGTACTTTACCAGCATCGATTAAGTCGAATACCGCATCTTGTAAGACCTCCGAGTACACTTCAAGGTCAGTAAAATCAGTTTCTAATAGGCCGTACATGACTGCGTTTGCTACCGAACCAACACCAGATTGTAAAGGTGCCAAATCTTTTGTTAGTCTACCAGCTTCTACTTCTGACTTTAGAAATTCAATTAAGTAACTTGCCATAATTGCAGTTTCATCGTCTGGAGCGACAATAGTAGAAGGTAAGTCTGCTTGATTTGTTAACACGATACCTGCAACTTTCTCAGGATCTACAGGGATTCCTTTCGTACCAATTCGATCATCAACATTCATTAATGGGATTGGTTTTCGATTCCCTTGTTCCTCCACTGTGTAAATATCATGAATACCTTCTATGTCTTGTGGTTGTGCAATGTTTACTTCAATGATTACTTTCTTTGCTTTTTCCACGAAAACGGAAGAATTTCCCACTGATGTTGAAGGAATAATCATACCATCTTCAGTAATTGAGATCGCTTCCACAATAGCATAATCAATCTCATCAATAGCATTCGCGCGGATACTTTCCGCCATCTGTGATAAGTGCACGTCAACGAAAAGCATATCTCTTTCGTTGATTTTTTTACGCATCGTTCTATCTGCTTGGAATGGCATTCGCTTGTTTACGATACCAGCCTCTGCCAATAATTTATCAACATCAGAACCTAAAGATGCCCCGGTAAAAATATTTACTTTAAAATCTTCATGTTTCGATCTGTCAATTAATGCATAAGGTACAGCTTTTGCATCTCCTGCTCTTGTGAAACCACTTAATCCCAGTGTCATCCCGTCTTTTATCCATGAAGCAGCTTCTTTAGCAGTAACCACTCGATCTTGTAAGCGAGTATCACGAATTAAATTTGAAATATTCTTCTCCATTTTCACTTACCCCCCATTTTACCGAACTATTCTATCAGTGATTATGAAATCTATCATTCGTTATCGAATGAAAGGGCTTTTTTTGAGCATGAAGAAGAAAAAATAGTACATGAAAAACGAGGGTTAAAAGCAAAGAATGTTGCGAAAGCGACTTGCATAAGTTTGACTTACAGGTACTTTTGACATATCCTTCATAATAAGTAAAAAAGTAGAGTGAGAATCAGGATGAATTTCAGCTATTTGGTTAATATTGATCATGTATGATCGGTGACAACGCATAAATATATCTTTTGGTAGCATGGATTCTAACTCACTTAAATTAAACTTATGAGTACCTTTTCCTTTTGATGATTGAATCACTGTTTTGCGATTTTCCGCTTCTAAATAGATGATTTCTTCATATGAAATTGGAAGCCAGCGATCCATTGTTCTTACCGTTAGAAATGGAGCTGAAAATTTCACAGTATTATGCGGTAGTATCGCAGTTACACAGCCATTAGGTTTCCCATTTTCTAAAATGGGAATAGATATTCCGTAATATGGAACACCAAATACATGTTTTCCTTTTTGTTCGGCTATTCTTTGTTGCACTGTTAACGCCTTATATGTGACAGTTTCTTCATTAATTGCATCACCTGGGCGAATCTTCAAATCGACCTTTTTACTTGGCTGATAAAAAATAAAACGTTTGTTATCAGCTATTGCAATAGAAGTATCTTTAGGGACAATTTCGCCCATACCTTTCATAATCGAAGAAACAGTTGATTGATCCATTTTTTTCACCTCTTGGACGATTGAATCATTCTTAGTTCCTTTTAAGGTATCACTCATATTATAGCATAATTAGGACATGAAGAAGAAAATACAAGTATCGTTTATGCTATTTAAAAATTTTCCAACTTATTTATTATTAAAATGTAAAAGTGGATCAATGAGGGGAAAAATAGCATACGTTCTTAAAGAAATCTACAATTGCCAGGGGAAAACAGAAAAAATATGTTCAACTTCAAAATAATAAGGGGAGATGGAAAAATAACTATTATTGGAATAAAAGGAATTGTGTTATAATAAGATAAATTATTATTAATTATTATCGAAAAGAATAAAAGGAGTGTTCAAAATGGAGGGATTTTACTTTTTCGGTGGTTTAATATTTTTATTCCTTGTTGCGATAGGTTTAATTACATTCGGTGCGACGACACTCTATAAACTATTTATAAATTAAATCGCAAAATAAAAAACGCCAATCACTTGATTGGCGTTTTTATATGTCAAACATTGCGAGCTTTTCTTTACATGAAGTTAAAAAAATGGAACGAGGTACAACTACTTTTCATTATAAATATCCATTTGCTTTACAAAAACTTTTTACGACTTTCTGTTTTTTCCATTTCTTACAGGCGGACTTTACCCCCCATGTGTAAAAGTCGGATGTTATCTTCGCTGCTAGTTGCCAACCTACAAAAGCAGCTAATGTTCCTAAAAAAGCTACAACAACTACAGGTAAAGCAGCTAACTGTATGTCACCCTCTTGCGAAAAGAGAATCTCTTTATTTATTTTCTCTAATACTGCCGGTTCTATATTGTTAAAAAACTCATTTATTCGGTTAATCTCACTAGTCGTTAGTTCACCATTTTGGACAGAGTTAGGGTCAATTTGATATCTTCCATCTTTAAAAACGATTAACTTCTCGACTGCTGCTTGCTTCTTTTGAAATTCTTTTGTCCCTTGAATCGCTTCGACATCTACCTGAGCAGCACTGACATGACCGGATGGAGAAAAGGCAAAAGAAAAGGCAAGAACAAATGATAGAATAGTTAACACCAACTTCACATTCGTTTTCCCAACATTTCTTAACATATAATCTCCTCCTTTTAGAATAATAATCAAGCTTATACTATTTATACCATAATTCCACTAATTATTGTTATAATTTTTAAAAAATAATGAAAATTCAAACGAAAGTTCTATAGTTATTTTTTTTGATAGTCTCAGATAGGTTCTTTCACGTTTAGCATCGTATAAACAGGACATATTCCTCATTTTCTTCATCAACTAGTAGAGAGAAATAGGGCTAATGAATCGTTTTTGGAATGGAACATCAAGCACTTAACATGATACAGACCTCCTATTTTGAGATAGTAGTAACTCTCAAAGGACCTTGATCAAGGAGTAGGAAGCATTGAGTCATTCTCCAAATCTATGATAAAGTAAAGGTAATTCAAAGGAACATTGAGGTGGCATAATGAATAAACGGGAAATTGAAAACAAGATTGTTGATTTAAAGGCGGATTATACTCGTATTCAGGCTGATCTTGAAAAAGTCGTTGCGGTTGGTTCTGATCCACTTCCAGGTGAAAAAGTGCTTGAAAATATGGAAGCAGAATTAAAAGAGTTATACAAACAGTTAGAGAGTATGGAGTAGAAAGTTCTATATAAAAAAAGTGCCCATTTTATCGGCACTTTTTTATTTGGAGAATAAATGAATGTCTTCTATCTTTCGGAAAGTAGTAATTTCCCCTTTGAAAAAAGATAAAAAAAGCGAAGCCACAAAGGAGGCTTCGCTTTAGATTGAAGGCATTTTTACAATTGCTTTGATTGTTTTTCCAGTTTCTGCATCATCAAATGCTTGTTCAATGTTTTCAAAATCATATACTTTCGCGAGCTTGTCAAATGGGAATTTCCCTTTTTTATAGAAGTCAATGAGCTTTGGAATAAATAGTTGCGGGATCACATCTCCTTCAACAACACCAACGATTGTTCTTCCTGGTGGAATAAGGTCATCGTGTATATGGAGTTCAGTCTCTCCAGCTACACCGACAACAGCGAGCTTTCCTAATGAACGAAGGCTGCGAACAGCTTGGACGACGACTGGAGAAGCGCCTGTCGTTTCCACACCAGTAATTGACACCACCATCGGTCATCTCAATAATTTCCTTTAATGTATCCTGCTTTTTT
Source organism: uncultured Bacillaceae bacterium (assembly GCA_963748745.1). Classification (GTDB taxonomy): domain Bacteria; phylum Bacillota; class Bacilli; order Bacillales; family Bacillaceae_C; genus CAVVKR01. Next base: position 45,412 of record CAVVKR010000051.1, on the reverse strand, counting down.
CCGTTAATAACCTTCGTTGCTCCGAGTTCTTTGGCCATTTCCAGACGGGCATCATTTATATCGACAGCGATGATTTCCGAACATCCAGTAAGTGCTGCTCCCATCACTGCACTTAGTCCGACGGCACCACAACCAAAGATAGCGATAGTGGAGCCAAATGTTGGTTTTAGTTTATTTAAAACAGTTCCAGCTCCAGTTTGTATTCCACATCCTAAAGGTCCAAGTAAGTGTAAATCTACATCTTTATCGACTTTTACAAGGTTTCGTTCATTGACAACCGCATAAGTTCCAAACGAAGATTGGCCAAAGAAAGTGGATATATCTTCTCCAGCCTTTTTCAATCGTTTCGTTTGATCACTCATCACTCCTGTAAAATTAAGCTCAAAAAAATGATGGCATGCGCTTGGATGACCTGTCAAACAGCTTTCACAAGTACCGCATGACGTAAATGACATTGCGACATGGTCTCCTTTTGCTACTGAACGAACACCAGCCCCAACTTTCTCCACAATTCCAGAACCCTCATGCCCTAGTACGGCTGGAAGGGGAACAGGGATTTCTTGATCGCGTGCTACCATATCTGTATGACAAATACCAGAGGCAACCACTTTAATGAGCACTTCATTCTCTTTTGGCTCTGCTAATTCAACCTCATCTATACGTAATTTTCCGCCTTTTTCATAAGTAACCGCGGCTTCGATTTTCATTTGATCTACATCCTTTATTCTTTATTTTGACGATTCACTCTTTATTATGAGGATTATTATTTGTTTTAACCAAAAAAATTGTGAATGAAATAGTGCCCACTCAAAGTAATTATTTTGTCTCCCATAAAAATTCCCCAATTAATTTGTCTACATCTTTATGTTCATGCAAGCCACTATGAGTTGCATGCTGATCTATAATTACTTTTTCTGAATACATCTTAGGGTGTACAATCCATCTGATTCCAAGTGCACTTTCTAGCGAAACGAGTCCATCGCCAACGTTTGGTTCAGAAATCACACCAGCGATTGCTAGTACATGGACATTTTTGTCAAATTGCGTCTTATTGTTATATAAAGATTGCAACGCAGGTGAACCTTTTCGTAAATCAACGGTGGCATCACCAGTATTTTTGACGAAATAATCAGGGACAGTAATTCCTTTAAACGGACTGCCGATGACAATTAACTTCTCGACGAGAGGATATTTTAGTTTACCATCATTATGTTCAAGAAAATTTGTCGAAGTTAACCCGCCCATGGAGTGGCTGACAATATTAACTTGTTGGACTTTATATTGTGTATAAAGCATATACATTATTTTCTTTAACCAAATTGTTTGGTCTTTGATACTCGCTCGATTATCCTCAAAAATGACTTGTATAAACGGATTATTGTTGTTTTCAGGTAGTTTTCCGACAACCGAGATGTCTCCTCTTGGTGATACTTTACAGATCATCGTTTTCGAGCCCCATTGATATCTTTCGAAGCGATCAAGCATTGTACCAAATGAACTATATCCACCTTTAAAACCATGAATAAAAATAGTAGGGACGACCTGTTTTGTTTCTTTTGAACTAATTGGTATAGAATAGATAAAAATAAAGCCGACAAAAGTACATATAATAATAATGCTAGCAAACATTTTTTTATTTTTTGGTAAAAAAGGATTCATTATGTTGTTCCTCCAGAACTTGATACTAATATATTATCACTTTTATGATAAATATGTAACGATTTTTACAGGATTATTACAATAGAATCGTATATATATTCTTTGTTTATACCTATTATAATGTGATTGCACAGAAGTGAAAAGGAAAGGAATTTTCTCTCCAAATAGCAGGACATCGTTTTAAAATGTGGGCTTTCACCTATAGGGAGAAATAGGCATAATGTAATGTACGGGGTAACGTTGAACGCAGAAATTGATGAAGAAGGAGTGGGTAGGATGTGTCAAGCAAATGTTTTACATTATTATGCTGGTGGCAACACCGCGAAAGGTTTTTATGATTTATTTCCATCGAATTTAGCTGGACTTCAACGTATTTATATTTTAAAAGGTGGTCCTGGAACAGGAAAGTCTCACATGATGAAAAAGATAGCAAAGGTGTGGGGAGAAAAAGGATATAATCTTGAATTGATTCATTGTGCTTCCGATCATCAATCTCTTGATGGAGTCATCATCCGCGAGTTGAAATTCGGTATTGTTGATGGCATGGAACCACATGTCATTGAACCGCAAGCACCTGGGGCACTCGAAGAGTATGTAAACTTAGGTGTTGCATGGGATTCCACCCAATTAATAAAACATCGGGATGACATTTTACGTTTGCAGCGTGATAAAAAGGCGGCTTTTCAGGCGGCGTATAAAAGCTTTGCTAGCGGTTTAGCTATTCACGATGATTTAGAAAAAATCTATATTAATGAAATGGATTTTCAGAAAGCAGATGAACTAATCAATCGATTAATTAAACAATTATTTTTACAACCTAAAAAAAGTGGTGAAGGTATCGTTCGTCGACGGTTTTTAGGTGCAACGACTCCTAAAGGACCGAATGATTTTTTACCTAATATTACTGAAGGACTATCCCGTAGATACTTTTTAAAAGGAAGAGCAGGCACTGGGAAATCAACTGCCTTAAAAAAGATCGCTCAAACTGCCAAAGAGTATGGATTTGATTTGGAAATATATCATTGTGGTTTTGATCCCGAAAGTCTCGATATGGTTGTTGTCAGGGAACTAGGGTGGGCGGTGTTTGATAGCACAGGTCCACACGAATATTTTCCAGAAAAAGATGGAGACAACATCATCGATTTATATAAACATACGGTAACACCAGGTACGGATGAAAAATATGCACCAAAAATAAAAGAAATAACGAAAAGGTATAAAACGGAGTTAAAAGAAGGCATAGGACAGTTAGCTCATGCAAGTAAACTTCATAATCAACTCGAAAAAATATATATACAAGCAATTGACTTTCACATAGTTGACCGGATATATGAACAAATAAATGAGGAAATAGAAAGATTAGCGGCGATAGTGAATAATATTTAGAGAGAAAAGTTTTTCTCTCTTTTCATTTTAAACAATGAAAGAAGGACGATTTCGTTACAATTTTTCGGAATTTTTTTAACAATGATTATTGAAGGTTCCTTTTTGCTAAATTTCAATTGAACATTGAATGCTATCACTATAAAATAAAAGTTAAGGAGGCACAAAAAGGGTGATTCTATATGCTTGAAAAGTTATTAACGGAACAGCGAAATAAGAACACGATGAACTTAGATGAAATGTCTGTTCATGAGATTCTCACCACTATGAATAAGGAAGATGAAAAAGTCCCACAAGCAGTAGCAAAAGAAATAGATCAGATTGAAAAGGCTGTTCGGCAAGTGATCAAGGCTTTTAAAAGTGGTGGTCGCCTACTCTATGTTGGTGCAGGTACAAGCGGGAGACTTGGCATTTTAGATGCAGTCGAGTGTCCTCCCACATTTGGTGCATCACCTGATCAAGTACAAGGTTTTATCGCAGGTGGAATGAAAGCGTTTACAAAAGCGGTGGAAGGGGCTGAGGATAAAGAATCATTAGGAGAAAAAGATATGCAAGCGATTGGTGTAACAAGCAATGATGTTGTCGTTGGTATTGCTGCTAGCGGACGAACACCTTACGTTATCGGTGCCTTACGTTATGCAAATGAGGCAAAAGCAAGTACGGTCAGTATTTCTTGCAATAAACATTCACAAATGGCAGCATTAGCTGATATTGCGATTGAAGTGGAGACAGGTCCGGAAGTTTTGACGGGTTCCACCCGTTTGAAAGCAGGAACAGCTCAAAAGCTTGTCCTTAACATGATTTCAACGGCAAGTATGATTGGAATCGGAAAAGTATATCAAAACTTAATGGTAGATGTACAACCAACTAATTATAAACTCGTAGAACGTTCTAAGCATATCATTATGGAAGCAACTGGAGTAGATTATTCTACTGCTTCTACATATTTTGAAAAAGCAAAACACCATGTAAAAACAGCAATAGTGATGATTTTACTAGACTGTTCATATGATAAGGCAAGGGAGAAACTTCAACAAGCTGGGGGATTTGTACGCAATGCAAGATAAAGATGGAGGGGAAGCTTAATGGGAAAAGAACAGCGTTTAGCCCAAGAGATTATTAGATGTATTGGCGGTAAAGAGAATATTCAACAGCTTTCTTATTGTATGACAAGAATTCGTTTACAGTTAAAAGATAATAGTCAAGTAGATTTTGATGCATTAAAAGCTGTCGATGGTGTCATGGGAGTCATTGATGATGAAGCGCTCCAAATCGTTGTTGGTCCGGGAACGGTGAATAAAGTAGCCGCAGAAATGAGCAAGCAAACAGGTTTAAATGTTGGGGAAGCGGCAGAGGATGATGCGGATCTCATGCTTAAAGAACGAGCTGCCATCACCAAGTCAAATATGAAAGAAAAGCGGGAAAGAAAGCCACTCCAAAAATTTTTACGGAGAATTGGGAATATTTTTATTCCATTGATTCCTGGTTTAGTCGCCTCGGGACTTATTAATGGTGGAGCAAATTTTGCAAAGAATGCCGGTGTTGATGAGAATGTAACATGGATGCAAATTCTTCTGTTACTAGGGAGTAGTATTTTTACTTATTTATTTATTTTGGTCGGATGGAATACAGCGAAAGAGTTCGGTGGGACACCTGTGCTAGGGGCAATTGCAGGAATGCTTCTCTTCAATCCGATGTTAGAAGAGATTACGATTTATGGTGAAGCACTTGAGCCAGGAAGAGGAGGTTTATTTGGTGTCATCTTTGTCGCATGGTTAATGGTGGTTGTCGAAAAGCAAGTAAGAAAAGTCATTCCTAATTCAGTTGATATTATTTTTACCCCATTAATCACGGTTTTAGTTGTTGGAGTCATCTCCCTTTATGTAGCCCAACCATTAGCCGGTATTTTATTAGATGGGATTACGAATGGCATTCATGCGATCTTAGATATTGGTGGAGCTATTGCCGGCGCGTTGCTAGCAGGCTTTTTCCTTCCGCTCGTCATGGTTGGACTTCACCATGGCTTAACCCCTATTCATTTAGAGCTCATTCAAACGTATAATGGCACAGCATTGTTGCCAATTTTAGCAATGGCAGGAGCAGGTCAAGTAGGAGCAGCAATAGCTATTTATGTAAAAACAAAAAATGAGAAACTCCGTAAAAATATTAAGGGTGGACTACCAGTCGGCTTTTTAGGTATTGGTGAACCATTATTATACGGGGTAACACTTCCGTTAGGGCGTCCATTTATAACTGCTTGTTTAGGTGCTGCCGTCGGAGGGGCATTCCAAGCGGTGGCAAAAACGGCTGCTTGGGACTAGGTGTTTCAGGAATTTCTTTAATCCCTCTCATCGTTGATAATAAATACTTACTTTATTTCATCGGTCTACTAATCTCTTACGGATTCGGGTTTTTATTTACATTTATGTTTGGGTTTAAGGAAGAGATGGCAAAAAATCTCTAGTTGCCTTCAGTAAAAGTAATGATGAGAATCAGTCTATAGTCATAGAAAATAAGAGAAGTAAGATTGTAATGTAAGATAGTGATGACTGTATTAAAGGTGTGAACACAAAGAGGAAGCTTCTCCCTTTAAGTTGAATATATGTATTTAAGAAGAATTATTCTGTCCTATCTTTTATATACAGACTTATCGAGCGCCTACCTTCAAGCACAAAAGACAACAATGTTAGGTGGGCCCCTAAAGCACAATATCTTTCTAAAAAAGGTGAGACATTCCTTTTCTTCGCTAGGAGGCACAAAATGATGCTAGGTATATCCGTCTATTTAGCCAACGACCAAACGTCGTTCCAAACATCATATATCCGAAAGATGAGAGAGCAAGGGTTTACCTCTCTTTTTACCTCATTACATATTCCCGAAGATGATCCGTCTGTGTATAAAGAAAAACTTCAGGAATTGGGGAAACTTGCTCAAAAATATGATATGGAGCTGATCGCTGATATTTCGCCAGCATCCCTTCAGTATTTAGGTTACCGTCTGGACAATGCCCCTGACTTGTTAACTTGGGGAGTGAAGGGACTAAGGATAGACGAGGGAATGGATGAACAAACAATTGCTCATTTATCACAAAATATGAAAATAGTATTAAATGCAAGTACGATCACGAGAGAAGCACTAACAAAGATGCAGAAAGCTGGTGTTAGATTGTCAGCTACTGAAGCGTGGCATAATTTTTACCCGCGGCCAGAAACAGGTCTAGATTTTCAAGCTATGAAAGAGAAGAATAAATGGTTAAAAGAACAAGGATTAATAGTAATGGCATTTATTCCTGGTGATGAAAAACTGCGTGGGCCATTGTTTCAAGGCTTACCGACTGTTGAAGCACATAGAGAAATTTCTCCTTTTGCGGCATATATGCATTTGCAGCAAGAAGGCTGTGTGGACAAAGTGGTAGTGGGTGATATTTCGATAAAAGAGAGTACTATCCAACAGTTTGCAACTATGCAAAAAGGTAAAGTTTTTTTGCTAAGAGCAAGAGCGCGAACGAAAAATCAATTATTATTGCAATCTTTACGTATCCCACAGACAAATCGCTTAGATGTAGCGAGAGATTGTTTGCGATCAGTAGAGTCACGAGCATGTAGGCGTTACAGCGAACAGACTATTTCTCCAACTAATACGATCGAGAGACCAAAAGGTACAATCACGATCGATAATGAAAAATATGGTCGTTATCAAGGCGAAATCCAGGTGACTAAACGCGATCTCCCAGCAGACAGTAAAGTGAATGTCATTGGTAATGTAATTGCTGAAGATCTTCCCTTATTATCGTTTATTCATGGTGGAGACAGATTTAAAGTGAAATGGATATAACATGTTTAGTGAATTTTCATAAGAATCAAATAATAGATAGGTAAACACACTGAAAAGCAGTGTCTCACTTCTGACATCCATTAGGTTTATATGATAAGGAGGGAATGAATGAAGAAAAAAATGAATATGAGTCTATCTATCCTTGTTGCTAGTTTTGTAAGTCTTACGCCGCTTTATTCCCCTGAAGCCAGTGGATCTAAATGGAATGATGCAGAGAAGAGGAAAATAAACCACGTCTTTACGTGGGGAAACCCCGCACAAAGCTCATCTGTTCTTCATCCAGGATCTGCAAGTGGGGCAGGGATGGTAAAAGCACCATTAGAGCAAATCGATGATTTCATAACATCAGCTATTTCTCAACATGTTATGCCTGGTGCAGTCACCTTTGTAGCAAGAAGCGGTCATATCGTTCAGCACAGAGCATATGGACATGCACTTCTTTATGCAGATGATAATTATCATAAAGTTGACCATCCGATCGCGATGAAGAAAAATACTATTTTTGACGTTGCTTCAATCAGTAAATTATTTACAACGACAGCAGCAATGATCTTGTATGAAGAGGGTGTCTTTCAATTAGATGATCCGGTAGCAAAGTACATCCCAAGGTTTGCAGCAAATGGAAAAGAAGAAGTAACAATTAGTCAATTAATGACACATACTTCGGGCTTCGCTGCCTGGATCCCATTATACAAAATGGGAAATAGTAAGGAAGATAGGATCAATATCGTGTTGGAACATCCGTTGGAAAAAAATCCGGGGAGTACGTATCGATATAGTGACTTAAATATGATCACATTAGGTGTACTAATCGAAGTGCTTTCTGGTAAAACACTTGACCAATTTGTGAACGAAAAAATTACGCAACCATTAAAAATGAACGATACAATGTATAATCCTCCAGCTGCATTGAAAAAAAGAATTGCTGCAACAGAATACCAACCAAATACGAATAGAGGACTAGTTTGGGGAGAAGTACATGATGAAAATGCTTGGTCTCTCGACGGTGTTGCTGGTCATGCTGGAGTTTTTTCGACAGCTGCTGATTTAGCGATATTTGCCCATATGTTTTTAAATGAAGGAAAGTATGATGGCAAACGTATTTTACAAAAAGAGACAATACAAAAGTTAGTTGAAAATCAAATACCAGCGTTTCCAGGTAATGAACACGGATTAGGTTGGGAGCTTTTCCAAAGCTGGTTTATGGATGCTTTATCAGAAGAGACAACATTAGGACATACTGGTTATACCGGCACATCCATCGTTGTGAGCCCGAATAATCAAACAATTGCCATCTTATTAACGAATCGGGTCCATCCAACAAGGGAAACAGTTTCCACTAACGGTGTAAGGAGGCAGTTTGCTCGTCAAGTAGCTGAGGCAATTCCTGTCACACGTAAAGCTGGAAAAAAAGCTTGGTTTTCCGGTTATGGTGACAATGCTAATTATATGCTTGAAACAGAGGTACACTTACCTACCGAGGCAACACTATCATTTCAAACTTGGTACTTACTAGAAGAGAATAGTGATTATGGTTACGTGGAAATCTCTCAGGATGGAGAAAAATGGGAAAAAATGCTTACTCCTTTTACAGGTAGTAGTGAAGGATGGAAGCAAATAAACGTACCGTTACCAAAGGAGACGAATTATATTCGGTTTCATTATCAGACAGATGAGACGGTGAATGGAAGAGGTTGGTATGTAAATGATGCTGACATTCAATTAAAAACAGGAGCAGTTACTACACCTATATGGAACAGTGATCATTGGGTAGAACGAGCTTACTGAACGAAATAGAATGATCAAATAAAAGATTGAGGAGTTGGTAATGAATGGTTCTGCTACGAAAGTTCGTAGTTATCTCTTTCTTGTTAGTTTCCTTCCTCCTTCCTATCCAGACACTAGCAGCGAAGCATCCAAGTAATGTGGAGGACTTAATAATCTATCAAAACGTTCCTGAAGCAGATGGTACGATCAGAAATAATTCTATTCAATTAAAAGCACTGCACATATATGCGGATGGACATTTTACCGAAACAAAGGAAGGATTATCTTGGTCTTCATCCAATAAAAGAGTAGCAAAAGTAGATGAGGAAGGACATGTGACGCTTACTGGGGAAAAAGGAAAAGCCCATATTAAAGTAACGAATGGGATATGGACAGATAAAATAGCTATCCACAATAATAAGGAGAAAAAAGCCGAAGCGAAAGGAGAAATCGTGAAACGAAAAGGAAAAAGGTATCAAATTGTCCAACAAGCAGTTGCGGGAATGTCGATCGAAGAAAAAATAGGCCAGATGCTTATGCCTGATTTTAGAAAATGGGAAGGAACAGATGTGACGGAGATGATTCCTGAAATTGAACAGCTCGTCAAGCGTTATCACTTAGGAGGAGTCATCCTCTTTCGCGAGAATGTTGTCACAACTGAGCAAACAACAAAGCTTGTAGCTGATTACCAACTTGCTGCTGAAAAATATGGCATGCTCATCACTATTGATCAAGAAGGGGGAGTCGTTACAAGATTACAATCAGGTACCGATATGCCAGGGAATATGGCACTTGGAGCAACGAGATCTGTCTCATTATCATATCAAGTTGGTCAGGCAATTGGCAATGAACTGTCAGCGTTAGGAATAAATATGAATCTTGCGCCAACATTAGATGTAAACAATAATGCTGATAATCCAGTCATCGGTGTCCGTTCGTTTGGAGAAGATCCAGATCTCGTTTCCCGACTTGGCATTGCATATATGAAAGGACAACAAGATAGTGGTATAGCGGCTACAGCCAAACACTTTCCAGGTCATGGTGATACGTCAGTCGACTCTCACCTCGGTTTGCCAGAAGTACCACATGATAGAGAGCGACTAGATAAAGTAGAACTTTATCCATTCCAACAAGCAATGATTGAAAAGATAGATGCTATTATGACCGCCCATGTCACTTTTCCCAAAATTGATCCAACTAAGGTAAAATCAAAGAAAGATGGTTCATACATTTCACTGCCTGCAACACTTTCTTATAAAGTATTGACCGAACTAATACGCGAGGAAATGGGTTTTGAAGGTGTTATTATTACTGATGCTTTAAACATGAAAGCGATTGCTGATCACTTTGGCTCAGTAGAAGCGGTTATGAGGGCTGTACAAGCTGGTACTGATATTATTTTAATGCCGGTCGGTTTAGAAGAGGTTGCAGAAGGCTTACGGCATGCAATTACTACTGGAGAGATTTCCGAAGAACGCATAGATGAGTCAGTAAAAAGAATATTAGCTTTAAAGTTGAAGCGTGGCGTCATCAAAGAGGAAAACCCACAAGCGATTGAAGAGAAAATTGCCCATGCTCGTGAAGTAGTCGGTTCAGACAAGCACCGAAAAATTGAAAAAGAGGTTGCGGATAAAGCAATTACTTTAGTAAAAAATGACGGTGTATTGCCATTACGTATGCAACCTGAAGAAGAAATCGTTGTCGTTGGCGATAATTATGTAGAAGATTTAGCCGAAACGGTAGCAGAACACCATGAAAACATGAAATGGATAAAAGCGACTGGACCACTTTCCGAGATGGAGCTGGAAAAGTTACAACATGCCAAAGCGGTAATTGTTAGCACATATACGGCAAATGTAACTAGTAGAGCAACGGACCATCCGCAAATGCAATTAGTGAACCAATTAGTGACGACATTGGATGTACCAGTAATCGGTGTAGCTACGCGTAATCCATATGATGTGATGGCTTATCCTGAGATTGATGCGTATCTTACTCAGTATGGTTTCAGAAAGGCAAGTTTTCAAGCAACTGCTTCAACGATATTTGGAAAAAATATACCTGTAGGGAAATTACCAGTAACAATTCACGACGAGGAAGGGAACTTATTATACCCGTTCGGTCATTATTTAACGTACGGACAATAACCCGAAAGTGAGGAGAGTTGGACGATGAAAAAATGGTTGCCATCAATGTTAACAATCATACTCGTTTTGTCAGTACTAACTATTCCGGCAGCAAGTCATGGAAAAGGAAAGGGGAAACCTAAGAAGAGGCTTGCTATTGGTGTAGAAGTTCTTTTAAAAGAAAAAAAACATTTAATTAAAGGAAAGCGTGTAGGACTTATTACAAATCCAACTGGTATAGATCAAAAGTTTACTAGTGTCGTTGATTTATTATTCCGTGACCCTGATGTGGAACTTACCGCTTTATATGGACCGGAACATGGGGTAAGAGGAGACGCCCAAGCCGGTGAGTATGTCGAATATTATATTGACGAAGTGACTGGTCTACCAGTGTACAGCCTATATGGAAAAACGCGAAAACCAACTCCTGACATGTTAGAAAATGTGGATGTCCTTTTATTTGACATTCAAGATGTTGGATCTCGTTTCTATACGTATATTTATACGATGGCATTAGCGATGGAAGCAGCTAAAGAAAATAATATTCCATTTATTGTTCTTGATAGACCGAATCCACTTGGTGGAGTGAAAGTGGAAGGACCTGTACTTGAACCTGACTATGCCTCCTTTGTTGGACAATACCCGATCCCACTTCGTCACGGTCTAACTGTCGGTGAGCTTGCTCATCTATTTAATACGGAATTTAATATTGGCGCAAATGTAACAGTAGTGGAAATGGAAGGTTGGGAACGTGACATGTCCTATGATGATACGCGCCTTCCTTTTGTACTACCTTCGCCAAATATGCCGACACTTGACACTGTGTTCGTTTATCCAGGTGCTGCTTTAATAGAAGGTACAAATATTTCAGAAGGGAGAGGAACAGCAAAGCCATTTGAACTAATCGGTGCTCCTTTTATCAATAGTACAGAACTAGCGAATGAATTAAATGCATTGCGATTACCAGGTGTTGTTTTTAGAGCTGCTTCCTTTACGCCAACTTTTTCCAAGCATAGTGGAAAGCTCTCTCACGGTGTTCAGATCCATGTAACAGATCGAAATAAGTTTCAGCCAGTGGAAACTGGGCTTCATCTCGTGAAAACCATTCATGATTTATATCCAGATGATTTCCAATTTAGAGCGGAAAATAGCAATGGGATCTCTTTTTCGATCAACTTATCGGTAATGGATGGGTGAGGCTATCGAAGAAGGAAAATCCGTAGAATATATGAAGAAACGTTGGGACAAGGATTTGAAAAAGTTTAAGAAAGTGAAAAAGACTATTTCATTTATTAAAATTCTACTCAGGATAAGGATAGAGAATAATATCATCAGTGTAGAAAAGGGATGTTTCGAATGAGAACTAATTTTCGACTCATCCTTTTTTTCAATGGGAGCTACATGAAAAATATATGCGTCCATAGCAGGAAAGCTTCCTTATTTTCTTATATGTTTTATGCAAAATTGCCAACGCTATAAACGAAGAGCATATATTTTACATTGAAAGGATCGAGATGCATGGCAATAACGACCTAAGGATTAGCTCATGCTTTCCGCAATGCTACCAGACCTACCTGAGTCAGAAAGAAAAATTGCAAATTACATACTTGAAAACCCGCAAGAAGCAATTACATTAACTGCAAGTGAACTAGGGAAACGCAGTTCAACAAGTAGTGCGGCTGTTATCCGCCTATGTAAATCATTGAATCTAAAAGGATTTCAAGAATTAAAATTAAAAATAGCCGGTGATCTACAGAAAAGGAAAACGAGTGGGCTCAAAAAAATTGAACCATTCGAATCGGAACATATCGTAATGGAAAAAGTAACAAGTAGTAGCATCGACATTATGCAGGAAACATTGGAAGTATTAAGTGTCAATGAATTAACTAAAGCTGTTGACCTATTCATTCATGCTGACAATATTCATTTTTTTGGTGTAGGGCCTTCAAGCATTGTCGCAAAAGATGCACAACAAAAATTTTTACTCATTAATAAAAATGCGGTTGCTTTTACCGACCTCTTTACCGCTAAAACGGCAATGACAAGTATAAACGAACAAGATGTCGTCGTTGGCATCTCTTTTTCAGGAAGCACCCCAGAAGTAACAGACATACTATCCTTAGCTAATGAAAAGGGTGTACCGACAATGAGTGTAGCAAAGTATGGGAGTTCACAGTTAGCAGCGCATGCAGATGTCCGCTTGTTCACGTCAGCAAAGACAGAATTAACGATCCAACATGGAGAAGTCCTTTCTAGGTTAGGCCTACTTCATATTATTGATATCCTCTTCATGTGTGTCGTAGCAAGGCAATACGATGAAACAATTACCTCTCTTCAACTAGCAAAAGACGTTTTGACATCGGGAAGAAGAGATAGAAATAAAGCGAGAAAAACGTAAATAAGCTATTCTAGGAACGATCCCATTTTAACCAATCATCTGATACGTGCTCTCGGTCATAAGCATATATTTGTTGCTGCGAACCCTTGACGACTTATTCATTACTATCGCGAATTTGTCCTGATGCTATCAAATGTATGTTTCATAGTTGATCTATAAACGCATTAATTATCTCATTGCCAATAGATTTTTAAGTTTCCGACCTATTAGATGAATGTTAATAGGTTATGGTATTACATGTAATGGGTCTTGCAAAAAATAATTAGTAATGAGGTTTTTACCATAGTAGTAATGATGGGTATGGTGACCATTGCTCTTTCGAATTTAGTTATTAAAATTGAGGTGATTACTACTCATTCCAGTCTTTCTTGTCAGTGTTATTACTCCACTAGTAGCTGAAAGCAACTGTCCGTGTCACCTTCTGTTATACCTTGATTTTTAGCCCACGTTTAACCACATCTGAAGCCCTTTCCAGTGACAGAACTTTTTTCACGAATCACCTTCAGCGTTTCTAGACCATCAAGCTTTGCCATCCATCTGACTATTTATAAAGTAATTTTGTATCTCGGCACAAAACATGAATCCGGGAGATGTACTTCCTTGTACAAAATATGTGTAACCTTTGGCAATACTAAAATAGTTCAAAAGGATGGATCTTTATATTGTTTTGTCCCTTCTTTTTGAATATAGGCGGCTATATTTGTTTCTGATGTGCCATTGTCTGAAAAGTGAAGTGGGATTCATTCATGCTTAAAAGAAAAAAGGAAGCAGTTTTGCTCCCTTTTTACTTATTAAATAAAATTATTTATATCGTTATGAAGTGATCATTTTATCATTAGGTTTAGGTAAACTCGACGTAATCATCTTATCTTCTATGGAATAAATGCTTGATGTGATCATTTTATCATTAGGTTTAGGTAAACTCGTACTGTTATCATTATTCTTCCTAGGAATAAATGCTTGATGTGATCATTTTGTCATTAGGTTTAGGTAAACTCGACGTAATCATCTTATCTTCAATGGAATAAATGCTTGATGTGATCATTTTATCATTAGGTTTAGGTAAGCTCGATGTAATCATCTTATCTTCTGAGGAATAAATGCTTGATGTGATCATTTTGTCATTAGGTTTAGGTAAACTCGACGTAATTATCTTATCTTCTATGGAATAAATGCTTGATGTGATCATTTTATCATTAGGTTTAGGTAAGCTCGATGTAATCATCTTATCTTCTGAGGAATAAATGCTTGTATGTATCATTTTATCATTAGGTTTAGGTAAGCTCGATGTAATCATCTTATCTTCTGAGGAATAAATGCTTGATGTGATCATTTTGTCATTAGGTTTAGGTAAACTCGACGTAATCATCTTATCTTCAATGAAATAAATGCTTGATGTGATCATTTTATCATTAGGTTTAGGTAAACTCGATGTAATCATCTTATCTTCTATGGAATAAATGCTTGATGTGATCATTTTATCATTAGGTTTAGGTAAACTCGATGTAATCATCTTATCTTCTATGGAATAAATGCTTGATGTGATCATCTTGTCTGCTAACTTGATTGTATTCTCTTCCTTTGGCAAAAATGCTGAGGCACTCAGAACCGTGGCTAAAGTCAACGTAACAAACGAAAATTTCATTTTCATTTCATACATCTCCTTTATAATTTTTTACAAAAATCCCTATTCCGAAACTCTTTCTACATTTTTTAGGTATGATTGAATAATCTGGTGCCAGCATCATGCTTGATAAGTTAATATGAAAAAGTTGTTTGCTGGGATATGCACTTCAGTGAAAATATAGAGCTATAGCTAAGAAATGCACAACTTATATTTCACTTAGCATATCCCCCTGTTTTATTTTATTTCTTGCAGCAATCCCTTTTTCATAATAATAGATAGCGCTCTCAAATGTCACCAATAGACTTATAGTATCGAGCAGCATCATAAGCTAATTCCGCAATGCTAGGATACAATCCTTTTGATTCTAAATATTTGAACGCTTTCTAACGGATGTTTGATTTTCGCCAGTTAAATACATCCCTTTTAAAATATAAAGGAGGGCAGAAAACTCTTCATCATTCAAGGATTTGAGCACTTTTGATCCCTTGCTTATAAATTTCTTTGCTTCTGCATACTGTTTTGTTTAATACGAATATACATTAAGCTAAATATACTTTTGGCACATATGAAGAACATTGCTTAAAAATAGATAGTGCGCTTTTCATATAATCTGAAGCTTTCGACAATTTATTCTGATAAAAATAACAGTTACCTAAATTAAAAAGGGCTGCAGCTTTTAGATGTTGATTCTCTGTTTTGTTTGCATCGTTTAGAGCATGTAGAAGACTTTTTAAAGCGGCATCATATTGCATTGTTTCGACCCAGTTGCCAGCAATAATAAAATCACAGAAAATCTTTTTTTCAATTAAAGTTTCGTGGGTTTTAAATGTTTCAAGGGCTTGATTCGCATAGTTCATGGAGAGGTAATTTTGGTTGATGTGATAATAAAACTCGGCGAGCTTATAATAAAACTCAGCCTTTTCCACTTCATCATCCACAGCATCGACTTTTTTTTCAGCAATCTTATAGTAGTTAATTGCTGTTATAAAGTTTTTCCTTTTAAACTCGTACATCCCTTTGAAAAACCAAAAATAGTATTCGATCATGCCATCTAATTGGCTTTTTTCTATTTTTTCTTTTCTCTTTTCCATTGTTGCTAAAGAATTGTTGATGTCAATTGCTATCTTAGGATTTACATAACTGAGCATAATCTGATGGCGGAAGTCGAGTAAGGAATAATACAATAATACATTTTGGTTTTCTTCCATCATATCAAGTTTGCTCTCTATCTTATTTTTGATTTTTTCCGCTTCTTTAATATGGTTTTTGCGAATGAGAGAGTACCAATCATTGAGTTGTGCGGCAACTACTTCCGCTTTTATTCGCCGAGTTTTCGTTGTCAAATATTTGCACCTCCTTTTTCTCTTTTTATATGTCTTATTTTATCATATTTAGTAATTAAAAGAAACACTTTTTTATGTATTTTTTCAAAATAAGGGAATTTTCGAAATTATCCGACGGATTAAAGTTAGGACGGATAGAATATATTGATAAAAATTGAATAATTATGTAGATACATGATGTAGAGAAGTGGCGTAATAGGGATAGCAGGAGAAAATTGATAGAGTAGGTAGCTACTATTATCGAAGTGAAAAAGCATCCGCGATGTAGCTACCTTCTCCTAGATTATTAGTAAGTTGCATGTCAACATATTTAAAATACGTTGGAAGAGGTATTATGTAAAATGCTCGTTAATTTTTCTAACCCTTTTAATAGTCTTGGCGATGGACGGCAGAAAAAGTTTTCTTCTAATAGATGAATATTGTTTGTTTTCACAGCTGTTAGTTCATGTGCATGAGGGCGGTTTGTTATGTGAGCACGGTTCATTTTTGCTGTTTTCACTCCAACCCAAACCATGCAAATATGATCTGGATTTCGGCTTCTCACTTCCTCCCAATCTGTTTGCACATTGGCTTTATCTTCTGTTTCAAAAATATTGTAACCGCCGGCAAGTCTGCTTAATTCTGATAGCCAATTAATCCCCCCTGGGTGTGAAAATAGGTTTTGGCCACCATTCCCAATAGAGAGATGGTCTTTCTCTTATTTTTTTCGAAAGCATGCGATATTTTTCGATCTCTTTCAAAAAGCTTTCTGCTTTTTCCCGGCCTAATGTTTCAAAGCCTAGCGCTTTACCAACTGTTTTAATATTATCAGCAATATCATTAAATGATTGTGGATCAAGAATGATGTGTGGGAGCTTGCGTTTTTCTAATTCTTCAATATTTCTCTCCATTCCGGGAACGCTTAAAGATGCTAGGACGAGATCTGGTTTCATTGCTTCGACCTTGTCCATATCGATAGCTAAGTCAGGGCCGATCCGAGGAAGTGGCTTCACCATTTCTGGCCAATCGGAGTAATCGTCGACAGCGATTAACATTTCTTCTTTACCTAAATAACCGACAACTTCTGTATTACTTGGACATAAGGATACTACTCTCATCATTTTCTCCTCCTTCTTATTTTCACTTGTAGGGGGTGGAAATTCTCTCCTCAATATTAGGAAGGGACAAGGAAGTTGTAGAGGAGGGATGGAAAAAATCCCTAACTAATGAAATCTTATGTTACAACCAGCTTTTCATCTATTATATACGAACATAATTGGTGTGTGGACAAAAAGTGAGAAGAGCCATTTTACTTGGAAGAAATGGCTCTTCTTATATGAACTATTCATTAAGAGGTTTGTGACGAATGTTCCAAAAGATGATATATAAAGTTGGGACAATCATTAAAGTTAGTATCGTGGAGAAGAGAATTCCTGAAATGATCGTTATGGCCAGCGGGGTGAAGAGTGCATCCCCACTTACGGCAATCGGAATAAGTGCTACGATTGTTGTAAGAGCTGTGAGGAGAATAGGACGAATTCGCGCACGTCCTGATTCAATGACTGCATCGTGAAGTGACATTCCTTTTTTCAGCGCTTGTTCAATAAAGTCGATCAATACAATAGCGTTCCGTACGACAATTCCTGTTAATGATACCATCCCCATGACAGCTAAAAAACTAATAGGTGTCTGGGTAATAAATAACCCAACAATGGCTCCAGCAATGGCTAAGTAAACTGCCACTAATACTAAAAATGGGAGTGATAATGAGTTAAATTGGAAAGCAATCACGAGATATACTAAAAAAATAACGATCATAAATAAAATAGTGATTTCCGTAAAGAAATCATGTTGTGCTTTATTTATCGCCGCCAATTTGAATGGAAAAATCGTCATTTACCAAATTTCCACGGTAGTTATCTACAAAATTAATTACTTTCTTTTGGAAGTTTTCAACATTACCAGGATAAGCTCGTAAAGTCACTGATCGTTCTCCATCCAAATGTGGAATCCGTTGCAGTTGTTCCGCTTGTTCAACTTTTATTAGTTCATCTAAACGGACGATGGGTGGTAATTTAACTTTTTGTGTATTTCCAGTCGATAATGTAATTTTACTCAGGTCAATCTCCTGATCCTTCTTCACTTCATCAATGAAAAGTTTCACCTCTCGACTTGATATACCGTCATCAAGCGAGTTGAGTGGTAAACCTTGTGTCCTCATGGCAATTTGTTCACTTATTTGTTTCATTGAAATATCATATTCCACCAGCTTTTCTCGATCAGGAACATATTTCATTGTCGGTTCTTTAGATCCGATATCATCAACGACAATCTCCGTTCCTATATCTTCTATTCCTTTTGTCAAATCGTCTTTTATTTGTAAAAGTCGATCAAGGTTGGGACCTGTAATTGTGACGGTTATCGGCGCACCGGTTGGCGGACCTTGCTGAATCGTATGTAAAAAGATTTCTGCATCGGGAAATGCTTTTCTTAAAATCGCTGTATTTCTGTCAATAAAATCGTTTGCAGACTCTTTCTCCTTATCAATTCTAGCGACGATTTGTCCGGTATGTTCTCCGGAATTAGTTAAGGCGCTTCCAAATAAATTCGGCAGTCCGGTACCAGCAAATACGCTTGTTTCATCTACATGTTGATCTTCCTGCAGTTTGCTTTCGATTTCCTCCAATGTCTTTAACGTAGCTTCTAATGGTGTTCCAATCGGAAGGGTGACATCGATCGTTACCTCTTTCCGATCTGCATCTGGAAAAAACTCAAACGGTATAAACATAATGAGACCTAATAAAATTGTTGTAAAAAGTAGTCCGAGTGTTGCAAACAAGCGCGGTCGCTTCACTGATTTCGCTAATACTTTATCCGCATAGAAGTTTGCGATCTGATTGAGCTGTTTCCCAAGTAATCCTGGATGGTCAGATATTCGTTGTTTACTTCTTTTATAAAGTGAATATCGCATGATCGGTACAAAAATGAGAGCGACAATTGTTGAAGCGATAATCGTCGTAATTAAAACCGTCGGTAGTGCTCGAATAAAGTTTCCGTTCGCACCCGTTAAAAAGACGAGGGGAAGAAAAGCAAAGACAATTGCTAATGTAGATGTGACAATCGACACCCAAACCTCTTTCGTCCCTTTGATAGCACCAGTGAGAGCATCATCACCTAAGCGGTAACGCCGCTGAATATTGTCATTCACAACGATGGAATCATCAACAAGAATACCGAGAGCAATAATCGCACCGATAACAGATATTTGATTTAAATCGACGTTGGCAAATGGAAGTGGAATCAGCCCGGTAATGAGTGAAATAGGGATAGCGACAACAACGATCATTGCACCGCTTAATGTTAATCCAAGTGTGGTTGTAATAATGACGGCGATGATCGAAATAAGCAGAGACTGAAACAACCCAGCAAAAGTTTCATTGACGATATTTGCCTGTGAATAATAGGGCTCTAGTTTTACATTGCTCGGTAGTGTTTTACCAAGTGATTCAATCTGTTCACGAACAGCTTGATCAACTGCCGGAATATCCGCACCATTTTTCACGAACGGAGTAAAAGAAATAGCTGGCTTGCCTTGAAACGTAATGAGATCTTTCATTTCTTTGGGCGGATCTCGATGGTTCCGACATCTTTTAAATAAAGTGGCTTCCCGTCCTGCGATTTTCCGATGGATATCTCTGTCATTTCCTCTGCATTAGAATAGTTGTCAATGGACAGTTGATGCACTTTATCGTCTTTCCTTTGTTTTCCAACTGGTAGTGGATGAAATTCTTCTTCGATTGCCTGGCTAATGATCCAGGTGTGAGATTGTTTTCAGCTAGTTTCTTCGATTGTAGTTGAACAATGATTTCCTCGTCACTGAGCCCTTTATTTCAGCGACATTCGGAATCGCCTCTACTTCTTCTTTCCACTGTTCGATCGTCTGTTGAAGTTTAAATAATGCTTCGCGATCGTCACTCGCGATGAAATAAGAGACGATCGGTGATTTCATCTCCGCTTCGCTTATTTCCGGTTCTAAAGCTTCTGCAGGCAGATCACTCGTTACAGCAGATGTAGCTTGGCGAATGTGAGCCAATACTTCATCTTTATTTTCATTTTCTTCTATTTCTATAACGATAGAAGAAAAGCCAGAGGCAGAAGTGGAGATCACTTCCTCGATTCCATTAATCGTCGTTAATTTTTCTCCAGTATATTTGTAATATGTCGTTCTACTTCAGCGGGAGTTGCTCCTGGATAAACAGTTGATATAGTAGCAATGTTCACGTCTATTTCAGGAATGTCTCGTTGTGGCAGTTTTATAAAATAGAGATGCCAATGAGAACGGCTAATAAAAGAAGAAGGACAGAAATGATTTTTCGGTATGTAAGTATTTTTTTAAAAGATAATACTAGCGCTTTATACTTTTAAACTGAAATTTTCTTTCATTTCTGCGCAAACAATAAGTAAAAGAAGAAAAGTATAAGGGAGTAACATATCAACTTTGACTAAAGTGTTTTATCTGAACAATTATCTGAAGATGATGTTATTCATTAAAAAGGTGAAACATGCTTTTAGAGAAGATAATGACTGTATTGCACTTTCCCAACTTCTCAAGCACTTGCTAAAAAATTTGATTCAATTGCAGGAGAGGTTAGACGTGATAGAATAAGAGAAGAATATGCCGCTTTGGAGGTTTCATATGCTTACGAAAGCAAAACAATTGCTGCAATCCTATTTTCGTGTTTAGTGCGTTTGAACGGTTAAAGTGGATATTATTAAACAGCTTTTACAAGGTGATGACACAGTTGGTATTATGCCTACAGGAGGAGGAAAATCGATCTGCTACCAACTCCCGGCTCTGCTTTTACCTGGTGTGACAATTGTTGTCTCCCCGTCTGTATCACATTAATGAAAGATCAAGTGGACGCCCTTACAAAAACAGGGATCCGAGCGACATTTATAAATAGTGCAATTACTCCTACGGAAATGCAGGCAAGATTGGATGATATACGTCATGGAAAGTATAAGCTCATCTATATCGCACCCTAAACGGTTAGAATTCTATCTTTTTTAAGAATTACTTTCCCACATTGAAGTATCACTGCTTGCAATCGATGAAGCCCATTGTATTTCACAATGGGGCCATGATTTTCGGCCAAGTTATTTATTGATAAAGAAGATGATCAACAATTGCAACCGCGGCCACTTGTTCTTGCATTGACGGCTACAGCGACACCTCAAGTAAGAGATGATATATGTGAATTATTAACAATTCCGAGACAACGTGTAATATTAACTGGTTTTGCACGTGAAAATCTCCTCTTTCAAGTAATCAAGGGACGAAACAAAGATGCCTTTCTTTTAGAATATATCGAAAAAAATAAGTCGCAAGCTGGCATCATCTATGCTGCTACACGGAAAGAAGTGGAACGCCTGCAACATTATTTAGTGAAGAAGGGGATCAAGGCCGGGAAGTACCATGCTGGGATGAGTGAAAAGGAACGGAATAATCACCAAGAACAATTTTTATATGACGAACGAACTGTTATGGTTGCAACATCCGCTTTTGGCATGGGCATTGACAAATCAAATGTCCGCTACGTGATCCATTATAACATCCCGCGAAATATGGAATCATATTATCAAGAGGCAGGCCGCGCTGTATGTGCAGGGAAAAGTGAATGCATTTTACTGTTTGCGCCTCAAGGTATTCATATCCAAAAATTCCTTATTGATCAATCGGAAATGGATGAAAAACGTAAAGAAAATGAATATGCAAAGTTGCGAAAAATGATTAGTTATTGCCATACAATCTTGTTCCAGCAATACATATTAATGTATTTTGGCGAAAAGGGTGCTCCTGTATGCCATATTTGCTCCAATTGTACGGATGAGCGCAAGCAAGTTGATGTGACACGGGAAGCGGAGATCGTCTTATCTTGCGTGAATCGCATGGTGAACGCTTTGGAAAAACCTTTATTTCGAAAGTGCTCACAGGCTCAACGGACAAAAAGGTAAAAAGTTTTGGTTTTGATCACTTTATTCACTTATGGAATGATGAAAGAGAAACGCAAAAGCAAGTAAATGAATTTATTGAGTACTTAATTGCAGAAGGTTATTTACAGCCGACAAACGGAACATACCCAGTGCTATCCTTAACAAATAAAGCGGTAACAGTCCTTCTTGGCGAAGAGACCGTCTGGCAAAAAGAAAGAATCCAAGTACGACAAATCATTGCCGACCATAAATTGTTTGACATCCTTAGACAATTACGTAGAGAAATAGCTACTGCTGGAAAAATTTCCTCCTTCACATTATTTTTTCTGATCAAACATTACGTGAAATGAGTGTCACTTTACCGCAAACCAATCACGAGCTTTTAAATGTCAAAGGAGTCGGGGAGCGAAAATTAGCGCAATATGGTGAGCTTTTTTTAGAGAAGATGAATGCTTATCGTCATGAACAAGGCATTGAGGAAAGTAATGATGACTACTGTAACAAATAAAAAACCGAAAAACAATACAAAAGAAAAAAGTCATCACCTCACATATCAACTGTTGCAAGGGGGCGCAACGGTCATAGAAATTGCCGAAAACCGCAACCTATCTCCGCGAACAATCGAAAGTCATATTATCAAATGTGCTGATGAAGGACTGGCTATCGATTGGGACCGCTTATCCCGAAAGAATTTGAAGCAGCAATGCAAAAAGCCGTAGAGGAAGCTGGGACTGAGCGCCTAACTCCAATGAAAGAACTTCTTCCAGAAGAAATTGAATTTTTTATGATTCGCGCATTTTTACAAAGCGGAAGCGTGCAAAAACTGAAAATAAACTAAGGAGGCAAATAAAAGATTGATATTTTAAAAGCGGACTATTTTTAAAGTAGCCCGGCTTTTTCTTACTTTATTATTTTAAAATAGTAAATGAGCAATGAACACGATGATCGGTAAAGTAATAATCGTTCGAAGTAGAAAAATTACGATGAGATCTTTAAATGTAACGGGAATTCTGACCCTAATAAAAAGACCTCCAACTTCAAGCATATATAAATGAGCTGAGTGACGGAAAGAGCGGCGATAATGAAGCGCGTGATTTCCGCTTCAATTCCAGTTGCTAATACCGCTGGTAAAAACATATCTGCAAATCCAACAACCATTGTTTGGGCAGCAGCTTGTGCTTCTGGTACTTGCATGAGTTCGAGAAAGGGGGATAAATGGCATTCCAAGCAAATGAAATACTTTTGTGTTTTCAGCAATAATAACTGCTAAGGTACCAAAGGCCATGACCAAGGTGCCACTTCCATCCACATGTCTAACACATTTTTCCCGCCATCAATAAAAAAATTTTTCACATTGCTGTTTTCCCGTGCTTTTAGTTGTGCTAACTTGAAGCCATAACCGTACCGTGTATACCCTTTGGAATGACTTCATTTACCCTTTAGCAGTTGATCATTATAATACATCCGGCTTTTTAGATAGTGGCCAAATACGTGGCATAATAAGTGCAGCAATAAGTCCCGCTAATGAGACTGTTAAATAAAATGGGACGAATAAATGTTGTAAACCTACTTCTTTAATAATAACCAAACTAAACGTGATAAACGATCGAAAACGTAGTACCGATAACGCCGCTTCTCTTTTTGTATAGTAACCTTCTTCATATTGCTTACTCGTAACAAACACCAATCGTACCGTCACCGAGCCATGAGGCAAGAGAGTCAATGGATGACCGCCCTGGCTTAAACAATGGCCGTATGATGATCGTGAGAATGGTTCCAAATAGTTCAATCAGTTTCCGAAGTTTAGTAATAACGGCAAGAAGAGTCCAGCAAATAAAAAGACAGCAAACAAGGTGGACAATAAATCATAAAGTAATAATCCACCTGTATTTTCAGACCAAATCAATTCTGGTCCAATTTTAAAAAATGTCATCACAACAAAGATAGCAGCAATGAAGCGGGTGATAACCCAAATATTTTCAACATCAAATAAATTTTTTAAAAACGGTGACTTCATAATAAATCTTGGTCGAACTGCCTTTGTAATTAAAGTTCCAATCATAGTGACGACAATTAAAAAAGTCATAATGCCTGGTATTTGCTTACTTAATAACTCTTGAAGATAATTTGCAAAAATAGCAATCGGGATAGTTAGACCATCTTTGACTGGAATAGGGACCATAAATAAGAAGATCCCAAGTAATGATGGTATTAAAAATGTTAGTGTATCTACATAAGTTGTCTGTTTATTTTTCAATATTTATTCACCTTTCTGCATAAAAACATACTTTTATTCTATCGTAATCGTATCTAAAAATCTACTTATTATTGGTGATAAAAAATGGAAGAAGCGTTGTCTATCAATTCCAACTTTTTATCTTGTCCAGCAGGAGCTAGGATCCACCTTTGTTATAAACAAGTCTCTTCCATCACACTTTCCATCTATGCAGTAGGGGGAGCATCCTCAACTTTTACACAGGGATAAATAACATGCTTAGACCGATAATAAATCCGCTTACAAAAAGAACGATGATACAGAAACCCATAATATCTTTTGCCTTTAAACCTGCGATGGCTAAGGCAGGTAAGGCCCAAAAAGGTTGAATCATATTTGTCCATGCATCACCCCAGGATACTGCCATTGCTGTTTTGGCACTAGATAATTCAAGTGTTTGTGCAGCTTCCAGCATAATGGGAGCTTGAACAGCCCATTGTCCACCTCCAGAAGGAACAAAAAAGTTTACGAGTCCCCCGCTTAAAAATGCAAATAAGTAGAATGTAAAGTCATTCGAAATAGAGACAAATGCCTCTGACATGACAGCTGCTAATCCAGAAGCAGTCATCATTCCCATAATTCCAGCATAGAAAGGAAATTGAATGATAATCCCACCAGCACCTTTCACTGCGGTCGTTACTGCTTCTAAAAATCTCCTTGGTGTCCAGTGAAAGAGAATGCCAAAAATGAGAAAAGTAAAGTTGACAATATTTAAATTTAATTGAAAGCCATTTTGATAAATATAGACAATAAGAAAAATAATCCCTAAAATACTTACCACTAGTGAAATAATAAAGCTATGTTCTAATTTTTCAGCAGGTGTGAGTGTTTCCTCTGCTTCAGTTGTTCCTGTGACGAGATGGGCTGGGTCTTCCAAATTGGCTGGATCGACGGTTACAGTCTGTTCTTTAGATGGCATCATTAACCGATTTAAGAGTGGTAAAATAATAAATAAAGCAACAATAATAAATAAATTATAAGGTGAAAAAAGCGTTTCACTCGTAGGAATAACACCAATCTTGTCCTCAAAAGGATGGCCAGGGGTAGCGATTGATAGTGGAATGGAACCGGAAAAGCCGCCATGCCATACTAAAAATCCGCTGTAAGCGCTTGCAATTAAAAGCCGATAATCGACATGTTGTACGACTTTTGCCAATTCTTTTGCAAATAAAGCACCTATGACAAGTCCAAAGCCCCAATTGATCCAACTAGCAAGCAGCGAGACGATCGTTACAATCATAATTGCTGCTCCAGGTGTTTTTGCTACTTTGGCTAAGTTTGCCAAGCAGAGTTTTAAAGACAGGACTTGATGCTAATACATGACCTGTCACTAAGACAAGCACCATTTGCATTGCAAACTCTAATAACCCCCAAAAGCCATCTCCCCAAAAATGGATCATTTCCATAGTGGAGCTATCTGTAAAAATCGAGTCCCATCCCAAAAACGGCGAATGTTAACAAGATAACAAATAGGAAGGGATCTGGTAGAAAACGCTGCATCAATTGATTTGATAAATGAATCATTGTTTTCATTACGAAGCACGCCCCTTTTGATCTCATATAAACGTCAAGTATGCTACTAATCATCTTAGGAAATACCGAGAGAGAAGATATGAACAGACGGAAGGAGCGGAAACAACGAGAGGCTATTTCCATATCTTCTGTTTATTTAATATATAATCTTTTTTGAATATTATCAATATTATTTTATAAATAAAAATAGTGAGGTGAGAGGTGACTCCTGCAGGAAGAGCAGGAGCTGAATACATGCCCACAGAAATCGTCCGCCTGAGAACGTTAATCTACCACCAATGAAAAAGGGCTGTCAAAAAGTCATTGATTCATGACCTTTTGGACAGCACCACTTTCACTAAGAGGCTTTTTTTACTCGTTTCTTACTTTTTTTACTTGCGGCATCATTATATAGTACATAAAGTAATGAAATACTCATTGCGATTAAAATAATAGTAAAAGGTAAGGCTGCGATAAGCGAAACAGATTGCAATCCGGTTAATCCACTTGCAATAATTAGTACAGCAGCAATCGCGGAAATAAGTACACCCCAAATAATCCGCATGGCTAATGGTGGATGTTGGGTTCCGTTTGCAGTCATCGTACCGAGAATGTATGATGCAGAGTCGGCAGAGGTAATAAGAAATGTAAAAATAAGAATGATTGATAGCACTGTTAAAATCGAACTTAACGGCAGTTCGTTTAAGGTAGTAAAGAGTGCTCCAGTAACATCATTGTTCACTGCCTCTGCAATGTTTGTACCGTGGAATAAATCAAAATTTAAAGCCGTTCCACCAAAGACAGCGATCCAAAACATCGCAATTAACGGTGGAATGATTATACACCTACAACAAATTCACGTATTGTTCGACCTTTAGAAATACGTGCAATAAATGTTCCTACAAATGGAGACCATGCAATTACCCATGCCCAGTAAAAAACCGTCCAATCCTTTACCCAGTTTCCACCTTCATATGGAGTGAGCCTTAAACTTAACTGAATAAAGTTTGAAATATAGTCACCTAATCCTAATGTAAATGTATTTAAAATAAACACTGTCGGCCCCATAATGAAAACATAGATCATGACGAGGAGTGTTAATGACAAGTTTAAAGTACTTAACCACTTGATTCCTTTCTTTAATCCGGTAGTTGAAGAGAGAAGGTAAAGTCCTAATAAATATAAAGACGATAATTAAATGGGATATTGTGTGATCAGGTACTCCATAAGCAGTGTTCAAGCCCCCATTAATTTGCAATATTCCGAATCCTATAGAAGTAGCTATTCCCATTACTGTGGCAATAACAGCGAGAATATCTATCGTCTTTTTTAACTTTTTTCGGATTCTTTCTTTTTTTCATTATCGGTTGCAATGTCGTTGAAATTAAGGCATTGTCTTTTTTTCGAAATTGAAAATATCCAATGACTAAACCGACGATTGTGAATACAGACCATTGGCTTATACCCCAATGAAAGAATGAGTATCCCATTGCATCTCGAGCGGCATCTGTTGATAGTGGTTCTATATCCGCATGCGGAGGAGAATAAAAGTGGCTCATCGGCTCGGCTACTCCCCAAAATACGAGGCCATTTCCGAATCCGGCAAAAATAACATTCCAATCCAAGTGAAAAATGAAAACTCGGGCTTGTCATTGTCTGCACCTAATTTCACTTTCCCATATTTACTGAAAGCTAAGAAGATGCAAAATAAGACGAAGAATAATACAGCGAGTAGATAAAACCAACTGAAGGCATACGTAGTAAAATCAAAAACTGCAGTTGCTCCTTTTGCAAGTAAATTCGGAAAAAAAGCACCAAACAAAACAAGTGCTAAAATAATAATTGCTGAAATCCAAAATACCGTGTTCTTCCTAAAGACATCATCACTATTATCCATCATATCCCCCATCTATTATTTACTATATACATCAAAACATAAATTTGAAAACGTATGTATATAGTATGATAGTTACATATACTAATACACTGATATTAAATGTCAACAGTGTTGCAAATATCAATCTTTGCCAAACGCGCTCATATAAACCGATAGCGAACTTTTTTTCATTTTTTATAAAATAGTGTAACATTTACTTTAAAATGTTCGGAGGTGTCTATTTCATGATAAGAAAAAAGATAAGATGTATTGCTACTGATATGGATGGGACATTACTAAACAGTAGGATGGAAATTAGTGCATTCAACCGGGAGGCGATCCAGACAGCTCGAAAGAATGGTATTGAAGTTGTGGTCGTCACGGGTAGATCGTATGGCGAAGCTGCTCATTTACTAGCAAAATCTCATATTTCATGTCCAATCATTAGCATGAATGGTGCTGAAATTAGAAATGAAAACAATGACGTCATCCATGCGGTTCAAATAGATAAAAAGAAAGCAGTTGAGATCGCAACTATTTTAAGAGAAGTAGATTTATATAAAGAGATGTATACAAATGACGGTATATTTACAGAAGATTATAAAGATGGGATGGAAATATTAGTTGACATATACCATGCGAATAAGCCCCATCTTGAAAAAAGCGACATTCGTCATCTGACAAAAAAGCGACTAACGGACGGTCTTATTCATGAAATAGAAAGTTATGATGATATTTTTGCTGATAATAAACAACAAATCTATAAGTTTCTCGCATATGCACGGCATAATGATCTACTATTAGACATACAGAAAAAATTAAAGGATATTCATGGAATTGTTATCACTTCTTCAGCTCGAAATAATATTGAAGTAACAAATGAATTTGCTCAAAAAGGAATTGCATTGGAGGAGTTTCTTACTCTGAAAGGGATTGATTTAGACGAAACAATGGGAATAGGGGA
Organism: uncultured Bacillaceae bacterium; assembly: GCA_963748745.1. GTDB lineage: Bacteria > Bacillota > Bacilli > Bacillales > Bacillaceae_C > CAVVKR01. Next base: position 16,675 of record CAVVKR010000051.1, on the reverse strand, counting down.
CAACTACAATGACCTCTCCATGCTTGAAAATGTTGGAAGGGCCGTTGCTATGGGAAATGCACATCCAGATATAAAGGAAGCATGTGAATTTGTCACTGCAACAAATGATGAAGATGGCGTCGGATTGGCAATCCAAGAGGTGTTGCAACAAGGATAAAATTGCTCGCTTTACGGTGAACTAACTTTTATTTATTTTAGATGATGAGTTTTTATTTCTATACAAATTCATCTGTCTATGCCATAAAAAAATCTGGACTCTCATCCAGATTTTTTTAATCCACTTGGTCATTTTCCCACTGATATGTCCAAAACTTTTCGGTTCGTAAGCGAGCAAGTATTTCTTGGTTATTTTGATCTAGTTCTTTGAACATTTCCCCAGTTTGCGATTCATGTGCTCTCAATGTTGCAAGTTTTTGCTCGAAAACGGCACTGACATCATTAACGATATCGGGTTTACCAAGCTCTTCTTCGTGGTTTTTAGAAAAAGCGACACAATGGAGTTTTGGACGTTCGTTTCCTGGTAATTTGCGAAGCGCTCGCACGACTGCTCTTGCTGTTGCTTCATGGTCTGGGTGTACTGAGTAACCTGGATAAAAAGAAATGATTAAGGAAGGATTTAACTCGTCTATTAACTCCGATACCATCTCAGTCAATTCTTCATCATTTTCAAATTCTAACGTTTTATCACGATACCCCATCATTCGCAAATCTTGGATTCCCATTATTTTAGCAGCCTTTTGCAATTCTTTTTTACGAATATGTGGAAGGCCTTCTCGTGTTGTAAAAGGTGGGTTGCCAAGATTTCTACCCATTTCTCCGAGTGTAAGGCAGGCATATGTTACTGGGGTGCCATTTTTTATATGTGTTGAAATGGTCCCGGAGACACCAAAAGCCTCATCATCAGGATGGGGAAAAATAACTAACAGTTGTCGTTCTTTTTCCATTATGCTTGCTCCTTTCTAATTAAAAGGTACTTCACTTATTTGGAGTGCGACTGCTAGCTTACCATCATCATCATGTCCAGCTAATAATAATCTTCCTTGTTCATCTATTTTCATATGTGTCAAGCCCTCTGCATACACCCAACCGATTGGAAGCTTTAAGCCGACACGAAACGGGCCATCACCGACGATTTTCCCGTGTTCATAACGGATTTGCGCATTACGTATATAGGCACCAGCTGAAAAAAATGAGCTGTTGATGTGTGATGCATACGCTCCGTTTGTTGTTTCTAAATGTATATAAACTTCTTTACCTGCGAAATTATTTATTTTTTCTTGGACAGGTTGAAGCTGAATCGGTTCCATGCCAAACCTCCTCTCGACGTCACATCTATTCCCATTTTACTAAAATAAGTGGTAGATTGCGAAAGGTTGAACTAATTTTAGGCAGTCGTAGGGAGAAGCTTATTCAGTCATACATTATATATCGAAACAAATCGGTGCCACTAAGGGAAAATACACTTTGGGATCGTTTGAAGGAAATTCGTAGTGAATACGACTTTGTAACTTTTACTCTAAAAGAATATCGAATGGCATTTAAGAACCTTTATCAATTAGCTTTGGAAAATGGCGATGTCATTCATCTACTATATGAATGCATAGATTTTCTAAGAAAAAATATAATCATACTGCCTGCTATTACTACACTTGAAAGAATGGTGTGGGAAGCAAGGGCAATGGCTGAAAAGAAGCTATTCACAGGATCCATCCGAATCCAATAAATTGATATTAGGTTGAATTCCCCTAATTCCTCTTTCCCTCGCTTTACGTTTTGATTTTCTGATTATGCTCATCAAAATCACTCCTTTTTCTAGAAAAAAACACAGGGCGAACTAAGCCTTTGATCTGTTTTTTCTTGGGAAATAAGTCAAACGCTTGATGGAAAAGGTTTATACTGTTCTCTCATGCTCCCCCTGGTCGTATAGGCTTACGATAGTTGTTCGCGAAAAAATAATGGGAATATGGAGTTTTGTTCTCGTAACGTTCTCGCTTTTCAAGCGAGTAAAAAATTTAGCAGCTTTATCCTTTTGTCTGAACTTATATTAAGTTGGGCGATAAGTTTTCTCCCAGATCAGCAGCGCTGATTTTTTAATTACTTGCTCCGCAAGCAATTCCCTATTTTTTTGAACACAAAAATATCGACTGCTTTTAAGCACTCGATTCCTTTTAATAAACTATTTTTTTAAAAAATGAGCATTACCCCACTATTTCCATTACTTTCATCAATATTATCAGAACTGTTGAAAGATGAAATCCAGCATTTAAATATTCTGTTTCAGTTACACTTTCTTCATTAATTAACTTAATAAAAATATTAATCGCTGCAACTTGGTCTTCACCAAAATACTCAGCAACCTTCCTTTCATCAACAACATATTTACCATTTTATTCAATGTATGTTGCTTCATTAAAAAGGAATTCCAATTCTTCTTCCAGAAAGTTGTGAGAGTAGGCATCTTATATGAGAGTTCACAGTCATTTCCATTTCATTTATAACCGAGATCCAGGTGAAGAAGACGGGTGGAATGCATCACTTTCAAACGAAAAATATGTAAACCATAAAAAATAATGTGTTGACATAAAGGGGATTTATCTTTTATACTCCTTACTAACGGGGTGTTAAAAAGAATGATGAACGATGCGAAAGTGACAACAAGAAGATGGACAACAGTAGAAATGGTATATGTAGCAATGTTTTCGGCGTTAATGATGATTGGCGCAAATATTACTTCATTCGTGCCGTTTCTTATTGTAGGTGGTGTACCAATTACGCTCCAAACATTTTTTGCCGTTTTAGCGGGGACTTTATTAGGTAAACGATTAGGCGCATTATCGATGATTGTTTATGCCTCACTTGGGTTAGTTGGTGCGCCAGTATTTGCTCGTTTTAGCGGAGGAGTAGGCTCCATACTGAATCCTACATTTGGTTTTATTATTTCCTTTATATTTACTGCGTATGTTGTTGGATGGATTGTTGAGAAAAGTCAGAAGCTTTCTACTTATATCATTGCTGCCCTAGTAGGAACAGCAATTAATTACCTATTCGGTACAAACTGGATGTATGTTGCTTATAAAGTGTGGGCAGCTGCACCGGAAGGTTTTACGTACAAACTAGCTTGGCTATGGATGTTACCGCCACTTCCGAAAGATATTTTATTAGCTATTTTTGCGGGCTGGATGGCATATCGGGTAACGAAAACAATGAAACTTAGAAAAAAGTAGGATTTTATAAAAGGGGGAATGTATGATGAATTTTGTTCAATTAGCAGAAGATGTGTTAGCAGGACATGTTTTATCGGATGAGGAAGCAATGGCGATATTGGAATGCCCAGATGAAGAATTGTTACCATTATTACATAGTGCCTATCAAATTCGTAAACATTATTACGGTAATAAAGTAAAACTAAACATGATTGTGAATACGAAGTCAGGATTATGTCCAGAAAATTGTGGTTACTGTTCACAGTCCATTGTTTCAACAGCACCAATTGAAAAATATTCGATGATGGGAAAAGATGAGATTCTTGCAGGGGCAAAACGGGCCGCTGAGTTAAATGTAGGGACGTATTGTATCGTTGCAAGTGGACGTGGCCCATCAGATCGAGATGTGAATCATGTTGCAGAAACGGTGAAAGAAATCAAAGATAAATATGGCTTAAAAATATGTGCTTGTCTCGGTATTTTAAAGCCAGGTCAAGCAGAAGTATTGAAAGAAGCCGGAGTAGACCGTTACAACCATAATTTGAATACATCTGAACGTCATCATGAAGCGATTACAACAACGCATACATACAATGATCGGGTAGGAACTGTTGAAAAAGTGAAAGGAAGTGGGATATCGCCTTGTTCTGGTGTCATTGTTGGAATGAAGGAGACGAAAGAAGATGTCATAGATATGGCGCGGAGCTTACGTGCTCTTGATGCGGACTCTATTCCTGTGAACTTTCTTCACCCTGTAGATGGCACACCATTAGAGGGAACAAGAGAATTGAATCCACGTTACTGTTTAAAAGTACTCTGCTTATTCCGGTTTATTAATCCGTCCAAAGAAATTCGTATTTCTGGAGGACGTGAAGTGAATTTAGGAAGCTTACAGCCACTTGGCTTATATCCAGCAAACTCGATTTTTATTGGTGATTATTTAACAACAGATGGGCAGGAAAGCACTGCTGACCATATAATGCTAAAAGAGATGGGATTTGAAATTGATGAACAAGGGGAAAGCGAAAAAACGACGGTCCCGACACACTAAGCATCAGTAAGAAGATTCCGTCTCCCGTATAAGTCTCATAGTAAAAGGTGAGGGGCAAAACGAGTAGGCTGAAAAAGATTCCTACTCGTTTTCCATTTCAAATATTTATGCTCTTACTCCATTTGCAAAGCAATCAACTGCTGCTAATTCTGATTGATTTAGTTCTCTACCTAGTTGGGTTGTTAAAGCATCAATCATTTCATGTCTGTTTCCTGCTTTTTCTTTTGTACAATGGCAAAGTAATGTTAATAATCTTGTATAATGTTGAAATTGGGATTTTGTTAATGGGAGTTCATGGGATAAGACATAAGTGTCAGCATCAAATGTATTTAATTGTTCTACTAAGGATAATACGTTATGTACGGTGTAAATTGGTTTTTCACTGTATAAATGAGGATACAAGCAGTCTCCTAAAAAAAGCACTTTTTCTTCCTCAACAAAAATAACGGATGAATCATGTGAGTGATCACCGCCAACATGTTCCACACGACAGCTGATATCTCCTAAATCCAAATGGATTTTTTCTTTAAATGTTATATTCGGAAGTGCAATTGTAATATGTCGATTGTTTCCGTATTCTTTTTTAATCATTTCTGCACAAAACGGGCTTTCAGAGCCTTCTAGTACTCTTTTATGTAAGGCATCGTCGGACCAGGACAATGGGATTAATTGTTGAAGTTGCCATTTTGTTTGCTCATGGGCGATTGTTACAACATTTAGTTCATCGGCTCCAAAGCTATGGTCCCAGTGCCAGTGAGTTAAAACAACCATCTGTATATTCGAAATATCCTCTTTTCCTAACTGCTTAAGAAATAAGCTAGCATGTTGTGCAGAGTTTCCTGCATCAACTAATAATGTTTTCTGTTTTCCACGTATTGCTGCTAGTATTGGTCGATCCGTATCTTGTTCAGGTGGAAGAAAAAAGATCCTCTCCGTTAATTGTCTTATTTTATTGCTTTTCATGATTTACTCCCTCTTTTTTATTTTCTCTATCTTGTTTTACAGACTCTAATAATTTATTGAGTGTTTGTAAAACATTGTTTAGCTCCTCCAAACGAACTTTAGAATAGTATTTTCTCACAAGCATTTCATCGGTACTTTTCAGCAATTGGGCATATTCTTCTCCTCTACTTCCCAAAGAAATGAGCGATTCTCTACGGTTTTCATTATTTTTTTCCCGAGTGATTAAATGTTGGTTTTCAAGTTTTGGTAAAACTTGGCTAATTGCGCTTTTTGAAACATTTAAATAGGATGCGATTTGCTTCGCTTTCACTGGTTGATGACGAATAATGTAAAACATGATGGATTCTTGTTGTGGTGTCAACGGAAATTTTGCTAATGCTTCTATTTCTTCTATCTCGTGGTTAACAAGCTGTTTGAATTCATCGAATTTTTTGTTCAATTGATCTACAATCAATAAGTAATCTTTTATCATAGGAGTCCCTACCTATAAATTAGTTAACTTTACTAAACCGTATATAAAATAACAGTTTTCTCATTTAACGTCAACCTGCTTTTTCTTGGGAAAGAGCGGACTTTTGTCGAGCAACGAGATGCCAATATATTACATCCTGCTTTTTAGCACACACCTTATAGTGGATCATTATCAAAAAAAATAGAAGCTCGTTTTTAAGCTTCTCTGCTTCTTCTAGGTAAAAACCCTAATATGGAAAATGGTTTCTTTTTCACTTTTTCATCTTGACTGTTTCTTAGACTAATTAACAAAGCTTGGTCACGTAAAGCTTCATCTTGTTCCTCCATTTTTTCTTTAATAAATTGTTGATGCTCTTTTAATTGATTTGCCAGTTTAGTAGTTGTCTGAAGTAGTTTTGTTTGGTTTTTCTCTAATTGCTCTATTTGCTCATACAGTTTCTCAAGCTTATGTTCCGGCGTATAAGTTGGTTCAACTACTTTCTCTCCATATAGACGAATCGTTTCCTCGACCGCTTCCTCTAGTGATTTGTTTTCCTCCGTTATATTTGTAATTAATTGTTGGATGACTTTCATATCTTTTTCATAAAACATTCGCGAATTATTTTTCGCTCGTTTAAATCGATACCCATTTTCTTCTAATGAATGAGCGTATCTTCTCATTGTACTACTACCGATACCTAACTTTTTCGCTGCCTCTCCACTTAAATAAACGTTTTTCATCCGAATCCCTCCTCATTACTAATATCATTCTGTTCATAGGAAGGAAATCCTTTCTCTAATTTTGTTGATTCATAAGATGTTTTGTCTGACTATCACGATCTGCTAAGAGAGGAAGCGTCAATATTTTCGCAGGAGCTAAGATGAAAGTGGATATTCGCTATTAGATTAAAAATAGCTTTCGTCTATTTACTCTTCTTAAGAGGATTTTCTCTTCTATTATGTCAAGCAACATCGTTAGACAATTCGTTTTGCCTATTCGCCTTAAAGAAGTTTTTCTATCACTGTTACGAAACCCTCATATCTCTAGTATTATTCTTAGTAGAATATACATTAGTTATAAATGCTGTTAATAAGTCTGTGTAATGAGAATATTATGAAATATAAAACAAAATGTATTATACTAAGGATAAAGGAAAAATGTTCTATCTGCCTGGAGGTGGCAGTTTAGTGGCATGTTCAACAATTATTTTGGCTGGCGGACAATCCAAAAGAATGGGGGAGACGAAAGCATTAATGTCTGTCGGGAATCAAAAAGTATTGGATCGTTTAATTGCTATGTTTACTCCGCTAAGCGAAGAAATGATTTTAATAACGAATGAGCCAACATTGTATGAGCAATATGAAGTGAATATTTTAGTTGATGTGGATGAGTTTAAAGGACAAGGTCCGCTTGCAGGTATATATACTGGTTTGGTTACTGCAAAAACCCATTCATGTTTTGTTGTCGCTTGTGATATGCCTTTTGCCAGTAAAACATGTAGTCTAGCACTTATGAAAGAGAGAGAACGTGATGATTATGATGCGGTAATCCCTGCATACAAAGGGAGATTGCATCCGCTCTTTGGTGCTTATCATCCTCGTGTTGCTCCAATTATCAGGCAACAATTACTGTCTGACCAGCGAAAAATGATTTGTTTCCTTGAACGCATCAAGGTAAAAATAGTGGAAAAGGAAGGTACAGAGTGGGAATACGCTTTATGGAATATGAATACGAGGGAGGATTATAAGGATGCACAAAGAATTGTACAAAAATTGAAGGACGAAAGGGGGGAATAGATTGAAATATGAAATAGTATCAGAACCTATTAACATTGAGTCAGTTATCGAAAAGGTTGTCCGCAGGGAAGCAGGAGCGATCACAACATTTATAGGAACGGTGAGAGAGCTGACAAATGGCAGAAAAACATTGTACTTAGCGTATGAAGCATATATACCGATGGCTGTGAAAAAGCTCCAACAAATTGGTGAAGAAATAAAAACGCGTTGGCCCGATGCAACCGTGGCTATCTCACATCGGATTGGCCGCTTAGATATTACTGATATAGCGGTTGTGATCGCTGTATCTACTCCACATCGTCCAGAAGCCTATGCAGCAAATCGTTATGCAATCGAACGAATAAAAGAAATGGTCCCTATTTGGAAAAAAGAGCATTGGGAAGATGGAGAAGAATGGATTGGAAATCAATTAGGAACGAAAGAGTATACGACTGGAAAACCAGAGGAGGATGCGCTTTATGATTAATGTGCTCTTGTTTGCTCATTTGCGTGAACAATACGGAGAAGAATCATTACAAATAAATGGGGCTGGACAATCGTTAAAGGATTTAAAAAAGACATTGACAGAGAAGTATAAGTTGGAAAACCTTGATCAAGTGATGGTGGCAATCAATGAAGAGTTTGTAAATGATGATGAAGTGTTACGCGAAGGCGATATCGTTGCTCTTATCCCCCCAGTAAGTGGTGGCTAAAAAAGCGAATTCAATGAATCGTATCACAATCTAAGCCGCTTTTGTTGGAAAAGTAGGAGGAGCGTTTGATAGCATGACTTATCGATTTAAAAGTGCTGGGACTGTCGCGAAAGTTCGATAGTCCTTTTTGTTATGGTCTATTGTTTTTTACAAAAATATTCATCCCCTTTATCACATAGAATTACACAGTTTGCTAAAATAATAGATAAAATACGATCTTTAACAGTACAATTTGGACGAAAATGATCGATAAGAAACGTAAAATTTATTGCAAAGGTAGGAAGAATAGATGGTTAAAGTAAAAAAGATACTGCAAAATGACTGGCAACCTTTATTAGAGAAAGAATTTCAACAAGATTATTATTTAAGGTTACGGCAATTTTTAAAACAGGAATATATGACAAAGACTATTTATCCACATATGAATGATATTTTTAATGCACTTCACTTCACTCCTTATAAAGAGGTGAAAGCGGTCATTTTAGGGCAGGATCCTTATCATGGTCCAGGTCAAGCGCACGGGCTTAGCTTTTCAGTAAAACCAGAAGTAACAATTCCACCATCTTTAAGAAATATATATAAAGAGTTACATCATGATGTAGGATGTCCAATTCCAAACCACGGGTATTTAGCCAAATGGGCTCAGCAAGGGGTACTTATGTTAAATACAGTTCTAACTGTTCGGAATGGGCAAGCACATTCACATCGTGGGAAAGGTTGGGAGAAGTTCACAGATAAAGTAATTAACTTATTAAGTGAGCGAGAAGATCCGATTGTCTTTATTTTATGGGGGCGACCAGCTCAAAGTAAAATCAGCCTCATTCGCACTGATCGACACTATATTATTCAATCACCACATCCGAGCCCATTTTCGGCAAACAGAGGTTTTTTCGGCAGCCGACCATTTTCGCGAACAAATGCTTTTCTACAGAAAATAGGTAAAAAAGAAATTGACTGGGAAATTCCTAAAATGTAATAGTAAGAGATTTGATTTGAAATCGCGTTTCGTTATTTGTAGTTGAAAGAATGTTATGTGTTAAACTAAAAAAGAGTGAAACGAACAAAGCGAGGAGTTGGTGAGACATGACCATTTCGCATGAAACGCTTTTTGATAAAATGGAAGAGGAACTAAAACAGGCACGGGAAAAAACGCATTTGCATGAAAAGCAAAAACATATTTATTCATTGAAAGTAATGTGTGAAGTCATATTAGAGGAGGCAGATGATAAACATTTAATCAATCGTTTGATGAACGATCAACCGAAGTCTATCCAACATCGCTCTCCTCTAGGAGAACAGCAGTCTTTGGAAGGGTTCAACCAATCGTCACGGCTTGAAACGGAAGATGGAGCAAACGGAGATTCTATTTTTGATTTTTAAGGAGGAGTAGCAAGTGAAACTATTTATTATATTGGGAGCGATAAACGCATTTTTAGCAGTTGCCCTTGGTGCCTTTGGTGCTCATGGTTTGAAAGAAACTCTCGGTTCATACTTAAAAACGTGGGAAACAGGGGTCAACTATCAAATGTTTCATGCTTTAGGTTTAATAGCAATTGGTATCATCGCTGGTAATATTCCAGCAAGTGCGTTATTAAATTGGTCTGGATGGCTAATGTTTATCGGCATTTTGCTATTCTCAGGTAGCTTATACGTTTTAAGTGTAACGAAAATTAGTTCCCTAGGAGCGATTACACCGTTCGGTGGTGTCTCATTTTTAATCTCTTGGGTATTACTCATTTTAGTAGCACTCCGATATATGTAGAGGCTCGAAAAGAAAAACAGCGCTTGACAAAAAGCGCTGTTTTTTATTGGTATACATAATGATTATCGAGGTGAATATTGTGAAAGTGGTGCCATTCCTTCTGTAAATGGATATTCATACTCAATTTCTTCACTAAACGTAATATAATCTACGTAAATCATTGGAATTAAATACCTTAAGCCTGTTTCCGGATCACTAAGTATCACATGATCACGACCTGCTGCTTCAATGACACCTTTAAAAATTTTTGCATTCCATTCACGGTTATTTTCAAACGTAGCATATACATTGACGAGCTTTCCTTTGTTTAAACGTAAAATATTTTCAATGTAAGATTGTTCTAATGGCAACATTCCAGGTATAAGAGGACCTAGTGATGGGGCATTCATTGCTGGCGGTATAGCCGGCTGTGTGACAAACTGTTGTTGTGGAATAGTTGTTCCATAAAAAGGCTGTCCGCTAGGCGTTTGCTGTCTTTGCGGCTGATAATTACCATACATATATTGATTGTAATTTGTTTGTGTCAAAAGATCTCCTCCTTTATTCCATCTCTGAGCATATTAATATACGCTTGGACACTCTGATTGAGTAGGATTATAGAAGCAATGTGCTTTAAAACGACCAGCATTCCATTGTCCAAACCATTGGGCAGGACAACTTCCAGATGGTCGAAAAAACCATAATGAGAATGAAGCGGGATGATATCGATGTCCTTTAATCGCCTTCCTGGCAAGATCTATATCTTGCTGGCGAGCTCTTTGATAAAAATATCCTTTCTGTGTTGCTTCGAAGCCACCTGGACTTTGAAATACCATTCTTTGTATCGTATTAATATGTTTGAAATCTAAACAGTCAACCATCACTCGGTTTACTCCAACATTTCCGACCATTAACATACCGAGGTTTCCATCTTCTTCGGCTTCTGCACGCATGAGCCGCGCTAATAGTCTCACTTCTTCTTCATTATGGGGAATAACAGCCATCATTTCACCTCACTTTAATTTTTGTATGAACCGTAAAAAAGCAGGTAGTGTCATTGTTATAGGCTCTCATCGTTAGAGGAAAGCTTCTTTTTTATATGTATGAACAAGAAAATAATGATATGCATTTATTTACTAGACTTCTTCGGAAAAGATGTTAAGTATTGGATGAGGGGGAGAGGAACTGATTAAAAAAAGGCTGACTTCCTTCGTAGTCAGCCTTAGAAAATAGTTATACTTGATCATTCACATGTAAAAATGCAGTGACTTTTTCTGGCGTTAAAATATGTCCGACAAAGAATGAGCCGAATTCTCCGTAGCGTGCACTTACTTCATCGAAGCGCATTTCATAAACAAGTTTTTTAAACTGTAGAACATCGTCGGCAAATAAAGTGACTCCCCATTCATAGTCATCAAATCCGACAGAACCAGTAATGATCTGTTTTACTTTCCCAGCATATTTTCTGCCAATCATCCCATGGCTATGCATTAATTCACGACGCTTTTCCATCGAAAGCATGTACCAGTTATCATTACCTTCTCTCCGCTTATCCATTGGATAGAAGCAAATGTATTTTGCTTCCGGTAGTTCAGGATATAAACGTGATTTTACAAATGGATTTTCATACGGATCTTCATCAGAATCCCCAGCTAAATAGTTACTTAACTCCGTAACTGATAGATAGGAGTATGTAGGAATTGTATATTCCGCAATTGTCAGCTTATTAAATTCTGTTTCTAATTCATTCAGTTCTAACATCGTTGGACGTAGAATCATGAGCATAAAGTCTGCTTTTTGACCAATAATTGTATATAAAGCGTGGCTACCACGATGACCCTCTTTGGCCTTATTTAATTTTTCGATAAAGGCTAAAAATTCATGAATAGCTGCTTGTCTTTCATCACTAGAAAGTTTTTTCCAAGCTCCCCAATCCATTGCCCGTAAATCATGTAAGGCATACCAACCATCTAATGTTTCTACGGCTTCACTCATTTTTTGGATCACTCCTATAATTAATAAATACACCAATACTATAACATAGTTTTAACAAGTGAGATATTTTCCAAACATAAATGTTATAAAAATGACAAGAAGCTTGCTGTTTTCACTATAATATGCCAAAAAAGTATGAAAGTCTTCCTCATTTATGGAAAGGAATATGGATGTTATAAGCTGAAAGAGTATTTACGCTATACTCGTATGCTATAATATGAGAGGTTTAGTAGCAATTGTGAAGGAGTATAATAGATGGAACATGCCTTATCATTATTACAACAAAAAGAATGGCGAATCATTGACCAATCTAATCTTGGCCCTTCTTTTCATGCATTACATTCGTTTGCGATTGATGACACCCTTTGCAAAGCTGTTGGTTCTCGTTACTCACCACCTACAGCTAGAGCGTGGGTCCATCATCAAACGGTCGTTTTAGGTATTCAAGATACGAAACTTCCTTTTTTAACAGATGGATTGAAATGTTTAAAGGAACAAGGTTATCAATATATTGTTCGAAATTCTGGTGGATTAGCTGTTGTATTAGATGAGGGAGTCCTTAATTTGTCACTTATCTTTCCTGATACAGAAAAAGGCATTGATATCGATCGTGGCTATGATGCGATGTATACCTTCGTTCGTGAAATGTTCGCTGATTTTCCGGCTGTTATCGAAGCGAGAGAAATTGTTGGCTCTTATTGTCCAGGCAGCTATGATTTGAGTATTAACGGAAGAAAATTTGCTGGTATTTCCCAACGGCGGATGAGAAAGGGTGTGGCCGTTCAAGTATATTTATGTGTGTATGGAAGCGGAAAAGAGCGGGCGGAAGTACTCAAAACATTTTATAAAACAGCAAAGAAAAATGTTCCTTCCTCTAAATTTGTTTTTCCGGACATACGACCAGAAGTAATGGCCTCCCTGTCAGAATTACTGGAAACGGACTTGGCGATTGCAGATGTGATGCTGCGTTTTTTCAATACGTTAAAATTTTTCGGTCAGCAATTATATACAGAAGAGTTAAATAATGAAGAATTAAAGTGGTATGAAGCATATTATGAACGATTAATAAAAAGAAATGAGCGCAGTCTTTCAATAAAAAAAGGCCCAAGACTATTTTAACAGTCTTATGCCTTTTTATTTTTATCAAGAGGGGGGTACGTTACAACTTTTTGCATCATAAAATGATAGATTTCATTTCATGACATTACAGGGGCATTCGTATTATTCAGCCATTTTTTCTAGGTTGCCGTTTCGATCCATCTTAAATGATGTAGCTGGGCGTTCTTCTTCCTCAAACAGAACAAGATTTCGAGCTCTATTCATTATTTTCATTAATGTCTCATAGTCTTCTTGCATCGTTTTCGAGCTTTTTTCGAGTTCTTCCACTTTTTTGCTTAATTCGTTATTTTCTTTTCTTAACTCATTATTTTCTAGTTTTAATCTCTCATTCTCGCTTTTTAAACCGCCTGTATGAAGTTGCATGCTGTTAAGTTTCTCTAGATAGGCTATGACATCCACTAATTCCATTTGTCCATGATTAATAGTAGGACTTTCTTCTTGCTTTTGTTCCGTTCTGTTTTCTGGATCTTTAACTATCGCTTTAGTTGATGTGTTCATTTCTTCATCTTTAGCATAAGAGAATATTCCTAAATCTTCCAATGTGGTCGTTGGTGGTTGATAAAGTAATTTCTTTTTACCACCTTGTTCCTTCCCTAATAAACGTTGTCGTTGTTTTCGCTGTTTTTTGGCAAGCTCAAGCGCTTTTTCATATTGATGGCGTACAACAGCATTCCAACGAAATCCACAAGCTGCTGATGTCCTATTGAGTTTGTCACCAACCTCTTCAAATGCATTTAATTGGGTACTACCCTCACGAACGTGCCGTAAAACGGTTTCTGCTAATAACAAATCATTTTCTTCAGTCCAAGCATCTTGACGTGTCTTCATTTTCCAACTCCCTTTCATTATGAAACTTGTATCCTTTATCTTTAAGCTTGTACAAAAATGATCGTTTTTATACCAATTTGGTAAAAATACTGCTAGTTTTTCATTTTTTATCCATGTGATCTTCTTTTATTTGTTGAACACGCTACTTTTAACAGAGCTGAAAAGTAGATATAATGGACAGAGGCAGAAGGAAAGTTGGTGAAAATGAGTGTATGCACAATTAAAATTGCATGAAGAGAAAGTGTTTAAAGACCCTGTTCATCGCTATGTACATGTACAAGATCAAGTCATATGGGATTTGATTGGTACGAAAGAATTTCAGCGGTTAAGGCGGATTCGGCAATTAGGAACAACATATGTCACTTTTCATGGTGCGGAACATAGCCGCTTTAATCATTCTCTCGGGGTCTATGAAATTGTGAGGCGGATAGTAGACAATGTATTTAAAAGATAGACCTGAATGGGATAGTAACGAACGGTTGTTATGTCTTATTGCGGCTCTTTTACATGATTTAGGTCATGGCCCATTTTCCCACTCATTTGAAAAAGTATTTCGATCTTGATCACGAAGACTTTACACAAGAAATTATTATGGGAAATACCGAAGTAAACGCTATATTGCTAAGGTAGGTACCGATTTTCCACAAAAAGTAGCTGAAGTGATCGGAAAAACATATGAAAATAAATTAGTAGTCAATTTGATTTCCAGTCATATTGATGCCGATCGAATGGATTATTTGCAACGGGATGCGTATTTTACCGGTGTCAGTTATGGGCATTTTGATATGGAACGAATCTTAAGAGTGATGCGACCGCATGAAGACCAAGTTGTGATTAAACATACGGGATGCATGCGGTTGAAGATTATATTATGAGTCGTTATCAAATGTATTGGCAAGTATATTTTCATCCTGTCACACGTAGTGCAGAAGTGATTTTGACGAAAAATCTTAAAGCGGGCAAAAGCTTTATATGAAACTGGTTATCCTTTTCAGCAAGAACCATATCATTTTTATTCTCTTTTTGAAGGAAGATGTGACGGTAGAAGATTATTTAAAGTTGGATGAAGCCGTTATTTTATATTATTTTCAAATGTGGCAAGAAGAGAAAGATTTTATTTTACGTGATTTATGCAAACGGTTTATAAATCGGAAATTATTTAAATATGTAGAGTTCGATCCTGCAAAGGAATATAAAATATTAAGTGAGCTTGAGCAGTTATTTCGACAGGCTGATATCGACACTGCTTATTATTTAGCTGTTGATTCGTCGTCTGACTTACCTTATGATTTTTATCGGCCTGGAGAGGAAGAGGAAAGGCTTCCTATTCACTTGCTGATGCCAAATGGAGAGTTACAAGAGCTTTCGCGAGCGTCTTCTATCGTGAAGGCAATTTCCGGCAAGCTGCGAACAGACCATAAACTATACTACCCAGAAGAATTCCTTATGGATGAGACATCTCATGGCGACGTGAAGCGGAAAATCAGGACTCTGTTAGGACTTACATAAATGTTTTATGCGAACACGGAAATTGAAGCGGGAGATGAGTTGCATTGTTAAACAATCATGCTAGATTAATCCAAGCCTTTGCAGTGTCAGGTGAAATAGTTGGCAGGAAAAAACTACAAAAAATGATTTTTATTGCAAAGAAAATGGCGTTTCCATTTCAGGAGAAGTTTGAATTTCACTTTTATGGTCCTTACTCAGAAGAATTGACACTTAGAGTGGAAGAGCTGTGCAATCTTGGCTTTATTTCAGAAACAAAGGAACAAAAAGGAGGTTATTATCAGTATCGGTATGCATTAACGGAAAGTGGTCGTGAATTTCTTGAAAGTCAACATTTAGATCTTCCTAATTTACAATTGTGTTTTACAAATATGAATGAGAAAAGTGCACGCTTTTTAGAATTGGTATCAACTATCCTTTATTTTGAAAAATTAACAAAAAAACAAGTGGTCGAAAAAATTGCGACGTTGAAACGCAAGCAAAATTACACGAACGAGGAAATAGAGGAGGCATATCAGTATATTGAACAGTTGCGAATGATGGCTGCTTGACTCATGAAGTAAAAATGGTTTTAGATGAAAAAGAAGTAGAAATAACAATCGATGGTTTTACGGGAAAGGTCTTGGCTGTTTTAGTAGAACCAGCGGATAATCATGATGATTAATTATTGGGCTTAGGTAGTCCCTAGTATTTAGTAACGTATGAGCGATGTAAATTGCGATAGCATCTCGTACAGACCTGCTCCTATAATGTGAGAGCAAATCAGCCTGCTTGTTCACAAAAATTGAACAAATAGAGGCTGATTTATTTATTGTCCTTCTAATTCATAGTATCGGTAAAACTATTTGTCACTGAGGCGCTTTCCTCCAACAGCATATTCACTTGTTGACATTTCTTCGATAAAGACGACGATTTTCTCTTCAGAAGCATCAATTGTTTCGCTCACTGCCTCTGTTACTTTTTTTACAAGGGCTTTTTTCTGGTCTTCTGTACGACCTTCTAACATTTTCACGGTAACGAATGGCATTATATCATTCTCCTTTTGTGATTTTTTACATATAAAGACTCACTGTGAGTAAAAAATATGTATCGAGCTATAAGAAAAGTGTAGTGCTTTTTAAGGAGACAAGCAAGAGCTCCTATCTGTTTCACATGAATAAGTAGAATAAATTTTGTATACTAATGGATAAGGATAAATGAAAGGGTATCTCATCTATTTGATAAATGGTGATGTGAGATAACGTCCTTTTTTCATGGAATTGTTGATCTTGTACACTGATTACGACAATTTGCTTAGAAGAAAAGCTTATCATCATATACGAGGAGAGTG
>CAVVKR010000050.1:0-21497 GCA_963748745.1 uncultured Bacillaceae bacterium | reverse complement strand
TATTGTACTAGCAAGTATAACGGCACTTAATGTTGCTACGTACAAATCTCCTTTAATAATCGCCATTCCTAAAATCGTAATAAAAGCAATTGACGAAACTCCAGCAGCTAATCCATCTAATCCGTCAATTAGATTAATGGCATTTGTGATCCCGACAATCCATAATAGGGTTATTGGTATACTAAGCATCCCAAGTTGAGCCAAATTCCAACTTACCGCCAAAGGGTAAGTTTATAAATTCAATGTGCAGTCCCCCCCAGAAAACAACAACGAGTGCTGCAACAATTTGTCCAAATAATTTCACCTTAGCAGAAATATCAAAGATGTCATCAATGATACCAGTTAGAACGATAATAAAGCTCCCAGTTAGTATAGGAATCGTATGGATATTGTTCAATCCAAGAAGAAATACCCCAATAACAAAGCTAATAAATATCGCTAAACCGCCCATTCTCGGCATTATTTTCGCATGAACTTTTCGATGACTCGGCTTGTCGGTAGCACCGACCTTAAAGGCAAGTTTTTTTATAAAAGGAGTCAATAACACTGTTCCTAAAAAGCATAATAGCAAGGTCAAATAAAAAAACATGTTGATCCTCCTTAAAAATATTGTTGACCCATTCTTTACATTAAAAAATAGGAATATATTTCAAAAACCCCATTTTTAACTATTATACTAAGTATCTTCAAAATTAACTATAGAAATTATATCACAAATACATCACTAACACGCATAAAATGACATATAGAAGTAAGTAAATCCTTTTGATGTACTTTCTAAATACTATCAACAATGGAAGGTAACATTCGAAAAGGGAAATGAATTTGGATGTCAATGAATCTAGTGAAAATCATTTCTATTAATTTGAATTTATTACCTATTTTACTATAATTTTATCATTTAGTCATATTTTATTATGTCGGATTCGTAGAAAATTTAGTTGTCATTGATACATTTAGGAAAAGCAAGTGAGTGCTTTTTTAGCTGTTTGTTTCGCAGCTTTTCTAAGTGGCTCAATCATCTCCTTTAATTTTACTCTTTCCTTATTTGCATTTTTTAAAGATTGCTTAATGTTAGTAAATATTGTGCTTTCATTCCACGTGTTTTCTCTTACATGAAACTAATGTTTGATCACATAATGACGTAAATGAATCAATTTTTGGATCATATGATAGGGAAACGAAAGGTGTTAATGTCGTTGCTGCAAAAATTAATGCGTGCAATCTCATTCCAAAAAGCAAATCAGATTTCCCAATAATGCAATTTTCTCTTTTATAGATGCTTGATAAGGTGCTAGAAAGCTCTTTTCTTTCATCATTGAGCGGACTTCTTGTGAACATTTTTGATCGTGAATGCCGTGCATGGGAACAAATAATACATCTATCTGATTGGCAACACAGCGATCTAATGCTAGGGCAATTTTTCTTTTATAGTCAACATTTGAATCCCAATGGCGAACGGAGACGGTAAGTAAAGGATTGGTAAAATGTTGTTCCTTCAACCAATCACTTTGATATGACAATGTATCCAAACCAATAACAGGATCAGGAACTAGGTCATCGTTTTTTTATTCCTATATCCTCAAGTAGTTGTTTAGAATTCACCATCCCTAACCGTCAGACAGCTTACCTTTTCTAATACATGCTTGACAATTGTTTATTATAGGTCCGATGAATGGGTCCCATACCTTGTGCATAGATAAAAACAGGTTTCTTTAATATTTGAGCAATTTTAATAATCCCTACATAATATGGAATACTTCTTAAGCCCGTTTGGTCCTGAAGCAAACTTCCACCACCACTAACTAAGCCATCGGCATTCTTTAATGCTTTTAACACTTCATTTAACTTCCACCTATTCACAGACAAAACATGATAAGCTTTCGCCGTCTCTTCTGGATGATTAGATAGCACGACAATCTCTACATTCGGTTCTTGCTGCCGAAGCGCTTGAATAATGGAATAAAGAATCGCTTCATCCCCAACATTATGAAATCCATAATAACCCGATATAACAATTCTCATCGCTGCCACCCCATTCTAAGTACTTTTACATACTTAACGATGATCCATAAATAAAGATGAAAACGAACCCGACTGCTAAACCTACAAGCAAACTATATAAACTTCGCAACAACGAAATATATAACGGAATATGCAAATGGGTAAATGTATTTACTAATGATAAAAAGCCAATGACACCGGGAATTAGGAGTATTTTCCCAAGCATTGTAGATCGCTGAAAAACGTAGAGCTAAAATATAAAATGGAAAACCAATTAAAAACTCTTTCGTTCGCGGTCTGACATACAAGAGCTTTCAAGTGCCTGTCTAGCTGCTAACTCCACAGAACTAACTGCACCTGCATTTCCTGTTCTGCTTAGATAATAATAGGCGACAATACCACCTATAAAGAAAACACCTAGATGCCAAAAGCGAATATTTAAATGGAGTATCCTTTTTATCTTTCCCCACATTGCGTAAATAACCATGAACAAAATTGGAACAATATATACTAGTTTTACCCCTCTAAAAGTATCGATCTGAACCAAATACTGGTTTCCAATTAAAAGTGCAACGATGATCCAAATACCTAAAAAGCTAATAAAAGCAGCTCTTCCATAGGAAAGTAATATTCGTTTCTTATTGATATCTGTTGTTTTTTTGGGAATAACCGCATAGATCGGTGTAATAATAGCAATTGCTAATGCAAATAGTTTTAAAAACATACTCATACTTGTCCCTAAATATGCCACTGCTAATAAAGTCGATAAAATAAATGCAACAATCGCTAATCGTCTATTTAAAATGGATAAGGCGGCGATCACGGTAAAAATAATTCCTGCAACTAGTGCGCTCGCTGTTTGCCATTTAGAAACTTTCAGTGTTGAAAATGATTCCGCCACACCTGGTTGAAACATATTTGGCATTTCCTCACGTACTTGTTCCATAAATTGAATAACATGTGCTAATGAATCTTCCTCTTTTTCTTTATTTAAGCGCATAAAAATAGTTCTAATGTTTCTTTCTTTTACCGCTCTAACGACCCTTTCAACATGAATATCCATCTCCTCGTCATTGTCTAAATTTATACTATGTAATCGAATCACATGAAAATTCAACACATTTGCAACTGTTGCGAAACCTCGTTGATCACTAAACTCAATTGAGTAGACGGAATAATCTCTATTTTTAAATTGTTGCGACCTTTCTTTTATCACTTGGTGATCAGGAAAGCCGACTACATCACGACCTGTGAACAATATGCCATTCACTTGATTGTCTTTTATATGTAGTAATTGATCAATGACCATTTCATTTTCTTTATATATTTCATTCGGTAAACGAGGAATAAGCTGAAAACCATGTGATTTGATTGAGTTCACTACCTCTTCATTGTACCCAATTGGTAATTGTTTTATTTCTACCTCATTCCCCGGGATAAAATAAAATGTATGATCATGAACATGCATCTTTTCAGCATCAGGAAAAATCTGTGCAATCTTTTTAACAATTGTAGGAGCAGAACCTAGATGAACATATACACCTTCTTTATCAGACAGTGTCATGTCACTGACATCTTTACCTCCTAAAGGAGATACTTCCTCATCTCTTCATTATCTAAAATGGATATAAGTCCATTAGCCTCTAAACTTTCAAGTGTATCCGGCTCTAAGCTTATTGAATGTAGTTCAGCTTCTTTTAACTTGTTTAATACTTCTTCTTCATCTGCATTCACTTCTTGTTTCATATATTCATTTATTTCTTCATATGGGATCACAAATTCATATGTATTGTTTTCCATTTCAACAGTTACACGATTATAAATAGCGGGAATGGTTAACAGTAAAGATAACGTTAGAAAGATCCAAAGCCATTTCTTCAAATCACAAACATCCTTTCATCAGTTTCCCTAAACGGTAAATGTATAACGATGAGCACGGATGATATTGATGATCCTGCCAATATGTGAATCTAGTTATCCACTTTACCTTTTTTAGCATATTACCATTAAAAGTTTATTTATGTCAAAAGAAGAAGATATATCAATATTTTTGCTAAAATAAGCACATTCACGTCTGTTGCCTTTTTTGAAGTTTTTGTAATAAAGGACCAATACCAGGAATAATGTATACTGTTTCTTTCTCAATTCCTTTCATAAGGATAACGAGACCCGCATAGATAGTTGCCCCAACGATCACACCAAAGATTGTGTACATCAATGCACTGAAGCGCCCCCATGATGCGATATTAAGAAACAATGTTGGCGCACCGACAACGAGAGCCATCACAATAGATGAAACAGCAAAAACGGTTGTCTTCCTTCCCCAGATCGGAAACGGTATTTGCCTACGAATAGCATATGTATTGATAATAAAAGTAAGGATATAAATAAGCGTTGTCGAAATGGCAGCTCCAACCAGCCCGAACATTTTGACAAATATAAAGTTCATTATGACCTTCAAAACAACGGCAATGACGATGATGATCGCTGCCGTATTGGAACGATTCATTCCTTGCAAGACACCTGTACCTAAAACGGTAAGCGATGTAAATAATGAACTAAATACGATGATAGCAATGGCCATACTTCCCTCGATATTTTTAAATAAGGTCAGATTCAGCGGTAAAGTTAAGGCAAGTAGACCGAATGCTGCTGGCCATGAAATAAAATGTGTTAAATCATGTGCTTTGATAATCACTCTTTTTGTCTCTTTATGTTTCTTTTTGACAATATTTTCAGTAATTAAAGGGATAAGTGGCAAAACGATTGCTGTCGAGACAACTGTAGCTATTTGCACAAGTGCCAATCCTCTTCCATATATACCATACAAATAGTTAATTTCATTAGGGTTACGTCCAAACGATTTTAAGCTGTTTGGGATCGTCATTGAATCAACAAAATTTAAAAGTGCCATTGTAATGGCCCCTACACAAATAGGTAAAGAAATTTTTAAAATTATTTTGCTCATTTTCCGGGAAAATGTGTGTAATGTATACGGTAATCTTGAACGGGGCTTTATACTCGAACGTGTGAATTTCCACCTTAAAAAAAGGAGAGAGCATAAAGCGCCAACAGAGGAGCCGACCATCACACCGCCAGCAATGACATCGTTTGTTTTATTTTGTTGTACTAAATAATAAGCAATTATAAGGATCAGCGTCACGCGAATAAATTGTTCAATTACTTGTGATATAGCAGTTGGGCGCATATCTTGGAACCCTTGAAATAACCCACGGTACACAGCCATATATGGAGCAATTAAGAGCGTTACCGATACAATCACAATCGACAACCATGTGCTCTGACCACCTAAAATTTCTGCTAACGGTTCAGAAAAAAGATACATAATAGTAAAGCTGATAACTCCAAAAGAAACAGCCAAAATACTGGCAGTGACAAAAATATCTCTTATCATATTTTCATCTTGTTTTGCCAACGCTTCTGAAATAAGCTTTGAAATAGCGATTGGAATACCAGCAACAGATAGAGTTAATGCAACCATATAAACGGGATAAACAAGACTAAATATACCTAGTACTTCATCACCGGCAATATTTTGTAACGGGATACGGAAAACACTTCCAAGTACTTTAGAAATGAAAGTGGCAATCGTAAGGATGAGCGTACTTTTTACTAGTTTTCCACTCATTTTTTTCCCTTAACCTTCTGTGCACATACTTTCATTGCAAAATGTGGAAGAGCAAGCATCCGACGCCATCTGGAAGGTTGCTTTAACAATCTGTAAAGCCACTCCAAATTCATTTTTTGCCAACGTTCTGGTGCCCTTTCTACTGCACCCGCTAACACATCAAAACTACCACCGACTCCGATAAAAATGCCCTTCTGAAATTTTCCAATATGCTCATCAATCCAACGTTCCTGTCTAGGGACTCCAAGTGCTACAAAAACCAAGTCAGGCTCTGTTAGATTAATTTCAGCTGGAATCTTATTGCTTTCCCAGTCAAAAAAACCATGATGAGAGCCAGCAATTGTTATATTTGGGTACTCCGTCTTTACATTGTTTAACGCCCGTGCTAAAACGTCTTCCTCTGCACCTAAGAAGTAGACGCGATAATGGTGCTCATTGGCTAATTCAAGTAAGTGGACCATCATATCGTATCCAGTCACTCTTTCTGGGAGTGAGCTACCGAGCAACTTCGCAGCTTTTACGATTCCAATACCATCAGCTGTGACATATGTCGCTCTTTTAATGATGTTCATATATTCCTCTTCATTATTCGCTTTCATTACAATTTCTGGATTTGCGGTTATAACAAATGTCTTTTGTTCCGCCGTGATCCGCTGTTGTAAGAGTGAAATAAAATCCTTCATCGTTGTCTGTATGAAAGGAATGCCTAAAATCGACACATGTTTCGCTTTCATGACCATTCTCCTCGTCAAAAACATTCATATTCCTACCTAATATAACACAAAAAGGAACAAAAAAACCTCTCGACTTGTTTGAGGAAAATGAATTTTTATTATTTTTCAATATGAACCCTTCTACGTATTCTTTAAATATCACCCCTGTTTTATCTACACTAATAATATAGCAACTTTACTTTCTATTAACCGAACAAATAAAGATTCTTATCCAAAAAAATACGTAAAATTAACAATTTCTTTACATTTTTAACCGTTTGTTGATAATTCAAGCTAAAGGCTGTTGGTAATATTGTCCATATATTTACACTAATTTATACAGTTGGAAAAGGATGAAACATCTATGTTATCATTTTATCAAGTTGAAAGGGTGTGATGTATTTATGTGCAGCTTTATAAGAAAAAAACTAGTTTTAAAAAAATATGTAAAAACAGTCGAGAAAATCAACCTTTTTGAACGAAAATATGCTATTTATACTAATCGGGAATTAAAAGCAAGAACAGCTGAGTTTAAAAGCTATTTAACTATTCATAACAACAATATTCATGCAATAAAAGCTGATGCCTTTGCGGTTGTTAGAGAAGCTGCGAAACGAATATTAGGCATGCGCCACTATGATGTACAACTATTAGGAGGCCTCGCCTTATTAGATGGCAAAATTGCTGAAATGGCAACCGAAGAGGGAAAATCACTAGTTGCTGCTCTACCTAGTTACTTAAGAGCACTAGTAGGTAAAGGGGTTCATATCATTACAACGAATGAATATTTGGCCCAACGAGATTATGAAAAGATAGGCGAGATCCACCGTTTTTTAGGCTTGACCGTCGGCCTAAACCTCCCTGGCATGTCGATTGAACAAAAACAAAAAGCGTACAATGCCGATATCACTTATGGAATCGGAAGTGAGTTCGGCTTTGACTATTTACGTGATCATATGGTTACTGAAACGGCTAATATTGTTCAACGTCCATTCTATTATGCAATCATCGATGAAGTAGATAGCATATTAATTGATGAAGCAAAGACACCATTAGTTATCGCTGGCAAATCTACTCCACCTGTCGAACAGCTCCAAACAACAACCCACCTTATTAATCAGTTAAAAGAAAAAGAAGATTATATGATCGATCATGAACTACAAGCTGCTTATTTTACGAAAGAGGGAATAACCAAACTAGAAAAGGCACTTGAAATTGATCATTTATACAAATTAGAACATCAATCGTTGTACAACAATTTATTGCTAGCTTTATATGCAAAGGCAGTGTTTCGAAAGAATGTAGAATATATCGTGCAGGCGAATAAAATTAAATTAATTGATATGAATACAGGTAGAGTAATGGAAGACAGAATGTTAAATAACGGTTTACATCAGGCGATAGAGGCAAAAGAAGGGCTACCAATCTCTGAAACGAATAAAACATACGCTTCTATTACAATTCAACATTTCTTTCGAATGTATCCAATCCTATCTGGTATGTCAGGAACAGCTATCACGGAAAAAAGAGAGTTTCGAGATATTTATGGACTACAAGTATTACAAATACCAACAAATAAGCCTGTTATTCGACAAGACTTACCTGATAAAGTGTTTGAAACGATTGATATGAAGTATAAAGCTGTCACACAAGAAACAAAAAAACGTCATAAAATAGGACAGCCTATCCTCATTGGAACAACCTCTGTCGAACAATCACATATACTTGCAAACTATTTGGATGAAGAAGGACTACCATATGAACTATTAAATGCCGTCCATGCCGAAAAAGAAGCAGAGCTCATTGCAAAAGCTGGACAAAAAAGGAAAAATAACAATTGCTACTAATATGGCAGGAAGAGGAACAGATATTACTTTAGGTAAAGGGGTCTCTGCAATTGGTGGGCTACACGTCATTGGCACTGAAAAACATGAAAGCAGAAGGATCGATTATCAGTTGAAAGGGCGGGCAGGAAGACAAGGTGATCCAGGCTCAAGCCAATTTTTCATTTCATTGGAAGATGAACTTATTACTCGCTTCGCATCATCTGAACAGATAGATAAACAGAGACAAAAGCTAAAACAGAACGGCAATAGAATGGTTGAAAATAAAAAGATTGCTAAATGGATTGATCGAATCCAAAAAAAATGCGAAGCTATTCATTTTTCAGCTAGGGAATGGACATTAAAATTAGATCGTATTACAACAGAACAGAGACTTGTCATCTTCACTCTTCGTAACAACATTCTTCATAGCAATCATATTTTGTCATATATAGAAAATATGTATAAAAACACATTTGATTACTACATATCTGTTTGTTGTATTGGTGATCATCCAAGTACATGGAATTATAAAATGTTAACTGAAAAAATTGCTACACTCTCTTTCTTACCTGCACAAACAATCTCAGAACAGATAGCTGACCATACCAATCAAATACGAAAAACAGCAAGCTACTATTTGAAGCGCACCATCTCACATATAGAGGCTTTATGGGAACAACATCCTCCCTTGCATGAACAGATCAAAAAAATGTTATTAACAACAATTGATTATTATTGGATACAGCATTTAGAAGCTATGGAGCATCTTAAGGAAGGTATTTTCTTAAGAGCTTACGGTCAGGAAGATCCGCTAAACGTCTATCAAAGAGAAGGATATGATATCTTTTTACACACCTATCGAAAAATTGAAATAGATGTTTGTCAAAACATAACATCCATCATAAAAAACGAAACAGAAGAAATCGAGAACATATCCCAAGTCAATGAAACGATCATATTATAACTTTATGCTGCAAAGCGAAAGCCGCGGAGAATAAATTCCTAGGGCAGGGTGCTTCCATTGAGAAAAAGGTGATTTCTTCAGTCTATGGCGTGCATCTAACGAAAGAATAAATAGCTCCTAATGAAAACGTCAGTAATTCCCAACCTAAGGTGAAGGACTTACTGACGTTTTGCTGTAAGTCTAATAGTAGAGATCGTTAAAACTTATCCGAAGCGCATCCCTTATTCATACCTGAAGCTGTCACTACCCAACCTCTATGAAGAGGGGGCTTTGAACCTGTCATCAAAAACACGTGCAAAAAATAAAGCAAATTCCGCGCGGGACGTATAATTATTTAACTTAAAGGTTTGATCTGGATAGCCTTTTGTAATTTCATTTGCTACTAGCTTGTTTACATATTTTGCTGCCCAATGCGTTTTCGGTACATCTTTAAAAGTGTTCTTTGTCTTTCCTTTTAGTTGAAATGCTTCAACGATAATCTTTGCTAATTCTTGCCTTTTTAATGGTGCTTTAGGGTTAAAGTTTCCTTTATTATCTCCTGTCATGATACCTTCAGCTGCTACAGCCGCAATTGCTTTATATCCCTCTGGATCGTATTTTTTAATTTTTTCTCCTACATCTGGGAATGTTGGATCTGGTCTATCGTCGAGATCTAATTCTAAGGCTCGAGCAATCATTTGTGCAGCTTGCATCCTAGTAAGATGATCATTTGGTCCGAAATTGCCATCTCCTTTTCCATTGATCACTCCCATCACATGAAGTGTTTGGATTGCCTCTTTTGCCCAATGATTACGCACGACATCTTTAAATCTTTTTGGCTTCTTATTAGAGCGATATATATTTATATTCTTTATCGTTTCATTACCACCAAGATCTACTACTTTAAACTCAAAGTGATTGTGGCCATCCTCTAAGTTCACTTCAATATCATTGATTTTTTTGTGAAAGGGTTTCATTTGATAAGCGGTATAATCGTGTTTGTATACTTCCTCACCATTTACATAGACCCGAATTGCGTCAAAATTATCTTTTACTGTCATTGGCACTTTCATCCTACTAATCTCTTGATCAACTGTATATTTTTTACTTCTTATTTGTAAATCAGGTGCACGAGTGTCTACAATTACTTTTCTTAAGATGTCACTTTTCTCCCCTTGGTTGTTTTCAGCAATAACCCTGATATCGTGAACACCATCCTTTTTTATTTTTAACCTCTTTTCAAAATCATATCGTTTCTCTTCTTTATTGTATGTTAGTGCTGCTTTTTTTCCATCTACTGTCACAGACTGAAGGCCTACATGATCTACCACATATCCGTTAAAAGTGATTGTTTTCTTATTAAATACTTCCGCAAAAGTTGGTTTTAATAAATAGATAGCAGGTACTGCATTATCATTGTCCGCATCCTTAAGAAACTCTGTTGTAACATTTCCTGCATGATCAACTGCTTCTATTTTTAATGTTTGCTTTGGACCCGGTTTTTTCTTTAAAGCATGTTCTGTCTTTTTAGATGTATATCCTTTTGCAACTGATTCATCATCAATAAAAATTTCCCAATGAGATAATCCACTTAATTGATCATTAGCTTGAACCGTTACTGTATGAGTATCTTTATCATAAGTTGCTTGAATAGTCGGACCGGTTACATCTAATTTGATAGGAAGTTCAAATGTTTTCCATTTTGCACCTGGATAATCAATGATCGCTTCCACTTGTAAGTAATATTGACCTTCCTCTGCAATCTTCCCATTTATTTTTCCATCCCAAGCAGTTGCTGGATTAACAGAAACATGTGGGTAACTGCCACCATCAAAATAGTTTTTCTTCAAATAGCTTTCAGAGCGGATCGTTCGGATTTTCTCCTTTTTATCATTCAGTACATTGAACTTTACTTCTTTTGCATTCCTTAACAAGGATAAAGCAAGAAATGCATTATCTTTTTCACCATCACCATTTGGTGAAAATGCAATTCTGTTTGGATCAACTTCCTTCGTTTGCGGATCGATCCCGAGGTATGTGAATGTATCTTTTTTACTCGCTGTAACAATTCCTGTCGCTTCATAGAAGCTATCATCGGCCCATAGCGGTGAATCGACTATCGGTGCTTGATCCCATTCCCCTTTAAATCCAATATACGGGACAGTTAATTGTGGATGATGATCTGATGGATCTATTAAAGTCACAAAGCCTTCTAGCCAATAACCGTTCGGATAAATAGATTGAAGCTCTTTTTCTAGCTCATCATTGACTTCAATCGTAATTTCAATCTCGGCTTTACCATTGGCAGGCACTTTTACGCTCTCTTTGTCTGCCTTAGCTACATTAGATAATTCTGTTGCCCCAAACATATTCGGCGCGTTGATAAGCATTGAATCAGCTTCTATCGGTGTATCTACTTGTGCATTTACATTTACTTCATAAGTGATCTCTTCATCTGTAAAATTTTCAGCCGTTAATGTAAAAGATGCTATATTATCTGTTATTTCTTTTAACGCTACTTTTGCTTCATTTGTCTGCTTTTCTGTAATGACAACTGGAGTTGCTAAAGCTGCATGTATTTGCATTAAACCTGATCCTTGACGTCGAGGCGAAACAGGGGCCCCATCGAATGTAACGGTTTTAGCAGTATTCATCATCATATTTTTTGCTAAATGCACTCGCTCACTACCATGTAATTGAAAGTCTTCATCAATCCGCTGAAGAACGAGTGCCCCTCCACCTGAAACATGTGGCGCTGCCATAGACGTACCACTCATATACCCATACTGATTATCATTTAAAGTAGATAAGATTTGTCCGCCTGGTGCAGTTATTTCAGGTTTAAAATCAAGGTTCGGTGGTGTCCCCCATGAAGTGAAATCACTCATTTTCCCTTCATCAGGATTTACTATTTTTTTGCTTTTTCCAGGAAAAGATACCGTTACTTCCTTCTTTTCCTTCAATGCGTTGCTTAATTTTTCCCCGTCATTTTTTAACATGAATAATTGCGGAATCTTAATATTATCATTGGTGGCCATATTAATAACTCCGTCTGCATTGTTATAAATGATAATGCCTTCCGCACCAGCAGCTTGTGCATTTAATACTTTGTCGGTAAAAGCTATTTCTCCACGTTGCGCAAGGGCAAATTTCCCTTTCACATCTTTTCCTTTGAAGTCTTTCTCTGTTGCTAATCCTACATCAACAAGCGCAAATGTTTTTTGGACATAATCATTAGGATGTACTTTTCCAGCAGAAAGAAATGCAGCACTTCCCTTGGAACCCTCGATATTATATTCAACAGCATCGATATCCATAAATGTATTTTCAATGGAGGCTACTTGTAATGATTCGTATGAAACACCAGGAGATCCGTTCACACCATAATCAGGATTTGCTGTATACGGGTAGAAATAGCCATCGCCAAATAAAGCTGCGTTCCCCGCCGAAATAGACATCAATACACCATTTTCAACTGCCCGTTTAACCGCTTGCTGTTCAGGATCATCAGGGGAAACGAATCCTGCCGGAGAACCTAAACTTAAATTGAGTACATCTGCACCTAGTTTAATCGCATCATCTATTGCTTTTACATAAACGTCACTGTAAGTAGAACGAGATGTCGGATCATTACCAAACACTTTTAATGCAAGTAATTGAACTTCAGGTGCTACTCCCTTAATCCCCCCGTTATCATCATCACCATTCGCTCCGACAATTCCACCAACATGCATTCCATGCATTGATGCACTTGGACCAATGTCACGAACTTCATCATTTTGATCCATATAGTTATAACCATATGGTACTTTTTCCGTAAAAAACTTACCTGGCATGTTATTTTCCTTAATCGTTTTCTCCACATCTTTTTTTATTAATTTTGCTTTATTATGATCAGATAGAGTCATATCTTGATGATTGACATCCAGACCGGTATCAATAATTCCAACAACAAGTTTATCCCCTTGATAGTGAAAAGATTGCCAAGCTTTTTGAGCTTCGACAATTTCCTTACTATACTTCATTTCCGGTTTTACTACAGGCCTTTCATATTCGTTCACAATATGAACCTTTTTAACCTTTTTCATTTTTTCAAGCATGTTAATTTCACCGTAACGAACTTCAGCACTAAACCCATTTACGACAGTTGTGAAATCATTCAAATAGGTTGCATCAATATTTTTATCCTTTATTTCCTTTTTTACTTCCTGTTGATTTTCTAAAGCTTCATCTTCCAATTGATTCTTTGTCGATTCTTCTAATTGATCGAATTTTACCCCTTGCTTTTGGGCAATCTCAATCGTTGGTTTCTCATTCAACTCTACTACTACGCGGACTTTTTCATCATTAGCAATCATTTGTTCATCTAATTTATTAATAGATTGGAGTGATTTCTTTTGCAGCTTCTCGTGAGGTTTTACTGTTTGTATATTGTTTCCCATACCAAACGCTGTACTAGAAATCGTTAACAAACAAATGAGTAAAAAAATAGCAGTCTTTTTCAACATTTTTCTCCCTCCCATATTGAATTTTGATAGATTTATTAGTGCAAATTTTCTGTCTTTTCCTATAATGTACCATATTTTATAATAAAAAGGAATGCTGTTTCATTTATATTTTCTAGAGTAATACTATTAGACAAAAAATGATATAAATAAAAAAAGTAGCAATGGTGAGGGGAAATGACATAACTATTAGTTAAATAAAGTTGTTTCAAAGGTATATTAGTGAGAAAAAATTCAGAACAATGACCAGTGGCCTTATTAAGATATACTTTTTCCCGTAAAACCGAGTAAATGCTAGATTTATTTCTTGGAAATTGTGCCAAAATCAATGATGTCAAGACCAGACGGTTTTATAAAGTATTCAAAACTCTAATAAAAACTTAACTTTTTTGTGTCCAAAGTATTGACGTAGATCCAGTTTTTACTAGTAGGAATTATCTTTTGAACATTATTCAGAAAGAGCACAGAACTATTTCTCAACATTCAAACCAATGTATAAAACAGGAATGATGCCATTGGCATATTCCTGTTCTTCCGCTATTTACTATGATTCTTTTTCAACACATTAGCCGTCTTTTTTACAACGAAGGTGCTTCCACCTTTTTCTTCTACGCCTTCAATAAGCATCGCGATGAGTAAGTCGGTATTTTCTGCATCATAACCGACAAATATACCATTCTCTTTGCCCCGTTCAGCTTTTTTCTTTTTTAATTCCGATGTACCTGTTTTCCCTGCAATTGCTATTTTTTCTATATCGGCATCATGACCCGTTCCCTTTGGATCAGTAACAACTTTTCTTAACATGTGAGAAATTGCTTTCGCTTCATTTTCATTTAAGACATCTTTGTGCCATGTTTGTCCTTTTTTCTCACTCGTTAATAGGATCGGTTTAATCATATCACCGTTATTAATAAATGGCGTGTATGCTGTTGCAAGGTGAAGGATATTCATTTGCATCTGCCCTTGTCCATAGCCAGTATCCGCTAAAAGGATGTCACTCTTTAAGGTTCCTTCTTTTGATATACTTGACTTCTTTAAGGGAAAAGCAAAAGGGATTGTTTCTTCGAATCCGAATGTTTGTAATCCAGCTATAAAAGTTTTTTCCCCTACATCCAATGCAGTTTGAGCAAAAAAGATATTATCGGAGTAAATCATTGCCTTTTCTAAATGAATAGGGGTATTCATTGGCGTAACGCGTGTAATAGAGTAGTCTCCCCAACTACTATCTTTTTGCCACGATTTTCCTTGGATTTGTTTTTTATCCGTTAGTTTCAAAGAGTTACTTGTTAGTGCAATTGCAGCTGTAATTGGTTTTATGGCAGAACCAGGTGTGTAAGTAAGTGCAAATCGATTAATAAGCGGATGTAAATCGTCTTCCTCCAGCTTCTTATAATTGGCCGTAGAGATCCCTAAAACAAAATCGTTCGGGTCAAAAGCTGGTGTACTAACAAGGGATAAAACCTCACCATTTTGCGGATTCATTGCTACGGATGTCCCAGCATTCCCTTTCATTTCTGCAAAAATACTAGCTTGCAATGTAATATCAATTGTTAGCTGAATATTTTCTCCGTCTTTCGGCTTTTTTTCTACGATTGTTTCTACTTTTCCATCTCCCTTATCAATCGCTATTTTCCCGCCCCTTTCTCCACGTAGTTTATCTTCAAAGACTTGCTCTAAACCTCTTTTCCCAACCAAGCTGTTTTGTTCATAACCTATTTCTTCCTTTTTCTGCAATTCCTCAGCAGTAATGGCACCAATATAACCTGTTAAATGAGCTGCAACTTTTCCATAGGGATACACGCGCCTCTCTATCTCTTGTGTATATACGCCTTTAAGCGCTAATATTTCCTCTATCTCTTTTTGGTCTATCGATGCTACTTTTTTGATTGGGACAAATAAGTTAGGTTTCACCCAGTTCGCATGTAATTTTTTATTTATTTCTTCTACTGGTATTTGTAACACTTTCGCAAGCTTTTCTTTCGTCTCTTTTCCGTTTTCCTCTATTTGTTCTGGTACAAGACCAATTTCATATGCTGTTCCATTCGTAGCGAGTGGCTTTTGATGACGATCAAAAATTTCCCCTCGTTTTCCTTCTATTGATGATATTCGTACTTTATCATCATGTGTAAGCCCTGGAAGAATAAGATTAGGTTGCCATTGCACAAACCATCTCTTGCCTTCGTCCTTGTCTTTTTCCTTTACTAACATCAATTTCTCCTCGTACTTTACTTCACCTGCAAATGTGCGGAAAGAAATGTCAAGGGGAATCTCTATAGATGATTGTTTTTTTACCCCTTTCTCTTCAATAGGTGAAAAAGAAATCTTTATATTTTCTACTTCCATGTCACCGTATATTTTTTCATAACGATTTACAAATGCTTCCCTCGTCACTTCTTTTTTTGTGCTTGTTGATAAATATTCCTTATACATTTTTTCAAACCGCTGTTCTTCCCAATCATTTACGTAATCTTGCAAAAAATCATTTGGGGATGGTTCCTTATTACATCCTGTAAAGAAGATGGCGATCATCATACTGAATAATAATCCACTGAATACTTTTTTCATTTTAACCTCCGTTGTTTCCTTTCGTAAGGATATCGAATGTACCACTTTGACGTTTATTATTATAGGTACTAAAAGTAATAACTACTAGTATTTATACTAGGAAGAATGAAAGATATGAAACTTTTTATAATATATATGTGTGGAAAATTTTCGAAAATTTTTCTACAATAAACCAAAATATATGTTATTATTTAATATTTCTGGTAGAATATTATTTAAAATCATTGGATTGGAGAGGTTTTCATGACGAAAAAAACAATAGCCATAACCGTTGCTTCAATATTATCAGCAACGGTTACAAGTGAAGTTTCTGCCAAGACGTATCAAGTGGAAAAAGGAGATTCATTGTGGAAAATTGCAAAAAAGTTTCACACAACGATTCCGAAATTAAAAGAATGGAATGAGCTTTCAAATGATTCTATTATACCTAACCAAGTTCTCACTGTATCAGAACCCGTAACGAGTAAATCAAACGTTAAAAAAACGTATACCGTTCAAGCTGGAGATACGTTGATAGCAATTGCCAACAAACATAATATCTCTCTGGCGGAACTTAAACTGTGGAATAACCTGAATAGCGACCTGATTTATCCAGGTGATACTTTAGTTATTTCTCCTGAAGATGAGAAAATGACAACTTCTAAACAGACAAAGCCATCAAATATATACACAGTCAAAAAAGGTGACTCCCTCTGGAAAATTGCTTATCAACACGGAACTACCGTCGCATATTTAAAGCAACTAAACCATCTACATTCCAACCTTATTTTCCCTAATCAACAGATTCAACTAACCGCGAATAAGAAATATATAGTAAAAGCTGGAGATACACTGAGTTCCATTGCGAAAGCGTATGGAGTAACAGTAAAAGATTTGAAA
Source organism: uncultured Bacillaceae bacterium (assembly GCA_963748745.1). Classification (GTDB taxonomy): domain Bacteria; phylum Bacillota; class Bacilli; order Bacillales; family Bacillaceae_C; genus CAVVKR01. The sequence goes on along the minus strand of CAVVKR010000050.1, from coordinate 4,413 downwards.
AAGTGGAATAAACTATCGACAGATTTGATTCAGATTGGACAAAAATTAACAATAAAGAATATAGCACCTAATTATAAAAGTGAGAAAAAAACCATTAAAGAACTGAAAACAGAAGCGAAAAATAGAAAACATTCCCCAGCAAAAACAAATACAAACATATCACAACCAAAACAACAAACGAAGCCAACAAAGAACCGCAATAAAATAAAATCTCACCATCCAAATGTAACTGAAAGTAACCCTACTAATGAACAAAAAAACGAAGGAAAGATACAGAAAACTACGAAAATAGATAAGACCGATTTAAAGAACAAACCTAAAGAAGAAAAGACACATAAGCAAGTAAATACAGACGTGAAGAAAGAACAGAAGCAACAAAATAAGAAAAAACAAGAAATGAAAAATAATAAGAAAGAGCCTGTACAGCAAATAGAGAAAAAGCAAGAAATGAAAAGCAATAAGAAAGAACCTGAGCAACAAAAAAATATCAATGAAAAAGAAAATGTACCTCAACAGAAAAAAAGTAATAAATCGCCAAGCAATGATATAGAGAAAGATAGAAAGTCAACAAATCATAGTACATCAGTCAAACAACAAAACCAGCCAATCACAAAATCAAAAGCGCCGAAAGAAATGACGATGACAGCAACTGCTTATACTGCAGCATGCGATGGTTGCAGCGGGATTACCTACACAGGAATCAACCTTAATGAAAATCGACATGCGAAAGTAATTGCAGTCGATCCTAGTGTCATCCCACTTGGTTCGAAAGTCGAAGTAGAGGGCTATGGTCAAGCAATTGCTGGTGATATCGGTAGCGCCATTCAAGGAAATAAAATCGATATTCACGTTCCGACAAAAGAAGAAGCATACAACTGGGGTGTGCGAACAGTGAAAGTGAAAATACTAGATTAATATATTTCGTTTTGAAAGAAAATATGAAGGATCATCATTCTCTCCTTCTAACTCCTCATGATCTTTAGCACAATGAGGGGAAAATTGAGCATCATCCGTATCATGATAAACGTTTGCTTACATTTGAAACTAAAAACAACAATCTTTTTATGTAATCTATGGGAATAGATAGTTATATTTCATTTAAAGGAAAAATATCGAAAATATTATGACATTTTACGAGGGAAAACGATTACCATTCAAAATTTTTGCTAGAATAATAACTACCGAAATTACTGAGAGGAGAAAGATTTCATTATGAAGAAAAAGGCATTTACAATTGCAACTACTGCATTATTATCAACATCGATCGTAACGGAAGCTTTTGCTGATACATACAAAGTAAAAAAAGGTGACTCGTTATGGACGATTGCCCAAAAGCATAACACAACTGTGAGTAGTCTAAAGTCACTGAATAACCTTTCAAGTAACATTATTTATCCTAACCAACTTCTTTCTGTTTCAGGGTCTAAAAGTAGCAAGTCAAGCAGTTCTAAAACGGCAAAGAGTACCTACAAAGTGAAATCAGGAGATACTTTAATAGGCATTGCGAACAAGCACAATATTTCTTTAGCGGAGTTAAAAAAGTGGAATAACTTAAACTCACACCTTATTTATCCTGGTGATGTGCTAAAAGTAGCTGCCAATGGCCATTCAAGCACAAAAACAAAAAATAAAACAACAAGTAAAACAACATCAAATGCAAAAACATATACAGTAAAAAGTGGCGATACTCTATCACACATTAGCCAAAAGTTTAATATCAGTGTGAAGCAATTGAAAAATATGAACGGCTTATCCTCCAATACTATTTATGTAGGTCAAAAATTAACAGTGGATAAAAACGCAACAACAAAAAAATCATCAAAAACTTCTTCAAAACAAACATCCAAAAAGTCCAACAATAGTTACTCAGTAGATACATTGATTAGCGAAGCAAAACGTCACGTAGGTACAAAAACTGTGTGGGGTGGTGCCTCTCCTGGTGGATTTGATTGTAGCGGATATATAGCATATGTATACAATGAAGCTGGCTACAACCTGCCACGCTTATCAACTGAAGGCTATTATAACCGTGCTTCCAAAATTAGCAAACCACAACGTGGGGACCTCGTCTTTTTCGCTAATACTTATAAACAAGGTATTTCACATATGGGTATCTATATAGGAAATAATGAATTCATTCATGCTGGAACATCAAAAGGGGTTCAAATTACTTCATTAGACAATCCTTATTGGAAATCACATTTTCATAGCTATGGAAAATTTTAATCTATAAATAGATCTCGATTTACAAACAATATCACTATAAAGTGACCGTGTATTCTCGTAATACACGGTTTTTTCTTTCCTTGGAAATTTCATAAACTTTTCCGGAATTAACTCAATTTTGAAAGAAATTTATCTGAAAATGCTGTAAAATACAAGTTGTTAAGCAAAAAATCGGGGGCATAGAAATGATTTGTCAACTTTTGTTTCTTAAAGGCTTCAAAGATAGTAATATATATTTTCAGCAAATGGCAAAAGCTGAAAGGCTTTACGGAATGAAAAATCGACTACTTTTTCTTTTTCTATTAAGCATTTTATTATTTACAATTAGCGGTGCATACGGCATTGGGACAGCACATATATCGACACAATTAATAGAGGTGAGCAGTTCGGTCTTTGAATGGAATAAAGCTTTTTTTGTGATCGGTCGATTAATCGTAGGACTTCTTTATCCAGCTATTATTTTATTACTACCATCACTTATTTTTTGGCTGCTCGGTAAAGTAACATTGCAAAAGTTAGTTGCAATGCAATCATTCGTCCTTATTATTCTATTAATAGAATCAGGTTTACATACACTGCTAGCTATCTTTGCTGGCTTAGAATGGTATTCCTCACCATTCTCACTTGGCGTGATCGCTCAATACATAACAACAAATGACTTGCTGATCTATTTTTGTGGTTCGATTTCATTGTTTAAGCTATGGAGCATGATCCTACAATATAAAGGTTTACGCGCTTTTACCACTCAAAAAGGCTGGGTATTATGGGGAGTCATTTTATTCGTAAACAGTCTTTTTTGGATATTAACAGCATTTCTTGCCTATATTGATTTCCATGTTCTCTTATTTTAGAGTAACGGAGGTAATATCATGAAAAGAAAAATTTTTAGGATTACTAGCATTACTATTCTAATACTTTTCATCAGTATTAATATATTTCTTATTATGAATAAAAACAGTAAGGTGGCTCGGATCAATGTTGTCCATGACTGGAACGTTATTGAGAATGGCAAAATAGAAAAAGCATTTCATACGCAAGGGGTTGTTGCTCCTGCAGAAAAACATCACATCTACATGGAGAAAGATGCCGATATAAAAAAGTTTCTAGTGAAAAAAGGAGATAAAGTGAATGCTAACACTCCTCTTTTTAAATATGCGGAAACAGAATGGGAAAATAAGCGAAAACTACTGACATTAGAAATAGAACGGTTAACGAAGGAAAAAGACAGCATTGACCAATTGATTCAAAACCTACAAGCAAAAAATGCGTCTCATCCTTCTCCTAACGTCCATTCGGATGAAATAAATGAGAATGCAGTCCATATTCAGCATCCGGATTATGACCAAGCCAACATTGAAACAGAAATACAAAATAAATTGTTGGCAACGAAATAAAGTAGAACAACAAATAGAATCGTATGAAAAACAATTAGCGACTTATGACCTATCGACCTTAACTGTTGTTAGCGGATATGAAGGAACTATCGCTCATATTTCCTATGATTTAAAAAATCCAGTCATCACGATTACGTCAGATGAGCAAATTGTTGAAGGATTATTTTCTGAAGAGGAACGTACAGTTGTTGAAGAAGGACAAGAGGTGGCTATTGAATCCGAGTTATTTAAATCAAAAATTACCGGCACTTTAAACAATATCGGAAATAACCCTGAGAATAAACCACAACTAAAAAAGAAATCTTCATATCCATTTGAAATCACACTGGATGAAAATGAAGAAAAGCTTTATCCTGGTTTTCACGTATCAACCAAAATAATTACTGAAAAAGTGGAAGGAGAAAAGTGTTACCGAAAGAAAGTGTCGTGTCACAAAAAGATGGCCGTCATATATTCATTCTCAACAATAAAGGGGTTGTCGAAAAAACGTCCAATCCAAACAGGGCTTGAAGTGGAGGAAAAAGTCGAACTAATAAATGGAGCTGATCTAAAAGAATACTATATTGTACAACCGAAAGCATACAACTCCAGCGCCTTATGTGACACCATTACAAATCAGCAAGCTTCATAAAGAACAGTTAGAAAAAGCAACCAAAAAAAACAAAGCTTAAATATATTATTATAGGAATGTTGCAAAGGTAAAAAGGGAAGCAACTCCCGCCGGTAGGTAGAAACAAACGTTACTTCAGTGTCAAGAAGTTATTTCGTTTAACAAACGTATCCAATCGTGTAT
>CAVVKR010000049.1:0-44805 GCA_963748745.1 uncultured Bacillaceae bacterium | reverse complement strand
CCCCCCCCTCTCTCTCTCTCTCTCTCTCTCTCTCTCTCCCCCCCCCCCCCATGGCCGAGGCGAGGCCGGCTGTCTCGCGGTCTTCCGCCTATGCAGACGCGGTCCACATCCTCGACCACGACGGGCGCTTCCGCCGCCTTGCAGTCGTTCACAAGGATCCCGCGAAGGCCGTCTGGGCCGACAAGTCACGTGACCTCTATCCACCGGACCTCGAAGAGGCCGAGGGGGACAGGCCGCGCAGCCCGGACCGGCGACGCGGTGCTCTACCGAACGATCTCCGACGAGCTGCTCGCGACGTCGACCAGGGATCCCGCGCACGACGAGATCCTGGTGCTTGGACGGCGAGAGTTGCGCCACCGTCCGCGCCCACTGCCGCCGGTCGCAGCGACCTTTCCCGCGGTCATGCTCGGTCCTCCGGCGTATGCCGGAGGGTCTCTAGATATAAATCAGGGATCACCAAGTATAACTATTCTTCTATGCTGCGGGACATCCAAAATAAGCAGCAAACGGAAATTGACAGCATATTAGGTTATCTGGTGGAAGAGGCCACTGTAAAAAAGAAAGAACTGCCAACCATTCAGTTATTAAATGAGCTCGTGAAAGGGATGAAACTTGAAAGAATGGTGAAATGAGTGTTGGATATAAACGCTTTCCAATAGTCCAATGAATAAAGTGAGGGTGGGACGTTGCGTTTGTAACGATGTTAACGCCTAGAATTGATAATGAGCAGACGTTATTTTCTTACTTTTAGAAATTAAAAGCAAGTTTTTTTCATTTCAAGAATTGTTTTGCTATACTTTATAAAGACTAATTTGATGAGAAAGGAAGTACAATATATGGAATTGGAAAGCATCATGATTCCAACAACTAACCGCTTTGCTTCCCTCTATTTGAAACAGGCAAAACCCGTGAAAGATTTTTTTCATTATGATCTAAATAGTGAGGCGGTTTTTAATAAAAGATATGATAACTTGTTAGAGCGTTCCTTTCATAGAGAAGCACTCGCAGACTGTATTGAACAATATATGAAGCCATTTCCGCAGTCAGAGAAAACGAAGTATTCGCTGAAAAAATTACGAAGAGATAATGCGGTCGTTGTTATTGGTGGTCAACATGCGGTTTATTGACTGGCCCGTTATATACAATACATAAAATTATTTCGATTATTAAACTTGCGAAAGAACAAGAAGAACAATTGCAAAAACCAGTTATACCTATTTTTTGGATTGCTGGAGAAGACCATGATTATTTAGAAGTGAATCATGTGTATATCGAAAAAGATAACGAATTACAAAAAGTAGCTATCACAAAAACACCATTAGAGAAGACAAATGATGTCCGCGGGTTCAATTTAATAAAGGGAAAATGCGGCAATGGGTTCGGCACATTTTTGAAGAATTTGGTGAAACAAATATAACGAATGATCTGCTTGCTTTTACAGATCGAGCAATTTGAAACAACCACAAATCTCGTTGATTTTTTCGCTTATCTTATATGTGGATTGTTTCAAAATGAAGGTCTTTTAATCAATATTGACTCTTGCAATAAACAATGAAGACAACTGGCAAGAACTTTTTTGCGCATTTGATTGAAAACCATGAAGCTATTACAGAGGCTGTTCTTCATCAGCAAGAAATGATAGCCCAGCACGATTTTCCACCTGCTATTTCGTTGGAAGATTCAGGCTCGCTAATTTATTTTTTTATAATGGTAAAGAGCGCATCCTTCTTTTTTATGATAAGCAGAAAGAGCTGTTTGTTGGCAAAAATAATGAAGTTGTCTTTACGAAACGGAACTGTTGGAGATGTTAAATAAACACCAGACCGCTTTAGTAATAATGTATTGACAAATCCTCTTAATGCAAGAATGGTTATTTCCAACTTTGGCTTTTATCGCTGGACCTGGAGAAATTGCTTATTGGGGAGAATTAAAGCAAGCGTTTGAAGTCATGGGCTTTGCAATGCCACCGATCATCCCAAGATTACAAATGACCCTTATTGAGCGCTCTGTTGAAGCAGATATAGCTGCATTAAATTTATCATTGGAATCAGTACTTCTGCACGGGACGAAAAAAGAAAAAGAAGCTTATTTACAAACAATCAGTGATAAAGGCATGGAAGAGGAAATTGTAAAAACATCAAATTTCTTAAAGAAACAGTATGAGGAAATAGAAGCGAAAATGCATTTATTAGATAAAGGACTTGTGCCTATTGTGGAGAAAAATCTTTCCTTCCATCTTCGACAATTAGAGTTTTTGCAACGAAAAACAGAACAGAGTATACAAATGCAGCATGAAGTAACGTTAGAAAAATACGATCGTATTGAACGATTCATTCGACCGGACAATACACCACAAGAACGCATATGGAATATATTTTATTTCTTAAATAAATATGGGTTGTTGATGATTGATGATTTAATGTCTCTATCATATCCGTTTAATGGGACACATCAAATCGTCAAACTTTAAAGCCGATCAAGAGTGATCGGTTTTTTATTGTTAAAAAAGAAGGATTTAGAAATAAAAAGAAGAATGTTACATAATAAATAGGTGGTGAAAGGTGGGGGATTGTGGTAAAGTTAAAGTAGAAAGTGGAGGGGGTAGCCGCTATGTTCATGGGTGAATACCAACATAACATTGATACAAAGGGGCGCATCATTGTCCCAGCTAAATTTCGTGAACAACTAGGCGACACTTTCGTTATTACGAGAGGTTTGGATCAATGTTTGTTTGGCTATCCGATGAACGAATGGAAAGAAGTTGAGAAAAAATTAAAAGCCCTTCCACTTACGAAAAAAGATGCCCGCGCATTTACCCGCTTTTTCTTCTCCGGTGCCACAGAATGTGAACTTGATAAACAAGGGAGAATAAATCTTCCAACACCACTTCTTACATATGCATCATTGCAAAAAGAATGTATTATCATCGGCGTTTCCAATCGAATTGAAATTTGGAGTAAGGAGATTTGGGGAGAATATGTCGCAGCATCGGAAGAGTCTTTTGCCGAAATTGCCGAAAATATGGTTGAATTCGATATTTAATCATCTATTCGAGCAATAGCAGCATCATTTTGATTAAAAAAACTGCGTTAGATAAAACTGAATAAAGAGGCAGACCTTAGATTGCCTACAATAGATAACAGTCCTGAAAGGTGACACAGACATGTTTCAACATACAACTGTTTTATTAAAAGAAACTGTAGACGCGTTAGATGTAAAACCAAACGGTATTTATGTAGATTGTACGCTCGGTGGTGGCGGACATAGTGAATATCTCCTATCACAATTATCAGAAGAAGGCAAGCTTTACGCCTTTGACCAAGACGAGACAGCAATTATTCATGCACAACAAAAATTAGCTCGTTATGAGCAACAAACCGTTTTTATAAAGAGCAATTTCCGTTATTTAAAGAAAGAGTTACTTGCTCGTGGAATCAATCAAGTAGATGGTGTTTTATATGATTTAGGTGTTTCTTCCCCACAAGTAGATACACCTGAAAGGGGATTTAGCTATCATCATAATGCACCGCTAGATATGAGGATGGATTTACAAGGAAAGATTTCAGCTTATGAAGTTGTTAACAACTGGGAATATGAGGATTTGGTTCGCATATTTTTCCGCTATGGTGAAGAAAGATTTTCAAAACAAATTGCTCGGAAAATAGAGGCTGCTCGTGAAAAGAAACCAATCGAAACTACAGGAGAGCTAGTTGCATTAATTAAAGAAGCGATTCCTGCCCCAGCTAGACGAAAAGGCGGCCATCCAGCCAAACGTGTATTTCAAGCCATTCGAATTGCGGTGAATGACGAATTAGCTGCTTTTGAAACCTCACTAAAAGATGCCATCTCTTTATTAAAACCATCAGGCAGAATTAGTGTTATTACCTTTCACTCTTTAGAAGATCGGATATGTAAACAAACATTTAAACAAGCGAGTCAAGGTCCTAAACTCCCACCTCGTTTGCCAATCATTCCTGAAGAATATAAACCAACATTAAAGCTAGTCAATAGAAAACCAATTGTTCCTTCAGATGAGGAAATATCAGGAAATCCTCGAGCGCGTTCAGCAAAGCTACGAGTCGCAGAGAAATTATAGAATTGAACATTAAAGACTGGAGGGGAGTATATGAGCAATCTAGCCTATAAACCTAAAAAACAGTACGAACAACAGCAACAACTAAATATGCAGCCGAAAGAAAAACCTAAAAAAGCTTCCAAAGGAGCTCGTATTACGCTAGGTGAAAAAATATTGGCAGTGTTCGTTTTCTTGATTTTTGGTATGTTGGCAATCAAAATCATTGCGACGCAAGCGACTATTTATGAAATGAACAAAGGAATTAAGATTTGGAAACAACGATTAATAAACAAAAAACAGTGAACGACGACTTGAATGTAAAAGTAAAAGAACTAAGTAATCCTGAAAGATTGTTGAAAAAGGCTGAAGGATTAGGGCTAGACTTAAAAGAAAATAATGTTAAGGTTGTCGAGCAAAAATGAAGTCAACAAAAATAAATAGAAACATAGGAGCGGCTTTCTTATTGATGATATTTGGGCTGCTCTTTTTTGTCTTAATAGGTCGGTTTCTCTATATCCAAATCACTGGTGAAGCGGAAGGGCGCTCATTAGTAGCCAAAGCAGCACAGAAATATTTAAGAAGTGAGGAAATTGAAGCGAAACGAGGAACCATTTATGACCAAAAAGGGAAAATAATTGCGGAAGACACAGCTTCCTATACACTTATTGCCATATTGGATGAAAAGGTAACAAACAATCCGAAATTCCCAAAGCATGTAAATGATCCACGGAGAGTAGCGAAAGAACTTTCTAAACATATTGAGTTACGTGAGTCGGAAATATATGAATTATTGACGAAAGATGGACGCTTCCAAACAGAATTTGGTCCCGCGGGCCGAAATATCTCTTTTCATAAAAAAGAAGAAATCGAAGCATTAAAATTACCCGGTATAATTTTTACAAAAGATACGAAAAGGTCATATCCCAATGGAGTATTTGCCTCAAATCTAATCGGTTATGCCCAAAGAGAGCAGCATGAGGATGGAACGTCAGAAATAGTCGGCAAAATGGGAATTGAAAAGAAGTACGACAAACTGCTTGGAGGTAAAAATGGAAAAATAGCGTATGAAAGTGATTTATGGGGATATTTATTGCCAAATTCCAATAAAGTTGTTGAAGAAGCAAAAGATGGTAAAGATATTCACTTAACCATTGACAAACAGATCCAATCATTTTTAGAGGACACAATAAACAAAGTAGATAAACAGTATCAACCTGAAAGAATCATGGCGATCGTTGCTGATCCAAAAACCGGCCGCATCCTTGCTATGAGTCAACGCCCAACATTTCATCCCGTGACACGTGCTGGGATTAAGGATGCATGGAAAAATGAGTTGATAGAATCAGATTTCGAACCAGGATCGCCAATGAAAATATTTAGTCTCGCTTCAGCTATAGAAGAAGGTGTCTATCATCCGAATGCAACATTCGAATCAGGTCGGTATAAAGTCCCTCATACACAGAATATCATTCGTGATCATAATGAAGGGCGAGGTTGGGGAAAAATCACATATGCAGAAGGTGTCCAGCGTTCTTCAAATGTTGCCTTTGCCAAACTATTGGAGAGTATGGGGATGGAAACATACCGTGATTACTTGAAAAAGTTTCAGTTCGGTCAATCGACAAATTCAGGATTACCACATGAAGCTTCCGGAAAAATACTTTATAAATATCCAATTGAAAAGGTAACGACTGCTATTGGTCAAGGTTCGACGGTCACAGGCATGCAAATGATCCAAGCGATGACCGCTATTGCCAATGACGGTAAAATGATGAAACCATATATCGTTGATAAAGTGGTCGATTTGGATGATAAATCAACAAAAAAAACAAAACCAAAAGTAGTGAGCAATCCAATTAGTAAGCAAACAGCAACCGAAGTAAGGGATGTTTTAGAAACGGTTGTAACTGGGGAGCATGGAACAGGGAAAATGTATCGCATTGATGGTTATTCTGTAGCTGGTAAAACGGGTACAGCTCAAATACCTAATCCCGATGGTGGCGGATATTTAAAAGGAAATAACAATTACATTTTTTCTTTTCTTGGCATGGCACCGAAAGATGATCCAAAGTTGATCATGTATGTAGCCGTTGACCGCCCGCAACTTGAAGCTGGAGAAAAGGGTTCAACCCCTGTCTCAATGATTTTTAATCCAGTTATGAAGAGCAGTTTACAATATTTAAATATTGAACCTGAAAAGATTGAGGAAGCAAAAATTTCGAAAGTTCCAGATCTAACAGGTCACTCACTTGATGAAGCAGTGAAAAAAATAGAGAATGCTGGGTTTAAACCTGCAATAGTTGGAAATGGGAAAGAAGTACAAAAACAACTTCCTGAGAAAGGCACCGTGCTAGTTGAAGGAGAACAGATCGTTTTAAAAACAGATGGTCAGTTAACAGTTCCAGATATGATAGGTTGGTCAAAAAGGGATGTATTAAAGGTAGCTAAAATAGCCGATTTACCTTTAAATATGGTCGGAAACGGTTATGTCGAAACCCAAAATTTAAAACCACATACTCCACTTCATAATAAAGAGCCTTTAGTTGTCAATTTTATCGATCCTGAAGCATTAAATGCAAAGCAAAAAGAAACGAATGACGAATAAGATAAGCCCTTTCAGCAATTGGAAGGGCTGTTCTAATGCTTTTCGTACGAGCATATAGTAAAACGAGCCAAAAAAAGAGGAGGTTCGTTTTGTGAAACGGGTATCGAATGTAACGGTTAGAAAGAGGTTAACGGTCACTTTAATTATAGGGTTATTCATTTTCACTATTATTGATGTACGTCTTGGCATCGTTCAATTCATGATGGGAGACAAGCTGACAGAGAAGGCGAAAGACTCTTGGAGCCGAAATATCCCATTTGAACCTGAACGCGGAGAGATTGTTGACCGTAACGGGGTTGCTTTAGCGACGAACCAAAGTGCTCCAACTGTTTATGTTGTTCCTATTCAAATTGAAAACCCAGCAGAAGCGGCTGAAAAACTAGCTGCTACTTTAGATATGTCAAAAGAAAAAGCATATAACCATCTGACGAAAAAAACGATGATAGAAAGGATACCAGAAGGACGAAAAATTTCTTACGAAAAGGCAAATGAAATTAAAGATTTAAACATAAAAGGGGTTTACATTGCAGAGGATTCTAAGCGTTACTATCCATTTGATACGTATTTAGCACATGTGTTAGGGTTTACAGGGATTGACAATCAAGGGTTAATGGGATTGGAACTATCCTATGATAAAGAATTAAGTGGTAAACGTGGATCTGTCCAATTTTTCTCAGATGCAAAAGGAAAAAGAATGCCGGACATGTCAGACACTTATGATCCACCAATTGATGGTTTCGATTTAAAACTTACGATCGATTCTAAAGTACAAACGATTATGGAAAGAGAATTAGATATTACCGAAGCAAATTATCGTCCTGATGGGATTATTGCAATTGCGATGGATCCTAATAATGGGGAAATTCTAGGTATGGCTAGCCGTCCGACTTTCCATCCAGAAAAATTCAAAACAGTGCCCCAAGAAATATATAATCGGAATTTGCCCATTTGGAGTACATATGAACCAGGCTCCACATTTAAAATTATTACATTAGCTGCAGCATTAGAAGAAGGAAAGGTAGACTTGAAAAATGATATGTTTCATGATCCCGGACATGTTAAAGTAGGAGGAGCAACACTTCGCTGTTGGAAAAGAGGGGGACATGGTAGTCAAACATTTTCAGAAGTTGTCGAAAACTCATGCAACCCCGGTTTTGTTGAACTTGGTGAACGTGTTGGAAAAGAAAAACTGTTTAAATATATTCGTTCATTTGGTTTCGGGGAGAAAACAGGAATTGATCTTGTTGGAGAGGGAACAGGGATTCTATTTCCGTTGGATCGTGTTGGGCCTGTCGAGGCAGCTACAACTTCTTTTGGCCAAGGAGTGTCTGTTACACCGATTCAGCAAGTAGCAGCAGTAGCAGCTGCTGTCAATGGAGGAACACTCTATAAACCGTTCGTTGCAAAAGAGTTAATTGATTCAAAAACTGGGAAAGCTGTCATGAGCAAAAAGCCAATTGCAAAAGAAAAGTCATTTCTGATGAAACTTCAAAGGAAATTCGGCATACATTAGAGAGTGTGGTTGCAAAAGGAACAGGAAAGAATGCTTTTGTAGAATCATACAGGGTTGGGGGAAAACAGGGACAGCCCAAAAAGCAAAAGATGGAAAATATCTAGAAAATAATCATATCGTTTCCTTTATTGGATTTGCCCCAGCTGATGATCCACAAATTGTTATTTATATCGCTGTTGACAATCCAAAGGGAACAGTTCAGTTTGGTGGTACAGTAGCAGCCCCCATTGTAGGCCAAATAATGGAAGACAGCTTGCGAGCGATGAAAGTAAAACCTCGCAAAAAGCAATTGGAGAAAGAGACAACTTGGTTAGATCCAGTCATGGTTGAAGTACCTAATTTTATCGGCATGACAAAAGATGAATTACGTCAGCAATTAGACAATCTTAAAATAGAAATCGATGGAAAAGGGAAAAAAGTGATTCATCAGGCTCCAGATCCGGGAGTAAAAGTAAAAGAAGGTTCCACCGTTCGAGTATATTTAAAATAGCAATAGGACATTTTTTCGTTGATAAGGTCTTGCTATTCTTCACTATCACCTTAAGATATAGTAAGGGCCACATTTCCAATAAGAATCGGAGGATCATCTTCAACAGATTACATGTTTTCTATGATCGCAAACTGGAATGTTAGTAAGTTTTTGATATTTATCTTCTTCCCCATTGCAACGTTAAAAAGAGATGAAGATTCAAAGTGCCTCATTCTCGCAAAGCGAGCTGAAAGATGATAATGGCAGTTTTTCTACTAAAAGCACAATTGGTTCATTTTCACTTGAATAGCAATGTGACATGTCCCTTGTCATTTGATATCGAGCTATAGATAAGTAAGTGTTTTGTGAAGTTTTACTTTATAGTTGCCAACAAGTTTGCTTTTTATATAAAATAGAGATGGTTTATTTATCATTATTCATTGATATAACATATAGATTGTTTGTTTAGATAGAGAGGATTGAAATCATGAAATTACACACACTTTTAGACGCATTACCTTTTTGTAAAAAACCGATTGATAATCCAGAAATAAAAGCACTAATACAAGATCATCGAAAGGTAAAGGAAGGCAGTTTATTTATATGTATAAGAGGGATGAATGTTGATGGTCATCAATTTGCTGCTCAAGCGGTAGAGAATGGGGCAGTTGCTATTTTGGCTGAGGAATCACTCTCCCTTGATATTCCTGTCATCGTCGTAAATGATTCGAAAAGAGCAATGGCAATGCTAGCGAATACATTTTATCGTGAACCGACTAAATATCTTCGACTTATCGGAATTACTGGTACAAATGGAAAAACAACGGTAAGCCATTTAATTGAGCAAATTCACCGCGACATGAATGAAAAAACTGGTCTCATCGGTACAATGTATATGAAAATTGATGATATCGTCCGTGAAACTAAAAATACAACACCTGATAGCTTAACTTTACAGCAGACATTCAAAGAAATGGTCGATAATGAAGTGCAGACAGCTGTCATGGAAGTGTCTTCACATGCACTCATACAGGGGAGAGTATTCGGCTGTGATTATGATATTGCTTTATTTACGAACTTAACTCAAGATCATCTTGATTATCATCATACAATGGAGGAGTACCGGAGAGCAAAAGGTCTATTATTCTCGCAGCTTGGCAATGTGTATATGACGGATCGGCCTAAAGTTGCTATTTTTAATAATGATGATGAAGCAACAGCCATCTATAAAAAAGAAACCGCTGCACATGTTTTAACATATGGAATCGATAAGCGAGCGGACTTTATGGCAAAAGATATACAAATAGGAGCTAATGGTACAACTTTTAAGCTTGATACGCCAGAAGGAATATATGATATGCATATTCAACTTGTTGGTAAGTTTAGTGTGTATAATATTTTAGCGGCCATTACATGCGGATACGCTGCTCATTTTCCAATTCCAAAAATGATCCAATCATTAGAAAATGTCGAAGGTGTTTCCGGGCGTTTCGAGTTAGTAAAAAGTAGCCAACCATTCACGACAATTGTTGACTATGCCCATACACCAGATAGTTTGGAAAATGTGCTAGAAACGATTCAACAATTTGCAGAACGAAGAATTTTTGTTGTCGTTGGTTGTGGAGGAGATCGAGATAAAAAGAAACGTCCACTAATGGCGCAAATCGCTTGTCAATACGGTACTGACCCGATATTTACATCTGATAATCCCCGGACAGAAGATCCATTAGCGATTATTCGCGATATGGAAAGTGGTGTCAAAGGGGAAGATTATTTAGTTATCCCCGATCGAAAGCAGGCGATTGAGCATGCAGTGAAATCAGCCTCTGCAAATGATGTCATTTTGATAGCTGGGAAAGGTCATGAGACTTATCAGGAAATTGGCGATAAAGTATATGATTTTGATGATCGAAAAATAGCGTTAGAAATAATAAAGGAGTTAGACAATTGATTTCATATAAACATGTATATGCGTTATTTCCGAAGGTCAGGGGTTATCAGCCATTCTCTACCTGTTTTGAAACAGTCTCTATTTTTTCAACAACGCAACAACCGAAAGGATTATATGTACCGATCCAGGCTGAAGACAGTTTAAAAGACGCATTATATCATGGTGCAATTGCTACTCTTTGGGAGCGTGAAAAAAAACTTCCATCATTTGTTCCTAATCATTTTCCAGTTTTTTTTGTAGATCATCTACTCGATTCTCTCTTAAAAGTAACCGAACAATACATAGAAAAGTTAAAAAAGGGAAGCGACAAAAAGACGACAAGTTTTATTTTTTATGATCAGATAGACAAGAATGCGACACATAAACAATATACTTTAAATAATGAAAAAGAACGGAAACAATTACTTGATGTAATGAGACAATATGCGGAAAAGACAGGCAGGGGATGACATTGTTAGTAAAAGTCGTATTATATACAACGATTGTTAGTTTTATTATTACCGTTTTACTGTCCCCGATTTTTATTCCCTTTTTAAGGAAGTTAAATTTGGGCAGAGTATCAGGATGAAGGACCAAAATCTCATCAAAAGAAAAGGGAACACCTACGATGGGAGGAGTCATGATTCTCTTAGCGATTACGATTGCTACACTTGTTAATGACGTTTAAATTTTCAGACCATCATTTGAAACGTATTTATTATTATTTGTTACTCTTGGATTTGGTTTATTGGATTTTTAGATGATTTTATTAAGGTTGTCATGAAAAGAAATCTAGGCTTACCTCTAAACAAAAGTTATTAGGACAAATTGTGATTTCCATTATCTTTTATTTGATATATAGGTCAGTCAGATATTTTGCTCCATCGACTTAACGATTCCAGGTACTGATGTATCGATTAGATTTTGGTTGGTTTTATGTGGTTATCGTTATTATTTTGGCTTGTTGGATTTTCCAATGCGGTTAATTTAACAGATGGCTTAGATGGGCTTGTTTCAGGGACATCAGCTATTGCTTTTGGGGCTTTTGCTGTACTTGCGTGGAATCAATCACAATATTGATGTAGCTATTTTTTCTGTAGCAGTTGTCGGGGCTGTGCTTGGTTTTCTTGTCTTTAATGCCCATCCTGCAAAGTCTTCATGGGGGATACAGGATCACTTAGCTCTTGGAGGGGCCATTGCTTCGATTGCACTGTTAACCAATTTGGAGTTACTTCTTGTTATTATTGGTGGCGTATTTGTCATTGAAACATTATCCGTTATTTTTCAAGTCGGTATCATTTAAATTAAGAGGAAAAAGAATTTTTAAAATGAGTCCACTGCATCATCATTATGAGCTTTCTGGCTGGTCAGAATGGCGTGTGGTTGTAACGTTCTGGACAGTCGGATTACTTTGTGCAGTGCTCGGAATCTATTTAGAGGTGTGGATGTAATTTGAAAAAAACAACGATATTCACAAAAAAAAGTATTGGTATTAGGTTTGGCCAAAAGTGGGGTGAGTGCTGCTTCTCTTCTTAATAAGCTTGGAGCATTTGTGACGGTGAATGATATATAAACCACTCTCGGAAAATCCAGAGGCACAAAGTCTGCTTGAGCAAGGAATTAAAGTCATTTGTGGAAGTCATCCGATTGAGCTTCTTGATGAAGGATTTGAACTGATTGTGAAAAATCCAGGCATTCCGTATAGAAATCCGTTAGTTAAAGGTGCGTTAGAAAAGGGATTCCTGTTATTACGGAAGTGGAGCTTGCCTATCAAATTAGTGAAGCAGCCATTTGATAGGGATAACGGGTACAAATGGGAAAACAACAACGACGACACTTAATTTTTGAAATGTTGCTAGGCGCTAAATAGCAACCTCTCATTGCAGGAAATATTGGAACTCCAGCTTCTGGTGTTGCTAGAAATGCAAATGCAGATGATACCATTGTGATTGAATTGTCATCGTTTCAATTAATGGGGATAGAAGAGTTTCGTCCTGAGATTGCTATTGTGACGAATCTTTATGACGCTCATCTAGATTATCATGGGTCAAAACGAGAATATGCTCGAGGCAAAGTTAACATTACAGAAAATCAAACAGAGGCTGATTATCTTGATCTATAATGCGGATCAAGAAGATGTTAGACAAATTGGCCACATTCGTTCGCACAACTTAATCCCGTTTTCAGCTACGAAATAATATGAAGATGGAGCTATGTAGAGATGGCTGTATATTTTCTGTGGAGAAAAAGTCATCGAAACAGCTGATATTGCGTTTCCAGGAAAACATAATTTAGAAAATATTCTAGCAGCTATTTCAGCCGTGAAATTAAAAGGTGCTTCAAATGAGGCTATTCAAAAAGTGTTCTGATGACGTTTCATGGGGTAGAGCATCGTTTGCAATATGTGGCCGAAATTGCATAGGAGAAATTTTACAATGATTCGAAGGCAACGAATATTTTAGCTGCTTAAAGTGCATTACATCTTTTGATCAACCAGTTATTTTATTTGCAGGTGGATTGGATCGAGGAAATGAATTTGATGAGTTAATTCCAGTAATGAAAAGTGTAAAAGCACTTGATTACTTTTGGAGAAACGGCTAAAAAATTGAAAGTTGGTAAAAAAATAGGAATAAAAAAGATTCAACGTGTCGATAATGTAAAAGAGGCTGTTCCGGTTGCGTTTGAATTATCAGATGAAGGAGACATTATCTTCTCTCACCAGCTTGTGCAAGCTGGGATCAGTATAAAACATTTGAAAATTGCGGGGATATGTTTATGGAGGCTGTGCATAAGCTAAATAAGAGCATGGCTATCCGGTATATGCAACTGGCAGTTAATTGGAATCACACCTTATGAGTAGATGGTAGCAACAGTGTTAACCAGCTCAATATAATTCAGCTGCTTCGAGGTGTACGAATTGCCATTAAAAAAACAAATCCTGACTTTATTCTAATCGTTGTGACACTAACTCTTCTCGCAGTTGGTATTAATATGGTGTACAGTGCAAGTGCCATTTGGGCAGCATACAATTTGATGATTCCTTATATTTTGCAAAACGACAATTGCTGTTTGCATGTATCGGTGTCATCGCTATGTTTTTTATTATGAATGTTGATTATTGGACATGGCGAACATGGGCAAAACTAATTTTAATTATTTGTTTTTTTCTGCTCATTGTCGTTTTAGTTCCTGGAATTGGAATGGTAAGAAATGGGTCAAGAAGTTGGATTGGTATCGGAGCTTTTTCCATCCAACCTTCTGAATTCATCAAGCTTGGCATGATTATCTTTTTAGCAAAATATCTATCTGAAAAGCAAAAGTATATTACAACGTTCAAAAAAGGGCTTACTCCAACATTAGGACTTGTTTTTTTAGCTTTTGGTATCATTATGCTTCAACCCGATTTAGGAACTGGCACTGTCATGGTTGGTACATGTATTGTTATGATTTTTGTCTCAGGGGCAAGAATCATTCATTTTAGTCTGCTTGGGGTTTTAGGTGTTTGCGCTTTTGTTGGCTTGGTTCTATCCGCTCCATATCGGATCGAAAGGATCACGTCCTTTCTTGATCCATGGGAAGATCCATTAGGGAGTGGCTTTCAAATTATTCAATCGCTCTATGCCATTGGTCCAGGTGGGTTGTTTGGTCTCGGCTTAGGTGAAAGCAGACAAAAGTTTTTTTATCTACCAGAACCACAAACAGACTTTATTTTTGCAATCCTAGCTGAAGAACTTGGTTTTATCGGTGGAACTTTGTTATACTATTGTTTGCTCTTTTATTATGGAGAGGGATAGAATAGCGATTGGTGCACCTGATTTATATGGTAGTTTTTTAGCTGTCGGTATTATCTCTATGGTTGCTATTCAAGTGATGATTAATATCGGTGTTGTAACTGGATTGATGCCAGTTACAGGTATTACACTTCCTTTTCTCAGTTATGGCGGCTCATCACTGACATTGATGTTGATGGCGGTAGGTGTGTTACTAAATATTAGTCGTTATGCGCGAATATAGTGGAACGCAAAAGAGATGTGTATTTGGAAATAACTACCTAAATTTTCCGGAAGTAACAAGGAACCTTCGTTTATTAGAGGGTTTCTTTTTCTTTTCGTCTCTCTAATGAAAATTGCCGACATGAGGAACCATTCCCTCTAAAAATGCTTACTAGGAGATTTCGCGTTCTGTTATTAGGTTTGAGGCTTTCTTACAAAATGAGAAAAACGTCTTTTCATTGAATAAAATGTTACTTCATATTAATAGAAAATGAAATATAGGTTATATTTTCATAACATCCTTTTACTATCAATAGATTATTGTTTAGAATATAATTTATATGAGCAATAAAATATATACCATTTTATTACATATGATTATTTTTTTAGGGGTTGACATTATGAGAGTCGTTGTGAGCGGTGGAGGTACAGGTGGTCATATCTATCCAGCACTTGCTTTCATTCGTACAATAAAAATGAAACATCCGCATACTGAATTTTTGTATGTTGGTACTAAAGATGGGCTAGAAGCAAATTTAATACCGAGGGAGAATATTCCTTTCCAATCAATAGAAATTACAGGGTTTAAACGCTCTCTCTCCTTTGAAAATGTGAAAACAATTATCCCGTTTTCTCAAAGGTGTGAGAAAAAGTAAAAAGATACTACAATCGTTTTCAGCCGGACATTGTGAATGGTACAGGAGGTTATGTTTGTGGCCCCATCGTTTACGCTGCTGCAAAGAAAAAGATCCCGACAATCATTCATGAACAAAATAGTGTACCTGGATTAACAAATAAATTTTTAAGTAGATATGTTGATAAGGTTGCCATCTGTTTCGAGTCAGCACAAGCTTTTTTTCCAGAAGAGAAAGTGATCTTAACCGGAAATCCACGGGCTTCTGAAGTGGTTGGAAAAAAAGGAAAAGGTCGCTTCGTTCATATGGTTTAGACGAAACGAAACCGACTGTACTCATTTTCGGTGGAAGCAGGGGGGCAAAGCCGATCAATGATGCAGTGATTCAAGGACTAGCTGCTTTCAAAGAAAAACCATATCAATTATTATATGTAACTGGGGAAGTGCATTTTGAAGCAGTTGACAAAGAGTTATCATTACTTGGAGTTATAGATAATGTAAAAGTCGTTCCTTTTATCTATGATATGCCAGAAGTTCTTGCTGCTGTTGGACCTTAGTTGTATCAAGAGCTGGTGCAACAACACTTGCGGAAATTACCGCTATCGGTATCCCAAGTATTTTAATTCCAAGTCCATATGTAACGAACAATCATCAGGAAAAAAACGCATTATCTTTAACAAAGGATAATGCTGCACTTATGTTATTAGAGAAGGATTTAACGAGCAATCGGTTAATCCAACTCATTGATGAAATTTTATTAGATAGGGATAAACAACAGAAAATGAAGGAAGCTGCCAAACAATTAGGCATTCCCGATGCTTCTGACAAATTGTTTAAACTAATGCTTGAAATGACAAACGATTCATCACATAGAGAGGGGAGTTAACTCTTGGAACAGCTAATAAAAGATTTAAGAGAATGTCAAGTAGGAAAAATAAAAGAAAATGAACTGCTTGCCAAACATACAACAATCAAAATTGGTGGGCCAGCAGATGTTTTCGTTGAACCGAGTTCAGTGGATAAATTAATCGAAACGATGAATATTATTAAAAAACATCAAGTGCCATGGAGAGCGATCGGACGGGGGTCAAACCTCCTCGTTTCCGACCGTGGCATAAGAGGTGTCGTCATTAAATTAGGCAGAGGAATGGATCGTTTTAAAGTGGAAAACAATGAGGTGCGAGCAGGTGCTGGTTTATCATTTATTGCACTTTCTACGCAAATAAGTAGAAAAGGATACGGTGGGCTAGAGTTTGCCAGCGGGATTCCTGGATCTGTCGGTGGTGCGGTTTATATGAATGCTGGTGCTCATGGTTCGGATGTTTCCAACATATTGAAAAAAGCACATATTTTATTCCCAGATGGTTCAATGGAATGGTTGACGAATGAGGAAATGGCGTTTTCTTATCGGACATCTATTTTACAAAATAAGCGACCAGGAATTGTGATTGAAGCCGTTTTCAGCCTTGTTCCGAGAGATAAGGAGAAATCAAGTGCAGAAATGGAACGAAACAAAGAATATCGCCGTAAAACACAGCCATGGGACCATCGTTGTGCAGGCAGTATCTTTCGAAATCCTCTACCAAAATACGCTGGCCAACTTGTCGAAGAAGCTGGATTAAAAGGCTATCAAATCGGCGGCGCTCAAATTTCAACAATGCACGGAAACTTTATTGTTAATGTCGATCATGCAAAGGCTGACGATGTGTTAGCATTAATTAATCATATAAAAGAAACGATCTATCATGACCACGGAATTAAAATGGAAACAGAGGTAGAAATTGTCGGAGAAAATGAAGGGCAGTAAGCTTTTCACACCGTAATAATTAAGCTAATATATAGGAAGAAGCGACTTTTTTTAACATGAATATAGTGTCCTCTTCCGATATGGTAAACGATTAAAATGGAGACCATGAAACGATCCTTTTTCACGGGTTGAAAATAGCGATATGTAGCAGATATATCCATTTTTATTGAAAGTTAGCAGTACGAGGATTATTCACTTCTTTTTTCACGTTGAAAAGAAAATAGGATGGCTGTTCGGCAAGGAGAATGGGTCTAAAATGATGAAACAAAGGACATAACCGCTTGCCGAAGAGCCATTACTTGAATAAACTTAGCTGACCCATAGTTGCTTCATACTGTACTACAGTAAAAAGAGGAAAAATGCTCTACCCCATTATGCTTAGAGCATGAAGAAAACGATACATATTTATTAGGCTGAGCGTTTTTCCTCCTTTACTTACTTCTGTCATGAAACAATACCTTTTTATCCAAATATCACTTCATGTTTAATGAAGGAGGGGCGCTATTGAAAGAAAAAAAGGTTGTATCAATAGAAAATCGTATTCCAACATTAAAAGAACATCGTAGAAAAAAGCGAACCGACGTCTCATTATCCTCATTAGTATGTTCTTTTTACTGATACTCTGTATTATCTATTTTCAATCCCCTCTTTAGCGATATTCAAAAAATTACAGTGGAAGGGAATACGGCACTAAATAAAAAGAAAATAATTAAAATAGCTGGTCTTCAGATCGGAGAAAATATCTGGAGTTCAAATCGGAAAAAAGCGAAAGAACGTCTTGAAGAGCGACCTGAAATCAAAACAGCACAAGTGAAGTTAGTTTTACCAAGGACGATTGAAATACAAATAAAAGAACATAAAAAAGTTGCATACATAGAAGCGACAGACCGATTTAAGCCTGTCTTAGAGAATGGCGATATGCTTCATCATGATTCCATGACAAAAATGCCTGTTGATGCCCCTATTTTAATTAGCTTTCAAGATGAAAAAATTTTGAAAGAAATGATCGATCAGTTGAAAGGATTACCAGAAGAAATTACGAATGCAATGTCTGAAATACATCATGCTCCAAAAAATACAGATAAATATCATATAACGATTTATATGAATGACGGCTATGAAGTAAGTGCAACGATGCGGAGTTTTTTCTGACAAAATCATTCACTACCCTTCCATCGTCAGCCAGCTCGATGCAAATGTGAAAGGTGTCATCGATTTGGAAGTTGGTTCATTTTTTAAGGTATATGATCCTAAAGGAGATATCGAGAATGAAGAAGATGGAAGGTAAATATGTTATTTTATCACTCGTTAGTATTATAGTCGGATTTATGCTCGCATATTCTTACAATCTAGCAAGTAAAGAAAAGCAAGTACAACCTAAATTAACTGATCGTCAATATGCACGCGAAAATGAACTTCAGAAATGAACTCATTAAACAACAGAAAGAAAATAGAAAACTACAAGATGAATTATACTACAAGCAAGAAAAAGTCCGTGAAATGGAAGAAGATTTATCAAAAGAAGAGCAAATTTTTTTTAATCTTGCTGAGGATGCGGAAAAATATCGGATGTTTCTTGGGAAGGTAAAAGTACAAGGGGAAGGAATAGAAGTAAAGCTCGAAGATGGTGTGTATGATCCAGAGGAAGAGAATGTAAATAATTATATCGTACATGAGCATCATGTATTTAAGGTCATCAATGAATTATATATTGCCGGAGCTTCAGCAATTGCGATTAACGGCCAGCGAATTAGCTTCGATTCTTATATTGTATGCACTGGACCAGTTATCACGGTTGATGGTGTAGAATACCCTGCTCCCTTTACAATTTCAGCCATTGGTGATGCTGACGTACTAGCATCCGCTCTAAACATCAATGGAGGGGTAAAAGATCAGCTTGTTAATGACAATATTGTTTTTACGTTAGAAAAAAAGGATCATCTCGAATTTGAACCGATATTAGGAGAGTCCTAGTTGAACGGAAAAAAATTTTACTATAAGTGGATCTCTTACCAAAACTAAATCATGGAAATATGGATTTATTGTCGACAAGAAAGTAAGGTGAAAAAAGGAGTGGGGAAAAAAACGACCATAAGTCTCACAGTGATTACAATGATTGTGGGCTTTATGATAGCCATTCAATTTCGAAAGTAAGAGAGCCCGATATTCGTGATACGAGAGATATGTGGGAATTGCGAGAAGCACTTTCTAATGAAACTGACTTGCAATCTAAGCTCATTAATGAAATACGAACGAACGAAGAAACGATAGAAAAATATGAAACACAGATGAAAGACAGAAAAGAAGATGCACTGAACCAAACATTAGAAAAGCTGAAAGAACGAGCAGGGTTAACAGAAGTGTCAGGTTCAGGAATGGTCATGTCTATAGACCATGCCCCTGAGACAAAGGCATTAGGAATGTCTTTAACGGAAAATGTATCTCCTGAATTATTACAACGACTAGTAAATGAATTAAATATGTATGAAGCAAAACATATTTCGATTGATGAGCAAAGAATCATCAATACAACCGTTATTCGTGATATAAATGGAGAAACAAAAATTGATGGACATACATTAAAATTCCCTTTGAAATAAAAGTTATTACGAAAATATGCAGCTGCTGAAAAAACTGTATAATCGAATGCAAGTATCTCCAATCAGTTGAAGATTTTTTTATTGATAATTTACGGGTAAATATATCCAAGCCCGAACGAAATATTACGTTCCTGCATATGAGGGATCCAATACGAGTACGTGATATGGAGCCTGTTAACAGGAAAAAGGAGAGAAGTTATATGTGGCTTCCATTATTGGGCTTATTATTGGTATTATTCTTGGGCTTATTAACGGATATAGAATTCCAGATGAATATTCAAACTATTTATCGATTGCTGTTTTAGCTGCACTTGATACTTTATTTGGTGGTATTCGGGCTCATTTACAAAATATATATGACGAATAGAGTTTTTGTTTCCGGATTCTTCTTTAATATTATTTTGCTGCAAGTTTAGCTTTTCTAGGTGTTCATCTTGGTGTAGACTTATATTTAGCAGCAGTTTTTGCTTTTGGGGTACGTCTATTTCAAAATATTGCTGTTATTAGAAGAATATTATTGCAAAATGGTCAAAAACAAAGAAAAATAGAAAAAAGTTAATATTTTTAAAGGAAATAATTTATTGATGACGAATAATTTTATATAAGATAAGTACTATTTAAAATATTGAATGATATAAAATTAATTGTTGTTTAAAATAGTAGATGTATAAAGGAGGTGCCAAAGAATGAACAACAATGAAATATATGTTAGTCTTGACATCGGTACATCCAGTGTAAAAGTGATCATTGGAGAAATGGTCAATGATTCATTAAATATTATTGGTGTTGGAAATGTCAAATCTGAAGGATTAAAAAAGGGTCCATTGTTGATATAGATGAAACCGTTCATTCGATTAAAAAGAGCAATTGAACAAGCAGAAAGAATGATTGGCATGGATATTAACCATGTTATTGTCGGGATTACTGGAAATCATGTCACTTCAACCTTGTCATGGTGTTGTAGCTGTTTCAAGTGAAAATAGTGAAATTACGAATGAAGATGTGGCACGGGTTATTGATGCGGCACAAGTGATTTCCATTCCTCCTGAAAGAGAAATTATTGATGTTATTCCGAAACAATTTATTGTGGATGGATCTAGATGAAATTAATGATCCTCGTGGGATGATTGGTGTTCGTCTTGAAATGGAAGGGACGATTATTACTGGTTCAAAAACAATCTTACATAATACACTTCGTTGTGTTGAACGTGCGGGTCTTGAAATTACTGATATCGCTCTTACAACCACTTAGCAGCGGGTCATTTGCTTTTCCAAAGATGAAAAAAATCTTAGGTGTAGCTTAATCGATATTGGCGGAGGTTCAACAACTATTGCTGTTTTTGAACAAGGATCATTTAAAAGAACGATGCTGTTATTCCAGTTGGTGGAGACCATATTACAAATGATTTTTCGATTGGATTACGAACAACAACGGAAGATGCTGAAAAGATTAAAGTGAAACATGGACATGCTTTTTATGACGATGCTTCTGAAGATGAAGTGTTTAATGTTCCAATCATTGGCAGTGATCAGCATCAACAATTTAATCAACTTGAAATAGCTGATATTATTGAGGCAAGGATGGAAGAAATTTTTGAACTAATTGCATAATGAATTTAAACGATTAGGTGTTAGAGATTTACCAGGTGGATTTGTGTTAACTGGTGGAGTAGCTAATATGCCTGGCGTTTTAGAATTAGCACAGGATGTATTTTCAAAATAGAGTACGGATTGCGATTCCTGATTATATTGGTGTACGTGAGCCACAATATACAACAGCTGTTGGATTAATTAAATATGCCTATAATAATGCTAAATTACAAGGTAGAAAAATTGTGCAGCTGCACCTATGAATATCGAAAACAATGAAAAGGAGTTACCAAAGCAGAATCAGCAACCTAAAGAACAAAGCAGAAAAAGAATCCGAAGAAAAATTGTCATTAAAAGTAAAAAAATTCTTTGGTACTTTTTTTGAATAAAACTAATATCGTCATGTTAGACATGCATTAGCGAATCGAATTAGGAGGATTTGTCATGTTGGAGTTTGATACAAATTTAGATTCACTTAGCAACGATAAAAGTGATCGGTGTTGGTGGTGGCGGTAATAATGCCGTTAACCGAATGATTGAACATGGAGTACAAGGTGTTGAATTTATTGCGGTCAATACAGATGCACAAGCACTAAATCTTGTCAAAAGCAGAAATGAAAATGCAAATTGGTGCCAAACTTACAAGAGGATCTAGGAGCAGGAGCAAATCCGGAAGTTGGAAAAAAAGCAGCGGAAGAAAGTAAAGAGCAAATTGAAGAAGCATTAAAAGGGGCAGACATGGTATTTGTTACTGCAGGTATGGGCGGGGGAACAGGTACTGGTGCAGCTCCTGTGATTGCTCAAATTGCAAAAGATTTAGGTGCATTAACAGTTGGTGTTGTTACACGCCCATTTACTTTTGAAGGTAGAAAACGTGCAAATCAAGCAGCAGGTGGAATTGCAGCTATAAAAGAAGCAGTAGATACGTTAATTGTCATTCCAAATGACCGTTTTTGAAATTGTTGATAAAAATACACCAATGCTTGAAGCTTTCCGTGAAGCAGATAATGTACTTCGTCAAGGTGTACAAGGAATTTCAGATTTAATTGCTGTTCCTGGACTTAATTAACCTTGACTTTGCTGATGTTAAAACAATCATGACTAATAAAGGATCAGCTTTAATGGGAATCGGGATAGCAACGGGTGAAAACCGTGCAGCTGAAGCCGCTAAAAAAGCCATTTCATCACCATTATTAGAAACTTCGATTGATGGTGCGCAAGGCGTATTAATGAATATTACCGGCGGAACAAATTTAAGTCTTTATGAAGTGCAAGAAGCAGCAGATATTGTTGCATCTGCATCTGATCAAGAAGTAAACATGATTTTTGGTTCGGTTATTAATGAAAACTTAAAAGATGAATTGATTGTGACAGTGATTGCGACTGGCTTTGATGATCAGGAAAGACCACATGATCAGCCACAGCAACGATCACCATTTGCACATAAACAGCAACCGGTAAATCAAGGAGTAAAAAAAGACGTATCAAGTGATGAAGTCCGTGAACAACCTCGATCTTCTTCACAACATGTGGAAGATACGCTAGATATTCCAACATTTTTACGGAATAGAAATCGTCGTCGATAATAGGTAACTATTGCTTTATCAATCTATCTACGGAAATATTTGAAGAAGGGCATAAAAACTGCAAAATTATAGCCAATAACAATCCCCACCTTGAGGGTGAAAAAGCTCCCTCAATGGGGATTGTTTTATTTTTAAAACTACAAATGAAAAAAATGAAAGTCTTGTCATTTTTTTCATTTGTAGTTTTTTTATGAAGAAAAATTGATTGATGACATGCTAATCTTTTTCAGCATCAATATGTTCTATAAGCGCTTCATCCAATCGTTCAAAAATGTTTCAATAGCATTTTCGTTCAATTTTTTCATTGTTTTTTCCGAGCCATCTTCCATATTCCTTCAATTGACAAAATTCGAATAGAAAAGCAAAAAGTTCTATCTTTTCGCATACAAGAATTGACACCTTTTCAAGGGCAAGTACGGTATACTTCCAATCAATAAGATGTTATTCATAAAGACGATATTTCAAAGGGAGGGAGCGAACATGTTTGATCGTTTATATGGATATTGTTTGGCTGTTGAATGTTATCGTTGATAGCATGATTTTATGGCTGACATCCATTATTTTGAAACAGCAGATAAACGGATGGAAAATCATTTTAGGAGGACTACTTGGTTCACTAATTATTTTTATCGGTTTTATTCCATCTATACATCAATATGCCGGCAACTTAGGTGTCAAGATACTTGTTTCCATTTTAATGGTTTTCACTGTTTTCGGATTTAAGCGGCTACGATATTTTGTCTCATGTTTATTCACATTCTATCTCGTTACCTTTCTTACCGGTGGAATATTAATCGGCTTACATTATTTGCTCATGTTTGATTTTGAACTGCAGTCAACCATTTTTTTAGCTAGTGTCAAAGGTTTTGGCGATCCTATTAGTTGGTTGTTTGTCATTTTTTGTTTTCCTGTTGCTTGGTATTTTTCAAAACAAAGAATTGATTCTATCGCAACAGTGAACATTCAATATGATCAGTTAGTTGATGTGGAAGTGAAAATAAATGGAGTTTGTTTCCAATTAACAGGGCTGATTGACAGTGGCAATCAACTATACGATCCCCTCTCAAAAATGCCTGTCATGATTGTTTCTATTGGATCGTTAGAGGAGGTGCTTCCAGAGGAAATAGTAGCGATTGCACAAGATCCTGACCAACTTCTTCATGATACTAAGCAAATGCCAGCAACTTGGTATGAGAATGTTCGATTTATTCCTGCTCAAGTCGTAGGAAAAAGCCATCAGTTGTTAACTGCTTTTAAACCTGATTTGATCACAATCGAAAAAGGTACAAAACGATGGATCGTAAAAAAAGCACTTATCCATTTTACAAACCAAGTTTTATCTAGTGAAGATAAGTTTGAATGTATTGTTCATCCGAAAATGGTGGCGGGAGCTTCTCATGATTGCGCTTCTTAACAGAGTAAGCGTAATAATACTATACTCAACAAATTAGAAAATTAGAAGGGAGAAAACAATGAAAAAACTGCGATTTTATTTTTCATTTTATTGGAGTAAGCTTCTCATTAAGTTAGGTTTAAAATCTGATGAAGTCTATTATATAGGTGGCAGTGAGGCGTTGCCGCCACCACTTTCTAAAGAGGAAGAAGCCATTCTTCTGAAAAAAACTCCCAACAGGTGATAAAGCGGCCAGATCCATACTGATTGAGAGAAACTTGCGACTTGTTGTTTATATTGCCCGGAAATTTGAGAACACCGGAATTAACATTGAAGATTTAATTAGTATTGGGACAATCGGCTTGATCAAAGCAGTCAATACGTTTAATCCCGAAAAGAAAATAAAATTAGCAACCTATGCGTCACGTTGTATTGAAAATGAGATTTTAATGTATTTACGGCGTAATAATAAAACGAGATCAGAAGTATCATTTGACGAACCATTAAATATTGATTGGGATGGAAATGAATTGTTATTGTCAGATGTACTTGGAACAGATGCAGATATAATTACAAAAGATTTAGATGCTCATGTTGATAAAAAATTACTTCTTAGTGCACTCCGTCAGTTGACGCCACGTGAAAAACAAATCATGGAATTAAGGTTTGGTTTACACAATGGAGAAGTAAAAACACAAAAAGATGTTGCTGATTTGTTAGGTATTTCCCAATCTTATATTTCTCGCTTAGAAAAACGAATTATTAAGCGTTTACGAAAGGAATTTAATAAGATGGTTTAAAAGTTTCACTCTTTTTTCGAACAGTGCATATTTTTCCCTTTCAAGGAGATACTTAATTTTGAACTGTTAGCTCCTTGAGGAGGGAAAAAATTGAAGCGAAACAAAGTAGAAATTTGTGGTGTAGATACATCAAAACTTCCCGTTTTAAAAAACGACGAAATGAGAATTATTTAAACAAATGCAAGAATGGTGATTTATCCGCAAGAGAAAAGCTTGTGAATGGGAATTTACGCTTAGTCTTAAGCGTCATTCAACGATTTAATAATCGCGGTGAATATGTGGATGATCTATTCCAAGTTGGGTGCATTGGACTAATGAAATCTATTGATAATTTTGATTTAAGTCAAAATGTACGATTTTCTACATATGCAGTCCCGATGATTATCGGTGAAATTAGTAGTTATTTACGTGATAATAATCCCATTCGTGTTTCTCGATCACTTCGGGATATCGCTTATAAAGCATTGCAAGTACGCGACAAGTTGGTCCGAAAACATCTAAAGAACCAACAGCAGAAGATATTGCAAAAGTGTTGGGCATTCCCCAGGAAGAAATAGTTTTCGCACTTGATGCAATTCAAGACCCAGTCTCCCTCTTTCGAACCGATCTATCAATGATGGGGGCGATCCGATTTATGTTTTGGATCAAATTAAGTGACGATAAAAATATTGATAATACATTGGATTGAAGAAATTGCACTACATGAAGGATTACGGAAGTTAAATGATAGAGAAAAACTCATTATTAAAAAACGCTTTTTTCAAGGTAAAACACAAATGGAGGTTGCAGAAGAAATAGGTATTTCACAAGCACAAGTATCAAGGTTAGAAAAAGCAGCGATAAAACAAATTAATAAAAATATTCAATGAGCAAACAAGTCTTTTCCATCTTTCGGGAAAGACTTGTTTTCTTTTTATCATCATCTATTAGCACGCTACTTTTCACTTCTAAAGTGACAGTTACAGTCATTGCCTGCGTTACTTTCTCGGTGTTGAATTCCACTATAAAGAGGGCTTGCATTTTTCATGCAGGCATTTTTCCTTTGACCATTAAGGTATATGTCGCTCATTTATATCATAAAAATGAGTAAAGTGGCGTTTTTTCGTGCAAATAGATTGTTATCAAACGAGGCGTTTATGTTTTACTTTCACGATTTTTTTCTATCTATGCAAGATAGAAGAGGAGGTACATACATTGGTGAGAATTTCTGAATTTCAAATAAAAGATGTCGTGAATATTGCCGATGGCAAAAAACTAGGGAATGTAGTTGATATCGATATTGATTTAGATACAGGAAAAATTGAAAATATTATTGTTGGTGGTGCAAGTAAAGTTTTAGGCCTGTTTTCAAAAGAGGAAGACATTGTTATTCCGTGG
The DNA here is from genome assembly GCA_963748745.1 of uncultured Bacillaceae bacterium. GTDB lineage: Bacteria > Bacillota > Bacilli > Bacillales > Bacillaceae_C > CAVVKR01. The sequence continues at coordinate 18,434 of CAVVKR010000049.1, read as the reverse complement.
AAAAATATTTTGAAAATTGGGACCGATGTCATATTAATTCGATATAATGAGCAAAAATCAATACAACAACAAATAGAGGAACCAAAATCATAAGAATAAAGGTATAAATACACTTAACAAACAGGTACTGATTTTATCATTGAATAGCTTGCTTTCATTATGAATAAACAAGATAGTTTTGCGTTGATAGTTGAAATACTAAGTCCTTGTGGTTAAAAGTTTTTGTCATCGTTATTTTGTCGGTTAGATGTCTCAATATTTCGGTGACCGCAAAGACGAAAATTATGGTACACTATAGGATAACAAAACTTATTATTGTAATAGGGGTAATAAAATAATGAAAGTAACAGAAAATCTTGCGGTCATTGAACAAAATATTAAAAAAGCATGCGAAAAGTCCGGGCGTCATCGTGATGAAGTAAATATTATTGCTGTTACAAAATATGTATCAAATGAACGGGCTCAAGAAGCACTTGATGCAGGTATCATTCATCTTGGTGAAAATCGCGATAATGGATTTCTAAAAAAATGGGATGCTTTAGGTGATGAACCTGTTTGGCACTTTATTGGAACACTACAGTCTCGCAAAGTAAAAAATATTATACATAAAGTATCTTATATTCATTCACTCGATCGAATGTCACTTGCAAAAGAAATTAATAAACGTGCGGACAGGCCAATCAAATGCTTTGTGCAAGTGAATGTGTCAGGTGAGGAATCGAAACATGGTTTGGCACCGGAAAACCTCATTTCATTTATACAGCAATTAGAGCAGTTTGAAAATATAATGGTAGTTGGACTGATGACAATGGCCCCATTTATTGATGATAAGCAACAACTTCGAACGTATTTTAAAGAGATGAAAGAGTTGCAAGAAAAGGTAAAAGCATTGGATGTGAGTTATGCTCCATGTAATGAGCTATCAATGGGGATGTCAAATGATTATGAGCTCGCGGTTGAAGAAGGTGCAACATATGTAAGACTCGGTACATCCCTTGTTGGAGAAGAAAAGTAGGAGGTTGACGCGATGGGGATAAAATCGAAACTAAAATCTCTTTTTCTTCTCGACGATGAGGAGGAAGAGTACGAGGAGTACGAAGAGATGCACGAAAAGGAAAAAGATAAAAGCGATGTACGACCGATCAGTGAGAAGAAACGCTCACCTTCTTATAAAGAAAATGTAGTGAGCTTACATAGTGTACAGCAGTCTTCAAAAGTGGTCATTATGGAGCCGAGGGTATACGCTGATGCCCAAGAGATAGCTGATCATTTAAAAAATCGACGCGCTGTTGTCGTTAACTTACAGCGGATTCAGCATGACCAAGCCATTCGGATAGTTGATTTTTTAAGTGGTACAGTTTATGCTATTGGCGGTGACATTCAACGTATCGGTACAAATATATTTTTATGTACTCCTGATAATGTAGAGGTCGCAGGCAATATTTCTGATTTAGTGAAAGAGCAAGACTTTCAGGATATGAGGTGGAGGTAAAAGATGGATATTGTTTTTGGAATACTATTTAGAGCCATTTCTATTTATTCGTGGCTAATTATCATATATATATTAATGTCATGGTTCCCAAATGCTAGGGAGACATCATTCGGCCAGCTGTTGGCACGTCTTTGTGAACCATATTTAGAACCGTTTCGGCGCTTTGTACCTCCACTTGGTATGATAGATTTTTCGCCAATTGTGGCTCTTATTGTGCTTCGGTTGGCGACGCAAGGGTTAGCGCAACTTGCTCAATGGTTTATATAATTAAAAAGGGAGAGTCGCTCTCCCTTTTTTACGTACAATGTTAATTTAAAGGGGATAATATGGATACGATCTACCAGCATTTTAGACCAGATGAAAAAGAATTTATCGATCAAGTGTTAAGCTGGCGTTTAGATGTAGAAAATAGCTATGTTCCAAAATTATCTGATTTTCTTGATCCACGAGAGCTGCAAATCGTTCAAACAATCATTGGTAAAAATAATGAAATAAAATGTGCGGCTTACGGCGGTACAGACAATGCCGAAAGACAACGGGCAATCATCTTTCCCGACTATTTTCAACCTGATGTAGATGATTTCCAACTGACATTGTTTCAATTGAAATATGCAAGTAAATTTTTGTCGATTGGTCATCGTCAAATTCTAGGTACATTAATGTCACTCGGTGTGAAAAGAGAAAAGTTTGGCGACATCCTCATCCAAGAAGATAACATACAATTAATTGTTGCTAAAGAAATGGCCCATTATGTTCAATTACAATTTGACCAGGTTGGCAAAGCTTCAGTCGAATTAGTAGAAATCCCATTAGAAGAAGTGATACAACCGAAAAATGAATGGAAAATGGTACAAAAAACCGTTAGCTCCTTACGTCTTGATGCAGTTCTCTCAGCTTTTATTCATGTATCTAGACAAAAAGCACGAACACTTATTTTAAGTGAAAAAGTAAAAGTAAATTGGAAACATGTTTCTGAACCTGCTTTTTTATGTGAAGAAAATGATACGATTTCCATCCGAGGATTTGGCAGATGTAAAATTATGACGTTAAGAGGGACGACGAAAAAAGGAAAATGGCGAATAGAAGTAGGAAAGCTAAAATAATTTGCCTAAATTAGAGGATTTTGTACACAAGCTGTAGAAATTCATTTATAATAAAGAGACTAGATGAATGAGACCTTTTTTGTCAGTAACATGAATTTTGAGATGTATGGAGGTATGAGTACAAATGCCGATGACGCCGTTAGATATACATAATAAAGAGTTTAGCAAAAGTTTTCGTGGATATGATGAAGATGAAGTAAACGATTTTCTCGAACAAGTAATTAAGGATTATGAATTAATTATTCGCGAGAAAAAGGAGTTAGAAGAGAAACTGCAAAGTACGAATGAAAAGTTAGGGCATTTTTCTAATATCGAAGAGACATTGAATAAATCAATCGTTGTTGCTCAAGAAGCTGCTGAAGATGTAAAAGGGCAAGCGGAAAAAGAAGCAAAATTAATTGTGAGAGAAGCGGAAAAGAATGCTGAACGGATTGTGAATGAATCTCTTTCAAAAGCCCGTAAAATTGCACTGGAAATCGAAGAATTGAAAAAACAATCGAAAGTGTTCCGCAATCGTTTCAAAATGCTAATTGAGGCACAACTTGATTTACTCGATCATGATGATTGGGATAAATTAATGGAGTTTGAAATGGATGCGACAGATTTAAAAGTTCTTCAAGAAGAAGAAGTATAGGAGAGCTTGCACAAAGAAATGAATATATTATAATAGAAACGAATGTGAATATGAGGTAAACGATGACAGGGAGAGTACAGTTCTTCTGCTTATAATGAAAACAGCGAGCCAGAAATAGTGAAAGTCTGGTATAAGCGAAGCTCTGGAAAATCACCCTGTAGTTCTTGAATTGAAAGCTTAACAGCAAGTAAATGACAGCGAATCATTCACGATACGAATGGCTGAGTGGATAAAAGCTAGGACTGTTTTTATCTATGAGGGTGGTACCGCGTGAAAACTTCTCGTCCCTTTTTAGGGATGGGAAGTTTTTTTGTGTGTAAAAATGAAAATGCATAAGCTGGAGAAGAAATAAAGGAGGAAAAACAATGGATTATAAAGATACATTATTAATGCCAAAAACTAAATTTCCAATGCGTGGAAATCTTTCCGAAAAAAGAACCGGAACGACAAAAGGAATGGGAAGAAAAAAATATTTATCAAAAAGTGCAAGAACGTACTAAAGGAAGACCGCTCTTTATTTTGCATGATGGGCCACCATATGCGAATGGCGATTTACATCTTGGGCATGCCCTAAATAAAATTTTGAAGGATATTATCGTTCGCCATAAATCGATGACTGGCTATCATGCACCATATGTTCCAGGTTGGGATACACATGGTTTGCCAATCGAACATGCTTTAACGAAAAAAGGAATCAATAGGAAAGAAATGCAGCAGCGCGAATTTCGTAAATTATGTGAAGAATATGCGCTTGAACAAATTGATAACCAACGTGACAATTTAAACGTTTAGGTGTTCGCGGGGATTGGGATAATCCATATATTACATTAACAGCCTGAATATGAAGCACAGCAAATTAAAGTTTTCGGAGAAATGGCGAAAAAAGGCTATATTTATAAAGGGCAAAAGCCTGTTTATTGGTCACCATCTAGTGAATCAGCACTAGCAGAAGCGGAAATTGAGTATAAAGATAAACGTTCACCATCTATTTATGTTGGCTTTCCAAGTGAAAGATGGAAAAGGTGTTTTTGAAGATGATGAGCAAATTATTATTTGGACGACAACACCGTGGACGATTCCTGCTAACTTAGCTATCTCTGTTCATGCTGATTTTGTATATGCTGTTGTTAAATGCCGATGGGGAAAAATATGTCGTGGCACATGACTTACTAGAATACTGCAACAAGAGTTGGAGTGGAAAAATATCGAAGTTATTCGCAAAATCAAAGGAAAAGATTTAGAATCTGTATAAGCACAGCATCCATTTTACGATCGTGAATCACTCGTTATTGTCGGCGATCATGTCACACTTGATGCAGGAACTGGTTGTGTTCATACAGCTCCAGGACATGGGGAAGAAGACTATACTGCATCGGTAAAAAGTATAATATTAGAGTGTTTTATCTCCAGTGGATGAGAAAGGATACTTTACAGATGAAGCACCTGGCCTTGAAGGTGTGTTCTATGATGAAGGAAATAAACTCGTTACGGAAAAATTGAAAGAGAATAGGGCTATTGTTAAAGCTCCATTTATCACTCACTCCTATCCACATGATTGGAGAACGAAAAAACCTGTTATTTATCGTGCAACAGCCCAATGGTTTGCATCGATTGATAAGATTCCGTGATGAATTACTAGAAGCAATTAAAGATGTAAAATGGGTTCCTGCTTGGGGAGAAACTCGTCTTTACAATATGATTCGCGATCGTGGAGACTGGTGTATTTCCCGTCAGCGTGTTTGGGGGGTTCCAATTCCTGTTTTTTATGCCGAAAATGGTGAAGCAATTATAACGGATGAAACGATCGATCATGTCTCCAACCTTTTCCGTGAAGCATGGGTCAAATATTTGGTTTGAACGGGAAGCGAAAGATTTATTACCGGAAGGCTTTACACATCCAGGTAGTCCAAATGGTGAATTCACTAAAGAAACATGATATTATGGATGTTTGGTTTGATTCAGGTTCCTCCCACCAAGCTGTCTTGCTAGAACGTGAAGAATTACAGCGACCAGCTGATTTATATCTTAGAAGGCTCTGATCAATACCGTGGTTGGTTTAACTCATCCTTATCAACTGCAGTTGCTGTAACAGGAAAAGCACCGTATAAAGGTGTATTAAGCCATGGATTTGCTCTTGATGGCGAAGGACGAAAAATGAGTAAATCACTCGGGAACATCATTGATTCCATCTAAGAGTTATGAATCAATTTGGAGCAGATATTATTCGTCTTATGGGTTGCTTCTGTTGACTATCAATCAGACGTTCGCGTATCTGATGCAATTTTAAAACAAGTATCTGAAGTATACCGTAAAATCCGAAACACATTCCGTTTCTTATTAGGAATTTAGCATGACTTTGATCCAAATACGATCAGTTTCTTATGAGGAGCTTCGTGAAGTGGATCAATTTATGCTCGTAAAATTAAATAAATTGATTAAAACTGTTCGAGAAATCTATGATAATTATGAATTTGCAGGAATTTATCACGCCGTTAATAACTTCTGTACACTTGATTTGAGTTCATTCTATCTTGATTTTGCAAAAGATATTTTTTATATTGAGGCAAAAAACAATACGAACGCCGAGCGATTCAAACAGTCTTTTATGAGTCATTACTTGCACTCGTTAAACTATTGTCGCCGATTCTTCCTCATACAGAGATGAAGTATGGTCATACATGCCATTTGTTGAAGAAGAAAGTGTACAATTAACAGATATGCCAGAAATCAAGAATTCGAAATGCAGAACAGTTAAAGAAAAATGGGAAATTTTTGAATCTTCGTGATGATGTGTTAAAAGCACTTGAAGAGGCTCGTAATGAAAAAGTGATCGGTAAATCATTAGAATGCAAAAGTTACCTTGTTTATTGATGAGGAAACAAAAGCATTATTAGATCGATTAGAAGAGAAACATGAACAGTTTTTATCGTTTCTGATTTTGAAATTGGTGGAAGTTTGGATGAAGCACCGAGTAAGCATTGAAACTCGATCATGTGCGATTGTTGTTGAAAAAGCAGATGGAGAAACATGTGAACGTTGCTGGATCGTGACGCCAGAAATCGGACAAAACGAAAAGCACCCAACACTATGTGAAACGATGTGCTTACATTGTAGAAAATATATTAATAAGTAGGTGTAGTAAGAGATGAGTCTTGGAAATGATTATATTTTCAAAACTCATTATTTTTACATGTGGAATTGTTCCAGATGATAATTTTATGCTAAAATGCATATTAGTTAATTGAGTTATTTGTGGAAAATGTGGGGGATTGCTCGGTGATTTATTATATAATCGCTATTATTGATTATTGTCTTGATCAATTGACGAAATGGCTTATCGTCAAAAATATGAATATTGGTGAAAGTATTCAAGTCATCGAAAATTTCTTTTATATTACATCACATCGAAATAAAGGAGCAGCATGGGGAATTTTAGAAGGACAGATGCTGGTTTTTCTATATCGTCACGTTATTGGTTGTTATAGGGATTATCTATTATATGCAAACAGAGGCAAAGGAAAATGGTTGCTAGGTGTTAGTCTTGCATTTATGCTAGGCGGAGCCATCGGGAATTTTATTGACCGTGTTATTCGCAAAGAAGTGGTTGATTTTATTGATACATATATTTTTACTTATGATTTTCCAATTTTTAATATTGCTGATTCAGCTTTAACGATTGGAGTTAGACTTGTTGATTATTCAAATGTTTTTGAGAGAAAAAGAATCAAAGGAGAAAACACAGATGGAGACAATCGAACAGCATTGTTGAAAACAAAAGAATGAACGTATAGATAAAGTAATACGATCACTAAACGAAAGAATGGAGTCGTACACAAGTCAACAATGGATTAAAGATGGATATGTGCTATGTGAATGGCAAGAGTGTCAAAACAAATTATAAATGCCATGAAGGTGATGTCATTGACAATTCACTTTCCTGAACCAGAAGATTAGATGTTGTTGCCCGAAGAAATGAAATTAGATATTTTATACGAAGATAATGATGTATTAGTTGTCAATAAACCGAAGAGGAATGGTCGTTCATCCTGCTCCGGTCATATGACAGGAACACTTGTTAATGGTTTATTGGCTCACTGTCAGGATTTATCCGGTATTAATGGAGTATGCGTCCAGGTATTGTTCACCGCATTGATAAAGATACTTCTGGACTTATTAATGGTGGCGAAAAATGATATGGCTCATCGAAAATTAGTGGAGCAACTCTTGATACAGTCAATGACTAGAAAATATGTAGCACTTGTTCACGGTGTGATTCCACATGATTATGGAACAATTGATGCACCTATCGCGCAGAGATAAACGGGAGATCGTCAAAGTATGACAGTAGTAGAAGGTGGGAAACATGCAGTGACACATTTTCAGTGTTAGAGCGATTTGAACTATACTCTTGTGGAATGTCAATTAGAAACAGGGAGTACACATCAAATTCGTGTTCATATGAATTATATTGGGCATCCGTCGCTGGAGATCCAAAATATGGACCAAAGAAAACACTCGAATTGATGGACAAGCTTTACATGCAGATGTTCTTGGCTTCATTCATCCACGGACAAATGAATATATGGAATTTGAAGCACCGCTACCAGAATATTTTGCGCGTTTGCTCGACTCTTTGCGAAAATAACTATTGACAAATAAATTATAACGTTATATTATTAATTAATTAAATAAGCCCTTTAAGACAGTCCTGTGAGGCTGAGAAGGAAACGGAATAACGCATTTAAGATAGCTGCCATTTTCATGCATGATGCATTATCTTTGGATACCTATCCTCTCGCCATCGGGAGAGGATTTTTTTACGGGCATAATGAAACATGACGAAGGGAAGGTGTATGAACATGTCGCAAAAAGCAATTTTACTGGATGAAAAGGCTATCAGAGAGCATTGACACGTATTGCTCACGAAATTATTGAACGAATAAAGGGATTGAAAATTGTGTGCTCATTGGTATCAAAACACGCGGTATTTATATTGCACAACGGCTTGCGAAAAGAATGAACAAATTGAAGGAGAGCATTTGCCAGTTGGTGAGCTTAGATATCACCTTATATCGTGATGATTTAACGAAGAAACAATGAAGATTTAGAACCACTTGTTAAAGGAACAGATATCCCAGTGGATATTACCAATAAAAAAGTGATTTTAGTTGATGATGTTTTATATACAGGAAGAACGGTAAGAGCAGCATGGATGCATTGATGGATTTCGGAAGACCAGCAGCAAATCCAACTTGGCTGTTCTTGTTGATCGTGGTCATCGTGAGTTACCGATTCGAGCTGATTTTGTTGGTAAAAATGTACCTACTTCAAAAACAGAAAAAATCGTCGTTGAATTAACAGAAGTTGATGCGATAGATCAAGTAAGTATTTTTGAAAAATAAATAAGCAGTCCCTTTTAAATGCAGTCCAGAGAGGCTGACAAAGGGATAATAGTCTGTAGACGTGAGAATCATCTCCCTACCTCAACTAACCCTCTTTGCCCTCTATCAGAAAAGAGGGTTTTTTATTAAAGATGTAGTATGGAAATAGGAGGATAAAAATGGGAAAACAAGGAAAAAAATATTTAGACGTATCAAGAAATACCAAAACGCATATTACAATGGTTAACGTTTAGTATTCAACATTTATTCGCCATGTTTGGTGCAACGGTTCTTGTTCCGTTTCTCGTTGGTTTAGCCCAGCAGTTGCATTAATTTCAAGTGGACTAGGAACTTTGCCTATTTATTGTTACAAAAGGTCAAATTCCAGCCTACCTAGGATCATCCTTTGCCTTCATCTCCCCGATTCATTTCAGCTGAAATGATATAGGTGGACCTGGAAGCAGCTATGATAGGATCTTTCTTCGCAGGATTTGTTTACGGGATTGTTGCACTAATTATTAAAGAGATCTGGATTCAACTGGTTAATGAAACTCTTACCACCGGTTGTCGTCGGACCAGTCATTATGGTTATCGGATTAAGTCTTAGCAGGAACAGCGGTTGAAATGGCGATGTATGAAAATCCAGCTACTTGCTGAGATATCTATAGTACGGCTCATCTCATTGTCGCTCTTATTCACATTGGCAGTCACGATCTTATCTCTACGATGTTTTTCAGAGGATTTTTTGGATTAATTCCAATTCTTATTGGGATTGTTGGTGGGTATGTGATTGCATTATTGCTGGACTTGTTGATTTTTCTACAAGTGACAGCAGCAAGCTGGTTTGCAATGCCAGACTTTATCGTTCCTTTTGTCAGTATACACCAGCATTTTCATGGGAATTGCCTTCATTATGGTTCCTGTTGCGATTGTGACTTTGCTGAGCATATTGGGCATCAAATGGTATTAAGTAAAGTTGTTGGAAGTAACTTTATCGAAAAGCCAGGCTTACATCGCTCGATCATGGGGATGGAGTTGCAACTATGATTGCTCGCTGCTTGGTGGACCACCAAATACATCCTATGGTGAAAATATTGGTGTTTTGGCGATTACTACGCATTTAAGTGTGTTTGTTATTGGTGGAGCAGCGGTCCCAGCCATTATGTTTGGATTTATTGGTAAGGTTTCAGCATTAATTGCTCATTCCACAGCGGTTATGGGCGGTGTTTCCATTCTCTTGTTTGGAATTATCGCATCAGCGGGCTGAGAATGATTATTGAAAATGATGTTGATTTTGGTGAGAAACGCAACTTAATTATTTCTTCTGTTATTTTGGTATCGGTATCGGTGGAGCATTTATTAAAGTAACTGATACATTGCAAATTTCTGGAATGGCTTTAGCAGCAATTATCGGGGTACTGTTAAATCTTCTACTCCCAGGTCGAAAAGTAGCCAATGAAGAAAAAATAGATATGTTTGATGATTCAAGTTATCAGAGAAGTGCACAATAAGAAGAAATGTGTAGCGGATCGTATCCCCCCTTTCACTTTTGAAAAGCAAAATGGAAGGGGATTGTCCGCAACACGATGATGATGTTCGTTCACTATTAATAGAAAAACGATTAATCGGTTAGGCGTTGAATAGATCCTTTAAAAATGACAGGATGAAACGGAGGAAAGGGACAGTGAAGCATCTATTATCAATGAATCACTTATCGACGGAAGAAATCATGGATATTTTGCAAGAAGCAGAGAGATTCTCCAAAGGGGAAAGTTGGACACCGAATGAAAAGATCTTCGCAGTCAATCTTTTTTTCGAGCCGAGTACGAGAACGAAAAGTAGTTTTGAAATTGCTGAGAGAAAGCTCGGTTTAGATGTCATTCCTTTTGAAAGAGATGCATCAAGCTTATTGAAAGGAGAATCACTTTATGACACAGTAAAAACATTTGAAGCACTTGGTGTCAAAGTGGCAGTTATCCGTCACCAACAAGATCATTTCTATCAAGAATGGTTAGATCAATTACAAATCCCCCTTATTAATGGTGGTGATGGTTGTGGTCAGCATCCAACCCAATCTTTACTCGATTTATTTACCATTCAACAAACATTCCAGAACCTTTCATGGTTTGAAAATTGCGATGATTGGCGATATCATCCATAGCAGAGTTGCTAAGTCAAACATGCAAGCATTAAAAAAATTAGGAGCGGAAGTGATCTTTTCTGGACCACCTGAATGGTTTGATGATGCATACTTAACATCTGGCGCCTATCGACCATTAGATGAAGCAATCAAAACCGCCGATGTTTTAATGCTTTTAAGAATTCAACATGAACGACATGAAAGTACATCGTTTTTATCAGATGAGGAGTACCATCAGCGCTATGGCTTAACAGTTGCAAGAGAAAAAATGATGAAGAGTAATAGCATTATTATGCATCCAGCCCCTGTTAATAGGAATGTAGAGATCGCAGATGAACTAGTTGAGTGTAGACGATCACGAATTTTCAAACAAATGGAAAATGGTGTATATGTAAGGATGGCAGTGTTAAAAAGAGCAATCGAGAGCTTAGGAGGCGTGAAGTAAAGATGGAATGGATCATTAAAAACAGTCAAATAATACAAGCAAACGGAGAGTTAAAACAAGTTGATATCAAAATAGCAAATGGCAATATAGTTGAAATCAATGACGAAATATTAGCAAAAGAGGAAAAAGTATTCGATGCTGACGGCTTACTAGCCGCACCTGGGTTAGTAGATTTACATATTCATCTCCGTGAACCAGGAGGGGAAAAGAAAGAAACAATCGCAACTGGAACGAAAGCTGCTGCTAAGGGAGGATTTACCACTGTTGCTGCTATGCCGAATACGCGACCAGTTCCGGATACTCCTGAGCAAATGAATTGGTTAATGAAAAGAATCGATGAAACAGCTGTTGTTCGGGTTTTACCATATGGAGCAATTACAACCCGGCAGTTAGGAAAAGAAATAACCGATTTTACTCATTTGAAAAAAGCTGGAGCATTTGCATTTACAGATGATGGTGTAGGTGTGCAAACAGCAGCGACGATGTTCGAAGCAATGAAAAAAGCAGCAGCATTAGAAATGCCGATTGTTGCTCATTGTGAAGATAACTCGCTTATTTATGATGGAGCTGTCCACCAAGGATCTTTTGCCGAAAAACATAAAATCCCCGGGATCCCTTCTGTTTGTGAATCTGTCCATATTGCAAGGGATGTGTTACTTGCAGAAGCAGCTAACTGTCACTACCACGTTTGTCATATCAGTACGAAAGAATCTGTCCGAGTAGTGAGAGATGCAAAGCGCGCTGGTATTCGTGTGACTGCTGAAGTAACACCACATCATTTATTATTATGTGATGAGGATATCCCAGCAGATGATGCAAATTTCAAAATGAATCCACCTTTACGAGGAAAAGAAGATCGAGATGCTTTAATAGAAGGTTTACTTGATGGAACGATCGATTTTATTGCAACAGACCATGCCCCACATACCATTGAGGAAAAAGCAGAAGGAATGACTCTTGCTCCATTTGGAATTGTTGGTCTAGAAACAGCGTTTCCACTTTTATATACGAATTTTGTTACCAACGGAATATTTCCTTGCAACAGCTAATTGATTGATGACTATTCGCCTCAGAAAGCTTTCGCCTACCATTTGGAAAACTAGAGGTTGGTGGGGTAGCAGATATCACATTCTCGATTTAAATAAGGAAAGAGATAATTGATCCGGATAACCTTCGTGTCAAAAGGAAAAAACACTCCTTTCACAGGTTGGAAATGTAAAGGATGGCCGGTCGCGACTTTTGCAGCTGGAACATTAATATGGTCCGAAGGATGTGAACAATAAATGGAACGGTACTTAATATTAGAAGATGGCACTGTCTTTGCTGGGACAGCATTCGGTGCGGAAAAAGATGCTACAGGTGAAGTTATTTTTAATACGAGTATGACTGGTTATCAAGAAATAATAACGGATCCAGCGAATTTCGATAAACTCGTGATGTTTACTTATCCACTCATTGGAAATTATGGATTCAATCGGGACGACTTTGAAGCGATTGAACCAACTCTAAAAGGGATCATTGTGAAGGAAGCTGCTGATTTCCCATCGAATTGGCGAAGTGAGATGTCATTAGATACCTTTTTGCAACAAAAAGAAATACCTGGAATCTCGGGCATTGATACGAGAATGCTCATGCGACACATTAGAAACAATGGCCTATTAAAAGGAAAATATGCAATAGCAATGTGGATATTGAAAGTGAACTTGAACGTTTAAGAGCATTGCAATTACCTACAGATCAAGTAAAGCGCGTATCGACGAACAAACCATTTCCTAGTCCAGGAAGAGGAAGCAATATCGTTCTCATTGATCTCGGTTTTAAAAATGGTATTTTAAGAGAATTGAACATGCGCGACTGTGATGTAACTGTTGTGCCATATGATGAATCAGTGACTGAGATCATGACCTTACATCCTGATGGTGTGATCATTTCAAATGGACCTGGGAACCCAAAAGATGTTTTACACGTAGCTGACGTGATAAAAGAGCTCATGAGCGATGTTCCGATAATGGGGATCGGTCTTGGACATCTATTGTTTGCTTTAGCAAATGGTGCGGACACATCTAAAATTACCTCTTGGCTGCCATGGATCAAGCTATCCTGTTAAAAATATAGAAACCGGAAAAGTCTTTTTCACTGTCCAAAACAATGAATACACAGTGATAGAAACATCGCTTCAACAGACGAGACTGAACATTCTCTATAAAGGATTAAATGATGGAAATGTTGTTGGATTGAAACATAAAGACTACCCTTCATTAAGTGTTCAATTTTATCCGGAAGCTTCACCTGGGGTTGAGGATGCGACATATTTATTTGATGATTTTTTACAAAAGATTCGTGAAAGGAAAGGGAAGGAGACAAACAATGCCTAAACGTCAAGATATAAAAAGTATTTTAGTCATCGGATCAGGACCGATTGTCATTGGTCAGGCAGCAGAATTTGATTATGCTGGGACACAAGCATGTATAGCTTTAAAAGAAGAAGGCTATCGAGTGATTCTCATTAATTCAAATCCAGCAACTATTATGACTGACACTGAAATTGCTGATGTTGTTTACATCGAACCGCTCACATTGGAATTTGTTAGCCGCATTATTCGCAAAGAAAGACCGGATGCTATTTTACCAACACTCGGTGGACAAACGGGATTAAACATGGCAGTGGAGTTATCAGAAGCAGGGATATTAGAAGAATGTAATGTAGAAGTGTTAGGAACAAAGTTATCGGCGATTCAACAAGCGGAAGATCGAGAACTTTTCCGTGACACTCATGAAGGAACTAAAGGAGCCTATTCCTGAAAGTGACATCATTCATCACTTGAAGAGGCATTCTCTTTCGTGGAAAGAGTTGGCTATCCAGTCATTGTCCGTCCAGCATATACATTAGGGGGAACAGGTGGAGGTATTTGTGAAAACAGAGAGGAATTCAGGAAATTGTTTCCAGCGGTTTAAAAAATAGTCCTGTGAACCAATGTTTATTAGAGAAAAGTATTGCTGGATTATAAGGAAATTGAATATGAAGTCATGCGTGATGCGAATGATCATGCGATTGTTGTTTGCCATATGGAAAATATTGATCCTGTAGGTATTCATACGGGTGATTCGATTGTTGTTGCACCTGTCAAACATTAAGTGACCGTGAATATCAATTGCTAGAAACACCTCTTTAAAAATTATCCGTGCGCTAGGAATTGAAGGCGGATGTAATGTCCAACTTGCGCTTGATCCCGATAGTTTCAATTATTATATTATTGAGGTAAATCCACGTGTAAGTCGTTCATCAGCTTTAGCGTCAAAAGCAACAGGCTTCCCGATTGCAAAATTAGCGGCAAAAATTGCTGTCGGCTTTACACTTGATGAATTAAAAAATCCTGTTACAGAAAAAACATATGCATGTTTTGAACCGACATTGATTATGTTGTAACAAAAATCCCTCGCTGGCCATTTGATAAATTTGAATCTGCAAACCGACTATTAGGGACGCAAATGAAAGCAACTGGTGAAGTCATGGCGATTGGACGGACATTTGAAGAATCGTTGTTAAAAGCTGTTCGCTCGTTGGAGAGTGATGTATATCATCTTAGAACTACCTAACAAAGCAGGAAGTGTCAGATGAACGTTTAGAAAAGCGAATTAGAAATGCAGATGATGAAAGACTTTTCTATCTCGGAGAGGCACTGCGTAGAGGAATCTCGATTCAAACCCTTCATGATTGGAGTAAAATAGATTTATTCTTCCTTTATAAAATGGAAAAAATCGTTCAATTTGAACAAACCTTAGCAAAGTCACCGTTCCACCTTCATAAAGGTTTGGAAGACGAAAAGACGTGGATTTTGCGATCGAACGTTAGCGAAGCTTATGGAACACATCAGAGAAGGAAATCTACGCTTGGAGAAAGAAAAATGGCATTATGCCAGTATATAAAATGGTTGACACATGTGCTGGAGAATTCGAATCAAATACACCTTATTTTTATGGCACATATGAACTAGAAAATGAATCAATCGATCAGGAAGAAAAAGTGTCATCGTTTTAGGGGCAGGACCGATCCGAATCGGCCAAGGAATAGAGTTTGATTATGCAACTGTTCATTCTGTTTGGGCGATTCAAGGAAGCGGGCTATGAAGCAATTATTATTAACAATAATCCGGAAACGGTCTCTACTGATTTTAGTATTTCAGATAAGCTTTATTTTGAGCCATTAACGATTGAAGATGTCATGCATGTAATTGATTTAGAGCAGCCGGAAGGGGTTGTTGTTCAATTTGGGGGACAAACAGCGATTAATTTAGCTGCAGATCTTGTAGAACGTGGTGTAAACATTCTTGGGACATCACTTGAAAGTTTGGATCGTGCTGAAAATCGTGATAAATTCGAACATGCATTAGTAGACTAGACATTCCACAGCCGAAAGGAAAAACAGCATTTTCTGTTGAAGAAGCAGTAAAAATTGCAGAGGAAATTGGCTATCCAGTTCTAGTTCGGCCATCTTATGTGTTTGGCGGACGGGCGATGGAGATCGTTTATAAAGAAAATGAACTGCTTCATTATATGGAAAATGCTGTGAAAGTTAATCCAGAACATCCTGTTCTTATTGATCGTTACTTAACAGGAAAAGAAATTGAAGTGGATGCTATTTCTGACGGGGAAAATGTTATTAATTCCTGGAATTATGGAGCATATTGAAAGAGCTGGTGTCCATTCGGGTGATTCGATTGCTGTATACCCACCACAAACATCTCAACGAATGTAAAAAAAAAATTGTTGATTATACGATAAAACTTGCAAAAGGCCTTGAATATTATCGGTTTACTAAATATTCAATATGTCATTTTTGAAAATGAAGTATATGTCATTGAAGTAAATCCACGTTCAAGTAGGACAGTTCCTTTTTTAAGTAAAATAACCAATGTCCCGATGGCAAATGTCGCAACAAAAGTTATTTTAGGGCAATCATTACTTGAACTAGGCTATGAAACAGGGCTATTACAGAAAAACAAGGTGTATATGTGAAAGTACCAGTCTTTTCTTTTGCAAAACTACACAGGGTTGATATTACACTTGGACCTGAAATGAAATCAACTGGTGAAGTAATGGGAAAAGATATAACGTTAGAAAAAGCACTATATAAAGGCTTGTTGCTTCAGGAATGAAAATTAAAAGATTATGGAACAGTACTTATTAACAGTTGCTGATAAAGATAAAGAAGAAGCATTACAATTGGCAAAACGATTTGCTAACATCGGCTATCACATTAATTGCAACAAATGGAACGGCGCAACGTTGAAGAAGCTGGAATTACAGTTAAAAGTATGTTGATAAAATCGGTTCAGAAGGCCAAATCTTATTGATGTCATTAGACAATGGCAAAGCACAATTCGTTATTAATACGTTAACGAAAGGAAAACAACCACAACGGGATGGCTTTCGAATTCGCCGGGAATCAGTAGAAAATGGGATTGCATGTTTAACATCTCTTGATACGGCAGAAGCGATTCTACGGTGTCATTGAATCGATGACATTTTCGGCGGAAGCGATGGAAATCCCAGATGCCAAAACTAGGAGGCGGTTAATATGATCAACAAGAGCATATACGCGTCGTCAAACAGAAGCAATTGCTAATGCTATTTATGAGCTAACACTTGAAGGTGAATTAGTTCGAGAGATGAATGAACCAGGACAATTTGTCCATATTAGCACAAATGCGGGAGTAGATCCTCTTACTTACGGAGACCAATTAGTATCGCTTCAATTGATCAAATGCAACTTCATCGCTGTACGATTATTTATCGAAAAGAAGGGAAAGGAACAAAGTCTACTCGCTTCAAAGCATGACAGGAGAAAATGTTGATGTACTCGGACCATTAGGTAATGGTTTTCCAATTGAAGAAATCAGTAAAATGAAACAGCCCTATTAGTTGGTGGAGGGATCGGTGTCCCTCCTCTTATATCGAGTTATCGAAACAACTCGTAAAAAAGGAGTAAAAGTCATTCATATTTTAGGATTTGCAATCAGCTGAGCAAGTGTTTTATGAAGAACAATTTCATGAGTTGGTGACACATATATTGCTACAGTTGATGGAAGCTTATGGCACACAAGGATTTGTGACTGATGTGATTGAACAACACAATTTGTCTTTGATTATTTATTCTTGCGGTCCGACGCCAATGTTAAAGGCATTGGAAATAAATATCGCAATAAGAAGAAGGTATATTTATCACTTGAGCAACGAATGGGCTGTGGAATTGGTGCTTGTTTTGCTTGTGTTTGTCATATAGCTGGTGATGAGACTGGAACAAGTATAAAAAAGTATGTAGTGATGGTCCTGTTTTTCCTATTAGGTGAGGTGATTTTATGAAACGTTTGCAAAGTAAACTACCTGGTTTGACATTAAAAAATCCAATTATGCCGGCTTCCGGCTGTTTTGGGTTTGGGAAAGAATTTAGTCAGCTTTATGATTTAAACATGTTGGTGCAATGATGATTAAGGCAACGACCTTGAGCCACGCTTTGGAAATCCAACACCGCGAGTGGCGGAAACACCTGCAGGAATGCTAAATGCGATTGGTTTGCAAAATCCTGGTTTAGAAGCAGTGATGACAGATGAATTACCATGGCTTGAACAATTTGATGTTCCTATTATTGCCAATGTTGCTGGTTCTCAAGTAGAAGATTATGTAGAGGTTGCAAAACGAAATTTCAACAGCACCGAATGTTACATGCACTTGAATTAAATATTTCCTGTCCGAATGTAAAAAAGGCGGAATTGCTTTTGGAACGATTCCAGAAGTTGCGAAAGAATTGACGAAAAGAGTAAAAGAAGTTTCTTCTGTACCTGTCTATGTGAAGTTATCGCCGAATGTAGCGAACATTGTTGAGATGGCAAAAGCCGTTGAAGCAGGCAGGTGCGGATGGTTTGACGATGATTAATACATTACTTGGAATGAGAATTAGATATTAAAACGGGCAAACCGATTATTGGCAAATCAAACTGGCGGACTTTCTGGTCCAGCGATTAAACCCGTAGCTATTCGGATGATTTATGAGGTAAGCCAGAATGTATCATTCCGATTATCGGGATGGGCGGAATCCAGTCAGTTGATGATGTCATTGAATATTTTTATGCTGGGGCAAGTGCAGTTGCGATTGGTACGGCTAATTTTATGACCCATTTATATGTAAAAAATTGATCGAGCAATTACCCGCAAAATTAGATGATATAGGTGTCGATCATT